>NZ_LVJR01000021.1 GCF_001617365.1 Rhodanobacter sp. FW104-R8
TTCGGCGTCCTCAAGTCCGGCAAACCGTTCGACCCAATCCTTCATGGGGCTTGATCTCGATAACAGTATCTACGAAGCAAGAGCCATCGCGCACGACCGAAGGGAGTCCCTTGTGTACAGGGTGCTCTCCTTAAAAAAAACCGCGATTTCACTTGCCCACGCGTGCAGCCAGGTGTGCCGGGTAGCGGTCGCCCTGCACCCGGATCTGCGCCAGCGCCTCTTCGATTTGCCGAAGCTCGTCGGCGCCCAGCACGATGTCCGCCGCGCCGATGTTCTCCTTGAGGCGTGACAACTTGGTGGTGCCCGGGATCGGCACGATCCACGGCTGCTGCGCCAGCAGCCATGCCAGCGCGATCTGCGCCGGCGTCGCCTGCTTGCCGGCGGCGATGCGGCCAAGCAGCTCGACCAGCGACTGGTTCGCCTGGCGCGCCTGCGGCGAGAAGCGCGGCACGATGTTGCGGAAGTCGTCCTTGGCGAACGAAGTGCTCGCGTCGATCTTGCCGGTGAGGAAGCCCTTGCCGAGCGGGCTGAACGGCACGAAGCCGATGCCCAGCTCCGCGCAGGTCGGCAGCACCTCCTGCTCCGGCTCGCGCCACCACAGCGAGTATTCGCTTTGCAGCGCGGCGACCGGCTGCACGGCGTGGGCCCGCCGGATCGACTGCACGCCGGCTTCGGAGAGGCCGAAGTGTTTCACCTTGCCTTCGGCGATCAGCTCCCTGACCGTGCCGGCCACGTCCTCCATCGGCACCTGCGGATCGACCCGGTGCTGGTAGAACAGGTCGATGCGGTCGGTCTTCAGCCGCTTGAGCGCCGCCTCGGCCACCTCGCGGATGCGCGCCGGCCGGCTGTCCATGCCCGCCGACACATTGCCGTCCTTGAAGCCGAACTTGGTGGCGATCACCACCTGGTCACGGATCGGCGCCAGCGCCTCGCTCACCAGTTCCTCATTGGTGAACGGGCCATAGGCCTCGGCGGTATCGAAAAAGGTCACGCCATTGGCGAAGGCCTCGCGGATCAGCGTGATCGCCTCCTGTTTGCCCGGACCCGGGCCATAGCCATAGTTCAGGCCCATGCAGCCGAAGCCGAGGGCGGAGACGGTGAGGCCGCTGCGGCCGAGGGTGCGCGTTTGCATGGTCAGCTCCGGTGGAGAGTGGAATGCGGACAGTGTGAGCGCGCCGGCTTGTCTTGATTAGGCCCCGTAATCCGAATGCACTTATGATCGACATTCATCAATCGGTCGTCGGCACATGGCGCGCGAAAACTACAACGACCTGCAGGCCTTCCTCGCTGTGGCGCGGGAGCGCAGCTTCACGCGTGCCGCCGCGCAGCTCGGCGTGTCGCCCTCGGCGCTCAGCCACACCATCCGCGCCCTGGAAGCGCGGCTCGGCCTGCGCCTGCTCACCCGCACCACGCGCAACGTCGCCCCCACCGAAGCGGGCGAGCGGCTGATCAAGGCACTGACGCCGAACTTCGAGGACATCGACACGGCCCTCGCCGGCCTCAGCGAACTGCGCGACAAGCCCAGCGGCACCATCCGCATCACCACCGGCGAACACGCCGCCAGCACCATCCTGTGGCCGGTGTTGCGCAAGCTGCTGCCGGACTACCCGGACATCCGCATCGAGGTGATCAGCGATTCCAGCCTCACCGACATCGTGGCCGAGCGCTTCGACGCCGGCATCCGCCTCGGCGAACAGGTAGCCCGGGACATGATCGCCGTACCCATCGGCCCGCCGATGCGCATGGCCGTGGTCGGCTCGCCGGACTACCTGGCCTCGCGCCCCAAGGTCAAGACACCGCGCGACCTCACCGGCCACGACTGCATCAACCTCCGCTTCCTCACCCACGGTGGCCTGTACGCCTGGGAGTTCGAGAAGAAAGGCCGCCCCCTGAACGTGCGTGTGGAAGGCCGGCTGATCTTCAACAACACCCGCCACATCATTACCGCGGCACGCGACGGCTTCGGCCTGGCCTGCGTGCCCGAGGACATGGTGCGGACCGACATCGCGGACGGCAGCCTGCAGCGCCTGCTCGCCGACTGGTGCCCGCCCTTCCCCGGCTACCACCTCTACTACCCGAGCCGGCGGCAACCTTCGCCGGCGTTTTCGCTGTTGGTGGACGCGTTGCGGAAGCGGGGCTGATACCTGCCCGGCACGCCGCGAATGGTTTCGGCGCCTTCCCGATTCAGTGCGTCGCCGGCTGCCGTTCCGCATCCACCGCACGCTTGATGGCTGCCACAAACTCGCGCCGCGCGGCGACCAGCGCCTTGGACGTGGCATGCGGCCAGGCACCCACCTGGGCAATCACCAGCTGGCGCGCGGGATCGACGTAGACCATCTGACCAAAGATACCGATCGCCGCATAGCTGCCGTCGATATCCGTCCACCACAGATAGCCGTAGCCGCGGTCGGGCGCATCGACGCTGGCCTGACTGCGCACCGCGCCTTGCAACCAGGCTGCAGCAATCACCGGCTTGCCGTCGATGCGGCCACCGTCAAGCATGAACTGCCCGATGCGCGCGTAGTCGCCCAGTGTGGCCGACAGGCCGCTGCCGCCGGTGTCGCTGCCATCGCATTCGTCCTTGATCCAGTACGCATCGGCGGCCATACCGTACGGCTGCCAGATAGTCTGCGACAGGTAGGCAGCCAGCGAACGGCGCGTGGCACGCTGCACCAGGATGCCGAGCAGGTCGGTTTCCGCGGTGTTGTAGTTCCAGTGCGTGCCGGCGGGCCATTGCCGCGGCTGTTTCTTCAGGTACGACAGCACATGCGCCTGGCCGTCGACACAGGCGCCGAGATACATCTGCGCCACATCCGACTTGGCATCGGCGTAGTCCTCGTTCCAGTGCACGCCGGAGGTCATCGTCAGCAACTGCTGCACCGTGACATCGGCGTAAGCGCTGTCGCGCAGTTCCGGGATGTACGTGCCCAGCGTGTCGTCAAGGCTGCGGATGTCGCCCCGCTGCAGCGCGATCCCGAGCAAGGTGGAGGTGACCGACTTGGCCACCGAAAACGACTCCCAGCGCTGCTCCGGCCCGAAGCCCAACGCATAACGCTGCAAACGGATGCGACCACGCTGCAACACCATCACCCCGGCGATGTGGTGCTCGTCCATGTAACTGGTCAACCACGCCGACCCACCCTGCCCGCCCAACGCCAGCGTCTGGCCCTGCGGCAACTCGTGGACATGCGTGCCGTGCGCCGCACGGTCACTGGGAAACAACTTGCCCATCCGCCGGAACTGCGCCTCGCGCTGCGCCTGCGGCCAGAACAGCACCACCTCGCGTTGCTCGCCGATGGTCGGGGCGCGCTGCTCGCTGGCTGCCAACGGCAGCGAGATGGTCAGGCAGAGTGCGGCGGCGAGCAGGCGGAGGCAGATGGCTGAATACATGGCGAAGCGTGCCGGACGTGGTTGCGGAGCCATCATTTTACCGATCATTGTCGGAATGAAGGCCGGTCGTTGTCGGAAAGGGCACGATTCGTACCCGGCTAAAATCCGGCTCACCAAGTGCTTTCCGACTCTGGCCCCGCCTTCACGCCCTCGTTCCGGACACGGTGGTCCCATTAGTGATCCATGAGCCGGCGCTGAGTATCAGCTCGTTGGTTCACTGGTTCGAGCGGCGCCCGCGCAAGCCGGCGACGCCATGTTGTACAACTCCAAAGGAGCTCTCGATGATCAAGCGCATGCTTCCCCTACTGATCGGACTGTCGGTTTGCAGTGTCGCCCTCGCGCAGGATCCAACTGCCACCACTCAGTCGGCGACAACGACCACCCGGACCACCACCACGGCTTCCACCTGGACCACGCAACCGCCAACCGGCGCGTTGAGCGAGGATGCCATCAAAACCGCGATCGCCAACGCCGGCTACAAAGAGGTCAAGGGCTTGAAGTTCAAGGACGGCGTATGGCGCAGCAAGGCCCGCGGCGGCAACAAGCAATGGGTCGAGC
This sequence comes from Rhodanobacter sp. FW104-R8, assembly GCF_001617365.1. Classification (GTDB taxonomy): domain Bacteria; phylum Pseudomonadota; class Gammaproteobacteria; order Xanthomonadales; family Rhodanobacteraceae; genus Rhodanobacter. The sequence continues at coordinate 3,949 of NZ_LVJR01000021.1, forward strand.
TCGCCGTGGGACCGGTGAACGGCAAGGTTTACGTCAACGACGCACCGTCCAAACTCAACAAGGACGAGGTCACGGCCAAACTGACTGCGGCCGGCTACGAGAACGTCCATGACGTGGAGTACAAGCACGGCCTGTGGAGCGCTGACGCCAGGACCAAGAGCGGCAGTGACGTCGACCTGCTGGTCGATCCGGACGATGGCAGCGTGGTAGCCAAGTCACGCGATTGACGCGTTGCGCTTGCGATGGTCACAGAAGCCCGGTGCGCAACGCATCGGGCTTTTCGGTGATGTCCACCGTCGAAAGCGGAGTGTATCTAGCCATCCTTGGAATAGAGTTTTCAGCGATTCGGCTGAAGCGTTGAGACCGATCGTGCTCAAGTCAAGTTCGTTTGGCCGCGCTTCAACTAGTCCCGACCACTGATCACGCAGATTGGTTACCGCTGCTATGGCCTGTTCCATTGCTGTCTCTCCCCTGAGATGAAAAGCACCGTATTGCTATTAGCGGCTCTCAAATTTCCAAACAATCAAACCGCCGATCCGCCTCCACCTCGGCGTCATAGTCCACATCCGCCCGATCAAACCCGAACAGCTGCAAGAACTCGTGCTTGTAGCCGACGTAGTCGGTGATCTGCTTGAGGTTTTCGGTGGTGACGGTGGGCCAGAGGGTTTTGCAGGGGATCTGCACGTCGTCGCGCAGTTCCCAGTCGTCCAGGCGCAAGCGGCCTTCGTCGTCGGTGGGTGCGGGGGCGCCGTCGGCGCGGTAGAGGCGGTCGTGGAACAGGCGGTTGGCCTGTTCGATCGGGCCTTCGTGGATGCCTTTCTCCTTCATGATCTTGAAGGCGATGGACACGTACAGTGGGATCACCGGGATGGCGGCGCTGGCCTGGGTGACCACGGACTTCATCACGCCGACGTAGGCGTCGAGGCCGGGGTGGCGGCTGCGCAGTTGCTTGGCGGTGTTGTCCAGGTGCTGCTTGGCCTGACCCAGGGTGCCGTGCCAGTACATCGGCCAGGTGATCTCGGTGCCGATGTAGCTGTAGGCGACGGTCTTGGCGTGCTCGGCCAGCACGCCGGCCTTGCTCAGCGCGTCGATCCACAGCGCCCAGTCCTCGCCGCCCATCACGGTGACGGTGTCCTTGATTTCCTGCTCGGTGGCCGGCTCGACGGTGGCCTCGATCACGGTGTCCTTGTTGGTGTCGACCGAGGTGTTGGTGAACGGCTGGCCGATGGTCTTGAGCGCCGAGCGCACCACTTCGCCGGTGTCCGGCAGCTTGCGCACGGGCGAGGCGAGCGAATAGACCACCAGGTCGATCGGGCCGCCCATTTCGTTCTTGATGATCTCGATCGCGCGCGCGCGCGTTTCGTTGGCGAACGCGTCGCCGTTGATCGACTTGCTGTACAGGCCGGCCTGCTTGGCGGCCTTGTCGAACGCGGCGGAGTTGTACCAGCCGGCGGTGCCGGTTTTCTCCGCGCTGCTGGGCTTCTCGAAGAACACGCCGAGCGTGGCGGCGCCGTAGCCGAACGCGGCGGTGATGCGCGAGGCCAGGCCGTAGCCGGTGGAGGCGCCGATCACCAGCACGCGCTTCGGGCCTTTGCCTGCCGCATGGCCCGCGGCCTGGGTGACCTTGATCTGGTCGATCACGTTGTGCTCGCAACCGACCGGGTGGGCGGTGATGCAGATGAATCCGCGGACTTTGGGCTTGATGATCACTCGGGTGGCTCCTGCTGGTATTCGGCTGCCGGTATCAGGCATTCCGCCATATTAACCAAGCGGGGCGGCCATGCGCTGCCGTAGGGAACGACGCCCGAGACTTCCCCGTAGGAGCCCGCTGGCGGGCGATGCCTTCCCCGGATGCCAAAGACAAGAGCATCGCCCGCCAGCGGGCTCCTACATCGCGTGCAAGGCAGTCGCTAGCGCGCGGACGCGTGCGACATCGCTGCGCAGCTCGCCGCCTTCCATCTCCGACGACACGGCCCGCGCGCGCCGCATGCCGGATGGCAACCGGCACTTGGCGGACGCATGGAACTCGCGGGCACCGGTAGTGGCGGCCAGGGCCGCGACGTTCTGCGCGGTGACGCCCGCACCGGGCATCACCGCCAGGCGCCCGCCGGCCTGCGCCACCAGTTCGCGGATCAGCGCGGCGCCCTCTACGGCGCTGGCCCGCGCACCCGAGGTCAGCACGCGCTCACAGCCCAGCGCGACGATGTCCTCCAGCGCGCGCACCGGGTCGCGGCTCATGTCGAAGGCGCGGTGGAAGGTTACGCCCAGTTTGCCGGCGGCGGCGACCAGGGTGCAGCAACGCGCCATGTCCACGTCGCCATCGGCGTCGAGCACGCCGAACACCACGCCGTCGCAGCCCAGCGCCACGCAGGTTTCGATGTCCCGCTGCATCGCCTCGCATTCCAGCTCGCTGTAGAGGAAGTCGCCGGCACGCGGGCGGATCAGCACGTACAGCGGAATGCGCAGGCGTTCGCGGGCCAGCGCGATCTGCGCATGCGACGGCGTGAGGCCGCCCAGTTCCAGCGCGGTGCAGAGTTCGACCCGCCCCGCCCCGCCTTCCTGGGCGGCCAGCGCGGAGGCGACCGAGTTGGCGGCGATCTCAAGCATCATGGGCAAGCGGGATCATGAATAGCTCGTCGTGTAGACGCTTTGCGACGGGACCAGGGCGTCCTGCTTTTTCGCATCGCACACGGCATAGGAGAAGCCGTGCTGGATGGCGTAGGCGCCAACCTCGCCCTCGCGGTTCATCGCCAGGAAGCCGACCTGCAAGGTCTTGGAGGCTTCGCGGCGCTTCTTGACGATGCGCATCACCGCCTCCTTGCAGGCCTCGTGCGGCGAGCGGCCCTGGCGCATCAGTTCGACCACCAGGAAGCTGCCGGCATTGCGGATCACCTCCTCGCCCACGCCGGTGGAAGTGGCGCCGCCGACCTCGCCATCCACGTACAGGCCGGCGCCGATGATCGGGCTGTCGCCGACGCGGCCGCGCATTTTCCACGCCATGCCGCTGGTGGTGCAGGCGCCGGCCAGCTTTCCGTGCGCATCCAGCGCGAGCATCCCGATGGTGTCGTGGTTGTTGGCGCCGCCGGGCATGCCGGTGGTACCGCCCTTGCCGTAGTCATGCACCTCGCTGTTGATCGACGGCTGGTACTTCGCCGTCTTCAGCCATTCGTGCCAGGCCTGCTCGGCCTCGGGCGTGAGCAGGTTCTGCTTCCTGAAGCCTTGCTCCAGCGCGAACTGCAGCGCGCCTTCGCCGACCAGCAGCACGTGCGGCGTGCGTTCCATCACGCGCCGTGCCACCGAGATCGGATGCTCGATGTATTCCAGGGCGGCCACCGCTCCGCAGTTGCCGTCGGCGTCCATGATGCTGGCGTCGAGGGTGACGTGGCCGTCGCGGTCCGGGTAACCGCCCTTGCCCACGCTGTGGTTCTTCAGGTCCGACTCGGGCACCTGCACGCCGGACTCCACCGCGTCCAGCGCGTGGCCGCCCTTGCCCAGGATCGCCCAGGCCGCCTGGTTGGCGGCGATGCCGAAATCCCAGGTCGAGACGACCCGCACGTTCGACGTTTTCGGGAGCCGGGCCGCCGGCCATGCGGCCAGCCGGTCGCCCCACGCGAACATCGAAGCCGAAGCCCCCAGCAGGGAGGCCTTGAGGAAACGCCTGCGGTCGGTCACCAGCATTCTCCTGATCCGGAAATAAAGAAACCCCGCACAGGATGCGGGGTCTCGTTCGTGCTTTACAACGTTGGCCTGGAAGATCAGGCGGCTTCGACTGCCGATGCCTGGGCGCCCTTGGGGCCCTGGGTCACTTCGAACTGCACGCGCTGGCCTTCCTGCAGGCTGCGGAAGCCCTTGGAATTGATCGCCGAAAAATGGACGAACACGTCCTCCCCGCCGTCCTCAGGCGCGATGAAACCGAAACCTTTGGCATCGTTGAACCATTTGACCGTACCGAAACGCATTGCGTGAACCTCTGGATCCATGGAATGGGTGCGCCAGGATCTGCGCTGAACCACTGTTCTCCCCCTCGGTTCGCCGCCCTGGCCGGAGAAAAGTAACAATATGTGAAGGCCGAGTGCAATACGAAAATATCCGGGCAGTGCACGAATTCGCCATGCCGCTCAGCTTTGCAGCATCGCGGCGAGGATGCGCGGCACCTCGGCGGTGGCCGCCGCCAGGTGGGCGAAGATCTCCTCGATGCTGATCTCCGCTTCGTCGCCGCAGCCGGCGGCGAAATTGGCGACCAGCGCCAGGCAGGCGTATTCCAGCCCCAGCTCGCGCGCCAGCGCCGCCTCGGGCATGCCGGTCATGCCGACCAGGTCGCAGCCGTCGCGCTTCAGCCGGGCGATCTCGGCGCGGGTTTCCAGCCGCGGCCCCTGGGTGGCGCCGTAGCAGCCGCCGCCGACCACCTCGACGTTCGCCGCGCGCGCCGCCGCCAGCAGTTGCAGGCGCAGCGCCTCGGTATACGGCTCGCTGAAGTCGATGTGCTTCACCTCGGCGCCCTCCACGTCGCAATAGCTGGTGGTGCGGCCGTGGGTGTAGTCGATCAGCTGGTCGGGCACCACGATCACCCGCGGCCCCATGTCGCCGCGGATGCCGCCCACGGCGTTGACTCCCACCACCCGGCGCGCGCCCAGGCTGTGCAGCGCCCACAGGTTGGCGCGGTAGTTGACCCGGTGCGGCGGCAGCGTGTGGCTCTCGCCGTGGCGGGCCAGGAAGGCCACGCGCCGGCCGGCGAAATCGCCGAGCACCACGTCGCCGGACGCCGCGCCGTAAGGCGTATCCACTGCATGCCGCGCGGCATTCTCCAGGCCCGGAAACTGGTACAGGCCGCTGCCGCCGATGACGGCGAGGTCGATGGGGGCGTGGTCAGGATGAGGCATCGTGGTGATCCGTCTGCAGATGATGGACAAAGACGTAGGAGCGCACCCTGTCCACAAGGGACTTCCTTCGGTCATGCGCGGTGCTCTAGCTTCGTAGGGCGGGCACTGCCCGCCGCTCTTGGCCGTGCGCGTTGTCGAAAAGCATGGCGGGCGCTGCCCGCCCTACGAAGCTGTGATCCATGGAGATATTACGGACGCCGACTGATGCAGAGCGCGGGACCGGCTGGACGAATCCCGAATCCCTATTCCCCGCCCCCGGCTTTCAAAGCATAGATCGCCGGCAGGTTGCGGCCCTGTTCGTAATAATCCATGCCATAGCCGAACACGTAGCGGTCCGGCAGCTCGACGCCGTTGAAGTCGGAGGCGATGCCCTCGACCAGGCGGTCGTGCCGCTTGGTGCACAGGCTGGCGATCAGCACGCGCTTCGCACCGCGCCGGTAGCAGTCGTCGCGGACCGCCTTCAGCGTGTGGCCTTCGTCGAGGATGTCGTCGACCAGCAGCACCGTGCGGCCGGCCAGCGGCACCGCCGGCTCGCGCAGCCAGTGCAGCTCGCTGCCGCTGGTGACGCCGCGGTAGCGGGTGGCGTGCACGTAGTCGAACTCCAGGTCGGTGCGGATCGCCAGCGCGAGCTGGCCGGCGAAGATCAGCGCGCCGTTCATCACGGTGAGGAACACCGCGCGCTCACCGTCCAGCGTGGCGTCGATGCGCCGGCCGATGTCGGCGATCGCGCTTTCCAGGGTACCGCGCTCGTACAGCAGTTCGGCCTGCGCCAGCGCGTCGGCCAGCAATGGAGTGGGAGTGGTCATGCGGTTCCTCGGTCGGCGTGCAGGGCCGTGATGCGCGCGACGAAGCGGTCGCGCTGGGGGTTGTCGGTGAGGCTGTCCCAGCTGGCGCCGATGGCGCCGCGCAGGGCGGCCAGTCGCGGCGGCACCGGTGCGGCGGCAGCAGGCAGTGCGGCGATCGCCTCGTCCACCACCTCGGGGAAGCAGGCCAGCACCAGGTCGCAGCCGGCGTCCAGGTGCGCGCGCACCCGTTCGCCCACGCCGCCGGCGGCGCCGGCGGCGGCCATGCTGATGTCGTCGCTGACCACGGCGCCGGCGAAACCCAGCTCGCCGCGCAGCACCTGCCCGATCCACACCTTGGAGTAGCCGGCCGGCCGGCTGTCCACCGCCGGATAGGTGACGTGCGCCATCATCACCGCCTCCACCCGCGCCTCGATGCATTCGGCAAACGGCAGCAGGTCGTCGCGGCGGATCGCGTCCAGGCCGCGCGGGTCGATCGCCGCCGCCTTGTGCGTGTCGACGGCCACCGAGCCGTGCCCCGGGAAATGCTTGAGCACCGCCGCCATGCCGGCCAGGTGCATGCCGCGCACGTAGGCCTGGGCCAGCTCGGCGGTCACCGCCGGATCGGGGTGGAACGCGCGCAGGCCGATCGCCGCGTTGCCGCGGGCCAGGTCCACCACCGGCGCGAAGCTGAAATCGACGCCGCTGGCGCGCAGCTCGCTGGCCATCACCCAGGCGTGCTCCTCGGCCAGGCGCACCGCTTCGCCGGGGTCGCGGTCATGCACCGCGCCGATCGCCGCCAAGGGCGGCAACCGGGTGAAGCCGTCGCGGAAGCGCTGCACCGGGCCGCCTTCCTGGTCCACCGCGATCAGCAGCTCCTCGCCGCCGGCCTCGCGGATCGCCTCGCATAGCGCGATCAGCTGTTCGCGCGAGGCGTAGTTGCGCGCGAACAACAGCACGCCGGCCACGCCGGGCGCGGCGAGCCAGCGCTTCTCGCGTTCGGCCAGTTCCAGCGCGGCCACGCCGATCATCAGCATGCGGCATCCCCGGCGGTGTGTTCCGCCGGCGACCATTGCCGGTACGGGTGCGCGATCAGGTTGACGTTGTAGTAGTGCGCCAGCGTGCTCACCTCGCGGCCCAGCCACGGCGGCCGCGGGAACGGCGCGTCGACGGCCGGCAGCTCGACCTCGGCGACGACCAGCCCGCGGTTGTCGCCGGCGAATTCGTCGATCTCGAACAGCGTGCTGTCGACCCGCACGTAATGGCGCGTCTTCTCCAGCACGCCGTCGCACAGCGTGGCCAGCAGGATCCTGGCGTCGTCGAGCAGGATCGGGTACTCGAACTCGGCCCGCTCGATACCGAGCCTCGCGGCCTTGATGTTGAGCCACCCGCGCTCGCCGGCGAGGCGCACGCGCACCGAGGCGTGTGCGTGTCCCTCGCGCAATGCCCGCGCACCCACCAGATAGCCCTGCGCGATCGGCTCGCTGCGTTCGACGGCGGCGCGCCAGCCATCGTTGGCCAACAGGAATTTGCGTTCGATTTCGATGGCCATAAAAGTCAGGAGCGGGCGGAGAGGAGTGAGCAGTGAGAGAGAGCAAAAACAAGAGCGTCAGGCATGCACTGCCTCGCCCGAATCGACACGGCAACGGCGTGAAGGATCATGCACTGACTTTCTCTCACTTCTCACTCCTCTTCACTCTCTCCTCGCTCCTCAGCGCTCGAACAACGCGATCGATTCGACATGCGAAGTGTGCGGGAACATGTCCATCACCCCGGCCGAGGCCAGCGTGAAGCCATGCCGGTCGACCAGGATGCCGGCGTCGCGCGCCAGCGAGGCGGGGTGGCACGAAACGTAGACAATGCGACGGGTCTGCTTGTGCGGCAGGTATTCCAGCAGCTTGTCCGCGCCGGCGCGCGGCGGGTCGAGCAGCAGCTTGTCCCACGGCACTCGCGCCCAGTCGGCGGCACGCTGGTCCTCGAACAGGTTCGCCACGTGGAAGCGTGCGTTGGCGATGCCGTTGCGCGCGGCGTTCTGCGCCGCCCGTTCGACCAGGCCATGCTCGCCTTCCACACCGACCACCTCGGCCACGCGGCGGGCGATCGGCAGGGTGAAGTTGCCGAGACCGCAGAACAGATCCAGCACGCGGTCGGCCGGTTGCGGGTCGAGCAGTTCCAGCGCACGCGCCATCATCCGCTGGTTCATGCCGGCGTTGACCTGCACGAAGTCCAGCGGCTGGAACTCCAGCTCGACGTCGGCGAAGCGCGCGTCGCCGCTGGCGATGCGGAAGGCCAGCCGCGGATTTTCTGGCCACAGCGGATGCACGCTGCTGGTGCCGCCCGGCTGCAGGAAGATCGCGAAACCGTGCTGCCGGCCGAACGCGGTCAGCGCGGCCAGGTCGCGTTCGCCCAGCGGCTGCATGTGGCGGAACACCAGCGCCATGGTGTCGTCGCCGGCGGCGAACTCGATCTGCGGGATGTCGTTGACCGCCTCCATCCCGCCGAGCAGGTCGGCAAGCAGGCCGACCTTGGGGCCCAGCGCCGGGTGCATCACCTCGCACTGCTGGATCTCGGTGACGAAGCGCGGGTTCTGTTCCTCGCGGAAGCCCACCAGCACGCGGCCCTTCTTCGCCACGTTGCGCACCGATAGCCGACCCTTGCGCCGGTAGCCCCACGGCTCGGCGGTGAGCGGCGGCAGCCATGCCTGCGGCGTGACCTTGCCGATGCGCTCGAAATTTTCCGCCAGCACGCGCTGCTTGGCCTCGATCTGCGCGGCGGCATCCAGGTGCTGCAGCGAGCAGCCGCTGCATTGCGCGAAATGCCGGCAGCGCGGCTCTACCCGGTGCGGCGAGGGAGTGATGACTTCGGTGACGTCGGCCTCGTCGAAATGGCGATGGCGCTTGCGCAGGCGGGCCAGCACGTGCTCGCCCAGCAAGGCGCCGCTGACGAACACCGCCTTGCCGTCGACCCGGGCCACGCCTCGGCCATCATGGCCGAGGTCGGTGATGTGGGCTTCGAAAGGTGTTTGGGAAACTGAGTTGGATCGGGACATGAGGCGTAAACAAATGGGGCCGCACCGGCCGACTTTCGATTATCACAGATCGGCCCGGACGACGCCCGTAGGAGCGCACCCTGCGCGCGATGGCTCTTCGTGACGTGACGAAAAGCCAGCGCGCACAGGGTGCGCTCCTGCATTTATTTCTTCTGCCAGGCGCCGGAGGCATCCTGGTAGTACCAGCCCGCGTGCGCCTTCTCGATCCAGCTCTTGGCGAACGTGGCGCGGATCTGCGCCTCCCATTCCGGATGGTTGTTGGCATTGGCGACCTCGCGATACAGCGCGGCGCGGTCGCGGTTCTCGTCGGCCACCGTGGTATTGGCCTGCGCGCGCTGGCTCAGCGGCACCTTGGCGGCATCGCGCATCGCCACCATGCCGTCGCGGGTGAAGCCCACCGCGCCGCTGTCCAGCAGCTCGCCCAGCGCGCCCTGGAAACGGCCCTGCATGCGCTGGCTGATCGCCTCGGTGGCGCTGGTCTGGATGCGGATGTCCGGCGTGTCGGCGGCGTGCGCGGCCGGCACCAGCAGATCGAGCAGCATCGCCGAGGGCTGGCCGCCCGGCGCGGCCGGCTTGGACTGCTTCGGCGCCGGCGCGGGATGGGACCCCGCATTGTCCAGCACCTTGCCGATGAACTGGTCGGCGGCCTTCTGTGCCGCCGCCTCGGGGAAGTACACGTTGATGGTGACGCAGCCGACCAGCGCCACGGCCAGTGCGGTCAGGACGACGTAGACGAGCTTGCGCATGACGTTACTCCCGGTTTGACGACGAGGATCAAGGGCGGCGCTCAGCGAACTTCCGGGGCCGCCCCGTGCACGGCTTCCTGCAGGCGCCGCACCAGGGTCGGCCAGTCGACCCTGGTCTGGTGACCGATCACCTGCAGCCGCGGCAAGCCGCTGCCTTCGACCATAGTGTAACCGTCATCGGTGGTGTCCAGCCCGCCCATCTGGCATACCGCGCCCTGCAACGTGCAATCGAGGCCGATGCGCTTGTAGCCGAAGGTCTTGAACAGTTTCAGCATGGCGCCCTGCAGGCCCGCGGCGATGCCGCCGCCGCCGACCGCGGTGAGGTTGTTCACGGCGCGCTGGCTGATCCGTCCGCCCTGGCCGGCGCGCAGGCTGGCCTCGAACGCGACCGGGCTCCAGTTGACCAGCCGCAGGTTCCGGATCGAACCGTCCAGCGGCCCGGTGATGCTGCCGAAATCAAACACGCTGGTGATCGCCGCCAGATCCATCTGCTGCATCACGATGTCGCCGGTCAGCACCGGATTCGCCCCAAACGGATGCTGCAGCGAGAGCCGGGTGATGTCGACGAAGCCGCCGAACAGGTTGGCCGACAGCCCGCCCTGCAGCTCGAAGCCGTCGTCGATCCAGCGTAGCGACGGCACTGCGCCGCCGAGCGTGCCGGGGAACGCCGGCCAGCCCATCGCCTGGCTGAAGGCGCCCATGTCCACCCCGGTCAGCGCCAGCGACGCCGCGAGCCGCTGGCCTTTCGCCGCGGCCGGGCGCCAGTCCAGCTCGCCGATCCGCAACTGGCCCTGCAGCACCGGCATCTGCAGCGGCTGCAGCAGGCCGAGCGTGCCGTTGCGGCTGCGCCATTGCGCCTGCGCGGCACCGAAGGGAACGCGGTAGAACTGCAGGCGGCGCCAGCCGAGCGTGCTGGCCGGGCGCTCGCCGTCGGCCACCCAGTCCAGCCCGCCCTGCAGGCCGTCGATCGCCAGATGGCCGTCCGCATCGGCCAGGTCCAGGCCATCGGTATTGAACGCAAAGCTGTGCGGACCATCCGGGCGCAGGTCCAGGCTGCCGTTCAACTGGCCGCGGATGCGCATGTTGCGCAGGCCCAGCGTGCCGAGCCAGGCCTCGCCGTAGCGCTGGTAGGCGGCGGGAAAACTGGCGTGCAGGCGTTCCAGCCGCAGCGTCCTCAAGCCACCCTTGGCGTCGAAGGCCAGCGCGCCGTCGAGCTGCAGTGCGTCGGCGTCGTTCAGCCGCAGCCGGCTCAGTTCGATCGCCCCGTTCTGCGCGCTGGCGTGCAGGGCGAGTTGCACCGGATGATCCGGCAGCTTCGCGTAGAGCGGCCCGAGCAGCAGCTCGCCGCCGTGCAGGCTGGCGTCCAGTTCGACCCGGGCGGGGCCGCCGGTGGTATCGAGGCTGTAGCGCCCGGTGCCGCCCAGTCCCTGCCCGGCCATGGTGCCGCTCGGCGTGTCGAAACCAACGCCGCGCAGGGTGAACTGGCCGGACGATTGCAGGCCGGGATTGCGCAGGTCCAGCGCCAGCTCGGCATCCAGCCGTCCGCCGGTGGGGCGGCCCGACCACACCGTGCCGAGCAGGCCCTGCAGCCATCCGGCGGGAAGGTTGTAGAGGTTGATCTGCGCGTGGGTCGGCTGGTCCAGCGGCAGCGCGCTGCGGACATGCGTCTTGCCCTGCCGGATGTCGACCTGCAGCGTGTTGGCCGCTTCGCTGAGCAGCACGTTCACGTGGGCGTCGGCGAGCGCGCCGCCGGGGGCCCCGGCCAGGCGCACGTTGCCGTCCATGATCCAGCGCAGCCGGGCATCCCGCTGCAGGTTGCCATCGAGGTTCAGGGCAAGCCGCCGCCAGCCCATCGCCGGCACGTCCGCCTGCTCCGCGCTCAACTGCAGGCGCAGGCCGCCGGCCGCATCCTCGCCAAGCCGGACGCTCACCCCCTGCAGGCGCAGGCCGGGTACGCTGACCGACTTCGCGGTCAGCACCACGTCCGCCCGCGCAGGCAGCGCCCAGCCGAGGCCCAGCAGCAGGCAGCAAAGCAGCAACAGGTGGCTTGAGTTTGGGCGCATGTAGCGCCATTCTGCCAAATCAAGCTGAACGACACGGATTTCGTCATGACCAGCCACCTTGCCGGCCCCGATCCGGACCCGATCGACCTCGCCCGTCCACGCGTGCTGGTGGCCGACGACGACCCCGGCAGCTGCCGTTTCCTGTGCGACGGGCTGGACTCGTTGGGTGCCCGCGCGCAGGCCTGCATGAACGGCCTGGTGGCCCTGCAGCTCGCCCGTACGGAGGCCTTCGACCTGCTGCTGCTCGACTGCCGCATGCCGGGCGCCGGTGCGCGGCAGATCCTCGCCGCGTTGCGCGAAGACCCGCAGGCGCCTTCGGCGGAAAGCCTCGCCGTCGCCACCACCGCCGAGCTGGCGCCCGAGGGCCGCCAGCCCCTGCTCGACGCCGGTTTCAGCGAGGTCCTGGTCAAGCCTTGCGGGCTGGCGGACCTGCAGCGCGTGCTGGCCCTGGTGCAGCCGGAGCGCGACGGCGCTTGCGTGCTGGACGACCGCACCGCGCTGGACACCACCGGCGATGCCACCACCATGCGCGCACTGCGCCTGCTGCTGCGCGAAGAACTGGCCCTGCTCCAGCAGGAACTGGATACGCTGAGCCGCGACCGCGACGGCTTCAGCGAGCGCCTGCATCGGCTGCGCTCGTCCTGCGGGTTCTGCGGCGCGGCCGCGTTGTCGCGGCAGACCGTGCTGCTGCAGCAGCAGGTTTCGCGACGCGGCGCCACACCGGCCGCCCTGGCCCGCTTCCGCACCGTGCTGCAGGCGACGCTGCAGGCGCTGGACGACTAGGGCCGCCGCGACACGGCCATCGCCAGTACCCGCCAGGCACGCAGTTCGCCGCCGCCGAGGTGGAAGCGGATGACCTCGCGCATCATGTCGCGCAGCTCCTTCAGGCCGACGCTGTCGGGCATCTCGTCCTGCTCCAGTGCCAGCAGGTCGCTGCCGCGCAATGCGCGCGGACTGCCGGCGGCACAGCGCATGGCGCCCTGCTCCGCCACATAGCGGTAGCACGCCGCCGGCTCGATCGCCTCGCCGGTGTCGGCGTCGTGCTGCAGCTGCAGGCCGTAGCCGATCGCCTCGAGCAGGTCGCGCTCGAAACGGCGCAGGCTCCACGCCAGCGATTCGCCGGCAGCCAGCCGCGCCAGCGTCCGCGCGTAGGCATCGAACAGCAGCGGGTGCGGATCCTGCCGCCCGGTCAGGCGCACCACCAATTCGTTGAGGTACAACCCGGCCAGCCCGGCGTCGCCCGACAAGCGTGCCGGCGTGTCCACCACCTCGACCGCGGTCAGCGTGGCCAGCTCGCCACGCAGCAGCAGATCCAGCACCAGCGGCTGGAACGGCTCCAGCTGGGCCCGCCGCAGCCGCGAGCGCTCGCCGCGCACGCCGCGCGCCACCACACCCAACCGGCCATGCTCGCGGGTCAGGCATTCCAGCAGCAGCGACGTCTCGCGGTAGGCGCGTGCGTGCAGGACGTAGGCGGGTTGCTGTTCGATGCGCATGAAAAGCCAAGAGTGAATGATGAGAAGTGAGTAACGAGAGAAAGCAGATCTGCCGCTCTTCGCTTTTCACTCACTCCCCACTCCTCTTCACTCACTCCTAATCGGTATAGCCGAACTTCTTCAGCATGTTCTCGTCGTCGACCCAGCCTTCGCGCACCTTCACCCACAGCTTCAGGAACACCTTGCGCTCGAACATGCGCTCCATGTGGCGCCGCGCGTTCATGCCGATCGCCTTGAGCTGGGCGCCGCCGTTGCCGATCACGATCGCCTTCTGGCCGTCGCGTTCGACCCAGATCACCGCGTGGATCTCGGCGATGCCGTCGGGGCGGTCGCTGAACTGCTCGATCTCCACCGTGGTTGCGTACGGCAGTTCCTGGTCGAGCCGCAGCATCAGCTGCTCGCGCACCATCTCGGCGGCGAGGAAGCGCTCGCTGCGGTCAGTCACCTCGTCCTCGCCGAACACCGGCGGCTGCACCGGCAGGCGCTTGAGGATCGCCTGCTCCAGCTCCTTCAGGCCCTGCTTCTTGAGCGCGCTGACGTAGTGGATCTCGTCGTAGCCGTGTTTCGCCGCCAGCTCGGCCACGAACGGCAGCATCGCCGACTTGTCCTTACTGAGGTCGACCTTGTTGATCACCAGCACGCGCGGCGTCGACTGCTCGACCAGGGCGGCGTAGAGCGCCTCGTCCTCGTCGGTCCAGCGGCCGGCCTCGATCACCTGCACCACCAGGTCGACGTCGCTGATCGCCGAGCGCGCGGCGCGGTTGAGGCTGCGGTTCATCGCCCGCTTGGCGCCGCGATGCAGGCCCGGCGTGTCGACGTACATGATCTGCCCGGCCTCGCTGGTGTTGATGCCGAGGATGCGGTGGCGGGTGGTCTGCGGCCGCGGGCTGGTGATCGACAGGCGAAAGCCGATCAGCGCATTGAGCAGGGTCGACTTGCCCACGTTGGGACGCCCGGCCAGCGCGACCGTGCCGCAGCGGAAGTTCTCGTGCGGCAGGCTGCCGGCGGCGGAGTCCAGTTCTTGGTTCATGACACGGGTTGCTCGGCGGGTCGGGTGACAAGTGTAGTGCTTCACCGGGAGCGGCACGCGGGCGGCGAGGCGGCGGGGTCAGGCGTCGCGCTGCTGTTCCAGCAGCCGGTTGAGCACGGTCTCGGCCGCGTCCTGCTCGGCGGCGCGGCGGTTGCCGCCGCGGGCCTCGGCGGTGAACGCCAGCGGCTCGGCGACCGTGCAGCTGACGTCGAAGGTCTTGGCGTGGTCTTCGCCGTGGCTGGCGATCAGCTCGTATTGCGGCAACGGCAGACCCTTCGCCTGCAGCCATTCCTGCAGCCGCGTCTTGGCGTCCTTGGAGGAGCGGCGCAGGGCTGCGATGCGCCCGACGAACAGCCCCCGCACGGTCTCGCGGCAGGCATCGAAGCCGCCATCCAGGTACACCGCCGCCACCGTCGCCTCGAACGCGTCGGCGAGGATCGAGTCGCGCCGGAAGCCGCCGCTTTTCAGCTCGCCGGGGCCGAGCTTCAGCCCGTCGCCCAGCGCCAGTTCGCGCGCCATCACCGCCAGCGCCTGGCCGTTGACCAGTTGCGCTCGCAACCGCGACAGCTCGCCCTCGCTGGCCTTGGGGTGCGCCTCGTACAGCATCTCGGCGACGACCGCGCCGAGCAGTGCGTCGCCGAGAAACTCCAGCCGCTCGTTGTTCGGCTTGCCGACGCTGCGGTGGGTCAGCGCCAGCTGCGCCAGTGCCGGATCGCGGAAGCGGTAGTTCAGTTCCGACAAATCACTCGCCCACGTTGCCCTGCAGCGGCACGCTCTTGTCGAAGTGCAGCAGGAAGTCGATGTTGTACATGAACGGGATCTGCTTGTCGTAGGCCACGCGCAGCTGGCTGGCGCCGCCGCTGTTGCGCACGATGGTGATGTCCTTCGGCTGGATGGTGGCGTCGTCGACGTACTGGAAGCCCATCTTGAACATCAGGCTCCGGCGGATCTCATCCAGCGACTTGCCATTGGTGCCTTCGGTGGCGACCTGGTTCATCGCCTTCGCCACGCCCATGTATTCCGAATACGACGGTGCCAGCTTCATCGCCATGTAGGCCAGGAAGGCCACGAAGGCCATGACGATCAGGAACCCGATCAGGGTGACGCCCGACTGCTTCGATTTCATAGTCCCCTCGCTAATGCCGCCCGCGCGGCGTACCTGTCTGTGATTGGTCCCGATGCGGCGGGGACTGGCCCCGCCGGCGTGCCGATTATGCCTGCGGATTCTCGCACTGTCGGCTGCCGCGCGCGCGACAGTGCGACCCCGTCACGCTTTGGCAAACACCCCGCGCCGCATCCGCCTCAGTGGATCACCGTGCCGATCCGCGAGAAATCCACGCCGCCGGTGCCCCATCCCTTCCAGCTCATCCAGATCAGGAACGCCTTGCCGGCCAGGTTCCGTTCCGGCAGGCAGCCCCACCAGCGGCTGTCGAGGCTGTCGTTGCGGTTGTCGCCCATCACCAGGTAGCAACCCGGCGGCACCTTCGCGGGCACCCGGTCGTTCGGGATCGAATTCGGCGTGGTATAGGCCGGCATCCGCGCGACCATGTGGCTGACTTTGCCCAGGTGCTCGGTCCACACCGTGGCGCCCATGTTCAGCATGATCTGGTCGACGCTGCGCTGCGGATTGCCCACGTACGGGCCGATCTCCTCGGCGTTCACGCGCTGGCCGTTGACCAGCAGGTCGGCGCCATGCACCTCGATGCTGTCGCCCGGCAGGCCGATCACCCGCTTGATCCAGTTCTGCGCCGGCACCGGCGCCTGCGGGTCGCTGCAGCTCATGTCGCCGCTGCGCACCAGCCTGCCGCCGTCCTGGCACAGGTAGCCGGGAAAGCGGAACACCACCACGTCGCCGCGCTTCGGCTCGCCGAGGTCGACGAACTTGTTGTTGAACGCCGGCACGCGCAGGCCGTAGGCGAACTTGTTCACCAGGATGAAGTCGCCCACGTCCAGCGTCGGCATCATCGAGCCGGACGGGATGCGGAACGGCTCGGCCACGAACGAGCGCAGCAGCAGTACCACCAGCACCACCGGAAACAGTGAGCGCGACCAGTCCACCGGGGCCGGGTCGCGATACTCCTCGCCGGCGGCGTCCAGGCGTGCCTTGCGCCGCTTGTACAGAAACAGCCGATCCAGTCCCCACACCACGCCGAACAGCACGGTGAGGGCAAGCAGGATGGCGGAGAAATCGAATTCCATGGGGGGCTCCGTTGGAGCCGGGAATGGGGATTCGGGATGGGGGATTCGGAGCGCAGACATGCTCTGTCGAATCCCGAATCCCGAATCCCGAATCCCGGCCTATTTGTCCACTTTCAATACGGCCAGGAAGGCTTCCTGGGGGATTTCCACGCGGCCGACCTGCTTCATGCGCTTCTTGCCTTCCTTCTGCTTTTCCAGAAGCTTCTTCTTGCGGCTGACGTCGCCGCCGTAGCACTTGGCCAGAACATTCTTGCGCAAGGCTTTCACCGTGGAGCGCGCGATGACCTGGGCGCCGATCGCGGCCTGGATAGCCACGTCGAACTGCTGGCGCGGGATCAGGTCCTTCATCCGCTCGACCAGGTCGCGGCCGCGCCGGTCGGCATGGCTGCGGTGCACGATCAGCGAGAGCGCATCCACGCGGTCGCCGTTGATCAGCACGTCCACGCGCACGAACGGGCCGGCCTCAAAACGGTCGAAGTGGTAATCCATCGAGGCGTAGCCGCGCGAAACGGACTTCAGACGGTCGAAGAAATCCAGCACCACCTCGGCCAGCGGCATCTCGTAGCTGATCTGCACCTGGGTGGCCAGGTACTGGATCGAGCGCTGCACGCCGCGCTTCTCCTCGCACAGGGTGATGATGTTGCCGATGTAGTCCGGCGGGGTGAGGATGTTGGCGACGATGATCGGCTCACGGATCTCCTCGATCTGCGGCGACGGCGGCAGCTTGGCCGGGTTGTCCAGCGGCAGCGTGCTGCCGTCGGTCTTGAGCACCTCGTAGACCACGGTCGGCGCGGTGGTGATCAGGTTGAGGTCGTACTCGCGCTCCAGCCGCTCCTGCACGATCTCCATGTGCAGCATGCCGAGGAAGCCGCAGCGGAAGCCGAAGCCCATCGCCTCGGAGGATTCCGGCTCGAAGAACAGCGCGGCGTCGTTCAGGCGCAGCTTGTCCAGCGCCTCGCGCATCGCGGGGTAGTCGTCGGCGGCGACCGGGAACAGGCCGGCGAACACGCGCGGCTGCATGGTCTGGAACCCGGGCAGCGGCTTTTCCGCGGGTTTCGCGGCCAGCGTCAGCGTGTCGCCCACCGGTGCGCCGTGCACGTCCTTGATCGAGGCATTGATCCAGCCCACCTCGCCGGCGCCGAGCTTGTCCAGCTTCTTGCGCTTGGGCGTGAACACGCCCACGTCGTCCACCTCGTGCACGCGGCCGGTGGACATCACCAGCAGCTTGTCGCCGGGTTTGATCTCGCCCTGCATGATGCGCACCAGCGACACCACGCCGAGGTAGTTGTCGAACCAGGAGTCGATGATCAGCGCCTGCAGCCGGTCGGTGTCACGCGGCTTGGGCGGCGGGATGCGCGCCACGATCGCCTCCAGCACCTCGACCACGTTGAGGCCGGTCTTGGCGCTGATCGCCACCGCGTCGGTGGCGTCGATGCCGATCACCGCCTCGATCTCCACCTTCACCTTCTCGATGTCGGCGGTGGGCAGGTCGATCTTGTTCAGCACCGGCACCACTTCCAGGCCCATCTCCACCGCGGTGTAGCAGTTGGCGACGGACTGCGCCTCGACGCCCTGGGCGGCGTCTACCACCAGCAGCGCACCCTCGCAGGCGGCCAGCGAGCGGCTGACCTCGTAGGAGAAGTCCACGTGGCCCGGGGTGTCGATGAAGTTGAGCTGGTAGGTCTTGCCGTCGCGCGCCTTGTACGGCAGCGACACCGACTGCGCCTTGATGGTGATGCCGCGCTCGCGCTCGATCGGATTGTTGTCCAGCACCTGCGCCTCCATCTCGCGGTCGGCCAGGCCGCCGCAAAGCTGGATGATGCGATCGGCCAGCGTCGACTTGCCGTGGTCGATGTGGGCGATGATGGAGAAGTTGCGGATCAATTCCATGGAGCGCAGGCGGCCTGTCGGGCTTGGGTCTCGCCGGCACGCACCACGCGTGACGGCGCGTCGCGATGGCGCGACGCTAACCCGGCATTATCGCATGGAACCCGTCGCCGCCACCGGATCGCGCGGCGCGGCCGTCTCCCGCTCACGGGGACGGCCGCGCCAAGGCCGGGCCGCACGGGCGCGGCAGCCTGCCTGCTGCCTACTTGCCGTCCGGTACCGTCAGGCCGATGAAGCTGCTCTGGTCGCCGCGGCGCACCAGCAACAGCACCGTGCTGCCGGCCTTCACGTCCTTCGTGGCGGCCTGGAACTCGGCCACGCTGCCGACCTTCTGCTGGTTGACCATGGTGATCACGTCGCCGGCGCGCAGGCCGGCCTGCGCCGCCACCGATCCGGTGATGTCGCTGACCACCACGCCCTGCCCGGGTTTCAGCCCCAGCTGCTTGCGGGTATCGCTGTCGATCGGCTCCACGGCAAGGCCCAGCGCGGCCGAACCGCTGCTGCCCGGGGACGGCGCGGCACCCCGGCCGCCCACCGCATCCCGGTCGCGCGCAGCCTCGCCGATGGTGACCTCGAGCGTCTGCCGCTTGCCATTGCGCAGGATCTCCACCGGCACCCTGGTTCCCGGCTTGGTCATGCCCACCAGCGGCGGCAGGTCCGAGGCCTGCTGCAAGGTTCGTCCGTCGTAGGCCAGGATGATGTCGCCGGGCTGGAGGCCGGCCTTGGCGGCGCCGCTGTCCGCCGTGACATCGACCACCGCAGCGCCTACGCCGTTGTCCAGGCCGAATGCCTTGACCATGTCGTCGTCGACCGGCTGGACCATCACCCCGAGCATGCCGCGCGAGACGTAGCCCTTGCTCTTGATCTGCTGCACCGCGTTCATCGCCACGTCGATCGGGATCGAGAACGCCACGCCGGAATAGGTGCCGGTGTTGGAATAGATCTGCGAATTGATGCCGACCACCCGGCCCTGCAGGTCGAACAGCGGGCCGCCGGAGTTGCCGCGGTTGATCGGCACGTCGGTCTGGATGAACGAGGTGTACGGCTGGTCGCGCTGGCCCAGGTTGCGGCCCACCGCGCTGACGATGCCCTGGGTCACGGTGTAGTCGAAACCGAACGGCGAGCCGATCGCCAGCACCCACTGGCCAGGCTTCAGGCTGCGCGAATCACCGAGGCTCACCACCGGCAGGCTGCCGCCGGCATCGACCTTGAGCAGGGCGATGTCGTAGGTCGGGTCGGTGCCGACCACCCGGGCGGTCAGCGTGCGCCGGTCCTGCAGGCGCACGGTCACCTTGTCGGCATGGTCGACCACATGGTTGTTGGTGAGGATGTAGCCGTCGCCGGAGATGATGAAGCCCGAGCCCAGCGAGGTGCGCTTCTGGTCCTGCGGCGACGGCATCATCGGCATGCCGAAGAAACGCCGCAGGATCTCGGCCTGCGGATCGTCCGGCATGCCCTGGCCGGGCATCGCCTGCCCCACGCCCCGGCTGCCGACCTGCCGCTCGCCGTTGTAGCGGGCCTCCACGTGCACCACGGCCGGTGCGTTCTTCTGCACGATCCCGGTGAAATCCGGCAGACTCGCTGCCGGCGCCTGCGCCTGCACGGTATCGACGCCGGCGATGCCTAGCAGCGCGCAGCACGCCAGGATGCGCAAGATGGAATGGTTCATGTCTCCTCCTTGGTTGATTTCGGCCGACAGGCTTCAAGTGAATCGATGGCTCGGGCTGCGGCGTGCCTGGTCCGGACACGCGCCACCGACCGACCCGCGCGACGGGCCGATGAGGGCGAAAGCAGCGAGGACGAGCCGCGGGCAATCACACGCGGGCCCGTTTTATTGCGCGACGGCGGAAGCCCGGCGCGAGATATCCGGCACAGCCTGCTGCTCCGGATCGAGCAGCAGCAGGTAGCTGCCGTCGTTGTTGTCGAGCGTGCGGTAGCGGCGCAGCGGCGGGTAGCCGGACAGACGGCGCGCATACGACGACTGGCCCTGCACGAACGGCGCACCGAAGGTGGCCGACGCCTGCTGGCTGAGCAGGCCGGCGGAATTGCCGCTCAGCCACGGCGGCACCGTGGCCGGCGCCACGGGCCTGCCCGTCGATGCGGCAACGGCAACGGTGCTGGTGGCCTGCTGGGTGGTCGCGGCCATCGTGCGCTCGGCGTCGCCGGTCGGCTGGCCGATCATCAGGGCGGCGGCGGCCACGCTGGCGGCGATGGCGCCGCCGGTCGACCAGCGCAGCCAGTGGCCTCGCCGGGTGGCAGCCGCCGGCCGGGATTCCCGTTCGATCGCCAGGCTCACCCGCGCGGCGAAACCGCTTTCCGCCATCGGCGGCAACTGCCGGCGCAGGCAGTCGCGGGCGATGTGGTAGCGGCCCCAGGCCTGCTGCAGGGAGGCATCGTGATCGAGCCGACGCAGCAGGAAGCGCAACTGCTCCTTCGACAGCTCGCCATCGACGCCCGCGGAAAGGCTCTCGCGGAACTGCTGGTCCGCGCCTGCCTGGTTATTGCCTGCCTGGTTCATGTCTGATCCTCGCGGTCCGACAACAGGGGCCGCAGCTTCTCGTCGATCGCCTCGCGTGCCCGGAAGATGCGCGAACGCACCGTGCCGATCGGGCAGCCCATCGCTTCGGCGATTTCATCGTAGCTGAGGCCATCCACCTCGCGCAGCGTGATGGCGGTCCGCAGCTCTTCGGGCAACGATTGGACAGTGGAAAACACGGATTGTTCAATTTCCTGGCGCATCAGTTCGCGCTCGGGGGTGGCGCTGTCGTGCATGCGCTCGGCGCCGGCCATGAACTCGGCGTCGTCGGCATCGATGTCGCCCGACGGCGGGCGCCGTCCCAGCGCCACCAAGTGGTTCTTGGCGGTGTTCACTGCGATCTTGTACAGCCAGGTGTAGAACGCGCTGTCGCCGCGGAACGAACCGATCGCCCGCCAGGCGCGGATGAACGACTCCTGCGCGATGTCCTCGCACTCGGCATGGTTTCTCACGTAGCGGGAAACCAGCCCTATCACCTTGTGCTGGTACTTGCGCACCAGCAGGTCGAAGGCCCGCTTGTCCCCCTGCTGGACCCGCTCGACCAGCGCGCGATCCAGTTCGTTTTCGCCCGTCCGGGCCGTATCCGTCGTCAATGCCGTCATCCGCTGCGGAGCTTGTTTGAACTGAACGCGGCGCTCAGACCACAGTCTGGCGCCCGAGTTCAGCCTGCGTGGGATCGCTCCGACACCATAACGCACAGCCCGTTGGCTGGTTGTCATGCCCGATGGGCGCCCCGGACCCGTGACGGGCCGGATCAGTTATGGGGGTGCCCGCCGCCGGCTCAAGCCGGCTCGGCCACCCGCGCCTCCAGCAGGCGCTGGCGCTCGGCCAGCAGCTTGTCGAAGCTGACCGGCTGCAACGGACGACAGAACAGGTAGCCCTGCAGTTCGTCGCAACCGTGCTCGCGCAGGAACTGCAGGTGCTGCTCGATCTCCACGCCCTCCGCCACCACCGCGCGTTTCAGGCGGTGGGCCATCTCGATGGTGGCGCGCACGATCGCCTCGTCGTCGGGATCCACCCCGATGTTGCGCACGAAGCTCTGGTCGACCTTGATGCGGTCGGCAGGCAGCCGGCGCAGGTAATCCAGCGAGGCCGCGCCGGTGCCGAAATCGTCGATCGCGATGTGGCAACCCAGGTCGTGCAGCCCGTGCAGGTTCTCGACCAGGTTCGGCACGGCCTTGATGCTGATGCTTTCGGTGACCTCCATCTCCAGCAAGTCGGGATCCAGGCCGGTTTCGCGCAGCACCCTGGCCACGGTGTCCAGCAGCTGCGGCTCCATCAGCTGCACCGCGGACAGGTTCACGCCCAGCCGCAGGCGCAGGCCGTAGCGCTGTTCCCACTCCTTCGCCTGGCGGCAGGCCGTACGCATCACCCATTCGCCGATCGAGACGATCAGGCCGGTTTCCTCGGCCAGCGGGATGAACACCGCCGGGCTGATCATGCCCAGCTCGGGATGCTCCCAGCGCACCAGCGCCTCCATCCCCACGATGTCCTCGCTCTTGGTGTCGACCTGCGGCTGGTAGACCACGCGCAGCTCGCCGTTGCCCTCGGCGTGGCGCAACCGGGTCTTCAGCGCCATGCCGTGCTGCAACGCGTACTCGGGACTGACCTCGTAGATCTGGAAGTTGTTGCGGCCCTGGTGCTTGGCCGCGTACATCGCCTCGTCGGCGTGCTTGAGCAGGGTCTGCGTGTCGCCGGCGTCGTCGGGGAAGAAGCTCAGCCCCATCGACGCGGTCACCTGCAGCTCGGTGCCGTCCTCGAGGTACAGCGGCGTCTCCATCACCTGCACGATCTTCTCGGCCACGCGCAAGGCATCGTCGTTCTTCACGATGTGCCGCAGCACGACAGTGAACTCGTCGCCGGCATAGCGCGCCACCGTGTCGGAGGCGCGTATGCTGCCGCAAAGGCGCTGGGTGACCGTGCGCAGCACCTGGTCGCCGGCGGCATGGCCGTGGGTGTCGTTGATCGCCTTGAAGCGGTCGAGGTCGACAAACAGCACGGCAAAGCACTCGCCGTTGCGGGTCGCCTCGCGGATGATCGTGTCCAGACGGTCGTTGAACAGCAGCCGGTTCGGCAGGCCGGTCAGCGCATCGACCAGCCCCTCGGCGCGCCCCTGTTCGCGGGTACGCCCAAGCTCCAGCATCTGCGCGAAACGGGCCGCGGTGCAACGCAGCACCGGCTCGATGATGCCCATCTCGCCGAAGCCGCGGCGGCTGCCGGCCAGCATCGCGCCAAGCACCGTGTGACGCTCGTCGTACAGCGGCAGGCCGGCGAAACCGGCGAGGTCGAGCTGCCGCAACAACGGATCGACCTGCGCCAGCCGCTTCGCATCGGTGCGATACAGGATCGGCTTGCCGCCCAGCACGAGCTGCAGCGAACTCTGCATCTGCGCCGGCGGCCATGCCGGGTCGTCGCCATTCCACAGCTGCAGCATCTGGGTCGGCGCATCGGCGCCGTCCTGGCGTGCCGACCAGACAGCCAGGTAATCCAGCCCCAGTTCGTCGAACAGCATGCGGCCGGCCGCGCTCTGCGCGTCGACCCCGCTGGTGGAGGCGAAGATGCGCGACAGCAGCGACAGCGCCGCCTCCGCGCGCAGGTCGGCACGGTCGCTGCGGAACATCAGCGCCAGCGCGTCGCTCCCGGCGTGCCGGATCCGGCGCACGCTGGCCTGGCCGGTGTCGGCGCCCTGTGCCGACTTGCGCTGGCAGGGATACCAATTGCGGTTGGCCTCGGCCAGCACCTGCTCGGTCGCGATGCCTTCGAAACGCAGCACCTCGGCCAGCGCCAGCCCCTCCCACTGGCTGGCGTGCATGCGGCTGTGCCGGGCCACCATGGGGCTGACTTCCAGCAGACGCCGGCTCTGCGCATCGACGATCAGCCACTCGCTGTCACCTTCCTCGAAGACATAGCGATAGTCGTCGTGCACGGCGTCCGGCGTGGCGGGCACCGCCTTGCGCGCGCGAAGACCGGCGGCCTGCGAGCGACGCCAGCGCGGCACCAGTTCGCTGCCGATCTGCGCGGCGGAAAGCCAATCGGTGATTCCGGCCGGCAGGTCGGCGGGGCCGAGCGTGGTCTCCTCGGCCAGCACCAGGATCAGCGGCGTGTCGCCACCGCCCGGAAGGCGGCGCAGCTGCTCGCAGCTGATGCGCGCCTGCCGTTCGTCGCCGGCCAGGACCATCACCATCAGCTGCAGCGGTGGCAGCGGCGGGCGGCCTTCCAGCAGGATCGCGGCGTGCGACACGTCGCGCGCGCTGTGAATCTGCGGATAGCCCGCCTGGTCGAGCGCATCGAACAGGCTGCGGCGCAACTCGCGCTGGGCGGCGACGACCAGGATACCGGAATTCATCTGCATGCCCGCCTCAAAGCCTGTCCATGGTCTCAGACCAGCCAGCGGCCGTCGCGCAGGCGCAGACGCCGCGGCTTGCTGTCCTCGCTGCCGAGATGCACGGCCAGCTCCCCCAGATGCTCGACCAGCGCCACCGGCGCGTCGATCAGCACGACGCGGCGCAGGTATCCCTTGGGCGCGCGGGCGAGCTGGCGCAGCAAGGTGGCATCCATCGCCGACAGGGGAAGTTCCAGCCCGAGCAGGAAATACACCCCGAAATGCATGCTCTGCTGCATGTAGCGCAAGGCGTTGCCAAGCCGCTGGCAGTCCGGCACCCGCACCTGCGCATCGCGCAGGCTGCCCAGGCCGGTATCGGGTTGCCACAGGTACACCGCCTGTCCGGTATGCCGGGCAAGCGCGCGAAACTGGTCGATCAGGGTGGAAACGTCCTTGCTGTCCAGCACGACGAGGCCGCTGGGGGCAGCCACGATCCGCTCGAAAATCTCGGTACCGGCTTGCGGTGGAGCGGAGGCCATTGCGAAGGTCATTGCGTCTCCGTCCTGCGGTTTCGGCGGTAATGCAGTGGTGAAGCCGACCCGCCGGCGACCGGTGGCGGGGATGGCCGGGCGAGGCCAGGTTGCGGCAAGGCTGATCGAAGCATGGCGATACGCTCCACTATCCAGCCCCTGTCACATGGTCCTGACGCCCCGCCGGACAGCCACGGCCGGCGATTTTTCCGATGACGGCCCGATTTCACACCGGCGCTGCCGCAGCGGTCAAGCGGCTGCGTCACATCTCGCAATCAAGGCGGCGGAACGGTATGGTTCAGGCCTCATCCACCACGCCTGTACGCCCATGTTCGAAGGACTGCGCTTCAACCACTGGAAGACCAGCGAAGGCGACGACGGCATCGTCACGCTGACCCTCGACCGCGCCGGCAGCAGCGTCAACGCGATCTCCCGGGCGGTGCTGGACGAACTCGAGCAGATCGTCGAGCGGCTGGCGATCGAGAAGCCGGCCGGCGTCATCATCCATTCGGCCAAGCCTTCGGGGTTTGCCGTCGGTGCCGACATCAAGGAATTCGTCGGGTACGCGAAGCACGACACCGTGCTGGAGAACATCGAGCACGGCCAGCGCGTCTACGAGGCGCTGGCGCGGCTGCCCTGTCCCACCGTGGCCGCCGTGCACGGCGCCTGCATGGGCGGTGGCACCGAGCTGATCCTGGCCTGCCGCCAGCGCATCGGCGCCGACGACGACAAGACCCGGATCGCGCTGCCCGAAGTGATGCTGGGGATCCATCCCGGCTGGGGCGGTACCGCACGCCTGCCGCGCCTGATCGGCGCCACCGAGGCGCTGCCGCTGATGCTGACCGGCAAGTCGCTGTCGGCGAAACGCGCGCTGGGCCTGGGCGTGGTCGACCGGCTGGCCCGTCCCGAGGAATTGCTGGTCGAGGCGCGACTGCTGCTGCGCCACGCCGCGACGCGCCCGTTCGCGCGGCGGGCCAAGGCCTGGGCCAGCAATACCTGGCTGGTGCGGCAGATCCTGGCGCCGATGGTGCTCGGGCAGACCGCCGCCAAGGTGCGCAAGGAACACTACCCGGCCCCGTTCGCGCTGATCGACGTGTGGAAGCTCGGTGGCTCGAACATCCAGCAACGGCTGAAGATCGAGGCACGCTCGGTGGCGAAGCTGGCGAAGACGCCGACCGCGCAGAACCTGATCCGCATCTTCTTCCTGCAGGAGCGGTTGAAGGGCCAGGGCAGCGGCGTCGAGCACGGCATCAGGCACGTGCACGTGGTGGGTGCCGGCGTGATGGGCGGCGACATCGCCGCGTGGGCCGCGCTCAAGGGCTTCGAGGTGACCCTGCAGGACCGCGGGATGAAGTTCATCCAGCCCGCGCTGGACCGCGCCCGGGCGCTGTACGGGAAGAAGCTGAAGGCGCCGGAGAAGGTCGAGGCCGCGATGCGCCGCCTGCGCGCCGACGTCGAGGGTGCCGGCGTGGCTTCGGCGGACCTGGCGATCGAGGCGATCTACGAGAACGCCGAGGCGAAGGAAGCGCTCTACGCCGGCATCGAGCCGCACTTCCAGGCCGACGGAATCCTCGCCAGCAATACCTCCAGCATCCCGCTGGACGAACTTCGCAAGAACCTGAAGGCGCCGCAGCGCTTCCTCGGCCTGCACTTCTTCAACCCGGTGGCGCAGATGCCGCTGGTCGAGGTGGTGCGCCACGACCGGCTCGACCCGGACGTGGAGAAGCGCGCGCTGGCGTTCTGCAAGGCGATCGGCAAGCTGCCGGTGGCGGTCAAGGGCACGCCCGGCTTCCTGGTCAACCGCATCCTGATGCCCTACCTGCTGGAGGCGATGCTGCTCTACAGCGAGGGTGTGCCGGGCCCGGTGCTGGATCGCGAAGCGAAGAAATTCGGCATGCCGATGGGCCCGATCGAGCTGGCCGACACGGTCGGCCTCGACGTCTGCGCCTCGGTCGGCCGGGAGCTGGCGCCGTTCCTGGGGCTGGAGCTGCCGCCGGGGCTGGACACCAGGCTCGAGGCGGGCAAGCGTGGCAAGAAGGATGGCCAGGGCCTGTACGTATGGCAGGACGGCAAGCCGCTGAAGCCCGAGGTCGACAAGGAGTACGTGATGCCGCCCGACGTGCAGGAGCGCATGATCCTGCCGATGGTCAACGAGGCCGTCGCCTGCCTCGCCGACGGCGTGGTCGACGACGCCGACCTGCTCGACGCCGGGGTGATCTTCGGCACCGGCTTCGCCCCGTTCCGCGGCGGCCCGATCCAGTACGCGCGCAGCGAAGGCGTGGACCAGCTCAAGGCCCGGCTCGAACAGCTGGCCCAGCGCTACGGCGACCGTTTCAAGCCGAAGAACGGCTGGGACCTTGCGGCGCTGGCGCAGAAAAGCAACAGCGAGAAATGAGTGTGCAGGAGTGAAAATGAGTGAGAGCGACGTATTGCCTACTCGTTTCTCACTCCTCTCCACTCACTCCTCGTCCAATCACCACATCAGGTCGTCGGGTACCCCATCGTCGCCGACTCCGACGGAGCCGGGCTCGATCAGCAGCGCCACCAGATGCGCATCGATGTCGCGCACCTGCTCGGCGATCTCGCGGCTGACCAGCAGGTAGCGGCCGCCTTGCTGCACCACGCCGAGCCTGCCGGCATTGAGGGCCGCCATCTGCTCGGCGTCCACGTGCACCCGGCGGATCTTGCCGCCGTATTCGAAATGGCGCGGCTGGTCGGCCTCGGCCTTGTT
The DNA here is from genome assembly GCF_001617365.1 of Rhodanobacter sp. FW104-R8. Lineage (GTDB taxonomy): Bacteria > Pseudomonadota > Gammaproteobacteria > Xanthomonadales > Rhodanobacteraceae > Rhodanobacter. The sequence goes on from NZ_LVJR01000021.1 coordinate 31,197, forward strand.
CAGCGCCTTGCCGTCGAGCAATTGCTGGATCTTCTGCTTGCGCTCGTGGCGCAGCCTGGCCTGTTCGGCCGCTTCCTGCTCGACCCGCTTGCGCTCGCGTGCTTCGGTCTGCGAGCGCAGCGCATAGGCCTTGGCCAAGTCGATATCCTGCAGGCTCTGCCGGCCCGGGACAGGCGGCTTGCCGCCCTTGCGCGCGGGTTTGCCTGACGGCGGCGACGGGCGTTTCGGTTCGTGCGCCCGGTTCTGCTGGACCTGTTTGACGATGCCACTCTTGAGCAGCTGATCGCGCAGGGAGTCGGCCATGCGGGTATTCCGTAATCGGTGGGACAGGGATCGGTCGGCAGGCAACAGGGTCAATAATGCGGGGGCGGCGGCTCGTCGTGCGGGTCGTCCGCCTGCGCGGTGCGCAACGCGGCCATTTCGCCGCGCAGATCGCGCAGGGCGCGCTCGAGCGCGGCGATCCGCTGCGACTGGTCGGCATCGGCCGTGGTCAGCGCCTGCACCGCCTCGTCGATGAAGGTCAGCCTGACCTCCATGTCGTCGAGCCGCTGCGCGAGGGGGGCGTTCGGGTGGCTCATCGCGGCCGCCGCAGGCTGCGGCCTCGGCCGATGCCGTAATAAGCCAGCCCCGCCTCCTCCACCACGGCCGGATCGTACAGGTTGCGCCCGTCGAACAGCGCCGGCTCCGCCAGCGCGGCGCGGATGGCGGCGAAATCCGGACTGCGGAACGCCTTCCACTCGGTGACCACGGCCAGCACGTCGGCACCCCGCACGGCGTCCATCGCCTGCTCGCACAGCACCAGGTCGTCGCGCCGGCCGTACAGGCGCTGCGCTTCCTCGCGTGCCTCCGGGTCGAACGCCCGCACCTTCGCGCCGGCTTGCCACAATGTCTCCATCAGCTGGCGGCTGGGCGCTTCGCGCATGTCGTCGGTATTCGGCTTGAACGCCAGGCCCCACAGCGCGACCGTCCTGCCCGCCAGCCGGCCGTCGAAGTGCCGCGAAATCAGCTCGAGCAACTTGTCCTTCTGCTGCCGGTTGACCGCCTCGACCGCACCCAGCAGCTGCGCATCGTAGCCATGGGCATGCGCGGTGCGCTCCAGCGCCTGCACGTCCTTGGGGAAGCACGAGCCGCCGTAGCCGGCGCCCGGATAGATGAAGTGGTAGCCGATGCGCGGATCCGAACCGATACCCTGGCGCACCAGCTCCACGTCGGCGCCGACCCGCTCGGCGATGTTCGCGATCTCGTTCATGAAGCTGATCTTGGTCGCCAGCATGGCGTTGGCGGCGTACTTGGTCAGCTCGGCCGAGCGCTCGTCCATCACCACCATGCGGTCGTGGTTGCGGTTGAACGGCGCGTACAGCTTGCGCAGCAGTGCCACCGCGCGCTCGCTGGAGGCGCCCACGACGATTCGGTCGGGACGCATGCAATCGTCCACCGCCGCGCCTTCCTTGAGGAACTCGGGATTGGAGACCACGTCGAAACCGGCGGCGACCCCGCGCGCGGCCAGCTCGGCCGCGACGGCCTCGCGCACGCGATCGGCGGTGCCCACCGGCACGGTCGACTTGTTCACCACCACGGCGTAGCGGTCCAGGTGCCTGCCGATGCTTGCGGCCACCGCCAGCACGTACTTCAGGTCGGCGCTGCCGTCCTCGTCCGGCGGCGTGCCGACGGCGATGAAGATCAGTTCGCCGTGAGCGATCGCCGGTGCCGCCTCGGTGGTGAAATCCAGCCGGCCGCCGGCATGGTTGCGCCGCACGATGGCTTCCAGCCCGGGCTCGTAGATGGGAATCTCGCCGCGCTGCAGGCGCTCGACCTTGGCTACGTCGATATCGACGCAAAGCACGTGGTTGCCCATCTCTGCCAGGCAGGCGCCCGTGACCAGGCCGACATAGCCGGTACCGAAAATGGTGACTTTCATCATCGTGGTGGCGATTCCCTTGGCGTCAACTGCTTATTGTAGCCGCGCACGCATGCCGCACGGCGCCGCCTGCGCCGAAAATGCAGAAGGGCGCGAATCGCTTCGCGCCCTTCCGTTCCGCCAAGGCCCCGAATCGGCGCCGGTGGATTACTTCTCGCCCGGAGCACCGGCCGGCGTCGGGCCGGTCTTGACCAGGCTCACGTCGAAGATCAGCGTGGCATTCGGCGGCATCGGCGGCTGCGGCTCGGCGCCATAGGCCAGCGCGGCCGGAATGAACAGCTTGTAGTGCCCACCCACCTGCATCAACTGCAGGCCCTCGCGGAAGCCCGGAATCACGCCGGCCAGCGGGATCTTGGCGGCGCCCGGCGGGTTGTGCTTGGCGGAGGCGTCGAACACCTGGCCGTCGACGAAGCTGCCGGTGTAGTTGATCTCGACCGTGTCGTTCGGACCCGGACGGGCGCCCGTGCCCTGGCTGAGCACCTGGTACTGCAGGCCCGACGCGGTCGTCTTCACGCCCGGCGCGGTCTTGTTCTTGGCCAGGAAGGCATCGCCTTCGGTCTTGTTCTTGGCGGCGAGCTTGGCCATCTCGGCCTGGTACTTGCCCTGGATCTTGGCCATGAAGGCGTCATGCACCTGCTTGGCCTCGGTCTCGCTCATGGTCGGCTTCTGGCCGGACAGCGCGGCCTTCACCGCATTCGCCACCGCGGTCGGATCCAGCTCGTCGCGCATGATCGGCGGAACCTGGGAAGCAATCTCCCAACCCACAACGTAGCTGGCCTTGGCCTTGTCAACCGTGCCAGCAGCGCCGGCGGTCTGGGCGGCGACGCCTGCCGTCATGCCCAGCGCAACGGCCATCGCGACCGCCGTCAGCGTGGGACGCAGAAAGTGCTTCATTCGTAACTCCCTCAAGTATGGATATGCCGGCGTTGCCGACCGGGCCTCCCCGATGGAGGCAGGCCCCGCGCATTGTGCGGCGCTTGCCGGGACTTGGCAACGATCTTGACTACGACCATGAATCGGAACAAAGGTTCATCGGCCTGCCCGGGAAGGTTCACGTCGGCCCGGAGCCGCCGGGGGGAGGTTCGGGTTTCTCCAGGGTTTCCTTCAGCGCCGCCTGCAGCCGTGCATGGATCCGCACCAGGCCCCTCCACGACACCACGGCCAGCACCACCCCGAGCACCGCCAGGCTGATTGCGATGCCGCGCGGCGGCAGGATGGCCGAGCCAAGTGCGCTCACCAGCAGGCCCAGCGCCAGCAGGGTCGCCAGCGGAATCACCCGCGCCAGCACGTTGCGGATGGCCTGGGTATACGAACCGGCCAACCGCTCGCGTATGCCGATCTCCGCCAGCAGCATGCCCAGCGCCTCGGCCTTGCGGTAAACCGCGATCAGCATCGGCAGGGACAGGAACAGCGCACCGGCCCAGATCAGCGTATGGCGCAGGTCCCGATCGATGCCGAGCATCGAGAACCAGCTCCAGTTGTGCGCATTGAGATAAGCGCCGATCACAAACAGCGTCACCACCAGCAGGACATTGATCCCGATATGCCACAGCAGCCGCCGGAAGACCGCGGCCAACGCGCTGTTCTCGTTGACCGGCATCAGATTTTCCAGCCAGCCGCTGTAACTGGCCGCCAGCAGCCGCACCGAGCGCGGCGTGATCCGCCGCAGGCGATCGGCCAGCCCGTCGGCCGAGCGGTTCAGGTACGGCGAAGCCGCCATGCACACCACCGAGACCGCCACGGCGATCGGATACAGGAAATTGCTGATCACGCCGAGCGAAAGGCCCAGCGTGGCGATCACGAACGAGAACTCGCCGATCTGCGCCATGCTAAGGCCCGCGCGGAACGACGCGCGCGCGTCGTGCCCCACCAGAAAAACGCCCAGGCCGCACGCCAGCGTCTTGCCGACGATCACCACCGCGGCGATCGCCAGCGCCGGCAGCGCGTACTGCCACAGCATTGCGGGATCGATCTTCAGCCCGATCGCCACGAAGAACAGCGCGGCGAACATGTCGCGCAGCGGCTCCACCAGTTGCAGCACGCGGCCCACGCTGCGCGACTCAGCCACCACCGCGCCGGCGAGGAACGCTCCCAGCGCCATGCTGAAACCCATCCAGGCCGCCAGCAGGCTTGCCCCGAAACAGATGCCCAGGACACTGACCAGCAAGGTTTCATCGCGCCCGAAACCGGCCACGTAATCCACCAGACGCGGCAGCAACAACAGGCCGAGAATCATCATTACGACCACGAACAACCCAAGATGACCGATCAGCGTGAACGCGGTTTCGGCCAGCGTCGAACCGCCGATCGCGATCGCCGTGAGCAGGGTCAGCATGACGATGGCCAGCAGATCCTCGGCCACCAGCAAGCCCACCACCGGTTTCGCGAACGGCTGCTGTTGCTGGCCGTTCTCGGCCAGGGTGCGGGTGGCCACCATGGTCGACGACAACGAGATGGTCGCGCCAAGGAACAACGCATCCATGCCCTTCCAGCCGAGCAGCTGGCCGGCCCCGATGCCAGCCCACAGCATCACGCCGACTTCGCCCACGGCCACCGCCAGCACGCCGATGCCGACCTCGCGCAGCTTGCGCACGCTGAACTCGAGCCCCAGCGTGAACATCAGCAGCACCACGCCGAGGTTGGAGATGTCGTCGATGGCGCGCGGGTCGGCCACCAGCATGCCAGGCGCATGCGGGCCGATCAGCACGCCGGCAAGGATGTAGCCGAGCAGCACCGGCTGGTGCAGGCGCTGGAACACGATCGTGGTGGCGCCGGCCACCAGCATCACCACGGCGAGGTCCCTGATGAAGCCGATCTCGTGCATCCGCCCAGTCCTTCCGGTCGCGTCTCGCCGCAGCTTAAACGAACCGCCGGTGCTATCCGCCGCGCGAATGGCAGCCGCCGCAGGAGACCTTCGACGGCCCGGCAATCGGTACAGAAAAAAAGCTTGACGGATATCCGGCTCGGACCTATTCTTTCGGGCTTCCAGCGGCGGGGCCATAGCTCAGCTGGGAGAGCGCCTGCATGGCATGCAGGAGGTCGGCGGTTCGATCCCGCCTGGCTCCACCAACTTATCCGTCCCCATCGTCTAGAGGCCTAGGACATCACCCTTTCACGGTGGCGACCGGGGTTCGAATCCCCGTGGGGACGCCAAGTTGGCTCGCAACGCTGGATGAAATGCGGAGTGGTAGTTCAGTCGGTTAGAATGCTGGCCTGTCACGCCGGAGGTCGCGGGTTCGAGTCCCGTCCACTCCGCCACTATTCAGACAAAAAGCCCGCCCCGTGCGGGCTTTTTGCTGTGGGTGGATCAGGGTCCGCGTTGCGGCTCCAGCGTGCCGACGGAATGCCCCTGCTCGGCCAGGTACTCCAGCCAGCGCGACAGGAACCCGTTCATGCGCAGGCGGTGCTGGAACACGCTGTGCGCCGGCGGGAAGGGTCCCAGCACCTGCCACAGGTGCCGCCCCGGATGGCAATGCAGGGCCTCGGCCACGTGCGCGTCGGTATACATGCGCAACTGCGCCGACGGCGCGCGCTGCCCGGTATGCGCATCGACGAAGCCGTAGGTGAGCTCCAGCTCCAGCGTATACGGATGGCATTCCTGCACGTGCAAATGGACGTCGAGTCCATCGTCCACGTCGGAGACGTAGCGGCCCGGCGCCAGTTGCTGCGGCGCGAACAGCCGCATCAGGCGGTGGTAGTTCTCCGCATACAGGCCCATCAGGAACTCGAAGCGTCCCGGCAGCAGGCTGCGGCGATTGTCCAGTACGGCACTCATGGCGGGCGCGCGCGACTCCGGTCGGCAATCAGAACATGGTCCGCTCGATACCGAAGCGGTCGAAGATCTTGCTGGCGATTTCCTCGATCGACACGTGCGTGGTGTTGAGGCTGGGAATGCCGGCCTGGCGCATCAGGCGATCGGCCTGCTCCAGCTCCCAGCGACACTGCTGCAAGGTGGCGTAGCGGCTGCCGGCGCGGCGCTGCTCGCGGATCTGCGCCAACCGGAGCGGATCGATGGTCAGTCCGTACAGCCGGTCCCGGTACGGGCGAAGGCGCGCCGGCAGCTCGAGCTTCTCGAGGTCCTCGTCGGTCAGCGGATAATTGGCGGCACTGACGCCGTAATGCAAGGCCATGTAGAGGCAGGTCGGCGTCTTGCCGGAACGCGACACGCCCACCAGGATCAGGTCGGCCTCGGCGTAGTTCACGTCGATGCCGTCGTCATGCGTGAGCGCGTAGTTGGTGGCGTTGATGCGTGCCTCGTACTTGTCGAAATCGACCATGCCGTGCGAACGGTTGACCGCACCGGAACGCTTGGCACCCAGTTCGTCCTCCAGCGGGCCGATGAACGGCGCGAACACGTCCAGCATCAGCGCACCGCTGGCGGCGACGATCTCGCACAGCGCACGGTCGGCCATGGTGTTGACCACGATCGGCCGCTGCCCGGTTTGCGCGTAGTTGGTCTTGATCCGCAGCGCAGCCGCCTCCGCCTTGTGCGCATTGTCGGTGAACGGCAGCCGATGCTTGTCGAACTGCATGCCCTCGAACTGCGCGAGGATGCTGTTGCCGATCGTCTCCGCGGTGATGCCGGTAGAGTCCGAGATGAAAAAAACCGTCCGATACATACAGCGTCCTGGTCCCGCCATGGCGTTTGGCGGCACCTTAGCGCAAGCGCGAAAAGCTGTCGCCGATTGACTCCCGGCTGACTGGTATGCGGTTGGAATGACATCGGCCCCGAATGGTCTTCTTGTGCCGCGCACCATCCGCAGCGGACAATACCAGTTCTTTGCGACCCGCTCCGGGCCTTCGTGCCGCGCCCATTCCACTTATCTGCAGTGCTTTCCTTGAGGAGACACCCTTGAACGACCTGGTGCTTTGGCTCGACCAACTGCGCATGACCGACCTTGGCAAGGTCGGCGGCAAGAATGCCTCACTCGGCGAGATGATCGGCAACCTGGCCAAACTCGGTGTCTCCGTGCCCGGCGGCTTCGCCACCACCGCCGATGCGTTCCAGCGGTACCTGGAAAAGAGCGGCCTGGCCAGGCGCATCCGGGATCGGCTGGCCACGCTCGACGTCGACGACGTCGACACCTTGGTGGCGGCCGGCAAGGAGATCCGCGGCTGGATCGTCGACACCGCCCTGCCCGCCGAGCTCGAGCAGGCGATCCGCGACGCCTACGAAAAACTTTGCAAGGACGCTCTTGGTGAAGAGTCCGGCCATGGAAGGCCGGTTCTTGATTCTGGCGATCGGGGACGATCGCATGGGGTCGCCGTGGCCGTGCGTTCCTCCGCCACCGCGGAGGACCTGCCCGACGCCTCGTTCGCCGGCCAGCAGGAAACCTTCCTCAACGTGGTCGGCATCGAGGATGTGCTGCACAAGGTGAAGGAAGTCTTCGCCTCGCTGTACAACGACCGCGCCATCGCCTACCGCGTGCACCAGGGCTTCAAGCACGAGGACGTGTTCCTCTCCGCCGGCGTGCAGCTGATGGTGCGCTCGGACGTGGGCGCGGCGGGCGTGCTGTTCACGCTGGACACCGAATCCGGCTTCCGCGACGTGGTGTTCGTCACCGGCTCCTACGGTCTCGGCGAGATGGTCGTGCAGGGTGCGGTCAACCCGGACGAGTTCTACGTGTTCAAGCCCACGCTGAAGGCCGGCAAGCCCGCCGTGCTGCGCCGCAACCTCGGCGCCAAGCAGTTGCGCATGGTCTATTCCAGCGCGCCTGGCGAGCGGGTGAGAACCGAGGACACTCCGGCCGAACTGCGCAACCGCTTCTGCATCAGCGATGCCGACGTGCAGGAGCTGGCGAAGCAGGCGCTGATCATCGAGCAGCACTACGGCCGACCGATGGACATCGAGTGGGCGAAGGACGGCCATACCGGCAAGCTGTACATCGTGCAGGCGCGTCCGGAAACGGTGAAGTCGCGCGCGCACGCCACCCAGCTCGAGCGCTTCCACCTCAGCGAGAAAGGCAAGGTGCTGGCCGAGGGCCGCGCCATCGGCCAGAAGATCGGCGCCGGCAAGGCGCGCGTGATCCGCTCACTGGCCGACATGAACAAGGTGCAGCCCGGCGACGTGCTGATCGCCGACATGACCGACCCCGACTGGGAGCCGGTGATGAAGCGCGCCTCGGCGATCGTCACCAACCGCGGCGGGCGCACCTGCCATGCGGCGATCATCGCGCGCGAGCTGGGTGTGCCGGCCGTGGTCGGCACCGGCAACGCGCTGGAGCTGATCCCGGACGGCGCCGACGTTACCGTGTCCTGCGCCGAGGGCGACACCGGTACGATCTACCAGGGCATCCTGAAGTTCGAGCGGATAACCGCCGACCTCGGCGCCATGCCCGAGGCACCGCTGAAGATCATGATGAACGTGGCCAACCCAGAGCGCGCGTTCGACTTCGGCATGCTGCCGAACGCCGGCATCGGCCTGGCCCGCCTGGAGATGATCATCGCCAGCCATATCGGCGTGCATCCGAAGGCACTGCTGGAATACGCCAGGCAGGATGCCGAGACCAAGGCGAAGATCGACGAGCGCATCGCCGGCTATGCGGGCCCGGTCGAGTTCTACGTCGACCGCCTCGCCGAGGGCATCGCCACCATCGCCGCCTCGGTGTACCCGAAACCGGTGATCGTGCGCATGTCCGACTTCAAGTCGAACGAGTACGCCAACCTGCTCGGCGGCAGCCGTTACGAGCCGCACGAGGAGAACCCGATGATCGGCTTCCGCGGCGCCAGCCGCTACGTCGATCCCAGCTTCGCCGAGGCGTTCGGGCTGGAATGCAAGGCGGTCAAGCGCGTGCGCGAAGTGATGGGCCTGGCCAACGTGTGGGTGATGATCCCGTTCGTGCGCACGCTGGGCGAAGGCCGCAAGGTGATCGAGGTACTGGCGAAGAACGGCCTGAAGCAGGGCGAACACGACCTCAAGGTCATCATGATGTGCGAGGTACCTTCCAACGCCCTGCTCGCCGACGAGTTCCTCGACATCTTCGATGGCTTCTCGATCGGCTCGAACGACCTCACCCAGCTCACCCTGGGCCTGGACCGCGACTCCAGCATCGTGGCCAGCCTGTTCGACGAACGCGACCCGGCGGTGAAAAAGCTGCTCGCCATGGCGATCAAGACCGCCCGCGCCAAGGGCAAGTACATCGGCATCTGCGGCCAGGGCCCCAGCGACCATCCCGACCTGGCCGAGTGGCTGATGGACCAGGGCATCGAGTCGGTATCGCTCAACCCCGACACGGTGGTCGACACCTGGCTGCGGCTGGCGAAGAAGAAGGCCGGCTGAGCACGCCCGTCCGGTCGTGGCAGGCAAGCATCCGCCACGCTTGTCACGGCCGGAAGCACCGCGTAAACTTGCCGGCTCGCGCGGACCACGCGCACCCCTTCGGAGAGGTGGCAGAGTGGTCGAATGTACCTGACTCGAAATCAGGCGTACGTGTAAGCGTACCGTGGGTTCGAATCCCACCCTCTCCGCCATATACGCAAAACGCCCCCCTCGCGGGGGCGTTTTGCTTTTCCGATGATGCAACCGGGTGAGAACCCGCCAGGGCCCGACCGATACGTCGGAAGCGAATCGGGACAGCCGCAGGCTGCCCTTCGCGTTGCGCGCAGATGGTTCGGCTCAGCTTTCAAGACGCCGACGCGCAACTTTGCTCCCAAACCCCACATCCGGCATGCTGTACCCATGATCGAATTCGGACACGGCACCCACGTCGGCCTGCGCCGCACGCGCAACGAGGACACCTACTATGCCGATGCCTCGCTGGGCCTGTTCCTGGTCGCGGACGGCATGGGCGGACATCAGCATGGCGAAGTGGCATCGGCCCTGGTGCGCGACACCATGGTCGAGCTGGTCGGCCGCGGGCAAAGTCTGATCGAGGCGATACACGCGGCTGCCGAACGGCTGCTGGCGCAAACCCGGCACGGCATCGACGTGCTGCCGATGGGCACCACGATTGCCGCACTGCGGACGAGCGGCGACGGCTACGAAGTCGCCTGGGTCGGCGACAGCCGGGTCTATCTGTGGAAACAGGGCTTGCGGCAGATCAGCCACGACCACTCGCTGGTGCAGGCGCTGGTCGAGGCCGGCCGGCTCGATCCGGCGCAGGCATCGCAGCACCCGCAGCGCAATGTGCTGACCCAGGCGCTCGGCGTGACCACCGCCGAACAGTTGAACATCGGCATGGCCCGGGGCCAGCTGGAGCCGGGCACGGCCTTCCTGCTGTGCAGCGACGGGCTCACCGAAAACGTCAGTGACGCGACGATCGCATGCACGGTCGCACGCTCCGAACTGGCTGCGCAGGAATGCGTGGATCAGTTGTTATTGGACGCGCTTGACGGCGGTGGTGACGACAACATCACCGTACTGATCGTGCGTTCCCGCTGAACCCGGCGCCGCGCGCTCAACCCAGCCGCCGCCACACGCTCCGGCCTTCCGCGCTGCTCTTGTCCAATGCGTCGAGGCGCTGTTCATGCTGCCGGAGTTCTTCGGCCGAGGCATGCAGCACGCGCGGGCGCGCATGCAGGACCACCGGCGCCATTACCACGGCGTCCCGCTGCTCGGCCGCCCCCTCGAAGCCGAGGTCGAAAGCCACCTGCCCCGAAGTCATCGCCAGGTACACGTCGGCCAGCAACTGGGCGTCGATCAGGCCGCCGTGCAGGTCGCGTCGCGAGTTGTCCACGCCGAGCCGCTTGCACAACGCATCGAGGCTGTTGCGCTGGCCGGGGTAGCGCTCGCGCGCCATGGCCAGGGTATCCAGCACGCTGCAACGGTCGCCGATCCGCCCCGCGTTTTCGCCCAGCCGGGCCAGCTCGGCATCGAGGAAGCCGATGTCGAAGCTGGCGTTGTGGATGATCAGTTCCGCACCGTCGATGAAGGCCAGGAACTCCTCCGCCACCTCGACAAAGCGCGGCTTGTCGAGCAGGAACTCGTCTTCGATGCCGGTCACCAGGCGGGCGCCTTCGTCGATCGCCCGATCCGGGTTCAGATAGGTCTGGTAGTGCCGGCCGGTGAGCCGGCGCTCGACCAGTTCGACGCAGGCGATTTCCACCAGTCGATGGCCCTGGCGCACTTCCAGGCCGGTGGTTTCGGTATCCAGAACGATCTGCCTCATGCCCTGCCCTTCATCAGCTCGGCCTGTTCACGCGCGGCCTGGTCGACCCGTTCGTTCTCGATGTGGCCGTTGTGGCCCTTTACCCACTGCCAGCGCACCTGGTGGGCGCCCACTGCATCGGACAGGCGCTGCCACAGGTCCTGGTTCTTCACCGGCTTCCTGTCGGCGGTACGCCAGCCATTGGCGCGCCATTTCGGCACCCACTGCTCGATGCCCTGCATCACGTAGCGCGAATCGGTGGTGAGGGTCACCCGGCACGGTCGCTTCAAGGCCTCCAGCGCACCGATCGCCGCCATCAGCTCCATGCGGTTGTTGGTGGTGGCCGGCTCACCGCCGGATACCATGCGCTCGCTGCCCTTCGCCTTCAACAAGGCAGCCCAGCCGCCCGGGCCGGGGTTGCCCAGGCAGGCGCCGTCGGTAAATGCTTCCACTTCGCTCATCGTTATCCACGTATTCCATAGAAAGTCACACCGCCGAACTGCGCCGGGTGCTCGGCGACAGCCGGTTGCCGGCCGGCACGGCCACCGGCGCCGGCCTGATCCGCAACGGCGTGGCCATGCGGCGGCGCTTGCGCGCCATCAGCACATAGCCACCGCCCCAGGGATTGACCGGGACCGCCGGGTGCACCGCGAGGCCCGGCCAGATGCGGCCTACCCGCTGCACCTGCTCGACCTCCAGCCCGGCCTGCCGCAGCCGGTGCCCGAGACGCCACGGCATCTGTAGGGCGAACCGCCTGCCGTGCGTGCGCCAGTGGAACCAGGGCGACCAGCCGCTGACCGGATGCACGCCAGTCAGCACCAGCACGCCACCCGGCGCCAGCACGCGGACCGCCTCGTCGAGCAAGGCTGGTGCGTCGGGTGCCTGCTCCAGTGCATGCCGCAGCAGCACCAGTTCGAACGCATCATCGACGAACGGCAGTAGCTCGCCCGCCGACGCCAGCAGGTCGCCACGGTAACGGCCATGTGCCAGCTGCAGCACGGTCCAGCAACCAAGCATCGGCAACGCCGGCGGTACGTCGTCGGCGAACGCGCCCAGCAGCAGCGCGTGCGTGCCGTAGCAGCGTTGCAGTTCCGGCATCAATGCCCGCCGCTGCTCATCCAGCAACCGGCGCAAGGGCGCGCTGGCATAGATGTCGTCATCACGATGATGCATGCAACCGGCCTTTCGTCTGTAGCGGAGAGTGTAACGGCTGGCGCGATGCGGCAGCAGGTCGCAGACGGAATGGAACTGCCGCACGCTGCTGAACGGCAGCATGGTCGATTAACGTTGTTCTAACGAGTTGGCGACAGCACCACTTTATAGTCGACCGCCTCATGCGCGCCCAGGACGGCTGCGTCTGTCGTTGACCCCGGAACCAGCATCCCGGACCCCGTCCGGATGTTCCTCGAACGCAGCGGAGCCCGCCTTGCATCTCGTCCCGTTACCGGCCCTCGCCGACAACTACATCTGGCTGTTGCACGACGACGCCGGCAACGCCCTCGTCGTCGATCCGGGCGATGCCGGAGTGGTCGAGCGCGCGCTGACCGAGCGCAGGCTGCAATTGCGGGCAATCCTGCTGACCCATCACCACCACGACCATATCGGCGGCGTGCCGGCGCTGCGCGCGCGCTACGACGTGCCGGTATACGCCCCCGTCGACGAGCGCATCGACGAGGCGACCGTGCGGGTGCGCGACGGCGACCGGGTCGAACTGGCCGCACCCTCCGTGCGTTTCGAAGTCATCGCCATCCCCGGCCACACCCTCAGCCACATCGCTTACGCCGGAGCCGGCCTGCTGCTGTGCGGAGACACCTTGTTCAGCCTGGGCTGCGGCCGCCTGTTCGAGGGCACGCCGGCGCAGATGCTCGCCTCGCTGGATCGCCTGTCGCGGCTGCCGGGCGAGACCCTGGTGTGCGGCGGGCATGAGTACACCGAGGCGAATGGCCGCTTCGCCCGCACCGTCGAGCCGGCCAATCCCGAACTGCAGCGACGGCTGCAGGAGGTCGCCCGCCTGCGTGCCGAACGCCAGCCCACCCTGCCGGTGCGCCTCGCCGGCGAGCTGGCCACGAATCCGTTCCTGCGCATCGACAGTGCGGGGGTCGCCGAATGGTGCCGGCTGCACGCCGGCGGCGGCGACCGGGTCGCCCGTTTTGCCGCCGTACGCTCCGCCAAGGATGGATTCCACGGATGAGCAAGCCTCTGCGATGCCTGCCGCCGCTGCTGCTGTCGATCCTGCTTGGCGCATGTGCCAGCATGCCTTCACCCAGGAACCCTGCGGTTGAGGGCCCGCCCGCAACACCCGCCGCCGAACCGGCCGCCAGGTCCGTCATCGACAAGCCCGCACCGGCACCGCAGGCCGACATCTGGGAGCGACTGCGAGGCAGCTTCGCCATGGCCGACTGCAATGCCGATCCCGCGATCATGGCCTGGGCCTCGCGTTATACGCGCAACCCGAAGCAGTTCGAGAACCAATTGCAGGCAGTCTTGCCGCGCCTGGCCTACGTGCAACAAGTGGCCGACCAGTACGACGTCGCCGGTGAATTCGTGCTGCTGCCCTGGGTGGAAAGCCATTTCCATCCTGCTCCAACCGGCAAGCGGCACCGATCGGCCGGCATGTGGCAGCTGATGCCGGTAACTGCCGGCGCCATGGGCTTGCGCGTGGACGGCCGTTATGACGGCCGCCTCGACGTTCCGGCCGCTACCCACGCAGTGATGAAATTGCTGGAGCGGTACCACGACCAGTTCCATGACTGGCGCGTGGCGGACTATGCCTACAACGCCGGGGAATTCAGCGTGCGCAGGATCATCCGCAGCCACGGCATGCCGGCGGAGCGGCCGGTGATCCCGGACTGGCCGGTACGCAGGGTGACCCGCGAGCATCTGACCAAGCTGCTGGCCATGGCCTGTGTGGTGCGCGAGCCGGAGCGCTTCAATGTCAGCCTGCCGAGCCTGACGGGCGAGGAACATCTGGTGAAGATGACCATTTCCCACTCCATGCCGATCACGCAGGCCGCCGACCACGCCGGCATGCCGGCGGATGCGCTGAAGCAGCTCAACCCGGCGTTCCGCGGCAACATGATCGACGCCGGTGCGGCCTCCTACCTGCTGCTGCCCGCCAGCCATGCCCAGCAATTCCGCGAGGCCATGCCGGCGCAAGCCGGCGACGCCTCCAGCGGCGGCAAAAGCCCTGCGGGTGCGCAAGCGGCGCCAAGAACCCATACCGTCAAGCGTGGCGACAGCCTGTGGCAGATCGCACGCGACTATGCGGTGGATGTCAGTCAGTTGCAGCGCTGGAACCAGTTGCAGGGACAAGCGCTCAAGCCCGGCCAGGTGTTGCAGGTCAGCGCGACAAACTGATCCCGCGCCCGTGCACGAACGAAGGGGCGGCCATGGCCGCCCCTTCGTTTGCCAAGCCGACGCCGCGGAATGCCTACATCAGCTTCTCATTGACCTTGATCTCGGTCTTGGTCTTCAGCTGGCTGATCAGCTCGCGCGTCGCCTCGTAGCCATAGGCCTGGGTCATCTGCTGGTGCAGGACGTCACGCTGTTCCGCCGGCACCTTGGACAGGTCGCCGTCCTGCACCTTGTCCACGGCCAGCAGCACATAGCTGCCGTCCTGCATGTCCACCACGGCGTATTGCGGCTTGCCCGCCGCGGGATGCGGCAACAGGAACGCCTGCGTCAGCAGCGGCGCCGGCATCTGGCCGTGGCGAACCACTTCGTTAGCCGTGGTGACGTCGGCATTCAGCGACTTCGCCACGTCCGCGATCGACTCGCCCTTGCGCAGGCGCGCCAGCGCTTCATCCGCCTGCTTCTTCTCGACGGCGGCGACGCGCTCGTCGATGATCTTCTGCCGCACGTCGTTGCGGACCTCGGCCAACGGCTTGACCACCGCCGGCACGTGCTGGTCGACGTGGATCACCACCGAGTGGCTGTTGCCCAGATCGATCAGGTTGGAGTTGTTGCCCTGTACCAGCACGTCGTCGCCGAAGGCAGCGGCAACCACCTTAGGATTCGCCGCCAGGCCTTCGCCGCCCTTGCGCGAGAACAGCGCGGTGGTCTTGATCGGCAGCTTCAGTGCCACCGAGGCCGGCTCCAACGAGGTCGGATTCTGGTAGGTGTTGTCGGACATCTTGCCGGCGACTTCGTTGTACGTGCGGTCGCGTTCGGCAGCCGTGGCTTCCTTCACCAGCTGGTCGCGCACTTCCTCGAACGGCTTGGATTCGCCGCTGCGTACGTCGCGCAACCAGATGATGTGATAGCCGTCCGACGACAGCACCGGCTTGGAGATCTGGTCCTTCTGCAGGGCGAACAACGCGGAGTCGAAGGCCGCGCTGGTCACGCCTTTTTCCAGCCAGCCGAGGTCGCCACCCTGGCGCCGCGAGCCGAGATCCTGCGAATCCTGCTCGGCCAGTTTGGCGAAGTTGCCCGGATTGATTTCCGCCGCGATCTTCTCGGCCTTGGCCAGCGCGGCCTTCTGCTGCTCCGGCGTGGCATTGGCCGGCACGTCGATCAGGATGTGAGAGGCGAGCCGCTGTTCCGGCTGCACGAAACGCTGCTTTTCGCTCGCGTAGCGCTTCTTCAGTTCCGCGTCATCCGGTGCGGCCGCCAGCGGCAGCTCGGCGCCGTTGACCTCGATGTACTTCACCGAGACCTGCTCAGGCTTCATGTAGTCAGCCTGGTGCGCCTTGTACCAGGCCTCGATCTCGGCATCGCCGACCGCGCTGTCGGCCAGTGCGGGGCGCGGCAGCTGGAAATAGCGCAGGTCGCGGCGCTGGGTCAGCAAACCAAGGAAGCGGTCAATCTGCACGGCATCGACGATGGTGCTGTCGTTGATCGCCGACGGCAGCAACTGGACGGCCAGCGACGAGCGGACCTCGTCCTCGAACATCCCCGGCGTCTTGCGCTGGCTGGCCAGCCAGGCGCGGTAGCTGGTGCCGTCGAACCGGCCGTTGAGCTGGAACGCAGGGATCGAGGCGATGTAGTCGCGCATGGCCAGATCCGACACCCGCAGCCCCCAGTCGGCGTTGGCCTGCAGCAGCAGCTGCTCGTCGATCATCCCGTCCAGGATGCGATGCTTGGTCTCGGGCTTCTCGAACATGCTGGAATCGAAATGCTCGCCCTGCTCGGCGCTGGCTTGCTGCCGCAGCTGGTTGACCCGGTCCTGGAATGCGCGCTGGTCGATATCGTGCTTGCCGACCTTCGCCACGTACGAGCTGTCGCGCGACGTGAAGTAACTTTCCATGCCGAACAGCGACATCGCCAGAACAGCGAGACCCAGAACAATGATGGACGGCCATCCGTGCATCTTGTTTCGCATTGCCTGCAGCATTGAAATCTTCCCGCAAGATGGTGAAGCCGCATGAAGCGCGTGGCGCGCGGATGGCAGATGCCGCCGCGCCGGCCTGCATCCCGCCGATGCACGACACGGACACGCGCCGCTCAAATGACAAGGGCGCCACTCGGGCGCCCTTGCGAACTGTGGCGGAGTGGACGGGACTCGAACCCGCGACCTCCGGCGTGACAGGCCAGCATTCTAACCGACTGAACTACCACTCCGCATTTTTCTGGTGGGTGCTGTAGGGATCGAACCTACGACCATCGCCTTGTAAGGGCGGCGCTCTACCGCTGAGCTAAGCACCCGAAACCAAGCGTTAGCCGCTTAGTTTAGGGCATCCTTGAGGGTCTTGCCAGCCTTGAACGCAGGCACTTTCGAGGCCTTGATCTTGATCGCTTCGTTGGTGCGCGGATTGCGGCCGGTACGCGCGGCGCGCTTGCGCACAGTGAACGTGCCGAAGCCAACCACCGAGACATCCTCGCCCTTCTTCAACGACTTCTGCACGGTTTCGAAGAAGGCTTCGAGCGCGCGGCCCGCATCGGCCTTGGTCAGCTCGGCCTTCTCGGCGATGGCATTGATCAGATCGGTTTTGTTCATTGAAAAACTCCCTTGTTCGATTTCGCCTGACGCAGTCGTCCGTGAGGACGAGACAACGACGGCATGGATGGCTGGCTCGAGACTAACGCCGTAACGCAACCCCGCATCGCTGCGCTGAATGAAGTAACGCCGGGACTGCGGTATCGCCTTTATACCAGTGCCCTGCCGGAATCCGCAACACAAGCCACAGCAACGTTTCCGGAAGATTCGCGGCCCGCGAAACCGCTTGCAAAACAGGTGCCGGAAGACTAGGGCGAAACTTCGCCGACCCGCGGCGAAAACGGCAGAACCTGCCCTGCCGGAGCAGGACAGGTTCATGCGGATGCGGCAAGGAACGATCCGACCGGATCAGTGCGTGAGCGAATGCGCTTCGGCCGATTCGCCAGCCACCGCATTCGGCGTCTCCGTCTTGGCCGGATTCGGCCGCAGCGGACGCTCCAGCGCGATGTCCAGCACTTCGTCGATCCAGCGCACCGGATGGATCTCCAGCGACGAGGTGATGTTGGCCGGCATGTCGGCCAGGTCCTTCTTGTTGTCCTCAGGAATGATCACCGTGGTGATGCCGCCGCGATGCGCCGCCAGCAGTTTTTCCTTGAGCCCGCCGATCGGCAGCACGCGGCCACGCAAGGTGATCTCGCCGGTCATCGCCACCTCGGAGCGCACCGGCACCTTGGTCAACGCGGAGACCAGCGCCGTGCACATGCCGATGCCGGCACTGGGGCCGTCCTTGGGCGTGGCACCCTCGGGCACGTGCACGTGGATGTCGAACTTCTGGTGAAACTCCGGATCGATGCCCAGCCGATCCGCGCGTGCGCGCACCACCGACAATGCGGCCTGGATCGATTCCTTCATGACGTCGCCGAGCTGGCCGGTGTGCACCAGCCGGCCCTTGCCCGCCACCACCGAGGCCTCGATGCTGAGCAGCTCGCCGCCGACCTGGGTCCAGGCCAGCCCGGTGACCAGGCCCACTTCGTTCTGCAACTCCTTGCGGCCGAAATCGAAACGGCGCACGCCCAGGTAATGGTCGAGGTTGGCCGAATCCACCCTGACCTTGCCGGGGGCGGCCTTCGCCTTGGCTTTGGTCGTTTTCGCCGGCGTCGCCTTCGCCTTGCCCTGCTTCACCTGGCCCAGGGCCAGCTCCTTGACCACCTTGCGGCAGATCTTGGAAATCTCGCGCTCCAGGTTACGCACGCCCGACTCGCGCGTGTAGTAGCGCACGATGTCGCGCAGGGCGTCCTCGGTGACGCTAAGCTCTTCCGGCTTCAGGCCATTCGCCTTGAGTTGCTTCTTCAGCAGGTATTTCTGCGCGATGCCAAGCTTCTCATCCTCGGTGTAGCCGGGGATGCGGATGACTTCCATGCGATCCAGCAGCGGCCCGGGGATGTTCAGCGAGTTTGCGGTGGCGACCCACATCACCTCGGACAAGTCCAGGTCGACCTCGAGGTAATGATCGTTGAACGCGTGGTTCTGCTCCGGGTCGAGCACCTCCAGCAGCGCCGACGACGGATCGCCGCGGAAGTCCATCGACATCTTGTCGATCTCGTCCAGCACGAACAGCGGATTCTTGGTGCCCACCTTGTTGATGTTCTGCACGATGCGGCCCGGCATCGAGCCGATATAGGTTCGCCGGTGGCCGCGGATCTCGGCCTCGTCGCGCACGCCGCCGAGGCTCATGCGCACGAATTTCCGGTTGGTCGCCTTGGCAATCGACTGCCCCAACGAGGTCTTGCCCACGCCGGGCGGGCCGACCAGGCACAGGATCGGTCCCTTCATCACGGATACGCGCTGCTGCACGGCGAGATATTCGAGGATGCGGTCCTTGACCTTTTCCAGGCCGAAGTGATCGGCGTCGAGCACTTCCTGCGCCAGCTGCAGGTCCTTGCGCACCTTGCTGCGCTTCTTCCACGGCACGCCGACCAGCCAGTCGAGGTAATTGCGCACCACCGTGGCCTCGGCCGACATCGGCGACATCTGCTTGAGCTTGCCGAATTCCTGCCGTGCCTTGGTCAGCACGGCCTTGGGCATGCCGGAACCCTCGATCTTCTTCTGCAGCTCCTCGATCTCGTTCGGGCCATCCTCGCTGTCGCCCAACTCCTTCTGGATCGCCTTCATCTGCTCGTTCAGGTAGTACTCGCGCTGGCTCTTCTCCATCTGCGACTTGACCCGGCCGCGGATGCGCTTCTCCACCTGCTGCAGATCCATTTCGCCATCGACCAGGCCGATCAGCAGCTCCAGCCGCTGGCCGACGTCGGCGGTCTCCAGCACCTTCTGCTTGTCGGCCATGCGCACGGACAGGTGTGCGGCGATGGAGTCCGCCACGCGCGACGGATCGTCGATGCCGGACAGGCTGGCCAGCACTTCCGGCGGCAGCTTGCGGCTCTGCTTGACCAGCTGTTCGAACAGCGAGATCAGCGTGCGCGAGACCACGTCGAGCTCGCGTTCCTTGGCGTTGTAGACCGGCTCGATCACGCGCGAGCGGGCGGTGAGCATGCCGCCCTCTTCCTGGAAATCCTCGATCGCCACGCGCGACTGGCCCTCGACCAGCACCTTGACCGTGCCGTCGGGAAGTTTCAGCAACTGCAGCACGCCGGCCAGCGTGCCGATCTGGTGCAGGTCGGAGGCCTCCGGGTCGTCGATATCCGGGCTTTTCTGCGCGACAAGCAGGATCTGGCGCTCGCCCTCCATCGCGCGCTCCAGTGCGCGCATGGACTTGTCGCGACCGACAAACAGCGGGATGACCATGTGCGGGTAGACCACCACGTCGCGCAACGGCAACACCGGCAGAGCGTCCAGCACGACAGGAAGGGGGGCGTTCTTGGCCATGGGGAAAGGGGTCCCTCGGGATTCGGATCTGGGTGCATCCCGACACTGCGCCGGGCGTTTCAACTCGTCAAGTGGAGGCGGCCGGAGGCCGACTCAAGGCATGCGGACCGCCGAAAACAAAACGGCCCCGGCAAATCCGCCGGAGCCGTCGTTGCGACAGACCGAGTAAAAATCGTCAGGCCGCGTCGCCGCCTTCGCCGGCAACGCGCTGCTGCAGGCTGCCGCGGTAGATCAGGTAGGGCTCGGCCTGGCCTTCGATCACCGCGTCATCCACCACCACCTTGCTGACGTGCTCCAGCGAAGGCAGTTCGTACATCGTGTCCAGCAGCACCTGCTCCAGGATGGTGCGCAGGCCGCGTGCGCCGGTCTTGCGCTTGAGCGCCTTGCGGGCGATCGCCTGCAGCGCCTCGGGGCGGAACTCCAGCTCCACCTCCTCCATCTCGAACAGCCGCCTGAACTGCTTGGTGACGGCGTTCTTCGGCTCGGTGAGAATCTTCACCAGCGCCGCCTCGTCCAGCTCGTCCAGCGTGGCCACCACCGGCAGGCGGCCGACGAATTCCGGGATCAGGCCGAAACGCACCAGGTCGGCCGGCTCCACATCGGCCAGCACCTTGCCCAGGTTCTCGGTGCGCTCCTTGCTGCGCACCTCGGCGGAGAAGCCGATGCTGGTATTCTCGGAGCGTTGCTGGATGACCTTCTCCAGCCCGGCGAACGCGCCGCCGCAGATGAACAGGATGTTCTTGGTGTCAACCTGCAGGAATTCCTGCTGCGGATGCTTGCGCCCGCCCTGCGGCGGCACCGAGGCCAGCGTGCCCTCGATCAGCTTCAGCAGCGCCTGCTGCACGCCTTCGCCGGATACGTCACGGGTGATCGACGGGTTCTCGCTCTTGCGCGAGATCTTGTCGATCTCGTCGATGTAGACGATGCCCGACTGTGCCTTCTCGACGTCGTAGTCACACTTCTGCAGCAGCTTCTGGATAATGTTCTCGACATCCTCGCCCACGTAGCCGGCTTCGGTCAGCGTGGTGGCGTCGGCGATCGTGAACGGCACGTTGAGCAGGCGCGCCAGCGTTTCGGCCAGCAGCGTCTTGCCCGAACCGGTCGGGCCGATCAGCAGGATATTGGACTTGCCCAGCTCGATGTCGTCGCTCTTCTGGCGCGACTCGATCCGCTTGTAGTGGTTGTACACCGCCACCGCCAGCGCCTTCTTGGCGCGGGTCTGGCCCACCACGTACTGGTCCAGCGATTCGCGGATCTCCTTGGGCTTGGGCAGCTGGGTGCGGCCGGAAGCCGCCTTTTCCTCCAGCTCCTCGCGGATGATGTCGTTGCACAGCTCCACGCACTCGTCGCAGATGAACACGGACGGACCCGCGATCAGCTTGCGCACTTCATGCTGGCTCTTGCCGCAGAACGAGCAATAGAGAATCTTGCCGCTGTCGCTGGAACGCCCCTGCCGGTCGTCGCTCATACTTTCGATCCCGCTGGTAAATCTGTGTGCGCCGCGAGAATAGCACAGGGCCCCGCGCCTGCCTGCAGGCGCAGAGCCCATCCCGCGACCCTGGGGTTCAGCCCGGAAATCAGGCCGATTTCACCGTTTCGCCGGCCCGTTTGTCGAGCACCTCGTCGATCAGCCCGTAAGCCTTGGCGTCGACCGGACTCATGAAACGGTCGCGTTCCATGTCCGCCTCGATCTTCTCCAGCGGCTGGCCGGTATGCTGGACGTACAGCTTGTTCAGGCGTTCGCGGATATACAGGATCTCGCGCGCCTGGATCTCGATGTCGGTGGCCTGGCCCTGCGCGCCGCCCGAAGGCTGGTGGATCATGATGCGCGAGTTCGGCAGGGCGAAACGCTTGCCCTTGGCGCCTGCCATCAACAGGAACGAGCCCATGCTGCAAGCCTGGCCGATGCACATCGTGCTGACGTTCGGCTTGATGAACTGCATGGTATCGTAGATCGCCAGACCAGCCGTGACCGCGCCGCCGGGACTGTTGATGTAGAAGTTGATGTCCTTGTCCGGGTTCTCCGACTCCAGGAACAGCATCTGCGCAACGATCAGGTTGGCGACCTGATCGTTGACCTCGCCCACCAGGAAGATCACCCGCTCCTTCAACAGGCGCGAGTAGATGTCGTAAGAGCGCTCGCCGCGAGCGGTCTGCTCGACGACCATCGGTACCAAATTGAGGTTCTGGATCGGATCCATGGCCATGTTTGCAGCTCTCCGCTTGATGGGCCTGGCGAAATCGCTCAGGCGTTGACCGGGCGCATCACGTCGTCGAAGCTCAGGTCCAGCTGGTTGGTCCTGGCATGTTCCGCCACCCACTCTGCCACCTGGTCTTCCATCACGCGATTCTGCAGCCCGGACATCAGTTGGGGGTCGCCGTTGTAGAGTTCAATGACCTTCTCCGGCTCCTCGTAGGTCGAGGCGATCGCCGCCAGCTGCTCGGCCACGCGCTTGCGGTCGATCTTGATCTCGCGCTTGCGGGCGATTTCGCCCATCAGCAGGCCGGCGATCACCCGCTTGCGCGCGATCGGCATCGCCGCATCGATCAGCTGCGGGGGCGGCTGCTGGCCCTGCGGCACGCTGCCGGCGGCCAGGTTGCGCGCCTCGGACTGCACCATCAGCCGCGGCACGTCCAGCCCGGTGTGCGCGTCGGCCAGCTTCTCGGCCACCTCGGACTTCAGGCGACCCATCAGCGCCGCCTTCAACTCGCGCTCGAGGTTCGCACGCACTTCCTTGCGGAACGCCTCCAGGTCGCCGTCGGCAATGCCGAACAGCTTGGCGAACTCGGCATCGACCGCCGGCAGCTTCGGCTCCTGCACCTTGATGATCCGGAAACCGACCTTGGCGGTCTTGCCTGCCAGCTGCTCGTTGCGGAAATCCTCCGGGAAGGCGATCTCGGCATCGAAATCGTCCCCGGCCTGGCGACCTGCCAGTGCCTCGTCGAGCGCCTTGAACAGGGTCCCCGAACCCAGCACGCTCCCCGCACGCTCCAGGCCCTCGGCCGGGAAGCGGTAGTCGCCGGCTTCGGCCGAGTACTCGAACATCACGAAATCGCCCTCGACCGAAGCGCGGTCCACTTCATCGAAGCTGCGGCGCTGCTGGCGCAGGGTTTCCAGCATCTTGTCGATGTCGGCATCGGTCACCACCGCCACCGGGCGGGTGATCTCGAGGCCGGCGACGTCGATCTCGGGGAACTCCGGCATGATCTCGAACGTCGCGGTGTAGGCGATCTCGCCGTTCTCCGGCTTGCCGGTGGTGTCGATCGCCGGATTCGCGATCGGCTGCAGCTTCTCCTGCTGCACCGCCTCGCGCAGCGTGCTGCCGATCAACTCGGACAGCACCTCGCCCCGCACCTGGTCGCCGAAACGCTGCTTGATCACCGTCGTCGGCACCTTGCCCGGGCGGAAGCCCTTCAGGCGCACCGTGCGGCCCATCTCCGCAATGCGCGCGCTCACCTGCGTCTCGAACCGCTCCGCCGGAAACTTCACCGTGAGCTTGCGCTCGAGCGTGCCGATGTTCTCAACCGAAACCTGCATGACGTCTCCTGGTACTACCTGATGTTGTGGGCCCGCCACAGGGGCCCTGGCGACAACGGTCGCCTGCAAAAACTAAGGAAACCAGCGGGACATGGTGCGAAAGGGGGGACTCGAACCCCCACGGGGTTAACCGCCAGAACCTAAATCTGGTGCGTCTACCAATTCCGCCACTTTCGCCTCGCCATCCCCGCCAGACGTACGTAACTACAGGATTCTCAACCCGATTGCCACCTGCCGGGAAAATCCGGCAGTGGCCCGGCCCTGTCGGTCGCGCCCGTCTAAGTCGATGATTCCCTTATACGAAAGCGGACCATTTTACGGTCGCCCCACCGTGCAGCACAAGCGCATGGCCAAGGCCGTCGCACACGCTCCGGACTGCAGCGGGGCGCCGTCGTGCCACGCGGCGCAAAAAGCAAAACGCCGATCGCATGCGATCGGCGTTTTGCCAGATTGGTGGGCCGTGAAGGATTCGAACCTTCGACCAATTGATTAAGAGTCAACTGCTCTACCAACTGAGCTAACGGCCCAGGAAACCTGGGTTTGAAACTGGGGTGGATGATGGGATTCGAACCCACGACAACCGGAATCACAATCCGGGACTCTAACCAGCTGAGCTACATCCACCATCGTTTGATACTGGTGCGCCAGACAGGACTCGAACCTGCAACCGTCGGCTTAGAAGGCCGATGCTCTATCCGGTTGAGCTACAGGCGCAGTCGCTGCAGCAGAACGTGTCGCTGGTCGGGGTAGAGGGATTCGAACCCCCGACTTTTGCGTCCCAAACGCAACGCTCTACCAGACTGAGCTATACCCCGTTATCGAACCCCGACATGACCCGCCGGAGCCTTGGAATGTTACGGGTGACACCTTGCCCAGTCAATCCGTATCGAAGCACACCTTGTGACACCGAACCATCGTTTTCAACGCAAGGCAGCCATCACCTCCGTCGAAAACAAAACGGGGCGCATGCACCCCGTCTCGCCGAATAAAAATGGTGCGCCCGGAGAGATTCGAACTCCCGACCACCTAGTTCGTAGCCAGGTACTCTATCCAACTGAGCTACGGGCGCACTGAAAAACTTGTTTGCCGCTTCGCTTCGATGCTCGGCATCGAGGCGGTGAAGCAAGAAGCGGAATTATTCAGACTCCATCCGCTTGCGTCAACCCTTTTTGAAAAATTTCTTCATCGAGTTTCATCATGTCGTGCCGATACCGGTCGAGCCGATGCCGACCGCCCATGTGCGGAGGGCGGCCCATGGCCGCCCTCTTCCATCGTTGCATCAGGCAACAGCCTGGCCTACCGCTCAGCCGTCCAGGCCCGTACGACTCTGCGGCGCCGGATCGCCCACCTTGCCCACGGCCGAGCCGGCACCGCCCTTCGGCGGCGGAGGCGGCGGCGTGGTGCCGGCCGAGGCGTCCTTGGTCCAGTCCGCCGGCGGACCGGGCACGCGACCGGCCATGATGTCGTCGATCTGGTGCGCGTCGATCGTCTCGTACTGCAGCAAGGCCTCGGCCATGGCATGCAGCTTGTCGAGGTTCGCCGTCAGCAACTCCTTGCTGCGCGCATAGGCACGGTCGAGGATGCCGCGCACCACCTCGTCGATCTTGCTGGCGGTCTCGTTGGAGATGCTCTTGTGCTGGGTCACCGAACGGCCCAGGAACACCTCGTCCTCGTCCTCGCCGTAGGTGATCGGGCCCAGTTCGTCGGACAGGCCCCACTTGGTCGCCATGTTGCGCGCCATCTTGGTGGCCCGCTCGATGTCGTTGGAGGCGCCGGTGGTGACCTTGTCGGCACCGAAAATCAGCTCCTCGGCCACCCGGCCGCCGTACAGCGAACACAGCTGCGACTGGATCGCCACGCGGTTGATGCTGTACTTGTCGCCCTCGGGCAGGTACATGGTGACGCCCAGCGCGCGCCCGCGCGGGATGATCGTGACCTTGTAGACCGGATCATGCTCGGGCACCAGCCGGCCGACGATGGCATGGCCGGCCTCGTGGTAGGCGGTAAGCTTCTTCTCGTCCTCGCTCATCGCCATCGAGCGACGCTCGGTGCCCATCAGGATCTTGTCGCGCGCCTTGTCCAGGTGGCTCATGCGCACCTCGCGCGCGTTCTCGCGCGCGGCGAACAGCGCCGCCTCGTTGACCAGGTTGGCCAGGTCGGCGCCGGAGAAGCCGGGCGTGCCGCGCGCGATGGTCATCGCGTCGACGTCGCTGGCGGTCGGCACCTTGCGCATGTGCACCTTGAGGATCTGCTCGCGGCCGCGCACGTCGGGCAGGCCCACCACGACCTGGCGGTCGAAGCGGCCCGGGCGCAGCAACGCCGGATCCAGCACGTCGGGACGGTTGGTCGCGGCGATCACGATGATGCCTTCGGTGCCCTCGAAGCCGTCCATCTCGACCAGCAGCTGGTTCAGCGTCTGCTCGCGCTCGTCGTGGCCGCCGCCCAGGCCGGCGCCGCGATGGCGGCCGACCGCGTCGATCTCGTCGATGAAGATGATGCACGGCGCGTGCTTCTTGGCCTGCTCGAACATGTCGCGCACGCGGCTGGCGCCCACGCCGACGAACATCTCGACGAAGTCGGAGCCGGAGATCGAGAAGAACGGCACCTTCGCCTCGCCGGCGATCGCCTTGGCCAGCAGGGTCTTGCCGGTGCCGGGCGGGCCCACCATCAGCACGCCGCGCGGAATCTTGCCGCCGAGCTTCTGGAAGCGGCCCGGATCGCGCAGGAACTCGACCAGCTCGCCGACCTCCTCCTTCGCTTCGTCGCAACCGGCGACATCGCTGAAATTGACCTTGATCTGGTCCTCGCCCTGCAGCTTGGCGCGCGAACGGCCGAAGCTCATCGCGCCGCGGCCACCACCGCCGGACTGCATCTGGCGCATGAACCAGATGAACACGCCCACGATCAGCAGCACCGGCAGCCAGCTGATCAGCAGGCCGATCAGCGAGAAGCCCTCGGACGGATCCTGGCGGACCTCGACGCCCTTGTCCTGCATCTGCTTGACCACCGCGTTGGTGGAGAAGCCGAGCATCGGCGCGACCGTGCGGAACGGGCTGCCGTCCTTCAGCTTGCCGCTGATGGTGGCCGGCTGGTCGGCGCCGATCGTGGCGGTGGCGACGTTGCCGTTGTCCACGCTTTGCACGAACGAGCTGTACGGCAGGTCGGACGAGGCCGCGCCGCGCGGGTTGAAGCTCTGGAACACGGTGAACAGGACCACCGCGATGATCACCCAGAGCAACACGTTTTTCGCTGTTTCATTCATGCACGGTTCTCGCCCGGATGCGCGACGGTTGGTTTGAACCCCACTGCCAGCGCGTACACCTCACGCGAACGTGCGCGAGAGGCCTTAGGTTTACGCATGGTTACGCGGGTGAAGTCCGCACGCAAGCTGCGCAAGTAATCATCAAAGCCGACTCCCTGGAACAATTTGATCAGGAACGAGCCGCCCGGCCTGAGCCACTGCCGACTGAAATCCAGCGCCAGTTCGGCCAGGCCCATGGCCCGGATCTGGTCAGCCAGCGCCACTCCACTCATATTGGGGGCCATATCGCACAGCACAAGATCCACCCTGAGCCCTTCCAGGCGGGATTCCAGCTCGTGCAGCACGCTTTCTTCGCGGAAATCGCCCTGCAGGAAATCCACCCCGGCGATGCTCTGCATCGGCAGGATGTCCAGTGCGAACACCTTGCCGCTGTCGCCCAGCCGGTTGCGCACCAGCTGCGACCAGCTGCCCGGCGCCGCGCCGAGGTCGACCACGTTGATGCCCGGCTTCAGCAGGCGGTCGCGCTCGATCAGTTCCTCCAGCTTGTACACCGCACGCGAACGCTGGCCCTCGGCCTGGGCCTTCTTCACATATTCGTCATTGAAGTGTTCGCGCAGCCAGACTGCGCTGCTCTTGCTGCGGGCCATGTCGTCACAGTCGCCGATTGGGGAACGGGATGGCGCATGATACCCTTTGCCGTTCATTTACCGTGAATCGAGCACCGCCGCATGGCCCTTTCCCCCTCGCAGATCCGCTACCTGCGCAGCCTCGCCCATGACCTGAGCCCGGTCATCCTGCTCGGCAACAAGGGCGCCAGCGAAGCCGTGGTGAAGGAACTGGGCCTGGCGCTGGAGATCCACGAACTGGTCAAGGTGAAGCTCTCCGGCGGCGACAAGGACGAGCGGCAGGCCCAGATCGACGTGCTGACCGCCGGCACCGGGGCCGAGCCGATCCACCAGATCGGCCATGTCGTGGTGCTGTTCCGCCGCAACACCGACGAGCCGAAGATCGCCCTGCCACGCTGATGGACCTGTCGCTCGAACGTCCCGAGGGCTACCTCTACATACGCCGCGTCGGTGCGCGCGGCATCACCGTGATCGATCGCGAACTGGTCGCGAGCTTCCTGCTGACGCCCGACCAGGCGATCGAGGACTGGCCGGTGACCGCCGCCGGTACCTTGGACGCCGGCCATGTCGAGGCCCTGCTGGCGTTGCGGCCGGAACTGGTGATCCTGGGCACCGGCGAACGCCAGGTCTTCCCGGCAGCGGCGTTCATGGCGGGTTTCCTGCGCAAGGGCGTCGGTATCGAGGTCATGGACAACGCCGCTGCCGCACGCACCTACAACCTGCTCGCCGGCGAAGGGCGCCACGTGGTCGCCGCGTTCATTCTTTAGCGCTCGTCCCTGATCGCCAAAATCACACGGGCGGCCATCCATGGCCGCACTATTCACAAAGAGCTTATTTTCCTGGCAGGTAGCCCAGCGGATCGACCGGATTGCCGTCCTTGCGGATCTGGAATTCCAGCTCGTCGCGGGTGGTGCCGGTCGAGCCCATCTCGGCGATCTGCTGGCCCATGCTGACCCGCTGGCCTTCCTTGACCAGGCGCTTGCGGTTGTGGCCGTAGGCGGACAAGAAGCTGTCGTTGTGCTTGATGATCACCAGCTCGCCGTAGCCGACCAGGCCATTGCCGCTGTACACCACCACGCCATCGGCGGCGGCGCGCACCGGATCGCCCGACTTGCCGGCGATCCCGATCCCGGGAATCGCGTCGCCGCTGCGGAACCGGCCGATCACGGTGCCATCGGCCGGCCAGCGCCATTGCACGCCGCTGACCACGCGCGAGACACCCGCAGCGACCGGTGCCGGGGGCGGCATGGTCGCCGGCGGGGCGGTCGGCACACCGGCGACCGGCACCGCGGCGGTAGCTGCCGCGACGGCGGTCGGTGCAATGGCGTGGCCCGGGATGGTCGCGGCAGTCGCCGGCGGTGCGGCCGACCCTCCGGCGACTGGCGTGGCGGGCGCCGCAACAGGCGCCGTCACCGGCTCGAACACCGGTGCGCCCGCAGCAGGGGAGGGACTGGCCGCCCGGCCGGACGCAGCTGCGACCGGTGGAGCACTGGCCACGTGGCCGGGCATGGCCGCCGTGTGCGGCACCGCCGCCCCGGCCGGCGGCGACAGAGTCAACTTCTGTCCCGGCCAGATCGTGTATGGCGCGGCAACCCCGTTCCACTGTGCCAAGTCGCGGAAATCCACGCCCTTGCGGAACGCGATCGAGTACAGCGTGTCGCCCTTCGCCACTACGTAACTGCCACCCGGTATCGGCGTACGCGAGGGCGTCGGCGCTACGTGGGCCGGAAGGTTGCCGTAGCTGCTGCCGGCCACCGGCTCCACCACGACCGAGCTGCGCAGGGTGCCGCAGGCGGCAAGCAGCGCGGTCGCAGCCAGGACGGCCAGCCTTGAGAGATATCGGTCCATGCGTTCCAGCATACCGAGGCGGGCGGCATTTTTCATGCAACCCCGCCCGCCGGGGCAACCCCGCTCAACGCAGCCAGAACCACCACACCAGCAGTAGGGCCAACGCCACCAGCGCGATCCAGCCGATCCACTCGATGTACTTGTGCAGGATATGCTCGGCGCGTTCGCCGAACAGGCGGATCAGCAGCGCCAGCAGCCATACGCGCTTGCCGCGGCCGAGCCCGATGCAGGCCAGGAACGGCAGGATCGGCACGCCGATGATGCCGCAGGCCCAGGTGACGAACTTCATCGGCACCACCGGCTGCAGCGCGGCCAGGATCAGCACGCCGAACATACCCCAGCGATGCTCGACCATCTGCTTGCTCAAGGTCGCCACGCCCTGCTCGATCGGCGCCAGCAGGTGCAGCGTGCCGAGCACCGGCCGCAGGGCATGGAACGCCCAATGGCCCAGCATGTAGCCCACCAACGCGCCCAGCAGCGAAAACAACAGGCTGATGTTCGCGAAGAAGAACGCCTTGTGCCGCTTGCCCAGCATCATCGGCGCCAGCATCACTTCCGGCGGAATCGGGAAGATGAACGACTCGACGAAACTCAGCCCGGACAGGTAATACAGCGCCCTCGGCTCGCGTGCCCAGGTCAGCGCACGCGCATAAAGTGCCCCGAACAGGCGCATCAGCCGATCCCGCCCAGCAGCGGCACGAAACTGACCGCACCCAGTTCCTCCTGGATGAAATCGCCCTGCCCGTCGCCGCGCATGCGGATCAGGGTCTGCCGGCTGGGCGAGCCGACCGGCGCTACCAGCACGCCGGTGGGGCCGAGCTGGTCGAGGATGCGGGTGGGGATGGTGTCGCCGGCGGCGGTGAGGATGATCGCGTCGAACGGCGCCTCGTCCGCCCAGCCCAGCTTGCCGTCGTCATAGCGCGAGCGCAGGTTGGTCAGGCCGAGCTGGCGAAAGCGCCGGCGCGCCTGGCGCAGCAGCGCCTCGATCCGTTCCACCGTGAACACCTGCGGCACCAGTGCCGCCAGCACCGCGGCCTGGTAGCCGGAACCGGTGCCGATCTCCAGCACTTTCTGCGGGATGCCGAACTCGATCAGCGCCTCGGTCATGCGCGCCACCACCCACGGTTGCGAGATGGTCTGACCGTGGCCGATCGGCAGCGCGTCGTTTTCGTACGCGCGCGAATGCAGCGCCTGGTCGATGAAGTGATGCCGCGGCAGGTTGCGGATCACCTCGATCACCCGCGGATCGCGAATGCCGCCTTCCCGCAGGATCGCCACGAGCCGGTCACGCGCGCGTTGCGAGGTCATCCCCTCGCCCTTCAGGTCCGCGGCAGGCAATGGATAGACGGTCATGGCTCAGGCCGCCTCGTCACTGCTGGTCCGGCCGGATGCCAGCGCGTCGCTCAGCGGCCGCATCCAGCTGCTCACTTTCTCCAGCGCCTGGAACCGGGTCAGGTCGACATGGATCGGCGTGACGGAAACGAAGCCGCGCCGCACGGCATTGAAATCGGTGCCGGGGCCGGCATCGTCCACCTCGCCAGCCGGGCCGATCCACCAGATCGGCCGGCCGCGCGGATCGGTCTGCGCGATGCACGGCGCGGCACGATGGCGGCGACCCAGCCGGGTCACCTCGAAGCCCTCGATCTGTGCCCACGGCCGGTCCGGCACGTTGACGTTGAGGATGGTGTCGGCCGGCAGCGGATCGACCAGCAGCCGCTGCATCAGCAGCAACACCGCCTTCGCCGCCGAGTCGTAATGCACGCCCTTGTGGTCGTGGCTGACCAGCGACACCGCGATCGCCGGCAGCCCCAGGAAGCGCCCTTCCATCGCCGCCGACACCGTGCCGGAATAGATCACGTCGTCGCCGAGGTTGGCCGAGTTGTTGATGCCGGACACGACCATGTCGGGCTCCTCGTCCAGCAGGCCGGACAGCGCCAGGTGCACGCAATCGGTCGGGGTGCCGGCCACGCGGTAGTAGCCGTTGCCCATCGGCAGCACGCGCAACGGCGCGTCGAGCGTCAGCGAATTGCTGGCGCCGGAGCGGTCGCGATCCGGCGCCACCACCGTCACTTCGGCCACTTCGCCGAGACGCTCGGCAAGCACGTGGATGCCCGGGGCATCCACGCCATCATCGTTGCTGACCAGAACTCGCATGACGCTCCGTCGAAAGCTGACTGCAGGCGCGCCGACGGTCCCGTCGAGGCGCGCATTTCATTGCCTGAAGTCTACCGGAGCGCGCCGCCGGTTTCACTCGCCGCGCCATTGGGTAGCATGGGCGCATGAAGCGCCGCACGCCCGCCCCGATCGACGCCGAGGACAGCCGCCTGTTCCGCGAGGTGATCGGCGACGTGCGCCCGCTCGACCCGGTGGCGGCGCCGCCGGCCGCCACCCGGCCGGCGCCGCATCCACGCATGCTGGAGGCGGACGAAGCCGCGGTGCCGGGCGAATTGCTGGACATGGCGTTCGACCCCGCCGCGATCGAGGTGGGCGAGGAACTGGGCTATCTGCGCGACGGTTATCCGCCGAAGCTGCTGCGCCAGCTCAAGCGCGGCCAGTTCAGCGTGCAGGACGACCTCGACCTGCACCAGATGAACGCCGCCGCCGCGCAGGCCAGCATCACCGCCTTTCTGGCCGAGGCGAAGCAGCGCGGCCTGCGCTGCGTGCGCATCGTGCACGGCAAGGGGCTGCGCTCGAAAGCCGCCGGACCGGTGCTGAAAGGTCTCACCGATCGCATGTTGCGCCGGCGCGACGATGTGATCGCCTTCGCCTCGGCGCGGCCGGCCCTGGGTGGCACCGGCGCGGTGATCGTCCTGCTACGCTCGAGCTGACTTTCTCGGCGTGCTCAAACCATCCCGCCACAAAGAGGATCTTCCATGCGCCCGCTCGGCCAGCGTTTCCTGATGATCTACTCCGGTCTGCTTACCGCCGTATTCGCTGTCACGGTCCTGGGTGCCGCCGCCTCACGGACGAAGTTCGACACACTGGACGTGCAACGCATCAACATTGTCGAGCCCGACGGCACGCTGCGCATGGTGATCTCCGACCATGCTCGTCTGCCAGGCATCATCGTGAAAGGTCACGAACAAGCCTTCGACCGCCCACAGGCGGGCATGCTGTTCTACAACGACGAGGGCTCGGAGACTGGCGGCCTGATCTTCGGCGGGCATCGCAATGCCAAGGGCGAGGTGGTGGATTCCGG
This sequence comes from Rhodanobacter sp. FW104-R8, assembly GCF_001617365.1. Taxonomy (GTDB): domain Bacteria; phylum Pseudomonadota; class Gammaproteobacteria; order Xanthomonadales; family Rhodanobacteraceae; genus Rhodanobacter. The sequence continues at coordinate 63,432 of NZ_LVJR01000021.1, forward strand.
CGGCAGCCTGTCGTTCGACCGCTATAACGCCAACCAGGTCGTCCAGTTGCTCGGCGTGTACGACCACGAGGATCGTATGGCCGGCTTGGCCGTATCCGACAGCCCGGAGAACCGGCAAGGGCATCGGCGCATCTGGGTCGGGCGCGATGACGACGGTGTTGCCAGGCTCGCTCTGATGGATGGCGCCGGGCACAAACGACTGCTGCTGGAGGTGCCCGACACGGGCACGCCGAGCCTGACTTTCCTGGATAGCGACGGCAAGGTCATACAGCGCATCGCGCCGGTCGCCGGTTCAAGTGGCGGTCGATGAGGCCAGCTCGCGCACGACCACCGTGGCGTACGCGCCGGCAGGCAGTTCGAACGACAATTCCAGCGCGTCGTCACCCAGCCAGTGCCAGCGCAGGTCCTTGGGCAGCAGTCGCAGCGGACGGCGTTCCTGCTCCATCCGCGCCGCCGCCAGGCCATCGGCCAGATCGCTGTTCGCCGCACCGATCTCACGTTCCAGCGCGCCGGCCTCACCCTGGCTCGGCGGCTCGCCCTGCCCCCACAACGGGCCGGACGGATGGATGTCACCGCGCGCCAGCCGTTCCGCCAGCGTGGCGTCGAACGGTTCCGGCCCGAACCACGAGCGTGAGCCGGCCAGTGACCAGATCTCGCCGTCCAGCGGGCTGTCCCAGGCGCCGCGTTTGACCCGTGCCGCCAGCACACCGTTGAATATCTGCGAACGGGCCGCCGACAGCAGGAACGAGCGCTTGTCGCGATCGACCCGGCGCCCGCCGAACATCGCCCGCGCCTGCGCCACGTTGCCGCCTTCGCGGCCGAAGCGCTGTTCGCCGAAGTAGTTGGGCACGCCGCGCGCGGCGATCTGCTCCAGCACCCGTTCGGCCGCCGTGCGGTCGCCCTGCACCTCGCGCAGCACCAGCACGAAGCGGTTGCCGCGCAACGCGCCGCGCTTCAGCTTGCGCGAATGCCGCGTCGCCGCCAGCACCTTCACTTCCGCACGCGGAAACGCCGACCAGTCCGGGTCGGGTTTGCCGGCCAGTTGCACCGAGAAGGCCTGCCGGGTCACCGCATGGCGGTCCTTCATTCCGGCGTAGCCGACCGCGACCTGCGGCACGCCGGCGAATTTCGCCAGCTCGCGCGCGACCCAGTCGGTGTTCGCGCCGCGCTTTTCCACCCACAGCAAGGCGTGCTCGCCGGCACCGTCGGCGTCATAACCGAGGATCTCCTCGACCTGGAAGTCCTCGGGGCTGGCGCGCAACCGGGCGGTCAGTGGCGGTTCGCCAAAGGCGTAGGGAAGTTCTTGCACGTCGAAATCCTGTTGGTGGCCGTAGGAGCCTGCTGGCGGGCGATGCTCCTGCTCTGAAGCCCGGGGAAGGAGCATCGCCCGCCAGCGGGCTCCTACATCAGGAAGATGGTGGCGAGGCCGAGGAAAATAAAAAACCGCCGCTGTCGGTCATCGCGGTGATCAGCACGCTGGAGCGCCCAGCGCCGGGTCGCGGCCGAACTTCGTCATCAGCACCTGGATGCCGACGCCGGCGAACGCGGCCAGCAGCAGGTTGAGCGTCATCGCCGCGGTCATCACCAGGCCCAACGAAGCGCTGTCGTACAGCAGCCACGCCACGGCGCCGATCACCCCGCCCCAGACCAGCCCGTTCAGCAGCGACACGGTCAGTTCCTTGCGCCACAGCCGCTTCGCGCTTTCGGCGGTGATCTGGTTCAGCGCCAACGCGCGCACGATCATGGTGATGGTCTGATTGCCGGAGTTGCCGTCGATGCCGGCCACGATCGGCATCAGCGCGGCCAGCGCCACCAGCCGTTCGATCGAACCCTCGAACAGGCCGATCACGCGCGAGGCGATGAACGCGGTGACCAGGTTGATCGCCAGCCACGACCAGCGGTTCTTCAGCGAGGCCCACACCGGGGCGAAGATGTCCTCCTCCTCGCGCAGGCCGCCACGGCTGGGCGCCTCGCTCTCGCCCTCCCCGCGGATCACGTCGACCATCGCGTCGATGGCGATGCGGCCGACCAGGTGGCCGCGCTCGTCGACCACCGGCGCGGTCACCAGGTCGTAGCGCTCGAACGCCTGCGCCACCTCGTACGCGTCGTCGGTGGGGTGGAAGGTGTTGACGTCCGGCGCCATCACCGCGCCGACCATCTTCCCCGGCGGATTCACCAGCAGCCAGTGCAGCGGCAGCACGCCGGTGAGCAGGCTGTCCCGGTTGATCACGAACAGCTTGTCGGTCTGCGCGGGCAGCTCGTCCCAGCGGCGCAGGTAGCGCAGCACCACTTCCAGGCTGACGTCTTCGCGGATGGTGACCATCTCGAAATCCATCAGCGCGCCGACCTGGTCGTCCGCGTAGGACAGCGCCGACTGCACCTGCTCGCGCTGCTGCGTGTCCAGGCTGGCCATCAGCTCCGGCAGCACCGCCGTGGGCAGGTCCTCGACCAGGTCGGCCAGTTCGTCCGCGTCCAGCGGTTCGACCGCGGCGAGGATCTCCTGGCGGTCCATGTCCGCGATCAGCGATTCGCGCACCGCGTCGGACACTTCCAGCAGGATCTCGCCGTCACGGTCGGCCTTGACCAGTTGCCAGACCACGAGGCGGTCGTCCAGCGGCAGCGATTCGAGGATGAAGGCGATGTCGGCCAGGTGCAGCTCGTCCAGCTGCCGGCGCAGTTCGAGCAACGCCGCCGCCCGAAGATGTCCGTCGTCGTCGTGCCGGCGCAGCAGTCCGACGATCGCCTCGAGCCGGTCGTGCAGCCGGCCGGCGGCGCTGCGAGCCTCCGTTTCGGTCACGCGTGCTCCAGCAGGACGCAGGCCTGCGCGGCGATCCCCTCGCCGCGGCCGCAGAAGCCGAGATGCTCGGTGGTGGTGGCCTTCACGCTGATGCGGCCGACCTCGCTGTCCAGGTCGGCCGCCAGGTTCTCGCGCATCGCCTGCGCGTGCGGCCCCACCTTGGGTGCTTCGCAGATCACCGTGATGTCGGCGTTGCCCAGCGCGTAGCCGTGCTGCGCCATCAGCATCGCCACGTGGCGCAGGAACCGGCGGCTGTCGGCATTGCGCCAGCGCTCGTCGGTGGGCGGGAAGTGCCGGCCGATGTCGCCCAGCGCCAGCGCGCCGAAGATCGCGTCGCACAGCGCGTGAATCACCACGTCGCCATCCGAATGCGCCACCACGCCGCGGCGATGCGGCACGCGCACGCCGCCCAGGGTGACGTGGTCGCCCTCGCCGAACGCGTGCACGTCGAAACCTTGTCCGATCCTCATGGGGCTGCCCTCACGCGACTGTCCTCGCAAGCAGGAACTCGGCCAGCGCGAAATCCGCCGCGGTGGTCACCTTGATGTTGTCCTCGGCGCCCTCGACCAGCAGCGGCGCGAAGCCGGCCAGCTCCATCGCCATCGCCTCGTCGCTGACGTTCATGCCGCGCCGCGCCGCCTCGCGCAGCGCCGCCGCCAGTTGACCACGACGGAACATCTGCGGCGTGAACGCGCGCCAGCGCAGGTCGCGCGGCTCGGTCAGCCGGCTGCGGCCGTCGGCGTCCGCGCGCTTCAGCGTATCGCGCAGCGGCGCGCCGAGCAGGCCGCCGTCGGTCGCCCCGGCCAGCCCGATCAGCTTGCCGATATCGGCCGGCCGCACGCACGGTCGCGCGGCGTCGTGCACCAGCACGAAGTCGCCCGCCGCCACCGACGCCGGCAGGGCGTCGATGCCGGCCAGCACCGAGTCGCTGCGCTCGGCCCCGCCGGTCGCGGTGAGCACCGGCTTGCCGTTGAGCGCGTCGATCCCGGGCCAGTGCGCATCGCCGGCAGCCAGCGTCACCAGCAGGCCGGCGATCCGCGGATGCGCGGCCAGCCGTTCCAGCGTGTGCGCGATCAGCGGCCGCCCGGCCAACGGCAGGTACTGCTTGGGGCAGTCGCCGCCGACCCGGGTGCCGCGCCCCGCGGCCGGCACCACGCACCACAGCGCCGGCGCGCTCATGGCGATCCGGCAGGCGTGGCGGGCGGCGGCAACGCACTGCCGGCGCGAGCCGGCTGCTCGACCACCTGGTAGAACACTTCGCCCGGCTTGATCAGGCCAAGTTCGGTGCGCGCACGCGCCTCGACCGCCTGGTCGCCATGCTTGAGATCCTGCACGTCGGCGCCGACCGCCTGGTTGCGTTGCAGCAGCTTCGCGTTCTCGTCGGCCTGCTTCTTCACCGCCACGCGCAGCACGTCCACCTCGCGCATGCTGCCGCTGCCGGTCCACAGCTTCAGCTGCAGACCGATCAGGAGCAGGAGCAGGACCAGGGCGATCCAGCGCAGCATGGGCGACCGACCGGGCCGTTCAGCCCGGCAGGCGGGTCAGGTTGGGGAACGCGTCGCGGCCGGCGTAACGCGCGGCCGAACCCAGCGCTTCCTCGATGCGCAGCAGCTGGTTGTACTTCGCCACGCGATCGCTGCGGCACAGCGAACCGGTCTTGATCTGGGTCGCCGTGGTGGCCACCGCGATGTCGGCGATGGTGGTGTCCTCGGTCTCACCGGAGCGGTGCGAGATCACCGCCGCGTACTTCGCCGCGTCGGCCATCGCGATCGCCTCCAGCGTCTCCGACAGCGTGCCGATCTGGTTCACCTTGATCAGGATCGCGTTGGCGATCTTCTTCTCGATGCCCTCGCGGAAGATCGCCGGATTGGTCACGAACAGGTCGTCGCCGACCACCTGGACGCGCTCGCCGATCGCATCGGTGAGCAGCTTCCAGCCGTCCCAGTCGCCTTCGGCCATGCCGTCCTCGATGGTGACGATCGGGTACTGCTTCGCCCAGCCGGCGAGCAGGTCGACGAACTGCGCCGAGCTGTACTGCTTGCCTTCGCCGGCGAGGTCGTACTTGCCGTCCTTGTAGAACTCCGAGCTGGCTGCGTCGAGGCCAAGCAGGATCTCGCTGCCGACCTTGTAGCCGGTCTTGCCGATCGCCTCGAGGATGGTGTCGATCGCCTCGACGTTGGAGCGCAGGTTCGGCGCGAAACCGCCCTCGTCGCCCACCGCGGTGCTGAGGCCACGGCCATGCAGCACGCTCTTCAGCGCATGGAAGATCTCCGCGCCGGCGCGCAGCGCCTCGGCGAAGCTCGGCATGCCCACCGGCAGTATCATGAACTCCTGCACGTCGACGTTGTTGTCGGCGTGCGCGCCGCCGTTGATGATGTTCATCATCGGCACCGGCAGCGCGCCGGGCTTGCCGGTGGTGCCGTTGATTTCCGCCAGGTACTGCCACAGCGCCTGCTTGCGCTGGGCGGCCACCGCATGGGCAGCCGCCATCGAGACGCCGAGCAGCGCGTTGGCACCCAGCTTGCCCTTGTTCGGCGTGCCGTCGAGGTTGATCAGCGTGGCATCCAGGCCGCCCTGGTTGGCCGCATCGAAACCCTTCAGCGCGCTGGCGATGGCGCCGTTGACGTTGGCCACCGCCTTCTTCACGCCCTTGCCGCCGTAGCGCGACTTGTCGCCGTCGCGCAGCTCGACCGCCTCGCGCGAACCGGTGGAGGCGCCGCTGGGCACCGCGGCGCGGCCGAAGCCGCCGCCGGCCAGGGTGATTTCGGCTTCCAGCGTGGGGTTGCCGCGCGAGTCGAGGATTTCACGGGCGTGGATGCGGGTGATCTGGGTGGTCATGGTCGTCCGTCGGTGAAGTGTTGTCGTTCTTGTAGGAGCCCGCTCGCGGGCGATGCTCCAGGTTTGGAAAGCAAGAAAGGCATCGCCCGCGAGCGGGCTCCTACCAGGTCACACGTCTTGTTCGAGGAAGCGGTGCCGCTTAGTCACGGCATCCAGCTCCAGCAGGGTTTCCAGCAGCGCCTCCATCTTGTCCAGCGGCCACGCGTTCGGGCCATCGCTGAGCGCCTTGCTGGGGTCGGGATGCGTCTCGGCGAACAGGCCGGCCACGCCCACCGCCACCGCGGCGCGCGCCAGCACCGGCACGAATTCGCGCTGGCCGCCGGAGCTGGCGCCCTGCCCGCCCGGCAACTGCACCGAATGGGTGGCGTCGAACACCACCGGGCAGCCGGTCTCGCGCATCACGCTCAGGCTGCGCATGTCGGAAACGAGATTGTTGTAGCCGAAGCTGGCGCCGCGCTCGCACACCATGATGTCGTCGTTGCCGACGGCCTTCGCCTTGGCCACCACGTGCTTCATGTCCCATGGCGCCAGGAACTGGCCTTTCTTGATGTTCACCGGCTTGCCGGCGCGCGCCACCTTCTGGATGAAGTCGGTCTGCCGGCACAGGAAGGCCGGCGTCTGCAGCACGTCGACCACCGCGGCCACCTCGTCCATCGGCGTGTATTCGTGCACGTCGGTGAGCACCGGCACGCCGATCTGCCGCCTCACCTCGCCCAGGATGCGCAGGCCCTCTTCCAGCCCCGGTCCGCGGAAGCTCTCGCCGGAGGAACGGTTCGCCTTGTCGAAGCTGGACTTGAAGATGAAGTTCACGCCGAGCCGGCCGGTGATTTCCTTCAGCGTGCCGGCGGTGTCCAGTTGCAACTGCTCGGACTCCACCACGCACGGCCCGGCGATCAGGAACAGCGGGCGGTCCAGGCCGACTTCAAAGCCGCACAACTTCATGCCACGTGCTCCCGGGCCAGCTTCTCACCGTCACGCACGGCCTTGTACTCGCGCGCGGCGCGCACGAAGCCGATGAACAGCGGGTGGCCGTCGCGCGGGGTGGAGGTGAATTCCGGATGCGCCTGGCAGCCGAGGAACCACGGATGCCGTTGCTGCGGCAGCTCCACGATCTCCACCAGCAGGTCGTCCATCGACTTGCCGGAGATCACCAGGCCCAGGTCCTCGAACGGCTGGCGGTAGCGGTTGTTGAATTCGTAACGGTGGCGATGGCGCTCGCGCACCACGTCCTGGCCGTACAGCTCGCGCGCCAGCGTGCCGGCCTTGAGGCGACATTCCTGCGCGCCCAGGCGCATGGTGCCGCCCAGGTCGGAGCGGTCGCTGCGCTGCTCGACCTCGCCGGCCGCGGTGGTCCATTCGGTGATCAGCGCGATCACCGGGTTCGGCGTGTTGCGGTCGTTCTCGCTGGAGTCGGCATCGGCGAGGCCGGCGACGTGGCGGGCGAAATCCACCACCGCCGCGTGCATGCCGTAGCAGATGCCGAAGTACGGCACGCCGTGCTCGCGTGCGTACTTCGCGGCCAGCACCTTGCCCTCGAAACCGCGCTTGCCGAAGCCGCCCGGCACCAGGATCGCATCGGCCTTGCCGAGCACCTTGGCGGCGCCTTCGGCCTCGACCTGCTCGGAGTCGATCCAGTCCAGGTTCACCCGCGTCAGCTGCTTGATGCCGCCGTGACGCAGCGCCTCGCCCAGCGACTTGTAGGCGTCCTTGTGCTCGACGTACTTGCCCACGATGGCGACGGTGATCTCGTCCTTCGGATGCTCCACCGCATCGACCGTGCGCTGCCAGGCGGACAGGTCGGCCGGCCTCGCATCGAGGCCGAGCTTCTTCACCACGATGTCGTCCAGGCCCTGCTGGTGCAGCCACAACGGCTGCTTGTAGATGATGTCCACGTCGGCGGCGCTGATCACCGCGTTTTCCGGCACGTTGGTGAACAGCGCGATCTTGCGCCGCTCGCCTTCGGGCAGCGGCTGCTCGCAGCGGCACAGCAGGATGTCCGGCTGGATGCCGATCGAGCGCAGCTCCTTCACCGAATGCTGGGTGGGCTTGGTCTTGATCTCGCCGGCGGCCTTGATGAACGGCACCAGGGTGAGGTGCATGAACACCACCTTCTCCGGGCCGTGCTCGATGCGCAGCTGGCGGATCGCCTCCAGGAACGGCAGCGACTCGATGTCGCCCACGGTGCCGCCGATCTCCACCAGCGCCACGTCGAAGCCGCGGGTGGCCTCGTGGATGCAGTGCTTGATCTCGTCGGTGATGTGCGGGATCACCTGCACGGTGGCGCCCAGGTAGTCGCCGCGGCGCTCCTTGCGGATCACGCTCTCGTAGATCTTGCCGGTGGTGATCGAGTTCTTGCCGGTCAGGCGGGTGTGGACGAAGCGCTCGTAGTGGCCGAGGTCGAGGTCGGTCTCGGCGCCGTCGTCGGTCACGTAGACCTCGCCGTGCTGGAACGGACTCATCGTGCCCGGATCCACATTGATGTAGGGATCGAGCTTCATCATGGTGACCGAAAGACCACGCGCCTCGAGAATGGAAGCGAGCGACGCCGCAGCAATGCCCTTGCCAAGCGAGGACACCACACCGCCGGTGACGAAAATCAGGGGGGTCATGGAAAGCAGCCGTGCTGGAAATTGGCATTTTAGCCGCAGAAGCGCCGTACTGCGAGATGGCAGTACGGAATTCCTCGCGATCGGTTCATTTCCGGCACCCCCGCCACGGATGAAACCGCCGCAAGCCGCCTGCTAGCATGGCCGGATGAACAGCCCCGTCCCCGCCCGTCTCGCCGCCCTGCGCGCGGCCATGCAGCAGCACGGCGTCGCCGCCGTGCTCGTTCCCAGCGCCGATCCGCACCTGTCCGAATACCTGCCGACCCACTGGGCCACGCGCGAATGGCTGTCCGGCTTCACCGGTTCGGCCGGTACCCTGGTCGTCGGCCGCGACCAAGCCGGGTTGTGGACCGACTCGCGCTATTTCGCGCAGGCCGAACAGCAGTTGGCCGGCAGTGGCGTCAGTCTGATGAAGCTGCGCGTGGCGCACACGCCCGAACACCTGGAGTGGCTGCAACAGCACCTGCACGCCGGCGACGTGCTGGCGGTGGCCGGCGACAGCGTGGCAGTGGCCACCCAGCGTCAGATCGAGCGCCGGCTGGCCGATGCCGGCGCCGCGCTGCGCATCGACCTGGACCTGCCCGGCCTGATCTGGACGGACCGCCCGGCGCTGCCGCAGGCGCCGGTGGTCGAGCATGAGCTGGCCTGGGCCTGCACCCCGCGCGCCGACAAGCTGGCCCGCCTGCGCAAGGCGATGCACAAGCTCGGCGCCACCCATCACCTGCTGTCCAGCCTCGACGACATCGCCTGGCTGACCAACCTGCGCGGCAGCGACGTGGAGTGCAACCCGGTGTTCCTGGCCCACCTGCTGGTGCAGGCGGACCGCCGCGCCACCCTGTTCGTGGGTCGCGCCAAGCTCGGCGACGCGCTGGTCGCGAAGCTGGCCGCCGACGGCGTCGCCATCGCCGACTACGCCTCGGTCACCTCGACCCTGCAGGAACTGGGGGCCGACGACCGCCTGCTGCTGGACAGCGGCCGGGTGGTCAGCGCGATCGCCGCGGCGATCCCGAAAGACGTGACCCGGATCGAGGCGGCCAACCCGAGCACCGCGTTCAAGGCGGTCAAGAGCGCCGCCGAACTCGAGCACATCCGCGACGTGATGCGCCGCGACGGCGCCGCCCTGGTGCGCGGCTTCCGCCGGCTGGAACAGCGCCTCGCCGCCGGCATGACGGTGACCGAGCTGGATGTCGACGCCTTGCTGCACGAGGAACGCTCGGCCCAGCCGGGCTGGGTCGGCGAGAGCTTCGCCACCATCGCCGGCTACCAGGCGAACGGTGCGCTGCCACACTACCGCGCCACGCCGGAATCGCACAGCACGCTGCAGGCCAAGGGCCTGCTGCTGATCGACTCCGGCGGCCAGTACCTTGGCGGCACCACCGACATCACCCGCGTGCTGGCGCTGGGCGAAACCACGGCGGAACAGCGCCGCGACGCCACCCTGGTACTGAAGGGCATGATCGGACTGTCGCGCGCACGCTTCCCCAAAGGCGCCAGCGGCCCGCAACTGGACGCGCTGGCGCGTGCGCCGCTGTGGGCCAGCGGCATGGACTACGGCCACGGCACCGGCCACGGCGTGGGCTACTTCCTCAACGTGCACGAAGGCCCGCAGTCGATCCGTCCGCCGGTCGCCGGCGGCGCGCTGGTGGCGCTGGAGCCGGGCATGATCAGCTCGATCGAGCCGGGCCTGTACAAGCCCGGCCGGCACGGCATCCGCCACGAGAACCTGGCCGTGGTGGTCGAGGCCGACCGCACCGAGTTCGGCGAATTCCTCGCCTTCGAGACGCTGACGATGTGTCCGTTCGACCGCCGCGCGCTGGAACCGGGCCTGCTCAACCCGGAAGAACGCGCCTGGCTGGACGACTACCACGCCAGCGTGCGCGCCGCGCTCAGCCCGCTGCTGGAGGACGCCGACCTGGAGTGGCTGAACCGCCACTGCGCACCGCTGTAGACCCCCGTAGGAGCGCACCCTGTGCGCGATGCTTTTCCGCCACGTGACGAAGAGCATCGCGCGCAAGGTGCGCTCCTACAGCGGCAAGGTCGCCCAGGTGCGTAGGGCAGGCACGCCCGCCAAGAAGCGTGCCACGATGTCATGCAGTGGCGGACAGTGTCCGCCCTGCATGGCATCCGCGATGCGACGCCGCTTTACTGGAAGTGCGTGGCGCCCACCTCGACGGCGGCCGGCTGCATGAAGTACTCGTGCAGGTACTTCTCGCCCTCGTCGCAGAACGCCGTGACCACCGTCTTCAGCTCGGGGAAGCTCTCGCGCACGCGCTTGGCCGCCAGCAGGTGCGCGCCGGAACTGGGGCCGCAGAACAGCCCGTAGCCGCGCGCCAGCCGCTTCATCTCGCGCACCGCGTCGGCGCTGGACACGCTCAGCACCTCGTTCACCAGGGCGGCGTGGCGCTGGAAGATGCCCGGCACGAAGCCGTCGGAAATCCCCTCGATGGTATGCGCGGCGATCTCGCCGCACAGGATCGTGCACGACTCGGACGGCTCCATCGCGAACAGCCGCACGTTCGGGTTGGCCTCACGGAACGCCTGGCCCACGCCGATCAGCGTGCCGCCGGTGCCTACGCCCAGCACCAGCGCGTCGGGCAGCCGGCCCGGCGGCAGCTGGGCGAGGATCTCCGGCCCGAGCAGCAACCGGTTCTCCTCCACGTTCCACTCCGACTCGAACTGGCCCGGGCAGAAGTAGCCCGGCTGCTGGCCGAGCCGCTGCGCACGCACCAATGCCTCGTTCACGTGGAAGTTGCCGCAGAACAGCACGTCCGCGCCGTACGCCCGCGAGATCGCCACGCGCTCGCTGGACATGCCCTCGGGCATCACCACCAGCATGCGGTAGCCCTTCACCGCCGCCACCATCGACAGCGCGTTGCCGGTATTGCCGCTGGTCGCCTCCACGATGGTGTCGCCGGGCTTGAGCAGGCCCTCCCGCTCCGCCCGCTCGATCATGTACTTGGCGATGCGCGCCTTGATCGAGCCGGAGGGATTGAGGAACTCGATCTTCGCGTAGACGCCCTCGATCTCCAGCAGCGGCGTATCGCCCACCGCATCGAGGATGCTGTCCGACACCGTGGTGAAGCGCGTGGCCATCTCAGCCGGCTCCGTGCGCATCGTGCGCGTGCTGCATCACGTCCAGGGCCAGCGTCGAATGGGCGTAGGAGCCACCGGCGCGCATCTCGGCGGCGACCCAGATCGCCTCCATGATCTGCTGCTCGCTGGCACCCTGCTTCAAGGCTCCCGCGGTGTGCCCCTTGATGCAGTACGGGCACTGGGTGACATGCGCCACCGCCACCGCGATCAGCTGCTTGGTGACGGCCGGCAGCGCTCCGTCGGCGAACACCGCGGCGCTGAACGCCTTGAACGCATCCAGCGGCGCAGGCGCCAGTTCGCGACGCTTGCGCGCCAGTTCCGCGGTCGACTGCGGGTACATCGTCGTGTCCATGCCATCCTCCTCGATGAGCCAGGTGAAAACTCAATGCCGCACCGGCACCGCGCCCATCACCCAGCTGGGCGGGTCGCTGGCCGGGAAACTCTGGGCGAGTTCGTCGTCGATGCGGCGCTCCCGCGCCAGCACGGATTCGCCGGCTCCCGCAGCGGGCGGCATGCGGCCCGCTGCGGCTGCGGCGCCGGCGGAATCCGGCCCGGCCAGCGCGCGGCGGGGGAAACGATGCGCAATGAAAGGAAACATGACGGTACCTCCTGATGTCGGTGGACATCGAAGCGATGGGCCGGCCCGTCGCGCCCGGGTCACAGTCCCAGGTTGTTGTGCTCCAGCACGCGTTCGGCGCGATAACTCGAACGAACCAGCGGTCCGGCGACCGCTTCCAGAAAACCCTTGCCGAGCGCCAGCTCGCGATAGCGGCGGAACTCGTCCGGCGTGACGAAGCGCTGCACCGGCAGGTGATGCGGGCTGGGCCGCATGTACTGGCCCAGGGTGACCACGTCGACGCCGGCGCCGCGGATGTCGTCCAGCGTACGCCCGATCTCCGCGTCGGTCTCGCCCAGGCCCAGCATCAGGCTGGTCTTGGTCAGCGTCCGCGGCGCATGCCGCTTGGCGAACGCCAGCACGCCGAGCGTCTGCGCATAACCGGCGCGCGGATCGCGCACGGGGTGGGTCAGCCGCTCCACCGTCTCGATGTTCTGCGCATAGGTGACCAGGCCGGCGTCGAGCACGGTCGCCACCGCATCGTGGTTGCCGGCGAAGTCCGGGGTCAGCGCCTCCACCGCCGCCTGCGGCGCGCGCTGGTGGATCGCCCGCACGCAGGCGGCGTAGTGCGCCGCGCCGCCGTCGGCGAGGTCGTCCCGGTCGACCGAGGTCAGCACCACGTATTTCAACCCCATCAGCGCCACCGCGTCGGCCACCTGCAGCGGCTCCAGCGGATCGAGCCAGCCTTGCGGGTTGCCGGTGCTGACCGAGCAGAACTTGCACGCGCGCGTGCACACCGAGCCCATCAGCATCAGCGTGGCGGTGCCGCGGCCCCAGCATTCGGCGATGTTCGGGCACTTCGACTCGGCGCAAACGGTGTTCAGCTTGTGGCTGCGCACGATCTCGTGCACCGCCTCGTACTGCGCGCCGCCCGGCAACCTGACCCGCAGCCACGGCGGCTTGCGGTCGACATCCGGCGCGCCGGTGGCGGCGTTCGGGCGGATGCCGCCCTTGACCGCGCGGGTGCCCTGCGCACTGACGTACTTGCTGCCGTCGGGGACGGAATGGCTGCTGGACATGGACATGCGCGGCTGGCTGGACTGCATCCAGTGTCCCGCTCCGCCCGCCCGCACGCCCTGATGCACATCAAGGCAGCCGGAGCGGTTCCGTGCGCGGGACCGTCCGCTCAGCTGCGCTTCGGCGGCACCAGTTTCAACCGTGTCGGCACCGGCGGCTGGCTCGGGCACAGCAAATGCTGCACCTCCTCGGGCCGCAACGGGTAGGAATACAGGTAACCCTGCCCTTCGATGCAACCGCTGCGCAGCAGGAAATCATGCTGTGCCTCGGTCTCGATGCCTTCGGCGATGGTGGTCAGGCCGAGACTCTTCGCCATCGCCAGCATCGCCCCGGTGATCGCCGCGTCGTTGCTGTCGCCCGGCAGGCCGGTGACGAAGGAGCGGTCGATCTTCAGGCAGGCCACCGCCGGCAGCTTCAGGTAGGCCATCGAGGAATAGCCGGTGCCGAAATCGTCGATCGCCACCGCGATGCCGAGCGCGTCCAGGGTCTGCATGGTGCGCTCGATGTCGTCGCCCAGCCGCAGCATCGCGCTCTCGGTGATCTCCAGCAGCAGGCGGCCGGGCGCCAGCTGCCGTGACTGCAGGGTGCGGCTGACCCCGTCGACGAAGGCCGGGTGGCCGAACCAGCGCGCCGAGATGTTCACCGCCACGCGGATCGGCGGCACGCCGGCCAAGTCCCAGGCCTGGATCTGAGCGCAGGTGGTCTGCATCACCCACTCGTCGATGCGGCGGATCAGGCCCAGGCTCTCCGCCACCGGGATGAACTCGCCCGGCAGCACCTCGCCGCGCTCCGGATGCCGCCAGCGCAATAGCGCCTCCACCGCCACGATGCGCCCCGTGCGCAGCTCCACGCTGGGCTGGAACACCAGCTGGAATTCGTTGCGCGCCAGCGCCTGGCGCAGCTCGGTGGCCAGTTGCAGGCGCCGTCGGGTGTCGGCGTGCATCATCGGCGTGTAGAAGCGGAACGCGTTGCGCTCCTCGGTCTTCGCCGCGTACATCGCCGCGTCGGCGTTCGCGATCAGCGCCAGCGCGCTGTCGCCGTCCAGCGGATAGCCGGCCACGCCGATGCTGGCGCTCAGCACGATCTCGTAATCGTCCACCAGCAGTGGTTCGCACAGGCTGGCGAGCAGCCGGTTGACCATGGCCCGCGCGTCCTCGCGCAGGATCAGCCGCGGGATCAGCACGGTGAACTCGTCGCCGCCGATGCGCCCGGCCACGTCGCCCTCGGACAGTTGCCGGCGGATCCGCTCGGCCACCTTGACCAGCAGGCGGTCGCCGATCGCATGGCTGTAGCTGTCGTTGACGATCTTGAACGCATCCAGGTCGATGAACAGCACCACCACTGCCAGCCGCTCGCGCTCGGCCACCGCGATCGCCTCGGCGCAGCACCGCTCGAACTCCGCCCGGTTGGCCAGCCCGGTCAGCGGGTCGTGCCGCGCCAGGTGCTCCAGCCGGAGCTGGTTCGTCTTGGCCTCGTGGATGTTGCTGAACACGGCAACGTAATGGACCACCTGGCCATCGGCATCGCGGATCGTGCTCAGGCTCAGGTGCTCGGGGTAGCTGCTGCCGTCGCTGCGGATGCTCAGCACCTCGCCCATCCAGGCGTGGCCGGCGTTGACACTGTCCCAGATCGACTGCGGCAGCGGCTTGCCGTCGGGCAGGCGACGGCTGTCGTCGAGGCGCCTGCCCTGCAAGGCCTGGCTGGTGAAGCCGGTGAGTTCGGTATGCGCCGCATTGGTCGAGATCACCCGTCGCCCGGCGTCGGCGATGATCACGCCTTCGGCGATGCTGGCCAGCGCCTCGGCGGCGATCCGGCGCTCGCGCTCCATCACCACCCGCTCGGAGATGTCGCGGATGATCGCCTGACGCACCGGTTGGGCGCCCCAGTTCGCCACGCTGGTCTGCGTTTCCACCGGGCGGGTCTGGCCATCGGCGCCCAGCAGCACGTTGGTGGCAGCCCGCCCGGCCTGCTGGCCCGCCATGGACTGCATGAACAGGTGCACGAAGCGGTCGCCGACCAGCTCGTTCGCACTGCGCCCGGTCCACGCCGAAGCGGTGCGGTTGACGTCCAGGATCCGCCCGCTGGTCTCGTCGATCATCACGATCGCGTCGGCGGCGCTGTCGAATAGCAAGCGATAGCGCTCCTCGCTGCCGCGGATGCCTTCCAGGGTGCGGCGCGCCATGCGCAGCCACAGCAGCGCGGCGATCAGGAACGCGCCAAGCACACCCCAAAACAGCAGTTCGCCCAGCCACACCGCACCTTTCACGACCTCGATCGAGAACAAGTCGGTACGTGGCGCCATGTAGACGTTGAGCGCCTTGATGCGTCCGCGCTGCCGCGCGATCTCGGCCGGCGACGGCCCGCCGGCGCGATAGGCGGCAACCAACTCATCCGCGATGGCGCCGAGTTCGGCGATCGACGCATCAGTGGAGCGCCAGGCTGCAAGCGCCTCGCGCACGTGCGGCATGCCGGAAAAGTGCTGCAGCATGAAAGTCATACCCGGCTGTGCCGCCGGCATGATGTTGCCGCGTTCGAATACCCGGGTGATGCCTTCCTTGTTGTAATCGCCGGAGATGATCGCGTCGCGCCCCCAGCGATCGGACTCGAGCAGCCCGTGATGGTCCCGGAAGCCGACCAGGTCCGCGGCGTCGCCACCAAGCGCGTAGTTGTCCAGGTCGATCACGGCCTGCTTTTGCGCCTTGGACCAGACACTCTCGCTGTTGAGGAAACCAGCGAGAGTGATCTGGACCTGGAGCACGCCCCAGGTCAGCGCCATGATCAACACGATCGCCACCGCCAGCGCATAGGCCAGCGGCAGCAGGCGCCGTGTCAGAGGTTTCTGCAAACTGTTGCCGCTGGAGTGCATCGCCTGCCCATTCGATTGATGATGCAGCTCGCTTCCATGGATGCAGTCTGTCCCGGGTATCGACTCAAGCTGCGGCTCCTTTAGCCACCCACAGGTCGCGACACGACCGGATACACCGGTCACCAAGCAGGATCATGCTCATGTAGCTCCGCTTGATGCACTCGGCCAGATGTGCCACGTCATCGGCCAAGGGCGTCTCGCCCATCAGCGTGCACACTATATCCAATGCTTCCCATGGATGGACGTCGTCGTAGGCGGAATGCAAGTGCAGCCAGCGCAGGCTGGACGCACGGATCGCCGGGTCGAAGCTCTCACGGTACTTCGCACTGTCGTAGATCAGCTGCGACCACTCGCCGGTAACCCCTTCGATCGCATAGTTGGTGGCCACCATGCCGGCCGCCAGGGTGCCCCGGGCGCTGATCTCCTCGCACCAGCGGGTGAGCCCGTCGGTGCCGTGCGGAGGAACCCCGTGCAACAGGTCGTCGCGCGGCACGCCGGCGCCTTCGGCCCAGTTCAGCCAGTACTCGGCGTGGTTCTGCTCGACCCGGATATTGCGCACCAGCCAGCGACGCGCCTTGTCGTCGCCCGGGCTGCGGCCATAACGGGTCTTCAGCAGGTTCAGCGCCATGAAGCTCGGAAACCGCTCGATAAACGGCCACAGGCCCATCATGAAATTGCGGGTGGACTCCGCATCGAGCTGCAGGGCAATCATCATCTGCCAGATATCGTGATCCAGAACACGCTGCTTCGTGCTTTCGCAGTCGGCCACCATGTCCTGCGCCCACTGCGGATAACTGCTCAGTTCGGTCAACGGGCCGGTACGCTCAAAAGGAGTATGCATAACGTTTTTCCTCGGTCGTCAATGGGTGCTGCATCCAACCGCAGCGTCAATGACCGGCACGGAAGACAAAATTCCCGATACCGGCCGTCATCCGGCATCGCGGGTGATGTCGGAATTCTTCATGCTCGACCACCGTGGCGGCGCCTTTCCACGCGCGCTGTCGGAGCCGAGCGTTGCCACTGGCGCGACGCGGTGCTCCAAGGCGCATGTCCGGAGTGCGCGCGTCCGCCTGTTTCGCTGCCGATCCGATTCGCCTCGACCGAATGGATGGCCAGCCCAACCGTCGTTCACATGTCCTGCACGGAAAGAAGAAAATGCTTGCCGCCACAATTCGGGGGAAATCTGCACAAGGCACGGTCCGGTTCCGGCACCGGCGGGCGGACGCGTTCCCGATACCGCCCGATACTCACCCACACGTCGCGGAAGAGGAAGCACCATGAGCATTGCCGCTCAGCCATTGACCCCGGAGGATCCCGAACTTTCCCCCTGGTGGCTGCGCACGGTGCTGATCGTGATGGTGCTCGGCTTTGCCGGGTTGTTCGCGATCACCGGGCTGGCCTACCGCAATGCCCCGCCGATTCCCGCCCAGGTGGTGGACGCGCAGGGCGACCGGCTGTTCAGCGGCGACGACATCCGCGACGGCCAGGCGGTTTTCCTGAAATACGGGCTGATGGACAACGGCAGCATCTGGGGCCACGGCGCCTACCTGGGGCCGGACTACTCGGCGGTGGCGCTGCACCGGATCGGCGAGGACACCGCCGCGGCCACTGCGCAGCAGCAGTACCAGCAGCCACTGGCCGGGCTGCCCCCGGGCCAGCGCGCCGCGGTGCGGGCGGAAACGGCGGTGGACCTGAAGACCAACCGCTACGACGACGCCAGCGACACCCTGCAGCTGACCGCGCCGGAAGCGGCGGCGTACCGCCAGCAGTTGCCCTACTGGACCGACTACTTCCTGCACCCGGAGCGCAACGGCGGCCTCAAGGCCGGGCTGATCACCGACCCGACCGAGCTGCACCAGTTCACCGCGTTCGTGACCTGGGCCGCCTGGGCCTCGGTGGCGAACCGCCCCGGCGAGAACTACTCGTATACCAACAACTTCCCGTATGACCCCGCCGTCGGCAACCTGCCGGTGCCGGGGGCGCTGCTGTGGAGCGCACTGAGCCTGATCGTGCTGCTGGCCGGCATCGCCGTGGTGCTGCTGATGTTCGGCAAGTTCGACTACCTCGGCTGGATCAGCCGCGGCCAGCACATCCACCCGCACCTGCTGCCGGGCGTGGCCAGCCCCGGCCAGCGCGCGCTGGTGAAATTCTTCGTGGTGGTGGCGCTGCTGTTCCTGGCGCAGACCCTGGTGGGCGGCGCGGTGGCGCACTACCGCGCCGATCCGGGCAGCTTCTACGGCTTCCAGCTCGAAACGATCTTCCCCAGCAACCTGATGCGCACCTGGCACCTGCAGACGGCGATCTTCTGGATCGCCACCGCCTACGTGGCGGCCGCGCTGTTCCTGGGCCGCACGCTGCGCAACGACGAGCCGCGCTGGTTCGCGCCCTGGGTGCACCTGCTGTTCGGCGCATTCGTGGTGGTGATCGGCGGCAGCCTGCTCGGCGAGTGGCTGGGCATCGCCCAGATGCTCGGCAAGTGGTGGTTCTGGTTCGGCAACCAGGGCTGGGAATACCTGGAGCTGGGCCGGGTCTGGCAGTTGCTGCTGGTGGTCGGCCTGCTGGTATGGTTCGCCCTGCTGTGGCTGCTGGTGCGCCCGCGGTCGCTGGTCAGCCAGGAGTCGAAGCCGCTGGTGAAGATGTTCCTGTTCGCCGCCGTGGCGATCCCGGTGTTCTACATCCCCGCGCTGTTCTTCGGCGCCAAGACCAACTACACCGTGGTCGACACCTGGCGCTTCTGGATCATCCACCTGTGGGTCGAGGGCTTCTTCGAGTTCTTCGCCACCACCGTGGTGGCGCTGACCTTCTACCAACTGGGGCTGACCCGCCGCAACGTGGCGCTGCGGGTGATCTACCTGGACGGCATCCTGTACTTCCTCGGCGGCCTGGTCGGCACCGGCCACCACTGGTATTTCACCGGCCAGACCAGCGTCAACATGGCGATGTCGGCGATGATCTCGGTGCTGGAAGTGGTGCCGCTGACCCTGCTCACGCTGGACGCGTGGGACTTCGTGCACACCACTCGCGGCCAGTGCGACGTCTGCGGCAAGTCGGTGGCGGTGCCGCACAAATGGACGTTCTATTTCCTGATCGCGGTGGGCGTGTGGAACTTCGTCGGCGCCGGCATCTTCGGTTTCCTGATCAACCTGCCGATCGTCAGCTACTACGAAGTCGGCACCCAGCTCACGCCGAACCACGGCCACGCCGCGATGATGGGCGTGTTCGGCATGCTGGCGCTGGCGCTGATGGTGTTCACGCTGCGCCAGACCAGCAGCGACGAGCGCTGGGCCGGCATGGAGAAATACGTCAGGGTCGGCTTCTGGGGCACCAACATCGGCCTCGCCATGATGGTGGTGTTCAGCCTGTTCCCCAGCGGCGTGCTGCAGGTGTGGGACGTGATGCAGCACGGCTACTGGCACGCACGCTCGCTCGACTACATCGGCAGCCCGCGCTCGCACCTGATCGAATGGCTGCGCCTGCCCGGCGACCTGGTGTTCATCATCTTCGGCGCGATCCCGCTGACCATCGCCGCGGTCAAGGGCTACCTCGGCGTGCGCGCCTTGCCGCGCCAGTGACGGGCCTGCTACCGGCCGGGGCGCGCTTGACGCGCTAATCCCTGGCCGTAATTTGTCGTTGGGCAAATTATCGCCAGGCATCCCGCCGCCCCGGTCCCGGCAGCGGGCGAAAAAAGCCACCCCGCACCGATCGCCCGTGCGCGAAACCACAGAGGCAACCCCGCCATGAACCCATCCGACGCCGATACCGGGCCACTGGCCCAGGTCGATTGCCGACGCGATGCCGACGGCTGGACCCTGGCCTTCGTGCGCGAACTGCCGCAACCACCCGAGCGCGTGTGGGACGTGCTCACCGACCCCGCCCGCTTGCGCGCCTGGTCGCCGTATACCGCCGACCGCAACCTCGGCCAGGCCGGTGACGCCAGCCTGCGCATGCTCGACAGCGAGCAGCCCGACGTCCCCACCACGGTGACCCGCGCCGACCCGCCGCGACTGCTGGAATACGGCTGGCAACTGGAGCAGTTCGGCCGGAGCGTGCTGCGCTGGGAACTGGAGCCGTGCGCGGGCGGCACGCGGCTGAGCTTGCGCCAGACCGTCCGCGACCGGGACTGGATCCCGAAGGTGGCCGCCGGCTGGCACCTGTGCCTGTTCGTGGCCGAGCGCCTGCTGCAGGGCCGGCCGATCGCGCCGATCATCGGCGAGACCGCGCTGGCCCATGGCTGGGCCGGGCTGCGCGATGCCTACGCGGCACGCCTGCACCTTCCGCGCGCCGACCAGTGAAGCGCCGGCTACGCCGAAGCTGAGACCGCGGATGAAATTGTCCGCCCAGCAATGCATGCGCGATTCCCGCCCGCATCGCCGCACAGGGCCATGCTGCTCAGACGTGCATGGCTACCCCGCCGCGTCGGCGCCCCCGGTTTTCGCGAATCCGCAAAGTGCAGACCAAGCAAGGCTGATGTCCACGCCAGCGGCAGCCCGCCACTGACGTGGCCGCGCTCCTCACCTCACCAGCCCGCGCCCCAGTGCGCTGATATCCGCCGCTTCCAGCACCGGCTTCGGCGCCCCGTGCCGGGCCACCGCCAGCATCGCGCGGCCGACGACTTCGGTGCTGAGCACGGTGTCCGGCATCAACGCGCGCAGCAACGGCAGCAGCGGCCGGCTCAGGCCGTAGAACCAGCGGTACGCACCGGTCTTCGAACGGATGCCGTGCAGCGGCTGGATGATGCCGAGGCGGAACACGCATATCGCCCTGAACGGCAGCCGCTGCAGCGCGTTCTCCAGCCGCCCGCGCACCCGTTTCCACATGGTCGGGCTGGTTTCGCTGCTGTCTGCGCCGGCGCCGGACACGTAGACGAAACACATCGACGGGTTGCGCCGGGCCAGCGTCACCACCTCGGCCACGTCCTCGGCGAGCAGGCATTCGCGCAATACGCCTTGCCCACCATGCCGGAGGCACCGAGCAACAGCACTCTCATGCCCCTTCTCCTTCCAGTCGGGTGAAGCCGTCCGCGCTCCACGCCTCGCTGCCCACGCCGTGATGCACGAAGAACAGGCCGGCCGGGTCGTACTTCCGCTTCACCGCAGCCAGCTTCGGGTAATTCGTGCCCCAGAACGAGTTCGACCAATCGTGCTCGAAGTAGTCGCTCTCCGATACATACGAACCGGCGCCCGGCGCCGCGCGCCGCAGTGCGTGGATCGCCTTGCCCATCGCCGCGGCGCGATCGCGGGCGCGCGCCAGATCCGGCTTCGGGCCGGGCATGCCGGGAAACGCCGGCGGCCCGCTGCCGGCGATGATCGCCAGCGCGAACGCGTCCAGCACCTGCGGGTTCGTCGCGGTATTCCCGGCCGCGGCGAGTTCGGCCGCCGGCGCGCCGGCCAGGCCCTTGTTGAAATGCAGGCCCACGCCCCAGTGGCGGGTGCAGGCGAACAGTGCATCGACCAGCTGTGCCTCTCGCTCCTCGTGCAGCAGCGACGCCGGCAGCCACGCCGACTTGAAGCCGTGGATGAACCAGCCCACCTGGCCCTGGTCGCCCGCCCACAGCACGTGGTTCCGCGGCGCGCCAGGGCGGTCGTCACCGACCTGGACGCCCGGCACGTGCTGCCGGAAAAACTCGGCATCCCACATGTGCCTGGCCGGCAATGCGCGCGCCTGGATCGGTTTGACCAGCTCGTATTCCTTGCGCGCGCGAACCCAGTCGAGCAGCGGCGCCCAGGCCTGCTCCGCCTGCGCCTGGCTCAGGCCCTGGAACACCATGTCGACCCGCACGGTGTTGTCCGAGCCGAAACCGATCTGCTCGCCCCAGTGCGGGTTGAACAGCGCGTCCCGGTAAAACCCGATCACCTTCGCGATCAGCGCGCGGTAAGCCGCACCCGACGCGGCCTTGATCGAACCGGACACGCCGCCGAAGAACTCCGGCAACTCGCGCGTACGCAAGGTCAGCCGGGTCACCACGCCCAGGCTGCCGCCGCCACCGCCCTTGATCGCCCAGAACAGGTCCGCGTTGATGCAGGCATTGGCGACGCGTACCCGGCCGTCCGCGGTGACGATCTCCGCCTCCAGCAGGCCCGCCGCCGCGGTGCCGTAGTTCTTCGAGAAGCTGCCGAAGCCGCCGCTCTGCACCAGCCCGGCCACGCCCACCGTGGTGCAGCCGCCGCCCTGCACGTAGCGCCCGCCGCGGGTGGTCACCGCGTCGTAGGCGTCGATCCACATCGCGCCGGCACCCAGCGTCACCGCCGGCTGCAGCGCCTGCGTGCCGGCACAACCCCGCGCCGTGAAGGCGTCGTGCAAGGCGACGTCGTTCATGTGCCGCGTCCACACCAGCAGCGAATCGGGCGCGTCGGAGGTGCCCTGGTAACTGTGCCCGCCGCCCTTCACCACCAGGCGCAGGTGATGCTCGCGCGCGAAATTCACCGCCGCGACCACGTCCGCCGTGCTTTCGGCGGCGACCGCATACGCGCTCGGCTGCGAAGTCCACGCATCGACCCAGCCGCTGGTCTGGGTCAGCGCCGGCTGGTCGCCCAGATAGAACGGGTTGTCCAGATGCTTCAGCGCCTCGTCGCAGGCGGCGCCGGCCGCCGTCGAGCCGCAGCCGGCAAACGGCGACTCCAGCCTGAGCAGGCGGCCACCCACGTCGCGCCTCAGCCGCTCCCAGTCGGCTGCGGAAGGCCACCCCGGGTCGCCGGGTCGCACCCGCGAACGCAAACGCGCCGGCATCGCACCAGCCGCCCGGGCCGTGGCCGGCCCGCCGGAAAGAATGCCCGGCAGGAACGGGATCGCCAGCGCCGCTTTCAGCAGGTCTCTTCGTTTCATCGAGTCACCCCCTCCGGAAAGGTCGCCTTGGATGCCGCCACGATGGAGCGCCGCCGTCCGATACGCCAGCCGGCAGCGGCGAACCGCGCCGTGCCGGTGACCGGTTGCGGCGGGACGGGATGGATCGCTGCCGCCCTGGAGCCTGCCCATGATCTCCGGGCGCCCCGCATCGTCACCGCGCGGCGGCCATGGCCGCCAGCTTCGCGATGGTGTTCATGTTGCGCGCGGTGCCCGCCTTCGCGGCCGGGATCTTCAGCTGCGAATCGGCCATGCCCCCGCCATAGTGCACATAGATCTCGCGCCGCCCCAGCACCAGCCGCTCGCCATCGGTGCCGGTGACGTCCTGCAGCGCCGTCGTCGCCGGCGGCGCGTCGAGGAAGATCGCCACCGTGCGGTTCGCCGGCGCTTCCGGGAACGGGTTGGCCGCCAGCACGGCGGCCATCTCGGCCGCCGTGCGCACCACCACGCCGACCGGCTTTCCTGCGTAGCCCTGCAGCTGCTGCTCCAGCGCCTGCTTCACCGCCTTTTCGCCGAGCCGGCTGCCGAAGACCACGTTGCCGCTGGCGATATAGGTGCGCACCTCGGCAAAGCCGGCGGCCTGGCACATCGCCTTGAGTTCGTCCATCGGCAACTTGCCGGTGCCGCCCACGTTGACGGCGCGCAGTAACGCCACGTACCTGGTCATGACATGCCGATGCGGTTGGCGGGAAAGCCGCCAGTCTCTTCGCCGCCGCCGACTTGTTCAAGTGTGCCGCGCAGCGTCCTGCCCTCGCGGCGCACGTCAGTCGTGGTGCTCGCGCAGCTGCGGAGGCGTTCCGGCGCGCTCCAGTCCGCCGCGTTCCAGCCAGCGGCAGGTTTCCGCCCGGGCGCGGGCGATCAGCCCGGCCGCCGCGGAGTAGTCGTACGGCGAGACGTCGAGCGGGCACAGGCTGGGCACGATGCGCAGTTCCACCGCACTGCCGGAAAAACGATCGGCGTCGTAGACCAGCTGGCGCGCCACCAGCAGGCTGAGCGCGTGCATCGCGCGAGCGATCGCGCCCGACGGCGCCTGCTCGAGCGCGCAGGCAAACCCGGTGGGCAGCACGATCACCCGCGTGGCACCGAGGCCGATCGCCACCGAGATCGGCGTGTTGTTGGTCACCCCGCCGTCGACCAGCCAGCGCCCGTCGATCCACACCGGCGGGTACACGCCCGGAATCGCGGCACTGGCCAGCACGGCGTCGACCACCGAGCCCGCAGACAGCAGTACCTCCTGCCCGGTCAGCATGTCCGACGCCACCAGGTGGACCGGCAGGGCCGCGTCTTCCAGGCGCCGATAAGGCAGATGGCGTTCGAGCAGGCGCCGCAGGCCGGCCGAATCCACCAGATGATCGCGCCGGAACAGCAGGCCGAACACGCTGCCCAGGTTGAACGGAAACACCTCGCGCCGTTTCAGCGCGCACCAGATCCGTTCCAGCTCGAGGGCACCGGCGGAGGTCGGCTCGCCGGCAAAATACGCCGCATTGATCGCACCGGCGGAGGCGCCGACCAGGAACGCCGGCGTCTCGCCCCAGTCGAGCAGCGCCTGCAGCATGCCCACCTCGATCGCACCGAGGCTGCCGCCGCCGGCCAGCACGAAGGCGGTGCGCTGCGGCGCACTCCCGACGACCGGCATTGCCTCTGCCATCTCAGCCACCTGCATGAGCCGATAGTACGACGCGCCCAGCCATCTGACGCATGCCGTGGCAGCAGGTTCCTCGTGCAGACCGCGGCAGGCAAGCCCGCCGCCGCTACACCATCAACCGGCCGGCGCGCTCGGCACCAGCACCATCCACGACACGCCGAAGCGGTCGACCAGCATGCCGAAGCTGGAGGAGAAGAAGGTCGGCGCCAGCGGCTGGTGCACCTGGCCGCCGGCGGCCAGGTTGTCGAACAGGCGTTTCGCCGCGGCATCGTCGTCGGCGGAAAGCGCCAGCGAGAAGCCCTTGAACTCGGGCTGGCCGCGGCTGAAACCGTCCGACACCAGCAGCTGGGTCGCGCCGATCTGCAGGCAGGCGTGCATCACCTTGTCCGCCGGCGGCTGGGTGCCGTCGGGACACTGAGCGGAACCTTCCGGGCCATCGCCGTAACGCATCAGCATCACCACGTCGGCGCCGATCGCCTCGCGGTAGAAGGTGATGGCCTCTTCGCAGCGGCCGTCGAAGAACAGGTAGGGCTGGGCTTGCATGGGGTGGCCTCGTCGTGGGGTGGGCAAAGCGGAGCCGGCACACCGGCTCTCCCCACTGCGACGAACGGCCCGGCCGCAAATCGACAGGCGTCAACGCATGCTGCCGCTGTCCAGGTAGCGCTGGTGCCACGACAGCGCCTCGTTCAGCAGGTGCGGGGTGTGCTTGCCGTAGCTGTCGCGGCAGGCACGGTCGAAGTAATCCTGCAGCATCGGCCGGTAGTCCGGGTGCACGCACTGCGCGATCACCGCCCGCGCGCGCTGCTTCGGCGACAGCCCGCGCAGGTCGGCCAGGCCCTGCTCGGTGACCACCAGGCCCACGTCGTGTTCGGTGTGGTCGACGTGGCTGACCATCGGCACGATCGCGGAGATCGCGCCACCCTTGGCCGTGCTCGGGCTCATGAAGCAGGACAGGAAGCCGTTGCGGGCGAAATCGCCGGAGCC
Organism: Rhodanobacter sp. FW104-R8; assembly: GCF_001617365.1. GTDB lineage: Bacteria > Pseudomonadota > Gammaproteobacteria > Xanthomonadales > Rhodanobacteraceae > Rhodanobacter. Next base: position 88,734 of record NZ_LVJR01000021.1, read on the forward strand.
ACCGATGCCGTTGATGATGCGGCTGCCGGCGACATGGGTGGAATTGACGTTGCCGTACAGGTCGGCCTCGACCATGCCGTTCATCGCGATGCAGCCAAGCCGGCGCACCAGCTCGGCGTGGTTGGACATCTCCTGCGGCCGCAGCACGATGTGCCGGCGGTAGAAGTCGATGCGGCGCACGAACTCTTCCACGCCCTCAGGGCTCAGCGACAGCGAGGTGGCCGAGGCCATCGCGATGGTGCCGTCGCCGATCAGTTCCAGCATGCCGTCCTGGATCACCTCGGTGAACGCGGTCAGACCGCGGAAGCCACCCTCGCGCAGGCCGCCCAGTACCGCATTGGCGATGTTGCCCACGCCGGACTGCAGCGGCAGCAGCTGCTCGCCCAGCCGCCCCGCGGCGATCTCGTGGCGGAAGAACTCCACCAGGTGTTCGGCGATGCGCCGCGACGCCTCGTCCGGCGGCGCGAACCGGCCCAGCCGATCGGGCGCGTCGCTTTCCACCACCGCGATCACCTTGTCCAGGTCGCAGCGCAGATACGGCTCGCCGATACGGTCGCCCGGCTGCAGCAACGGGATCGGCCGGCGGTGCGGCGGCAGCGCAGTGCCGTAGTAGATGTCGTGCATGCCATCGAGCCCTTCGGGCTGGCGTCGGTTCACCTCCAGGATCACCTTGTCGGCCAGGTCCAGCCAGGTCTTGTTGTTGCCCACCGAGGTGGACGGTACCAGCCGGCCGTCGGGCAGGATGCCGGCAACCTCGATCAGCGCCACGTCGATCTTGCCCAGGAAACCGCACCACGCGTACTGCGCTACCTGGCCCAGGTGGATGTCCATGTATTCGATCTGGCCGGCATTGATGCGCGCGCGCAGCTCCGGGTCGGACTGGTACGGCAGGCGGAAGTCGATGCCGCCCACGCGGGCCAGCGCACCGTCCAGCTCGGGCGCGGTCGAGGCCCCGGTGAGGATGCGCAGCGCGAACTTGTCGCCGCGCTCGTGCGCCGCGGCGATGCGCGTGGCCAGCGCCAGCGGCACGGCCTTGGGGTAGCCGGCGCCGGTAAAGCCGCTCATGCCCACCGTCATGCCCGGCAGGATCAACTCGGCCGCCTGCTCCGCCGACATGCGGCGCGCGGCCAGGCCGGAATGCGCAATGCGTGCTGTCATGGTTTTTCCAACTCGTCAGGAGGCTTGGACGGCAAGCGCGGCGCCCGTGGAGGCCGGCCGCGAGCGCGCCAGGTCCCATTCTGGACACGCGGACGCAGCCCGCCAAGACGACCTTTGGCGCATGCGTCAAAGCGCCGCCGCAACCCGGGTTTTGCAAGACCGGCCCAGTGGTGGTCAACTCCCTGAAACATGACGGCACCGACGACCACCAGGGGATGACCCGCCGATGCACCCGCATACCTCGAAGACTTCCTGCCCGCGAGCACGCCGCCGCCACCTGCCGCGCCTGCTGCTGGCCGTGGCGCTGCTCGCAGCCGGCCTGCTCGCCACCGTGCAGGCCGCCGAACCCGGGCAGGCGCGCCGGCAACGCCAGGCGCAGGCGGTCACGATCACCCGCGACGACTGGGGCATCGCCCACGTGCACGGCCGCACCGACGCCGACGCGGTGTTCGGCATGGCCTACGCCCAGGCCGAGGACGACTTCAACCGGGTCGAGACGAACTATCTCAACTCATTGGGCCGACTCGCCGAAACCGAGGGCGAATCCGCGATTTGGAGCGATCTGCGGCAGAAACTGTTCATCGATCCGGTCGAGTTGCAGGCGCTGTACGCGAAGAGTCCCACCTGGCTGCAGGCGCTGATGAACAGCTGGGCCGACGGGCTCAACTACTACCTCGCTACGCATCCGGACGTGCATCCGCGCGTGATCAAGCACTTCGAACCGTGGATGGCGCTCAGCTTCAGCGAGGGCAGCATCGGCGGCGACATCGAACGGGTGTCGCTGAAGCAGCTCGAAGCTTTCTACGGCCGCAATTCTGCCGCGCTGGCGCGCGCGGATACGCCGGCCAGCTGGGTCGAACCGACCGGCTCCAACGGCTTCGCGATCGCGCCGAAGCTCAGCGCCGACAGCCATGCGTTGCTGTGGATCAACCCGCACACCTCGTTCTTCTTCCGCTCCGAGCTGCAGATGTCCAGCGACGAAGGGCTGGACGCCTACGGCGCGGTGACCTGGGGCCAGTTCTTCGTCTACCAGGGCTTCAACCGGCACATCGGCTGGATGCACACCTCGACCGGCGCCGACGTGGTCGACGAGTTCGCCGAGACCATCGTGCGCCAGGGCGGCCAGCTGTTCTACCGCTACGGCAAGGAACTGCGGCCGGTCGCCACGCGCACGATCCGCGTGGCATACCGTGCGAAGGACGGCGCAATGGCCACGCGCAGCTTCGACGCGCACTTCACCCATCACGGCCCGATCGTGCGCGCGGCCGACGGCAAGTGGATCGCGGTGGCGATGATGAACAAGCCGCTGGAAGCGCTGCAGCAAAGCTGGCTGCGCACCAAGGCCAGCGACTACGCCAGCTACATGAAGATCGCCGAGCTGAAGGCCAACTCGTCGAACAACACCATCTTCGCCGACGACAAGGGCGAGATCGCGTACCTGCACCCGCAGTTCATCCCGAAGCGCGACAACCGCTTCGACTACACGAAGCCGGTCGACGGCAGCGACCCGGCCACCGATTGGAAAGGCCTGCACGCGCTCGACGAGGCGCCACACCTGCTCAACCCGCCGAACGGCTGGATCATGAACACCAACAACTGGCCGTACTCCGCCGCCGGCAAGTTCAGCCCGCGGCAGCAGGACTACCCGCGCTACATGGACAGCTTCGGCGAGAACCCGCGCGGCATCCACGCCACCCGCGTGCTGGATGGCGTGCGCGATTTCAGCAAGGCCTCGCTGATCGGCGCCGCGTTCGACTCCTTACTGCCCGCGTTCTCGCGACTGCTGCCGGTGCTGGTGCACGACTACGACATGTTGCCCGACCACGACCCGCTGAAGCCGCGCCTGGCCGGCCCGGTCGCCTTGCTGCGCAGCTGGGATTACCGCTGGGGCATCGCCTCGATGCCCACCTCGCTGGCGGTGTTCTGGGGCGACACGCTGTGGGACAAGGTGCACGCGGAAGCCGAATCCGGACACCAGTCGGTCTACGACTACATGGCCGGCGACGCCGGCGCGAAGGCGCGCCTGGATGCGCTGGTCGAGGCATCCGACCGGCTGGAAAAGGATTTCGGCAGCTGGGGCGTGCCGTGGGGCGAGGTCAACCGCTACCAGCGCAACGACGGCGCCATCGTGCAGAAATTCGACGACGCCAGGCCGAGCATCCCGGTGCCGTTCGTGTCGTCGCGCTGGGGCTCGCTCGCCTCGTTCGGCGCGCATCGCTGGCCGGGCACCAGGCGCTACTACGGCACCAGCGGCAACAGCTTCGTCGCCGTGGTCGAGTTCGGCCCCAAGGTCAGCGCCCGCGCGATCACCGCCGGCGGCGAGAGCGGCCACCCGGATTCGAAGCACTTCAACGACCAGGCCGAGCGCTACACCACCGGCAACCTGCGCACGGTGTATTTCTGGCCGGAGCAACTCAAGGGGCACACCGAGCGGGTCTACCACCCGGGCGAATGAACCGCCGCGCTACGCGGCGGTGCCGAACAGCATGCCCACGCCGGTGGTGACCGCCATCGCCAGCGCACCCCAGAACGTGATGCGCATGGCGCCCACGCCCATCTTCGCGCCACCGGCCCACGCCGCCACCGCGCCGAGCACGGCGAGGAATACCAGCGAGCTGGCGAACACCAGCGGCAGCAACTGCGCCGCCGGCGACAGCGCCACCACCAGCAGCGGCAGCGCGGAGCCCACCGCGAAGCTCAGCGCCGAGGCTCCGGCGGCCTGCAGCGGCCGCGCCTTCAGCGCCTCGGTGATGCCCAGCTCGTCGCGGGCGTGCGCGTCGAGCGCGTCGTGCGCCATCAGCTGGTCGGCCACCTGCCGGGCCAGTTGCGGGTCGAGCCCGCGGCCGACGTAGATCGCCGCCAGTTCGCGGTGCTCGGCCTCCGCCTGGGTCTGCAGTTCCAGGTGCTCGCGCGCGAGTTCGGCGCGCTCGCTGTCGGCCTGCGAGTGCACCGATACGTACTCGCCCGCGGCCATCGACATCGCGCCCGCCACCAGCCCGGCGACGCCGGCGACCAGGACGTTCTGCCCGCTGGCATGCGCCGCCGCCACGCCCAGCACCAGGCTGGCGGTCGAGACGATGCCGTCGTTGGCGCCCAGCACGGCAGCGCGCAGCCAGCCGATGCGGTCGGTACGGTGTCTTTCGTGATGGTGTCGGGGCATGCCGGTGCTCTCGCGGATCGGGTGGCGCATTGTGCGCAGGTTGGCCCGCGGCCGTGCAAACGCTTCTCGTCCCGGCGGGACGGGCAGCGACGACGCTACGCCCCCGCCTTCGCGCCGCCCTTCAGCAGCCCCAGCCGCAGCAGGCTTTCGGCAGTGGCGACGACGGCCTCCTGCGGCGGACGCGGCGACCAGCCCAGCACGCGCCGGGCTTTGGCGCTGCTGGCGTTCTTGTGCATGCCCAGCTCGGGCAGGATCTGCCTGACCGCCGGGTCGCGCAGCGCCGCGAGGCGTACCAGCCAGTTGGGCAACTGCAGGGTGGGCACCTTGCGCGCCGATGCCCCCAGTTGCTGCCGCAACGCCCGGGCGATCTCGCGGATCCACATGAAGTCGCCGGCGACGGCGAGGAAGCGCTCGCCGCTGGCGGCCGGATCGGTCATCGCGCGCAGGTGCAGGTCGGCCACATCGCGCACGTCGACCACGCCGAAGCACAGCTGCGGGCAACCGGGCACGGCGCCGTCCATCAGCCGCTGCACCAGCAGGATCGAGGTGGAATAGTCCGGCCCCAGCACCGGCCCGAACACGCCCACCGGATTGACCACCGAAAGCTCCAGCGCGCCGCCCTCGCGCGCGATGAAATCCCACGCGGCGCGTTCGGCCAGGGTCTTGGACTTGATGTAGGGCAGCACGCCGTCGCCGTCGAGATCCGTCCAGCTCGTCTCGTCGAACGGCGCCGCCTGCGGCGGGTGGCCGTAGCCGACCGCCGCGAACGAGGAGGTCAGCACCACGCGCCGCACGCCGGCGTCGCGGGCTGCACGCAGCACGCGCAGCGCGCCTTCGCGCGCGGGCACGATCAGCTCGTCCTCATGCTTCGGGATGTCCGGCGGAAACGGCGAGGCCACGTGCAGCACGTAATCGCAGCCGGCCGCCGCTTCCGGCCAGCCCGCGTCACGCTGCAGGTCGGCTTCGACGAAGGACAGCCGATCGCCCGGCTCGGCCCCGCCCTGCCTCAGCATCGCGCGCACCACGCCCTCGCGCCCGGGGCTGCGCACCGTGGTGCGCACCCGATGCCCCGCAGCCAGCAGCTGCAGGATGCAGTGGCTGCCGATGAAACCCGACCCGCCCGTGACCAGAACCGTGCCCATGACGACCTCCTGAGGTTGTTCCGTTGCTGCGCCGGATCGCGCGGTCTCAGCCGCGGCCGGGAATCGTCAGCCCGCGCTGCACCGCCGGACGCGCCAGCCCGCGTTCTAGCCAGCCGCCGACATTGGCGAAGCGGTCGAACGCCACCAGCTCTCGCGCCTCGTATAACGTGATGAGATTGTTCACCCAGCCCAGCGTGGCGATGTCGGCGATGGTGTAATCCTCGCCCATCAGCCAGCGGCGACCGGCGAGCCGCCCGTCGAGCACGCCGAGCAGGCGCTTCGATTCATTGACGTAGCGTTCGAGCGGGCGCTTGTCCTCGTATGCCTTGCCGGCGAACTTGTTGAAGAAGCCGACCTGGCCGAACATCGGCCCGATCGACGCCATCTGGAAGAACAGCCACTGGATCGTCTCCCAGCGCCGCGCCGGGTCGGCGGGAATGAACTGGCCAGCCTTGTCCGCCAGGTACAGCAGGATCGCGCCCGACTCGAACAGCGCCAGCGGCTCGCCGCCGGGGCCGTGCGGGTCGATGATCGCGGGAATCTTGCCGTTCGGGTTGAGCGCGAGGAACTCCGGCGTGTGGCTCTCATTTTTGCCGATGTCGACCAGGTGCGGCTCGTACGGCAAGCCGGTCTCCTCCAGCATGATCGACACCTTCACCCCGTTCGGTGAGTTGAGCGAATAGAGCTGGATGCGGTCGGGATGCTGCGCGGGCCAGCGCGTGCTGACGGGAAAGTCGGACAACCGGGTCACGTGGTACTCCTGCGGCGGGGGAACTCCGCAAGGTAAGTCGTTCCGGCAACGGGTTCAACACGGCCAAGGAACCACCCCTCCGCTCGAGCGCCTTCACCAGGTCGCTTTCAGCGCGCGCTCGATCTCCTGCAGCGGCGCACGGAATAGCGACTTGTTCAGCTCCTCCACCATCCGCTTCGTGGTCTCCTCGTGCAGCAGGGGGCGCATCTGCCCCAGCGTCTGCGGATCGGCCGCCAGCACCAGGTGGGAAAACTCGTTCTTCAGCGCGGCGGCGTTCAGGCGCTGCGCCAGCTGCTTGGCGAAGGTGGCTTCGTCCATCTCGGCCATGCTGCGCTCCGGCGGCTGGCGTCCGGCCGGGCCGTCGTTGGCGAGATCCTTCGGCTCCACCAGTTTCATCTGTTCGAGCGATACGTTGAGGCCCTTGCCGACGTTGCGCAGGAGCCGCGCGCCGGTGCCGTCAGCCACCACGACCCAGGCGCCAGTGGGAATCTTCTTCATCGTGATCTCCTCGGGTTGCCGGCGCCCCGGGCGACGCTGCGCCGCGGTGCCAAGCCTAGCGCCCGGGATGTGATGCCGATGGAAACAGCGCGGCGTCGCAGTTTCCATCCCGGAGCAACAAGGCGAAACCCGCGCTAGCGCAGGCCCACCGTGCCGTTCGCCGCCTTCACCAGCTTCGCCGGGTCGTAGCCCACGCCGTCCTTGAACACCAGCGCGACATTTTCGATGTCCTTGATGCGCTTCGCCGGGTTGCCGTCGATCAGCACCAGGTCGGCAGCCTTGCCGGCCTCGATGGAGCCGATGCGCTTGTCCTCGCCCATGAAGCGGGCGCCGTTCATGGTGGCGATCTGGATCGCCTGCAGCGGGGTGAAGCCGGCCTCCACCAGCAGCTCCACTTCGCGCTGGTCGCCGTAGCCGGCGATCACGCCGCCATAGCCGGTGGGATCGAGGCCGGCCAGCAGGGTGCCGCCCTGCTGCACGAAGGCATGTTCGAAATCCTGCTCCAGCTTGAACACCTTCGGCCACGGCGAATCGTGCATGCCGGCGATGCGCTCGCGGCCCTTGAGGTACTCCACCCGGGTTTCCGGCAGCATCGCGTCCAGCACGCGCTGGTCCACCGGCGCGCGACCGGGCACGAACGTCTCGAACACCGGCAGGGTCGAGGTGACCGCCACGTGCTTCGACACCAGGGTCCTGATCAATTGCCGGATGCGCGGATCGTCGACGCTCATCGTCGCCAGCTGGGCCACCGCGAGCTTGGTGTCCGGGCAGACGTCCGGCTGCTTGCCCGCCATGAATTCGGTGTCCACCGGCAGCCCGTGCTCCAGGTCGTCGATGCCGAGTTCGGCCGCCTCGGTGAAACCGATCGCGCACAAGTGGCCGGTCACCTGGATGTGCTTCGCATGCGCCGCCGCGATCGCCGCCGCCAGCTCGGCGCGGGTGATGTGCATGTACGCCTTGAACGAGGTCGCACCCTCGCCGATCCAGTAGTCGACCGTGCCGGTGGCGTCGGCCGCATCCGCCAGCTCGTGCATCTGCGGCGTGAAACTCCCCTTGCCTTCCAGGTACGGCCCGGTGGTGTGCATCTTCGGCCCGGGGATTTTGCCGGCGTCGATCGCCTTCTTCAGCTCGAGGTCGGTATACGGCTCGGTGCTGCCGGTGGTGCGGATGCTGGTGACGCCGCCGGCCAGGTACAGCTTGGGAAAGCTCGACGCCTGCTCGGGATAGATCGCCTCCTTCGCCTCCGGGTTCACCTTCGGCGCCGGATAGAACATGTGGTCGTGCATGCCGACCAGGCCGGGGATCAGCGTGTGCCCGCTGCCGTCGATCACGGTCGCGTCCTTCGGCAGCTTCACGTGCCTGCCGACCGCCGCGATGAGGCCGTCGCGCAGCAGCACCGTCTGGTCTTCCCTGGCCGGCGTGCCGTTGCCGTCGATCACCCGCACATGGGTGATCGCCAGCAACGGCTGCGCGTACTTCACGAACGGCAGCGTCTGCGCCGACAGCTGCGGCGTCTGGGCCCAGGCGGACGAAACGGCGCACAAGCCGGCCAGCACAACGGCCAGCAGGGTGTTCCGACAGGCGCCGGGCGACGGCCACGCAGCTGCGGAACGATGGTTTTGCACAGGCATGCTCGGATTCCCCGTCAGCGAGGCAGGCACGGGCCCGCCGGTCGGCCAAAACTACTCCACAGGCATCGGCTTGGGGGAAAATGCCACCCATCCGGTTGTTTTGCCCGCTTGCCTGCGGACACCCTGTTTTCCGGCCACCGCACACCCATATCGAGCCGATGACTCCGCTGCAGCAATTCATCGAGGCCCATCCACGCCTGTTCGTGCTGACCGGCGCGGGGTGCAGCACCGACTCGGGCATACCCGACTATCGCGACCGCGACGGCCAGTGGAAGCGCCCGCCGCCGGTGAACTACGCCGCCTTCATGCACGAGCCGGCCACGCGCCGGCGCTACTGGGCCCGCAGCATGGTCGGCTGGCGGCGCTTCGGCAGCGCGTTGCCGAACGCCACGCACCACGCGCTGGCCGAGCTGGAGCGGCGCGGGCGGGTCGAGCTGCTGGTGACGCAGAACGTGGACCGCCTGCACCAGCGCGCCGGCAGCGAACGGGTGATCGACCTGCACGGCCGCCTCGACGAGGTGCGCTGCATGGGCTGCGACTGGCGGCTGGCCCGCCACGCGTTCCAGCGGATGCTGGTCGACCGCAACCCGGCCTGGGCGCAGCTCGACGCCACCGATGCACCGGACGGCGACGCCGACCTGGAAGGCCACGACTTCGCCTCGTTCGAGGTACCGCCCTGCCCGCACTGCGGCGGCATCGTGAAGCCCGACGTGGTGTTCTTCGGCGAAGCCGTGCCGCGCGAACGCGTGGAAGCCGCCGCGCGCGCCTGGCAGGCTGCCGACGCGATGCTGGTGGTGGGCTCCTCGCTGATGGTGTATTCCGGCTACCGCTTCGTCGATGCCGCGGCGCGGGCCGGCAAGCCGGTCGCCGCGGTGACGCTGGGCCGTACCCGCGCCGACCCGCTGCTCGCGCTGAAGATCGACGCGCCCTGCCACGAGGCGCTGGCGTTTCTGCACGAGCCGGCGCGAGCGGCCACGAACTGACCCGGGCCGATCAGCTGGTGTGGTCCAGGATGATCTTCCAGCCGTCGGCGGTCTTTTCCCACAGCAGCGAGAACACGCCGTCGTCCCGGGCCACCTCGCCGTGCGCCGCGCGGTCGAGGTGGAAGCGGCCGGTCACCGCCGCATAGCGCACCTCGCCGCCGGCCCCGGGCAGCAGGCGCACATCCAGTCCGGAGAATGTGAGCCGGCCCATCTGCGCCGGGTTCGCGTAGTGCTTGCGGTAGCCGTCGAGGATCGCGCGATAGCCCTTGCGCACGCTGCTGCCGACGAAGGTGGTATCGGGCGCATCCTTGTAGCCGCGCATGTAGCCCGCCACATCGCCGCGGTTCCACGCCGCGGCCTGCTGCGCCATCACCTGATGGATCGCGGCGGCATCGTCGCCGGCCGCCCGGGCAACTCCCGAACCGGCCATCGCCAGGAGGAACCCGCACAGGAGGAAAAGTCTTTGCCCGTTCATCGCGTACTCCGCTGTGCTGCGTTACGGCCGGATGGCATGCCCGGGCAAGGTTGCCCTCATCCGCAGGGGCCGACAAGAGCGATTCGCCCCCTTCACGCGAAAATGCGCTCGCACCCGGTTCCATGTCGATCCGGCCAATGCCCGTTCGTCGCCCCCATGAAGGCGACCGCTTCGGCCGCCCCTCCCCCCAAAGGAGACAGCCATGTCCTACATCGACGGTTTCGTGATCGCGGTACCCGACGCCAACCGCGAGCAGTTCATCGGGCACGCCCGTACCTTCGACGCCATTTTCCTGGAGTTCGGCGCCACCCGCGTGATGGAGTGCTGGGGTGACGACGTGCCCGAAGGCAAGCTCACCGATTTCCGCCGCGCCGTACAGGCGAAGCCGGACGAATCCGTGGCGTTCTCCTGGATCGAATGGCCCGACAAGGCCACCCGTGACGCCGGCATGGCGAAAATCATGAACGATCCGCGCATGCCAGCCGCCAGCGACATGCCGTTCGACGGCAAGCGCATGATCTTCGGCGGCTTCGCGCCGGTGGTCAGCCTGCCGACTTAGCCAAACCGGGATCAGGGCAGCCAGAGGCCCGCACGCACGCAAGTGCGCTCTGCCCCTGTTTTCGCATTGCCCCTGTTTTCGTCCACTACAATGCCGCGCCGGCCGGCATCCGGTCCGGCGCGGACGCGGGGGCGTCCGTCATTCTGACCTTGCCCGCGAGAAACGTATCCCTTGCCGTGTGATTCAATCCACGCAAGGAGAACGACATGACGAAGACA
>NZ_LVJR01000022.1 GCF_001617365.1 Rhodanobacter sp. FW104-R8
TGTCTTCGTCATGTCGTTCTCCTTGCGTGGATTGAATCACACGGCAAGGGATACGTTTCTCGCGGGCAAGGTCAGGGGTTCGCTCTTGATCTTGCAGCGAAGAGCGACCCCACTCTCCGCAAGGGATTCCCTTCGGTCACAACCCTCCCCTGCATTCGCAGGGGAGGGAGCAAGGCGGGATTACTCGCCGGCGCCATCCTTCGCGAACGCACCCGGCGCGGAGCCGAAGTCGCCATTCGCCTGCGCGGCCATGTACGAGAACGCCGCGTACACCGCCACGTTTTGCGCCAGCTCGGCGGGGTCGATCTTGTCCAGCGTGTCGTTCGGGGTGTGGTGCCAGTCGAAGTATTTCGTGCCGTCCTGGGTCAGCGACAGCGCGGCCATGCCCTTGGCGTGCATCTGCGACAGGTCCGAACCGCCGCCGCCGGGACGGGTGGCGTCGTAGGCCACGCCGACCGGTTCCAGCACCTTGGCGATCTGGCCGATCGCATCGCGCGCCTCAGGCTTCACGCTGGCGCTCATGCGCCAGATCTTGCCGGCGCCGAAGTCGGATTCGGTGCCGAGCTGGAACTTCGCCACCTCGGCGCCATGCTTGTCGGCGTAGGCGCGGCCGCCCCACAGGCCCATCTCCTCGTTGGCGAACGCGATCACCCGGATCGTGCGGTCCGGCCGCCGCGGCAGGTCGCGGATCAGCTTGCCGGCCGCCATCGCGATCGCCACGCCGGCGCCGTCGTCGATTGCACCGGTGCCCGGGTCCCACGAGTCGAGGTGGCCGCCGATCGCCACCACCTGGTCGGGATGCCTGCGGCCGGTGATCTCGCCGATCACGTTGGCGCCGGTGTATTCGCCGGTCACGCCGCAGTCGAGGTCGAGTTTCAAGGTGACCGGCTTGCCGTAGGCCAGCACGCGTTCGAGCTGGTCGGCATCGGGATTGGTCAGCGCGGCGGCGGGGATCGCTTTGGCCGGGTCGCGGAAGCCGGTGACGCCGGTATGCGCGGCGCGCTGGTGCTCGTCGGTACCGGCCGAGCGCAGCAGGTAGCCGGCGGCGCCCTTGGCCTGGGCGATCACGGCGCCCATCGTGCGCACGGCCGAGCCCATGCCGTAGCCGTGGCCGTCCTTCGCGCGTTCCATGCGGTAGCCGACGTAGACGATCTTGCCCTTGATGCCGGCCGGGTCGGCTGCCTTCAGCGCGTCCAGCGTGTCGAACTTCACCACCTCGGCGGTCAGTCCGCCCTTCGGCGTGCCGGCCGAATAACCCAGAGCGGTCAGCGTCAGCGGCTGCGGGAACGGCGACACGATCGCGGCGTGCTCGCTGCGGCGCTCCCACAACGGGTAGGTCACCGCTTCGGTGTAGACCTTGTCGTAGCCGAGCTCCTTGAACTTCGCCACGGCCCAGTCGCGTGCGCGCTGGTCGTTCGGGCTGCCGGCCAGGCGGGCGCCGACTTCGGTGGTCAGCGAGGCGGTGACCTTGTACGCGGTGTCGTCGTGCAGCGCCTTGTCGCGCAGCTGTTCGGCCGTCTTTACGGCCGTGGCGGGAATCGTGGTGTTGGCGGCGCTGGCGATGCCGCTGGCCAGCAGGCCGGCAGCAAGCAGGGTGAGGGGAAGACGGCGCATCGGGGGACTCCGCGGAGGAAACCCCGATTATGGCGTTGTTGCCCGTTCCCGCTTAGGCCAGAAGTCATGGATGGCCGAGTGCCGCTTCGTAGCGGCGGGCAGTGCCCGCCGCTCTTGCCTGGTTGTGCCGCAAAGAGCCGGCGGGCAGTGCCCGCCCTACGAAGCCATGGTTTCTCTCGTTATGGCTTGTTCTTCAGCAAATCGCGGATCTCGGTCAGCAAGGCCACGTCGGCCGGCGGCGCGGCGGGTGCCGCCTCTTCCTTGCGGCTGAGCTTGTTGATCGCCTTGACCACCATGAAGATCGCGAACGCGATGATGATGAACTGGATCAGCGTGTTGATGAAGGCGCCGTACTGGACCGCCACCTCGGCGATCTTGTGCTTCGGATCGCTGTCGTCGCCGGGCTTGAGCACCCACTTCATGGCAGAGAAGTCGATGCCGCCGGTGAGCCAGCCGATCGGCGGCATGATGATCTGGTCGACCAGGGAGGTGACGATCTTGCCGAACGCGCCACCGATGACCACGCCGACCGCCAGGTCGATGACGTTGCCACGCATGGCAAAGGCCTTGAACTCGCTGATCATGCTCATGCTGCGGGTACTCCCTCTGGTTGGGCCGGATGGCGGGACGACTTTAGCGCGACAACCTAGGTGCGCACAGATGAAGGCGGCGTGGAAGCGTCAGACGACGCGTCCGTCCAGTTCGGCCACGCCGACCAGTTCGGCGTGGAAGCGGTCGCCGCGCCGCAGCGCGGCCACGCCGGCCGGGGTGCCGGTGAAGACCAGGTCGCCGGCTTGCAGCTCGAACAGCGTGGACAGCGCCGTAAGGATGTGCGGTACGTCATGCACCATCTCGCCCAGCGTGGCCTGTTGGCGCAGCTCGCCGTTCACGCTGAGCCGCAGCACGGTCCGCGCATCCACGGCGACTTCGCCGGCCGGGCGCAGCGCGGAGACCGGGGCGGAGTGGTCGAAGCCCTTGCCCACGTCCCACGGGTGGCCTTTCGCCTTGGCCTGTGCCTGCAGGTCGCGGCGGGTCAGGTCCAGCCCCACGCCATAGCCCCAGACCAGGGCGGCGGCTTCGCCCGGGGCGAGGTCACGGCCGCCGGCGCCCAGCGCCACCACCATCTCCACCTCGTGATGCAGGTCGGCAGTGGCCTGCGGATACGGCACGTCGGCGCCGTCGGCGACCACCGCGTCGGCCGGCTTGCAGAAGAACATCGGCGCGGACCGGTCCACCGTGGCGCCCATCTCGCGCGCGTGCTCGGCGTAGTTGCGGCCGATGCAGAACACCCGGCGGATCGGGAAACGCCGGTCGGAGCCGATGATCGGCAGGCTGGGGATGGCGGGCGGGGCGATGGCGTAGTTCATGGCCGCAAGCGTAGCAAAGCCTGGCCGGGCGTGGCCGGAACAAGACGTCGAACGGCGGCGTGCCGCGACGTGTCGATCCCGCGTGTTCCCGTTCGTCATCCATGGGGTGGCGACGGGATGCGGATGACAGCTGTCACCGCCGGTGGTTGATGTCATGCTCTGGCCGCGCGCCGGCTGGGCGTCCATGATGCCCCCTGTCACCTTGAACATGGCCGTTTGAGCAGGAGTGGATGTGGGCAACGCCGAACTGTTGAAGGAATTGCGCATCGAGCGCCACCAGCGCGAAGACCACGGCCGCCATCCGGGTCGCTGGCCGTGGATCGCCGTCGCCGTGGGGGTGGTGCTGTTGGCGCTCGGCGGTGCCGCATGGCTGTTCGTCGGCCATCGCGTGGTGGCCGTGCAGACGGCCCTCGCGGTGGCGCCCGGTGCCGGCAGCGAGGCGGGCGCGGTGTTGCAGGCGACCGGTTACGTCACCGCGCGGCGCCGGGCCACGGTGTCGGCGCAGATCACCGGCACGCTCACCGCGGTGCTGATCGAGGAGGGCGACCACGTCACCCAGGGCCAGGTGCTGGCGCGGCTGGACGACAGCGGCTTCAAGGCCGGCCTGGCCGCGGCGAAGGCGCAGGCCGATTCGGCACAGGCGCAGGTGGCACAGATCCAGGCGCAACTGGCACAGGGCATCCACGACGCCGCGCGGCTGGAGTCGCTGGCCGCCCGCGGGCTGGTGTCGAAGCAGGCCGCCGAACAGGCGCGCACCCAGGTCGACAGCCTGCGCGCGCAGCTCAATGCGCAGCAGCAACAGGCCAGGGCCGCCGTCGCCCAGGCGGCGGTGGCGCAGGTCAACTTCGACTACTGCGTGGTGCGCGCGCCGTTCAGCGGCGTGGTCACCACCAAGGATGCCCAGGTCGGCGAGATCATCTCGCCGCTGTCCGCCGGCGGCGGCTTCACCCGCACCGGCGTGGGCACCATCGTCGACATGGATTCGCTGGAGATCGACGTCGACGTCAACGAGGCCTACATCGGCCGGATCAAGCCCGGCATGCCGGCCGAGGCGGTCCTCGACGCCTACCCGGACTGGAAGATCCCTGCCCACGTGGTCGCCATCGTGCCCACCGCCGACCGCGGCAAGGCCACTATCAAGGTGCGCGTGGCGCTGGAAAAGAAAGACGCCCGCGTAGTGCCCGACATGGGCGCGCGGGTGTCGTTCCTGGAAGAAAAACCGAAAGCCGCCGCCAGCGTGCCGCAAGGTGTGCTGGTGCCGGCCACGGCCATCGTGCAGCGCGACGGCCGCAGCGTGGTGTTCGTGCTCGACGGCAACCGGGTGCGCCAGCGCGCGGTGAATCCCGCGGCGCAGGCCCATGGCGATTTGCGCCTGCTGCCGGCCGCGGTGAAGCCGGGCGACAGCGTGGTGGTGTCGCCGCCGGCCGAACTGAAAGATGGTTCGGACGTCCAGATGAAGAAACCGTAGTTCGCTCCACCCCGTCACGCGTAGGAGCCCGCTCGCGGGCGATGCTCCAGCTCTGGATGCCCTTGGATGGAAGATCAAGGCAAGAGCATCGCCCGCAAGCGGGCTCCTACGGAAAATCCATGTTCATCGGAGAACTGCCATGGGTACGCTGATCGAGATCAAGGATCTTGCCAAGACCTACGAGCGCGGCAAGCAGAAAGTCGAAGTGCTGCACCACGTCAACCTGGACATTGCCGAAGGCGATTTCCTGGCGCTGATGGGGCCGTCCGGCTCCGGCAAGACCACCTTGCTCAACCTGATCGGCGGGCTGGACGCGCCCAGCGCCGGCAGCATCAGCGTGGGCGGCCAGCGCATCGACCAGCTGGGCGGCGGCGCGCTGGCGAAGTGGCGCGCGTCGAACGTGGGCTTCGTGTTCCAGTTCTACAACCTGATGCCGATGCTGTCGGCGCAGCGCAACGTGGAACTGCCGCTGCTGCTGACCAAGCTGTCGGCGGCGCAGCGCAGGAAAAATGCGGCCATCGCGCTGCAACTGGTCGGCCTGGCCGATCGCGGCAGCCACAAGCCGGGCGAACTGTCCGGCGGCCAGCAGCAGCGCGTGGCGATCGCCCGCGCGATCGTCTCCGACCCGGAGCTGCTGGTCTGCGACGAACCCACCGGCGACCTCGATCGCCAGTCCGCCGAAGACGTACTCGGCCTGCTGCAGCAACTCAACCGCGAGCACGGCAAGACCATCGTGATGGTCACCCACGATCCGAAGGCCGCCGAGTACGCCAGCCACACGCTGCATCTGGACAAGGGCACCCTCGTCGAACAGGCGCTGGCGTGATGGAGACGCTCGGCTTCCTGGCTCCTTCCCCTGCGTGCAGGGGGAGGTTGGGAGGGGGTAAGGCTTTTGACCTTGCGGCAAAGAGCGACCCCACCCCGGCCCTCCCTGCGACCGAAGGAAGTCCCTTTAGGGGCGTGCAGGGGAGGGAGTACATCCCCGGCTTCTGCGCCATCGTGCAGCGGAGCGGGCCTCGTGATCCCCAGAGGATTCCGTCATGAAATACCTCCACCTGATCTGGGCCGCGCTGTTCCGGCGCAAGACCCGCACCATCCTCACCCTGGTGTCGATCGCCGCCGCATTCCTGCTGTTCGGCATGCTCGATGGCGTACGCACCAGCTTCGCCAATGCCGGCAAGAGCGCGGCCGGTGCCGAACGCCTGCAGACCGGCTCGAAGCTGTCGTTCATCCAGCCCTTGCCGTCGGCGTTGCAGGCGAAGATCGCGAACGTGCCCGGCGTGAAGGACGTGGCCTCCGCCAACTGGTTCGGCGGCGCCTACCAGGACTCGCACAACCAGATCTTCACCTTCGCGGTCAGCCCGAACTACATCGACATGTACCCGGAGATCACCATCACGCCGGCCGAGCGCAAGGCCTTCGAAAGCACCCGCACCGGCGTGCTGGTCGGCGACGTGCTGGCGAAGAAGTACCACTGGAAGGTCGGCGACAAGATTCCGCTGATGTCGAACATTTTCCCCAATCGCGACGGCAGCAAGAACTGGACCTTCGACATTGCCGGCATCATGCACGCCAGGGATCCGGATCACGGCGAGTTCCTGCAGGGCGGCATCCTGATGCACTGGAAGTACTTCGACGAGTCCAACCCCTATAACCAGGGGCAGGTGGGCTGGTACGTCAGCCGCGTCGCCGACCCCGCCCAGGCTGACCAGGTGGCCCGGGCCATCGATGCGCTGTCGGCCAATTCCGACCATGAGACCAAGACGCAGACCGAGCAGGCTGCGATGGCATCGTGGATCAAGCAGATGGCGAACATCGGCCTGATCGTGTTCTCGATCATGGGCGCGGTGTTCTTCACGCTGGTGTTCCTGACCGGCAACACGATGGCGCAGGCAGTGCGCGAACGCACCTCGGAGCTGGGGGTGATGAAGACCATCGGCTTCTCCAGTACCAGCGTGCTGATGATCGTGCTGGCCGAATCGGTGCTGCTGGTGCTGCTCGGCGGCGTGCTGGGGCTCGGCCTGGCGGCGGTGCTGGGGCCGGTCGCCAGCGCCGGCAGCGGCGGCGTGATCAACATGCCGCCGGTGCACGCGGGCAGCTGGCTGCTGGGTGTGGGCCTGATGGTCGCCATCGGCCTGCTGGTGGGAGCACTGCCTGCGCTGCGGGCGATGCGCCTGAACATCGTCGATGCGCTGGCCGGCCGCTGAGGAGAATCCGTCATGGGCAAGTTGAAATCGTTTCTGCGCGGCCTCGGCCTGTGCCTGATCGTCGTCGTCGGCATCGCCGCATGGACCGTGCTGCCGTGGCCGGCGCTGCTGGCGCTGGCCGTGCTGTTTGCGCTGTGGATGCTGCTGGCGCGCACCGGCCGGCAGGCCGGCTCGGTCACCCGCGTCGGCGTCAGCACCCTGCCGCAGCGCATCGGCACCTCGTCGGTCGTGGTCATCGGCATCGCCGGTGTGGTCGCCGTGCTGGTGTCGCTGCTGGCGATGGGCGTGGGCTACCGCGAGACGTTGGACAGGAGCGGCAGCGCCGACACCGCCATCGTCCTGCGCGGTGGCTCGGCCTCGGAGGTGTCCTCGGTTCTCGATCATGCGAGCACCACGGTGATCGAACAGGCACCGGGCATCGCCCGCGATGCCGCCGGCAAGCCGATCGCCTCGCCGGAGCTGGTGGTGGCAGCGAACCTGCCGCTCAACGACGGCAGCGGCGACGAGGGCAGCGTGCAGGTGCGCGGCATCGGCGACGAAGCCTGGACGCTGCGCCCGGAGGTGAAGATCATCGCCGGGCGCAAGTTCACGCCGGGTCTGCGCGAACTGGTGGTGGGCAAGGGTGCGCAGCATCAGTTTGCCGGGCTGACGCCGGGTCGTGAAATCAAGCTGGGCAGCCAGGCCTGGACCGTGGCCGGCGTGTTCGAGTCGGGCAACGCGATGGACTCGGAACTGTGGGGCGACGCCAACGTGGTCGCCGATACCTACCGCCGCGGCAGCAGCCGCACTTCGGTGTTCGTGCGCCTGACCAGCCCCGCCGCCTTCGACGCGTTCAAGGCGGCGCTCGCCGGCGACCCGCGCCTGCAGGCGGACACCAGCACCACGCTGGACTACTTCCGCAAGCAATCCGAGGGCGTCACCAAGGCGATCACCATCATCGGCATCGTGGTCGGCGTGATCATGGGCATCGGCGCGGTATTCGGCGCACTCAATACCATGTTCGCGACCGTCGCCGCGCGAGCGCGCGAGATCGCCACGCTGCGCGCCATCGGCTTCCGCGGCCTGCCGGTGGTGGTGGCGGTGATGCTGGAGACCATGCTGCTGGCGCTGCTCGGCGGCGTCATCGGCGGCCTGCTGGCATGGCTGGTGTTCAACGGCTACAGCGCATCGACCCTGGCCCAGGGTACGGTCGGCACGCTCAGCTTCAAGCTCGCGGTAACGCCGGCGCTGTTCTGGACCGGACTCAAGTGGGCGCTGGCGATCGGCTTCATCGGCGGCCTGTTCCCCGCCGTGCGTGCGGCGCGGCTGCCGGTGACCACGGCGCTGCGCGAGCTGTAACGCCGGCGGCGAGGTGGTTCGGGGCGTCCGGCTTCGTAGGGCGGGCACCGCCCGCCGCTCTTCATCAAATTGGATGCAGAAGCTGGCGGGCATTGCCCGCCCTACGTCTGCTCTCAGGGCATCACCGGCGGCACGTAGGTCAGGGTCAGCCCCAATAGCCACAGCATGCCCAGCACCAGCGGCACGTGCACCACCAGCTGCACGAACGTGTAGCCCACCACGTCGCGCGCCTTCAACCCCAGCACGCCGAGCAGCGGCAGCATCCAGAACGGGTTGATCAGGTTCGGCAGCGCCTCGGCCGCGTTGTACACCTGCACCGCCCAGCCCAGGTGCACGTGCAGGTCGTTCGCCGCCTGCATCACGTACGGTGCCTCGACCAGCCACTTGCCGCCGCCGGACGGCACGAAGAAGCCGAGGATGGCCGAGTACGCGCCCATTACCGCGGGGAAGCTCTCGGTGCCGGCGACGTGCACGAACAGGTTCGACAGCCGGTGCGCCAGGGTGGCGCCGTCGGCGCCGGGCACGTGGGTGAGCAGCGCGGCGATGCCGCCGTACAGCGGGAACTGGATCAGCACGCCGGACGTGCTCGGCACCGCGCGGCCCACCGCATCGAGGAAGCTGCGCGGGCGCCAGTGCAGCAGGATGCCGAGGGTGAGGAACAGGAAATTGTAGGTGTTGAGGTTGGCGATCGCGGTGACCGCCGGCTTGCTGGCGAACTCGTGGCCCAGCCAGCCCAGCCCCAGCAGGCCGATCGCCAGCGCCAGCAGCGGGCTGTACTCCAGCCACTCGCCCGGCCGCGTGCGCGGCGGCAGCGCCGGCGTCGAGCTTTCCACCACGTCGAAATCCTGCGCAGTGCGCGCATTCGCGTCCGACGGCGCGGTGTACCAGCAGATCAGCAGCGACACCACGATCAGCACCGCGGTCAGCACGATCGACTGCCACAGGAAGATCGTCTGGCTGAACGGCAATACGCCGGTGATCGCCAGCAGGCCCGGCGGCATGCTGGCCGGGTTCGCCTGCAACTGCGCCGCCGACGAGGACAGGCCCATCGCCCAGATCGCGCCCAGGCCGAGGTAGGCCGCCGCACCGGCGGCACGGTAATCCATGCGCAGATCCTCGCGCCGCGCCAGCGCACGCACCAGCAGGCCGCCGAACACCAGCGAGAAGCCCCAGCTCAGCAGCGAGGCCAGCATGCTGACCAGCGCGATGTACACGATCGCGCCGCGACCCGTGCGCGGCGCCCGCGCCAGGACGTCGATGAAGCGCGCCACCACCGGTGCGGTGGCCAGCACGTAGCCGCCGATCACCACGAACGCCATCTGCATGGTGAACGGGATCAGGCTCCAGAAGCCGTCGCCGAATGCATTGACCGTCGCCGTTGGTGTGGCGCCGAAACCGAGGGCGGCCAGTGCCACCACCACCACGCCCAGCGCGGCGAACACCCAGGCATCCGGAAACCAGCGCTCCGACCATGCCGCGCTGCGCAATGCCACTCGCGCCATCCAGCCGTCCTGTCTCGCGTTCATGCTGCTCTCCGCCGGTGAATCACGACATCGTCGCGCCGCGGCGGCGGGGCGGGCAAGCCGACCATGGTCTAGCTTCAATGAAGCGAAACCAGCGCCGCCGCCAGGCGGCGCCACGTTGCCCCTCTCCCTGCAAAGCGGGGGGAGGTTGGCGACCGCAGGGAGTCCTTCGGGTGAGGGGGTAAAGCTTTTGACTTTGACTTTACGGCGAAGAGCAACCCCGCCCCGACCCTCCCCTGCGACCGAAGGAAGTCCCTTTGGGGCAAGCAGGGGAGGGAGTAAAAGCTGCGCCGCTCTGCTCCTTTCCCTGCTTTCGGGGGGCAAGGCTTCTGACCTACCGCTTCTGCTTCGCCAGCGTGATCACCGCCACGCCAGCCAGGATGATCGCCATGCCGGCCAGGTCGAACGTGCCTACGTGCTCGCCGGCCAGCAACACGCCGAACAGCACCGCCACCGGCGGGTTCACGTAGGCATAGCTGGTGGCCAGTGCCGGGCGGGTGTGTTTCAGCACATACAGGAACGCGCTGAACGCGATGATCGAACCGAACACCGCCAGATAGGCCAGCGCCAGCGTGGCGCGCATGGTCGGGTGCGCGGGTAGGTGTTCGCCGCTGGCGAAGCCCACGGCCAGCAGGGCGACGCTGGCGCACAGCATCTGCGCGGCGGTGTTCATCGGGCCCGGCGGCATCACCCGGCGCCGGCTCCACACCGCGCCGAACGCCCAGGCTGCGGCCGCCGTCAGCAGGGCGGCCGCGCCCAGCGTCGAGCCGGCCAGGCTGCTGCCCAGGTTCAGCACGATCACGCCGGCGAAGCCGATCGCCAGGCCGATCGTCTCGCGCCGGTGCGGCCACTCGCCGTACATGCCGGAAAACAGCGCCGCGAACAGCGGCATGCTGGCCACCGCCACGGCGGCGATGCCCGAACTCACCCTTTCCTCGGCGAAACACACCAGCCCGTTGCCCATGCCGAGCAGCAGCAGGCCGGTGATTGCCGCGTTGCGCCATTGCTCGCGTGTCGGCGGCGCCATGCCGCGCCAGCGCAGGAAGCCGTACAGCAGCACGCCCGCGCACAGGAAGCGCACGCCGGCGAGCAGGAACGGCGGCCAGCTTTCCAGCGCGAAGCGAATGCCCAGGTAGGTCGAACCCCAGATCACGTAGAGCGCCAGCAACGCCAGCGGAATCAGGACGCGGGAATCAGTCGGGCTGCGCGGCGTTTCCACCGCGACGGAGGCAGGCGTGTCGGACATGGGGGCGGATCGTGTGGGGACGGCGCATTATCCGCGCGTCCGTGCCGGCTGTCCGCAGCAGGTTGTCGAAAAACGCGATCAGTGCGCGACCGGCCGCCCCTGGCGAATCACCACAAACTCGCCTTCCAGCACGGCCGGCTGCGCGTGCGCGTTGGATGCCGCCAGCTTTGCCGGGGCGCGGCCCTGCCTCCACTGGTGCACGGCCAGCAGCACCAGGCCGCCGACCAGCAGCACACCGGCCACCACCAGCCCGAACACCAGCAGCACGCCAAGCACCACCACGCCCAGCAGCAGCGACAGGGCACGGGCCAGCGGGTGGCGGGAGCGACGCAGGGAAGGCATGGCGAAGTACATGTGTTAAAAATCCGTGTGGTAAAATCAACGACTTACGCGTACAACCATGGGGCCATCCGGCCCGCGAGGCAAGTGCCGATGGATACATCCTTTCCCGTCGAATCGTCCAGCCGCCCGCTGCTGTGCCGGCTGGACGAGATCCCCGACGGCGGCGCCACCGCGGTCGATGCCGTGCTGGCCGATGGCGAGGAAAACCTGATCCTGCTGCGCCGCGGCGCCGAAGTGCGCGGTTACCTCAACATATGCCCCCACGCCGGCCGCCGCCTCGATTACGCCCCCGGCAAGTTCCTGCTGAAGAACGACACCCTGATCTGCGCCGTGCATGGCGCCACCTTCGACCGGGCCGACGGCCTGTGCATCGCCGGCCCGTGCCGCGGCGAGCACCTGCGCGTGGTGGCGGTAAGGGTGGAGGCGGGCGAGGTGAGGCTGGCGCAAGACACCGCCTGATCAGGCACGGTCGGCGGCCGGCCGCCGATGCGGACAGAGACTACAGCCGGCCGTCGACCATGGCGGCCGGAAGCAGGCTCTTGATATCGAACAGGGCGCAGTGCTCGCGGCCGAAGCGGCGGATGCCCTCGCTGCCCAGGTCGAGGAAGGTCTGGTGCGCCACGGCCAGCACGATGGCATCGTAACTGCCGGCAGTGGGGGCATCGACCGGGTGGATGCCGAGTTTCTCCTTGGCCTCGGCGGGATCGGCCCAGGGGTCGTACACGTCCACCCGGGCATGCGCGGTTTCGAGTTCGCGCACGATTTCCACCACGCGGGTATTGCGCAGGTCCGGGCAGTTCTCCTTGAAGGTCAGGCCCAGCACCAGGATGCGCGAGTCGACCACGTGGATGCGCTTGTTCGCCATCAGGCGCATCACCCGGTGCGCCACGTGAAGGCCCATGCGGCTGTTGATGCGGCGGGCGGTGAGGATCAGCTCGGCGTTGTAGCCGAGGATGGTGGCCTTGTGGGTGAGGTAGTACGGGTCCACGCCGATGCAGTGGCCGCCGACCAGGCCGGGCTTGAACGGCAGGAAATTCCACTTGGTGCCGGCGGCGTCGAGCACGTCCTGGGTGTCGATGCCCATGGTGTTGAAGATCATCGCCAGCTCGTTGACCAGTGCGATGTTGACGTCGCGCTGGGTGTTCTCGATGACCTTGGCCGCCTCGGCCACCTTGATGCTGGACGCCTTGTGCGTGCCGGCGGTGATGATGCGCCGGTACAGCGCGTCGACGAAGTCGGCCGTCTCCGCGGTGGAGCCGGAGGTGATCTTGGTGATCGTGGGCAGCCGGTGCAGCTTGTCGCCGGGGTTGATCCGCTCGGGGCTGTAGCCGCAGGTGAAGTCGTGGTTGAAACGCAGTCCCGAGACCCGCTCCAGCACCGGCACGCAGATCTCCTCGGTGGTGCCGGGGTAGACGGTGGACTCGTAAATCACGATGTCGCCGCGCTTGAGCACGCTGCCGATGCTGGCGCTGGCGCTTTCCAGCGGGCGCATGTCCGGCCGGTTCGCCTCGTCGACCGGGGTGGGCACGGTGACGATGAACACGTTGCACCCCGCGATGTCCCGCACGTCGGTGGTGAAGCTGAGCCGGCCGGCCGCGGCGAGCTCTTCGGCCGAGGTCTCGAGCGTGTGGTCGCGGCCTTGGCGCAGTTCGTCGACCCGGCTGGCACTGGTGTCGAAGCCGACGGTGTCCAACTGGCGGCCGAACTCCACTGCAAGCGGCAGCCCGACGTAGCCGAGCCCGACGAGGGCAATCCTGGGTTCGTTCACGCGATTTCCCCTGTTTGCGGAAGGCGACGCATCATGCGGCGCGCGGTCTGGCGGCGAAAATACCAGCGATGCGGGCCGCTGTCGCTTGCCCGGCGCGTATTTCAGCGGAACAGCAGGTTGATCGCGAGCAGGGTGACGACGAGGACCAGGAAGGTCAGCGGCAGGCCCACGCGCAGGAAATCCTTGCCCTTGTAGCCGCCGGGGCCGGTGACCATCATCAGCGCGGGATGGCCGGAGCTGAGCAGGAAGGTGTTGGAGGAGGACACCGCCACGATCAGCGCGTAGGCCGAGGGGTTGCCGCCGGTGGCGACGGCCACGCTGATCGCGATCGGCACCATCATCACGGTGGCGCCGACGTTGGACATCACCTGCGAGAACAGCAGGGTTAGCACGGCCAGGCACAGCTGCAGCAGCCACGGCGACGCGCTGCCCAGATGCTCCAGCACCACCTGGGCGATCCACGCGGCGGTGCCGGTGGCGTCCATCGACCAGCCCAGCGGGATCAGGCAGGCGGTGACGAAGATCGTCTTCCAGTTGATCGCCTTGTACGCCTCGTCCATGTTCAGCACGCCGGTGAGCAGCATGCCGATCGCGCCGGTCATCATCGCCACCGACAGGTCGAGGTTGGTGAACAGCGCCAGGCACTTCGCCAGCACGAAGAAGCCCACCGCCTGCCAGATCTTGCCGGGGCGCTGCTGCTCCTTGGGGATGTCGGTGACGACGACCAGGTCGCGGTCTTCCGCGGCCAGCGACAGGTCGCGCCAGTTGCTGTGCAGCACCACGGTGTCGCCGGCGCGCAGGCTGACCGAGCGCACGTCGTCGCGCAGTACCTGGTCGCCGCGGTTCACCGCCAGCACCGAGATGCCGAAGCGCTTGCGCAGGCGCAGCTCGCCCACGGTGTGCCTGATGAAGCGCGATACCGGCGGAATCACCACTTCGGAAATGCCGGCGCGGGTCGGGTTGAACAACTCGCCGAGCTGGCGCATGCGGGTGGACAGCCGGCACAGCTGGTTGTTGGCGAACTGGTTCAGCTGCTCGCGCGGGCCGAGCACGCCGAGTACCGAGCCGACCCAGATCACAAGGTCGGCCGGCGGCGCCATACGCGCCTCGTTGCCGCTCTTGATCGCCAGGATCAGCGGGGCGCCGTGCAGTTGCTCCACCTCGCCGATGCTCATGCCGACGAGCGGGCTTTCCGCGGTGACGGTGAGCTCGGCGGTTTCGCCGACGATGCCGTAGGTCTCGGCGAAGTAGCTCTCGGTGCGCCCGGGCGTCACCTTCAGCCGCTCGTCCTCGTGCCCGGGCAGCAGCCTGTGGCCGAAGAAGTAGAAATAACCCACGCCCAGCAGCGCCAGCGCCAGGCCGATCGGGGTGACGCTGAACAGGCCGAACTTCGGGATGGTGTGCGCGCCCGGCGGCAGGTTCACGTTGGCGCTGGCGATCAGGTCGTTCAGCACGATCAGCGGCGAATTCGCGATCAGCGTGGTGTTGGTGGCGGTGAGGATGCAGAACGCCATCGGCAGCAGCAGCCGCGACAACGGCACGCCGGTGCGCGCCGCCAGCCGGCTGCTGACCGGGATCATCAGCGCCGCCAGCGCCTGGCTGGGGATCACCGCGCTGAACAGGCTGGCAACCAGGTTGATCACCATGCCGAGGCGCGATTCCACGCCACGCGCCATGCGCATCACGAAGTTCGCGGTGAGGCTGAGCACGCCGGCGCGGTCGAGCCCCTCGCCCATGATCATGATCGCGATGATCGCGATCACCGCGTTGCCGGCGAAGCCGTTGAAAACGCGGTCGGATGGGATCAACCCGGTCAGCCCGATCACCACCACCACCAGCAGCGCCACCATGTCGGCGCGGATCCACTCCAGTACCAGCATCAGCATGGTGAAGCCCACCAGCCCGAGTACCAGGACCATTTCGGGGGTGAGCGAGAGTGCCACTAGCCGACGTCCCGGAAGGGCAGCGGGCTACGGCGGATACGGCGGGGCAGTGGAAGCTTCACGCTGCTGTCGATTCGTCCCTGGGCGGATGACCGTGAGTATAAGCGGGGTGGTGCGCTAGCTGGTGAACCCAAGGCCAAGAGCGAACCCCTCCCCGACCCTCCCCTGCCTTGCAGGGGAGGGAGCACAACACAGTGGCGTGAGAGTACTGATTTTTGCTCCTCCCCCTGCCTGCAGGGGGAGGTTGGGAGGGGGTTAGGCTTTTCCGCATTCAACCCCAGCGAAGGACTCGCCATGCAGCGCATATGGATCAATGCCCGCCGCCTGCGCAACGACAGCACCGATGCCGAGCGTCGTCTGTGGTACTTCCTGCGCCGACAGCAGCTGGGCGGGCACAAGTTCCGCCGCCAGTATCCGCTGGCTGGCTACATCGCGGACTTCGTCTGCGTGTCGGCGAGGCTGGTGGTCGAGCTGGATGGCGGGCAGCATCTCGATGCGCTGGCGTACGACCAGCGACGCACCGCGGCCTTGCGGCGCGAAGGTTATCGCGTGCTGCGCTTCTGGAACGACGACGTGCTGCTGCGCACGGAGGATGTGGTGGCGGAGATTTTTCGGGTGCTGGAGGAAAGGTCAAAAGCTTGACCCCACCCCAACCCTCCCCTACTGCGTAGGGGAGGGAGAACAGCTGGCATCGCTTCCTCCCCAGCTTGCCGGGAGAACAGCTGGCATCGCTTCCTCCCCTGCTTGCAGGGAGAAAAACTGGCATTGCTCCCTCCCCTGCGCAGTAGGGGAGGGCCGGGGTGGGGTCGCTCTTCGCTCAAACCTTCCGGTACAACAAATCCCACACCCCATGCCCCAGCTTCAGTCCGCGCCGCTCGAAGTGGGTTTCGATGCGCCATTCCGGCTTTTCGGCGTACTGGCCCGGGCCGGTGGCGTTGCGCCAGCCCGGGGCGGCTTCCATCACCTCGAGCATGTGCTCGGCGTAGGGCTGCCAGTCGGTGGCCAGGTGCAGCAGGCCGCCGGGGGCCATGCGCGAGGCGAGCAGGGCGACGAAGGCCGGCTGGATGATGCGGCGCTTGTTGTGGCGCTTCTTGTGCCATGGGTCGGGGAACCAGATGCGCGCCTCGGCCAGGCTGTCGGCGGCGATCTCGTGTTCCAGCACCTCGACCGCGTCGTGCTTGTACAGCCGCACGTTGGCGGCGCCGCGCGCGGCCAGCGCATTCATCAGCCGGCCCACGCCGGGGCCGTGCACCTCGACGCCGATGAAGTCGCGCGACAGGTCGTGCTCGCTGGCCCAGGCCAGCGCCTCGCCGTTGCCGAAACCGATCTCCAGCACCAGCGGTGCCCGCCGGCCGAAACTGGCGGCGAAATCGTGCGCCGCGCCGCGGTAGTCGATACCGTAGCGCGACCACAGCGTGTCGAACGCGCGTTGTTGCGCCGGCGTCATGCGCCCCTCGCGCAGCACGAAACTGCGGATGCGGCGCAGGTGTTCGGGAGCCTCGTGGTGGGGCGTGTCGGTCATGCGGGGTCCGGGGAGGGCGGCTTCCAGCACCTCCCGTGCAGAGGAGCCTGGGCTCAGCCGATGGTGCCGTCGATCGGGCTGGAGGCGGAGGCGTAGCGCTTGCGCGGGATGCGCCCGGCCCTGAACGCGGCGCGGCCGGCCTGGATCGCCAGCTTCATCGCATGCGCCATCAGCACCGGGTCGCGCGCGCCGGCGATCGCGGTGTTCATCAGCACGCCGTCGCAGCCCAGCTCCATCGCGATCGCCGCGTCGGAGGCGGTGCCCACGCCGGCGTCGACGATGATCGGCACCTTCGCGTTCTCGATGATCTCCAGCAGGTTGTAGCGGTTCTGGATGCCCAGGCCCGAACCGATCGGCGCGGCCAGCGGCATCACCGCGACGCAGCCGATCTGCTCCAGCCGCTTGGCGAGGATCGGGTCGTCGCTGGTGTAGACCATCACCTCGAAACCGTCGGCGACCAGTTCCTCGGCGGCCTTCAGCGTCTCCACCACGTCGGGGAACAGCGTCTTCTGGTCGCCGAGCACTTCCAGCTTCACCAGCCGGTGGCCGTCCAGCAGCTCGCGCGCCAGCTTGCACGTGCGCACCGCATCGGCCGCGTTGTAGCAGCCGGCGGTGTTCGGCAGCAGGGTGAATTCGCCCGGCGGCAACGCATCGATCAGGCTGGGCGCGGAGGGATCCTGGCCGATGTTCACGCGGCGGATCGCCACCGTGACGATCTCCGCGCCGGCAGCCAGCGAGGCGGCGCGCGTCTCGTCGAAGTCCCGGTATTTGCCGGTGCCGGTGAGCAGGCGCGAGCCGTAGCTTTTCCCGGCGATGATCAGCGGGTCGGTCGGAGCGGTGGTCTTGAGGTTCATGCGGGACTCTGGGGTGCGCAAAACGGGGCGGATTCAGCCGCCGCCGATGGCGTGGACGATTTCCAGCCGGTCGCCGTCGGCCAGCAACTGGCTGTCATGCCGGCTGCGCGGCACGATTTCCTGGTTCAGTTCCACGGCCACGCGGCGACCGGCGTAGCCGGCCTGTTCCAGCAGCCGGGCGACGCTGGTGGCGGAGTCGCAGTCGCGCGGCTGGCCATTGAGGATGATCTGCATGCGGACATTGTAGCGGCTGGCGTCGCGCTTTACCGGCGGCGGCCTCGAAAGCCGCGCCCGATGCCGCATCCCGGCCGCCACCGGGACGACGGCCATCGCGGGCGGGACTCCTGCGCCCCGCACGAGCGAGACGATGTCAGTTCTGCTGCCGGTCCTCGCTCTCGCGTGGCGCGGATTTGCGCGGCGGTTGCCGCGGCTCACCGCGTGGCGGCTGCGGCGCTTCCTGGACGCGTGGCGGCGGGTCGAAGCGCGGCGGTGCGGGCTGGTAGGACGGCGGCGGTCGCGGCGGCTGCATCATTTCGCGCGGTGGCGCGGCCGCAGCCGGCAGTGCTTCCTCGCGGACATAGCCGCGGGGTGTCGGCTCCTGGCGTTGGAAGCGCGGTGCCGGTTCGGAGCGCTGGAAGCGGGGCTCCTCGGCAGCGCGCGCACGCATGGGGTCGCGTTGCATCGTGCGGTCTGCCGGCGGCTCGTAGCGAGGGGTGCGTTCGGTGGTCGCCGGCACCATCTCCCGGTCGGCCAGGGGCGCGCGCCGGATCTGCGGCATCGGCGGCAGCGCGGGGCCGCCGGTGGTCGCCGGGCCGGCCCGGTCCGCAGGGGCGATGTAGCTGACGCCCGGCCGCGGACGATCGGCGATATCACCGCCACGCGGGTGGGCGAAGCGCGCGGAGCGCAGTTCGGCACCCTCGCGCGGCGCGGGCGGGTTGTCCTGCGCCGCGGCCGGACTGATCCGGTTGACCTCGGGGAGCGTCGCGGCGGGAGCCGTCGGCTGCCGGAACCCGTTACCGTCGCGTCCCGCGAACTCCGGGCGCGACGCGGCCGGGCGCGTCGCGCGATCGGCATTGCCGTGCGCGTTCAGCATGCGCACGTTCGGGCGGAAGGCGTCGTCATGCTCCCCGTCGGCCACCTGGGCGGCCCGGCCGCGGGCGACAGCTTCCGGCGTCATGCCGGGCGGGGCATGGCGCGCCACCACCTCCCGCTCGAAGCCGCCGGCCGGCAGGTCGCGCACGTGCGCGCTGCGCGGCGGCATCGCGCTGCCGGCGACCACCGGGGGCGGCCGGTCGGCGCCGCGCACCAGCACCGGGGCATCGGCCAGCTTGCGCGGGTCGACACGGATCCGGTCGCGCTGTACGCGGCTGCCGTCGGCGAAGGCATTGCCCGGCATGGCGGTGAAGCCGCGCGGCGCCATGCGGTTGGCGTAGCCGGCCTCGCGGAACGGGCGGCCCGCGCGGTAGTAGTTGTACTGGTTGTCGATGTTGTTGATGACCGTGGTGCGGTTGATGGTGTTGTGCACGTAGATGTTGGTGACGTTGACCCGCGTGTAGTAGTTGCGGTCGCAGTGGTACCACGGGTTGTAGACCTCGCCCGGGCCGAGCGGGAACCAGCCCACCGGCGCGCTGCCGATGCCGATCGACCAGCTGCCGCCGCCGACGAACGCAACCAGCGCCGGCGCGTAGATCGGGCGCACGCTGACCGGGCCGGGGATCCAGCCCCAGTCGCCACGCACGTAAGCCCAGCGCCCGTAGTGGTAGGGCGCGAAGCCCCACGGCGCGTCGTCCACCCAGGTCCAGCCCCACGGCGCGATCCAGGCCCAATGGCCGGTGCGGTACGGCGCCCAGTCGGGGTCGACATGGCTCGGGAACCACACCGCGCCGTATTCGCCGGTGTCCCGCCAGCTGCCGTACTGGTCGAGATCCTGGTAGCCCACCACGTCTTCCGATACGTAGCGGCGGCTTTCCGACCGCACGTAGCGCCGGTCGCGCCCGTTGACCCAGTCGTCGAACGTATCGCCGTCGTCGATGTCGGTGATCGTCACCGTCGCCAGGCTGGCGTCGGTGAAGCGGTAGCTTCGGCCGGGGTTGATCGTGCGCTGCGCGTTGTTCTCGCCGAACACGGTGGCGTCGCCGTCGAATGCGGTGACCCGGGTGCCGCCGTTGCGGTCGTCGATGTCGACGCGGAAGGTGCCGGGCCGGTCGACCACCAGCGCCACCGTCGGCGTGTCGATCTCGTAGCTCTGGCCATTGCCCAGCCGGCGCACGGTGAGGCTGAGCGTGCCGCGGGTCAGTTCGAGCTGGGCCAGCTTGTCATTGAGGTCGAGCAGGCCGACGTCCGTCCGGTCGTCCATGCGCAGCGTGCCGCCGCCGAATTCCAGTTCCGCGCGCGCGTTCCGTGCGGTGGACAGCTTGTCGCCGGTGGTCAGCGGACGGTTGAGGTTGGCGTCGCTCCAGCCCTTCGCGCCGGCCGGCAGGAACCCGAGGTCGCCGGCGATGTACGACAGCCGCGCCACCCGGCTCGGCGGATCGATGCCGTCCGGGCGGGATTGCGCCTGGACCAGTCCCGCCGCCGCGCACAGCAGCACGATCGCCAGCGCTCGCCAGTGACGGCGCCACGGGGCGGACAACTCGGCAAACCTGGGCATGGATGCTCTCCTCGCGAGCGAAGGCGGGTGCGGCACGGGGTTCCGTCCGACACACCCGCCTCAACGTGCATTGGAGTACAGGTGATGACCGCGTGGGAGATCCCCGCCCGCCGCCGTTCAGCACGCGTTGGCCCGGCAGGCGCCGGCAAGGAGGGGCGCGCGCGCTTTCCAACTGTGCGAATCCCGGGTTAACATCCGCCGGCCAAGGCGGGTGTAGCTCAATGGTAGAGCTGTAGCTTCCCAAGCTACTGACGAGGGTTCGATTCCCTTCACCCGCTCCACTCCCCGATCCCCGAACGACTCCCCGAACCCACATGGCGGATCTGATCACACTCGGCTGGCGGGAGCGGCTGGCGTTGCCGCAGCTGGGCATCGGCGTGCTCAAGGCGAAGCTCGATACCGGGGCGCGCAGCAGTTCGCTGCATGTGGACACCCTGGAAACCTTCCTGCGCGACGGCGCAACCTGGCTGTGCTTCACCATCCATGCCGGTCGCCGCCAACCGCTGGAGATCCGCTGCGAGGCGCCGGCGCTGGATCGCCGCGCGGTGACCGACACCGGCGGGCGGCGCACCGAGCGCTGGTTCATCCGCAGCGAAGTGCAACTGGCCGGGCAGCGGTTCGACGTCGACATCAACCTGACCGATCGCCGGCATATGCTGTTTCCGATGCTGCTGGGCCGCAGCGCGCTGAGCGGGCGTTTTGCGGTGGACCCGGCGCGTTCCTACACCCAGTCACGGCCGCCCCGGGTGGCCACGGATCTTTCTGCATGAAGATTGCGATCCTGTCGCGCAATACCCGCCTCTATTCGACCAAGCGGCTGGTCGAGGCCGCCCGCGTGCGCGGCCATGTGGTGCGCGTGCTCGATCCGCTGCGCTGCTACGTGCGCATCGCGCCGGGCGCGTCATCGATCCGCTACAAGGGCCGGGAGGTGCGCGACATCGATGCGGTGATCCCGCGCATCGGCACGACCAGCACGTTCTACGGCACCGCCGTGCTGCGCCAGCTGGAGATGATGGGCGTGTACACGCCGAACCCGTCCGATGCGGTGCTGCGTGCGCGCGACAAGCTGCGATGCCTGCAGATCCTGGCGGCGCAGGGCATCGACATGCCGGTGACCGTGTTCGGCGACAACCCGGACGATGCCGACGACGTGCTCGCCCTGCTCGGCGATCCGCCGCATGTGATCAAGCTCAACGAAGGCAGCCAGGGCACCGGCGTGGTGCTGGCCGAGAAGCATGCCGCGTCGCAGAGCGTGATCGAGGCGTTCCGCGGCCTGTACGCGAATTTCCTGGTGCAGGAGTTCATCGCCGAGGCGCAGGGCAGTGACCTGCGCTGCTTCGTGGTCGGCAAGAAGGTGGTGGCGGCGATGCAGCGCGACTCCAGCCCCGGCGATTTCCGCGCGAACCTGCACCGCGGCGGCAGCGCGACCGCCGCCACGCTGAGCGCGGAGGAAAAACGCATCGCGGTGCGCGCGGCCGGCGCGCTCGGGCTGGGTATCGCCGGCGTCGACCTGCTGCGCTCCAGGCGGGGTCCGCTGCTGCTGGAAGTGAACGCCTCGCCCGGTCTGGAGGGCATCGAGGCCGCCACCGGCGTCGATGTGGCCGGTGCGGTGGTGGAGCTGCTGGAGGCCCAGGCCGGTGGTGCGCGCACCGATGACAAGGTGCATCGTGGCAGTCTGCGGAAAGCCTAGCCGCGAACGCGTTCGTTGAACGCGTCTGGAGCCATCGCACGGTTGGCCCCGTACCTGTCCGTGGACGCCCGCATCGGGGCGTGGTCCGGCGCGAAAGGCGGAAATGCAAGCCCGGATGCCGTTTTTCGTACGATCACGGGCTGCATTGTTGCCGTGTGCCTGCCCCGAGTGGG
Organism: Rhodanobacter sp. FW104-R8; assembly: GCF_001617365.1. Taxonomy (GTDB): domain Bacteria; phylum Pseudomonadota; class Gammaproteobacteria; order Xanthomonadales; family Rhodanobacteraceae; genus Rhodanobacter. The sequence goes on from NZ_LVJR01000022.1 coordinate 21,706, forward strand.
CTCTACGAAGGTACTAGTACGATAGTCTTCGTTGACTTTTTCTCGAAAGGCGCCATACGATCGGTGCGCGTGGAATCCTGCGCCAGCTGTTCCGGTCCGGGACACGGCAGGATTTGGGAGGGACGCGGTGCATGAAACTGAAGATATGGCTGATCGGCATGGTGGTGGGCATGACGCTGCTGCCGCTGGGGGGCGTCTATGCCGCCAAGACGGAAGTGGTGGTCAAGGCTGAAAACAAGGACGACTTCGCGGCAGTGGTCGCTGCCGTGCGCCAGCAAATGGCTCCCGGAGGACGCTACGAGTTTGTCGACAGCTCCGAGCGGAAAACCGTCGACACCAGTCTGGGCAAGATGCAGTCGCTATTCGACCAATACGGCACTGTTGCCCAGATGACGGTGGAAGCGAAGACGCAGCTGTTCAACCATCAGGAAACCGTCAACGCAATCCTGAACCATCGCGACGACAAGAGGCAGGTGTGCGAGTCGGAGCGCCCTCTGGGATCGCTTTTCCCCAGGTCGGTCTGTCGCACTTACGGTGACATCGAAAGAGAACGGCGAAGCAGCCAGCACTTCATGCAAGACCACCCCAAGGCTCCGCAGCGGCAGCCAGGTGGTTGAGACCCTTGCCCGGGAAGTGCTGCATGAGCTGATCGCGGGGGCGGTGGAAGAACCGACATGAAAGCGCAATCTTCCGTTGTGCCGAAGCCCACCGAGGCGGAGCTGCAGATCCTGCACGTCCTGTGGGCACGCGGTGCGTGCACCGTGCGCGATGTGCATGAGGTGCTCCGTCTGGGGGATGGCACCGGTTACACCACGGCGCTGAAACTGCTGCAGGTGATGCATGCCAAGGGCCTGGTCGAGCGCGACGACTCACAGCGCGCGCATGTATATCGTGCTGCAGTGAGCAAGGAGCGCACGCAGAAGCGCTTTCTGCTCGACATGGTGCAGCGGGTGTTCGACGGTTCGTCCTCGCAACTGGTGCTGCATGCGCTGGGCAGCCAGCGGGCCAGCCGCGAGGAGCTGCGTGAGATCCGCAACCTGCTGAACAAGCTGGACAAGGACGCACCCTGATGGACACGCTGCCGTTGTTGCTCGAAAGCGCTCGGGTGATCGGCTGGGCCTTGGTGCATTTCATCTGGCAGGGTGCCTTGCTGGGTCTGGTATATGCCGCCGTTCGGGTGGCGCTGCCGCGTGGCGAAGCCCGCTATCGCTTCGGGCTGGGCGTGCTGGTGGTACTCGCCGTGTGCCCTTTGCTGACGGCGTGGCGTTTGCTGCAAGCCGCACCGCCGCTCGTCCCGTTGGCCGCCGACATGGTGGCTGCAACTGCCGGTGGCCCTGACGTGACGGTGGCTGCTGCGTGGGCGTCTGGCAGCGGTTTCAATGCCCTGTTGCCGTGGCTGGTACTGGCCTGGTTGCTGGGCGTGCTGCTGTTGTCGCTGCGCGCGTGGCGGCAGTGGCGCACCTTGAAGGCGCTGGTGCGCGTGGCCGAGTCGATGCCGCGATGGCAGGCGCAGGTCACTCATATGGCGCAGCGCTTTGGCTTGCGCCGACATGTCACGGTACTGTGCAGCAAGGTCATTGCGACGCCGGCGCTGGTGGGCTGGATACGACCGGTGATCCTGTTGCCGATGGCGGTCGCATGCCGTTTCCCGTGTACTCAGATCGAGCTGATCCTCGCCCACGAGCTGGCGCATCTGCAGCGCTGGGATCCGCTCGTCAACCTGTTCCAGGTCATCCTGGAGACCTTGCATTTCTATCATCCGGTAGTGCACTGGATTTCACGCGACGTGCGCAACGAGCGTGAAATTTGCTGCGACGAACTGGCACTGTCGGCCAGCGGCGGCAGCCGGCATGTGTTTGTGACGGCACTTGCCGAACTGGGCGAGTTGCGGGAGCGGCATGGCTCGCTGTTGCTCGCTGCCAGTGGGGGCGTCTTGCTGGATCGCGTACAACACATGATCGCGCCGGCAAGCAGGGCTCCACGCCTGCACACGTCGGCACGTTTCGTTGCCCTGCTGGTTGGGGCCGTGCTGGCGGCACTTGCATTGAGGCTGGAGTCGGGCAGGATGCAGCTGCAACGCGGCCTGGATGAGTCCATCATGCAGGTGCAGTCGATACTGGCGCCGTCCTGGCTGCCATTGTCGCGATCCCGTGCAATGTGGCTTTTGCCGGATCTGGCGCCGGCGCACGCTGCCGTGATAAGGCCGGTGGTGGAGGCCGCTGCGGTCCCCACGGATAATTCCGCGCTTCCGCCGGAGGCGATCGACACGGCCTTGGTAGTGACAGATCCATTGCCACGGCGGGCATTCGCCCTGGCGCCGATCCAGGGCGGCGAACCTGCCCGCATCGGCGGGCAAGTGGAGCACCGTGTCGCATCGATGGCGGCTGTTTCCGGGCCTTTACCGGTGCATATCCGCCAGCCGGTATATCCGCCGACGGCGCTGGCGCGGGGCATCGAAGGCCAGGTCGTGGTCGAGTTCGGTCTTGCCCCCGATGGCCGTGTGCAGGACTTGCGGGTGATCAGTGCCGAACCCGCCGGCGTGTTTGAGCAGGCGGCGCTGCAGGCCGTGCACGGCTGGTTGTATTCCGCGAATGCGGGCGCGATGCCGCAGCGACGCTATCGCCAGACCATGGTGTTCACCCTGAACGCCGACGCCGCCAGGAACGTTCCATCCGGCGCATCCGTCAACGAGGAGCTCCGGGCGCGGATCGACTGTCGAGTGGTGATCGGTACCCACATCTGCCGCTGGCCCGACGCTGCCGGCCCCCAAGCAAACGACGCTGCCATGCGGGCCGGTCGGCAATGAACCGCCGCAGCTGGTGGGTGGACGCCCGGTGGTTTAACGCGCGGGCGGACGCCGGTTAACTCCACCGTAACCATGCTCGCCCTATAAAGCAGTCACTGTTGATTTGTCCGGCGCTTGCACAGCAAGATCTGGTCGCGGCAGACGATGGTATCGGGGCAGTAGTTCGGGCCCAGGCGTGGCGACGGCGAGTCGCTCGTCTGGGCTTTTTTCTTGCCTGCGCGTCACCCGTTCAGTTTCGCGGCGCGCCGGGTGCGCCGCGTTCACGCAAGCTTGTTAAGCTTGCCACTCCAGCGGGTCCGTTCGCCGGCTGTGCAGGAGCGACACATGCGTGTTCTGGTGATCGAAGACAACAGCGATATCGCAACCAACATCGGCGACTATCTGGAAGATCGTGGCCATGTGGTGGATTTCGCGGGCGACGGCGTGACCGGCCTGCACCTGGCGGTGGTGCACGATTTCGACGTGATCGTGCTCGATCTCACCCTGCCCGGGATGGACGGCCTGGAGGTCGCCCGCAAGCTGCGCCACGAGGCGCACAAGCAGACGCCGATCCTGATGCTTACCGCGCGCGATGCGCTGGAGCAGAAGCTGACCGGCTTCGAGTCCGGTGCCGACGACTACATGACCAAGCCGTTTGCGCTGCAGGAACTGGCCGCGCGGCTGGAAGTGCTGGCACGTCGCGGCAAGGGGCCGCAGAGCCGCGTGCTGAAGGTGGCCGACCTCACCTTCAACCTCGACACGCTCACGGTGAACCGCGAGGGCAAGTCGATCCAGTTGAACCCGATCGGCCTGAAGCTGCTGCAGGCGCTGATGGAAGCGAGCCCGTCGGTGGTCACCCGGCAGGATCTGGAGCAGCGCGTGTGGGGCGAAGAGCTGCCGGACAGCGACTCCCTGCGCGTGCACATCCATGGCCTGCGCGCGGCGATCGACAAACCGTTCGACAAGCCGTTGATCCACACGCGGCACGGCATTGGCTATCGGATGGTCGAGCCGGATGCAGTCCAGGCGTAAGCTGCGGTTCCGCCTCATCGTCTCGTTCGCGCTGTTCGGCTTCGGCCTCAGCGCGCTGTTCGCCGTGGCCGCGCTGTACGTTCGCGCCAAGGTGGAGGAGCAACTGGTGGCCTCGGCGCTGCAGCAGGATGCCGACAGCTACGTGCAGCAGATGCACGAGTCGCCGGGGCAGCCGTTCTATTCCAAGCTGATGACCGGCTGGGGCTGGAGCGACCGCACCCTCTACAAGGCGCCGCTGGCATGGCAGCCGTTGCCCAGCGGCGTGCACGACATCTACGAGACCGACACGGACGGCCGCCAGCGGCACTACAAGCTGGCGGTAAGCCGCAAGTACGGCCTGATCGCCTTCGTCAAGTACGACGTCAGCCGCGACGACCTCGGCAAGCGGCAGCTGCTGATCAGCGTGATCGGCGCGGTGTTCCTGTTCGGCCTGCTGTCGCTGGTGCTGGGCCTGTGGCTGTCGCGCAAGGTGCTCAAGCCGGTCAGCGAGCTGGCCAATCGCCTGCGCGACTTCCGCAAGGCCGGCAAGGCCGAACCGCTGGCTCCGCATTTCGCCGACGACGAGGTGGGCGAACTGGCGCATGCGCTGGACGAGTACTCGGCGCGGCTCACCGCGATGGTCGAGCGCGACCGCGAGTTCAATTCCGACGTGAGCCACGAGCTGCGCACGCCGCTGGCGGTGATCGCCTCCACCACCGAGCTGCTGCAGGGTTCGCCCGACCTCACCGAGAAGCTGAGCGAGCGACTCAAGCGTATCGAGCGTGCCTCGCGCCAGGCCACCGAGCTGATCGAGGCGCTGCTGCTGCTGTCGCGCGCCGAGCGGCGCGGCCCCACCCGCGGCGAGACCACCGAGGTCGGCAAGGTTGCCGCCGACGTGATCGAGAGCCAGCGCCCGCAGATGCGCGGCAAGCCGCTGACCATCGACCTTGCCGTCAACGAACCGGTCAACGTCAACGCGCCGGCCTCGGTGTTGTCGGTAGCGCTGACCAACCTGGTCGGCAACGCGATCAAGTACACGCTCGAAGGCAGCGTGCGGGTGGTGGTGGAGAACGGCTCCATCGAGGTGATCGACACCGGCCCCGGGATCAAGCCCGAGGATGCCGAACGCCTGTTCCAGCGCGGCGTGCGCGGCGAAGGTGCCGGCGGCAGCGGCGCCGGCCTCGGCCTGGCGATCGTGCGCCGGCTGTGCGAGCTCTACGGCTGGGACGTCTCGATGCGCCCGCGCAGCGACGCGAACGGCGCGATCGCCAGCATCAGGTTCGCCTGACGCCTTTGGTTCCTCCCCCTGCTTGCTCCCAAGGGACTTCCTTCGGTCGCAGGGAGGAGGTTAGCGACCGCAGGGAGTCCTTCAGGTGAGGGGTTGTTCGGGCTTGCGGAGGAGATCAAGAGCTGACCCCACCCCAACCCTCCCCCTGCGCAGCAGGGGAGGGAGCAAAGCAGAGAGGAAACGAAAACGCCCCGCATCGCGGGGCGTTTTTGGTGGGCGGTCAGGTCGAGGCCCTCTCGTTTCCCGCTGCTCGTACTTGACCCGCTTCCCCAGCCCTCACACCTGCTCCAGCCAGCCCCACTTGTCGTGGGTGCGGCCGTCGAACAGGCCGAAGAACAGCTCCTGCAGGCGCAGGGTGACGCGGCCGGCCTTGCCGGCGCCGATCTGCTTGCCGTCGACCGAGCGGATCGGGGTGATCTCGGCGGCGGTGCCGCACATCAGCACTTCCTCGGCGAGGTACAGGTATTCGCGCGGGATGTCGCGCTCGACCACCTCGATGCCGTCCTCGCGGGCCAGCGTCATCAGCGTGTTGCGGGTGATGCCGGTGAGCAGCGAGGCGCTGGCCGGCGGGGTGTGCAGCACGCCGTCGAAGACCAGGAACAGGTTCTCGCCGGCGCCTTCGCTGAGCAGGCCGGTGGAGGCCAGCGCGATGCCTTCGCCGAAGCCCAGGCGGCGCGCCTCGCGCGCGATCAGCTGGCCCGAGAGGTAGTTGCCGCCGGCCTTGGCGCCGGCCGGGATGGTGTTCGGCGCGAAGCGCTGCCAGCTCGACACGCAGGCATCGATGCCGTTCTGCAGCGCCTCGGCGCCGAGGTACGGGCCCATCGGCCACGCGGCCACGGCCATGTCGATCGGCGTTTCGGCGGAGAGGCCGAAACCGCCCAGGCCGCGCCAGGCGACCGGGCGCAGGTAGGCGGCGCCGAGGCCGTTCCGGCGGATCACCTCGCGGCAGGCCGCGGCCAGCTCGTCGGCGGTGTACGGCAGCGCCATGTCATAGATCCTGGCCGACTGGTACAGCCGGTTCAGGTGGTCGGTGAGGCGGAAGATCGCTGCGCCATCGGGCGTGGCATAGCTGCGGATGCCCTCGAACACCGACGAGCCGTAGTGCAGCGCATGCGACATCACGTGGGTGGTCGCCTCGGCCCAGGGCTTGATGCTGCCGTTCTGCCAGATCCATTCGGGGTATTGCTGCGCCATGTCGGTTCTCCAAAGGTGACCGCCCATGATAACTGCTGGGCGTCGGGCCGGCGTCAATCCGCGTTGCGCAGCCACAGGCAGCCGGCCTGGCGCACGATGTCGAAGCGCAGTTCGCGCGGGCCGCCGCTGCCGTCGTTGCCGGCGGTGTGCAGCAGCAGCCGGTCGTCGGCCGGCGGCGGCGCGCGCGGGTTGTCGGCGGTGAGCGGGGCGTCGGTACTGGCGGCTGCGGCCGGCACGGCGCCATCAGGAATGTCCACGTCCAGCAGCGGCTGCTTCATCAACCCGGCCAGCGAGTGGATGTCCGCGATCGCCGTGCCGCGGCCATAGCCGTTCCACAGCATCAGGCCAGCCAGGCGGTTCGCATCGCGGCTGGCGAACGCGTCGATCACGCTCTGGCGCAGTTCGTGGCGGCTGGCCGCGCACAGGATCGGCGGCGGTGCGGCGGCCGCCGCTGCGGCGTTGCCGGGTCTGGCGGCGGGGGCGACCGGAGTGGCCTGCAGCGCCGCGCAGGGCTGGTCGGTGAACACCGCGCCGCCGTTCGCGCCGATGCAACGATGGATCGGCGCCTGCGCCGCGGCAGGCGCGGTGCAGGCCAGCAGGATCAGGCGGAGCAGGGTGGCCAGCCGGTGCATCGCGCCAGCATACCGGCCTCGCGGATCATGAAAGTTGCTGCAGTACCGCTTGCGTGGCGCGGGCCCGGTTCAGCGTGTAGAAGTGCAGCCCCGGCGCGCCGCCGTCGAGCAGGCGCCGGCACAGCTGCGCCACCACCTCGGCGCCGAGCGCGCGTACCGATTCGGCGTCGTCGCCGTGGGCCTGCATGCGCTTGGCGATCCAGCGCGGGATCTCGGCGCCGCACAGGTCGGAGAAGCGCTTCAGCTGGCTGTAGTTCGCGATCGGCATGATCCCCGGCACGATCGGCACGCTGACGCCGAGCCGGTGCACGTCGTCCACGAAGCGGAAATACGCGTCGGGGTTGAAGAAGTACTGGGTGATCGCGCCGTTTGCGCCGGCATCGATCTTCGCCTTGAAATGCTGCAGGTCGCGCAGCGCGTCGTCGGCCTGCGGATGGGTTTCCGGATACGCCGCCACCTCGATGTGGAAGTGGTTGCCGCAGTGCTCGCGGATGAAGCCCACCAGTTCGGCGGCATAACGGAAGTCGCCCGCACTGGCCATACCCGAGGGCATGTCGCCGCGCAGCGCCACGAGGCGCCGGTAGCCCGCGGCGCGATAGCTGTCCAGCAGCGCGCCGATCTCGGCCCGGGTGCCGCCCATGCACGACAGGTGCGGCGCCACCTCCAGGCCGTGCTCGTGATACAGCCGCGCCACCGTATCGCCGGTGTAGCTGAGCGTGGAGCCGCCGGCGCCGAAGGTGACCGAGGCGTATTCCGGCTGGTGCGCCTTCAGCACCTGCGCCGCCCGGTCCAGCTGTGTGCGCTGTTCTTCGGTCTTGGGCGGGAAGAATTCGAAGCTGATCGAAGGCATCGCACGGGTTCCTGGTCGCGGTACCGGCGAGTATATATCTTTGTGTCGCGATGGAGCGATAGATGGCGGAATCAAGAATCGAAGCCGGGAATGGTTGAGAGCGAAGAGCGACCCCACCCCGACCCTCCCCTGCGTGCAGGGGAGGGAGCAGGCCGGACGCATAAAAAAACGGGGCGCATCGCTGCGCCCCGTCATGCGGGGGAACCGGGCCCTGATTCCCGATTCCCATTCCCGATTCCCGGCAACAATCAGTAGCGGTAATGCTCCGGCTTGTACGGACCTTCCACCGGCACGCCGAGGTAGGCGGCCTGCTCGGCGGTAAGCGTGGTGAGCTTCACGCCGATCTTCTCCAGGTGCAGGCGGGCGACTTCCTCGTCGAGCTTCTTCGGCAGGATGTACACCTTGGCCGTGTAGCTGTCCTTGTGCGCCCACAGGTCGATCTGCGCCAGGGTCTGGTTCGAGAAGCTGTTGCTCATTACGAAGCTGGGGTGGCCGGTGGCGCAACCGAGGTTGACCAGGCGGCCTTCGGCGAGCAGGAAGATCGCGTTGCCGTTGGCGAACGTGTACTTGTCGACCTGCGGCTTGATGTTGAGGCGGGTGGCGCCGGAGGCGTTCAGCGCGTCGACCTGGATCTCGTTGTCGAAGTGGCCGATGTTGCAGACGATCGCCTGGTCCTTCATGCCCTGCATGTGGGCCAGCGTCAGCACGTCCTTGTTGCCGGTGGTGGTGACGTAGATGTCGCCGCGGCCCAGGGTGGATTCGACCGTGTTGACCTCGAAGCCTTCCATCGCCGCCTGCAGCGCGTTGATCGGATCGATCTCGGTGACCACCACGCGCGCGCCGTAGGCACGCAGCGAGTGCGCGCAGCCCTTGCCGACGTCGCCGTAGCCGCATACCACGGCCACCTTGCCGGCCAGCATCACGTCCATCGCGCGCTTCAGGCCGTCGGCCAGCGACTCGCGGCAGCCGTACAGGTTGTCGAACTTGCTCTTGGTGACCGAGTCGTTGACGTTGATCGCCGGCACCAGCAGCGACTTCGCCTCGGCCAGCTGGTACAGGCGGTGCACGCCGGTGGTGGTCTCCTCGGAGACGCCCTTCCAGTCCTTCACCACGGTGTGCCAGTAGCCCGGGCGCTCGGCGTGCACGCGCTTGAGCAGGTTCTTGATCACCTGCTCCTCGTGCGAGGAGGCCTTCTCGTCGACCCAGTTCGAGCCGTTCTCCAGCTCGTAGCCCTTGTGGATCAGCAGGGTGACGTCGCCGCCGTCGTCCACCACCAGCTGCGGGCCGAGGAAGCCGCCCTTGCCGTCGGGGAAGGAGAGCGCGTCCAGCGTGCAGTCCCAGTATTCCTCCAGCGTCTCGCCCTTCCAGGCGAACACCGGCGTGCCGCTGGCGGCGATCGCGGCGGCAGCGTGGTCCTGGGTCGAGAAGATGTTGCACGAGGCCCAGCGCACGTCGGCGCCGATGTCCTTCAGCGTCTCGATCAGCACCGCGGTCTGGATCGTCATGTGCAGCGAGCCGGTCACGCGCACGCCCTTCAGCGGCTGCTGCGGCGCGTACTTGCGGCGGATCGACATCAGGCCCGGCATCTCGTGCTCGGCGATGTCCAGTTCCTTGCGGCCGAAATCGGCCAGCGAGAGGTCGCGGATCTTGTAGTCGTGGGTGTTTTCTTTGAGTGCGGCGTTCATCGGGGATCTCCGGTTAGCGCAAGGCTCTCGTGAAGAGTCCGGCCAAGGAAGGCCGGTCTATCGCGAAGGGACTCGCGTAAAGCAACCGGGCGCCGTTGTGGAACGTGCCGCGCCGAGCCTGGCCGGCTCCCGTGAAGCTCGTGCACGGGAACGGTCGCAGCGCCCCTCGACGGGCAGTACAAGCTACCTATTCTAGCGGCAGAAGCGGGCAGATGCTTCTACCGGGCCAATTCGTTTAGGCTGGCCGTTCACCCAGTCCGGAGCCCCGCATGGAATCCAGCCGCGAACCCGAGTTCCTGCCGCCCGACGGCCCGCTGCGCGAGGACGTCAGCCGGCTCGGCGCGATGGTCGGGCGGATGCTGGCCGAACAGGGCGGCGACGTGTTCTTCGAGCGGGTCGAACAGGTGCGCACCGCGGCGATCCGCCGCCGCCGCGAGGGCGCCTCGGTGGAGGAACTGGCCGCTTCGCTGGCTGGTCTCGACGCCCACGACGCCGAAGCGCTGGCGCGTGCGTTCGCCACCTATTTCCAGGCGGTGAACACGGCCGAGCGGGTGCACCGCATCCGCCGCCGCCGCGACTACCAGCGCGAGGGCAGCACGCCGCAGCCGGAATCGCTGCTCGACGTGCTGGGCCGGCTGAAGGCCGAAGGCGTGGGCGCCGACGAACTGGTCGGCTGGCTCGAACGGCTGTGGATCGAGCCGGTGTTCACCGCACACCCGACCGAGGCGGTGCGCCGCTCGCTGCTGGAGAAGGAGCAGGCGATCGTCGCTTCGCTGATCGACGGCTTCGACCAGCAGCGCACGCCGCAGGAGCGCCGGGAGGACGACGACCGCATCTACATGGCGCTGTCCGCCGGTTGGCAGACCGCCGAGGCTTCGCCGGTGCGGCCCAGCGTGCAGGACGAGCGCGAGCACGTGGATTTCTACCTGGCCAACCCGCTGTACCGGATCGTGCCGGCGCTGTACGAATCGTTGGCGCAGGCGCTGCAGCGCACCTATGGCGTGGCGATCCGGCTGCCGCGGCTGCTGCGTTTCGCCAGCTGGGTCGGCGGCGACATGGACGGCAACCCTAACGTGGGCGCCGACACCATCGCCGCCTGCCTCGACTCGCAGCGCGCGCTGGTGCTGGAACGCTACCGCGAGGACGTGGCCGCGCTGGCGCGGCTGCTCAGCCAGACCGAGGGACGGGTTGCCGTGTCCGCGGCGCTGCGCGCGCGGCTGGCGGACTACCGTGAGCGCTTTCCCGCGGCCGCAGCGCTGATCCGGCCGCGCCACGCCGACATGCCGTACCGCTGCCTGCTGCAGCTGGTCGGCGCGCGGCTGGCGCTGACCCGGGACGATGGCCCGGACGGCTATGCGTCCAGCAGTGGATTGCTGGACGATCTGCAACTGATCGCCGACAGCTTGTTCCAGCATCACGGCGTGCACGCCGGCGCCTACGCTGTGGAGCGGCTGCTGTGCCGCGTGCGCAGCTTCGGCTTCCACCTGGCGCGGCTCGACGTGCGGCAGGATTCACGCGTGCACGACGACGCGCTGGCAGCGCTGCTCGCCGATCCGGACTGGGCCATGCGCGACGGCGCCGCGCGTGCCGATCGACTGCGCCCGTATGCCTGCGGCGAGGCGGCGTTCCCGCACAGCAGCGACGCGAATGCCGCATCGCTGCAGGCGGTGTTCGCCACCCTGCGCGACAGCCGCGCCAGCCACGGCGAGGACGCCACCGGCCTGTACATCATCAGCATGGCGCGTTCGGCCGCCGATGTGCTGGCGGTGCTGGCGCTGGCGCGGCGTGGCGGGCTGGTCGACCAGGCGAACGACGTGCCGCTCAACATCGCGCCGCTGTTCGAGACCGTGGACGACCTGAATAACGCGCCGGCGACCTTGCGTGCCCTGCTCGACGACCCGGTCTACCGCCGTCACCTCGCCGCGCGCGGCGACCAGCAGTGGGTGATGCTGGGCTACTCCGACAGCGGCAAGGACGGCGGCACGCTGGCCTCGCGCTGGGGCCTGCAGCGCGCCCAGGCGGCACTGCTGGAAGTGGCGCACGCCGCTGGCATCCAGCTGGCGTTCTTCCATGGCCGCGGCGGCTCGGCCAGCCGCGGCGGTGCGCGCATCACGCCGGCGCTGATGTCCGCGCCGCGCGGCGCGGTGGCCGGCGTGCTGCGGGTGACCGAGCAGGGCGAGGTGATCCATCGCAAGTACGGCATCCGCGCGCTGGCGCTGCGCAACCTGGAGCAGACCGTGGGCGCGGTGCTGCGCGCCTCGCTGCGCCCGCCCGGGGGCGAACCGCGCGTGGAGCGCTGGTGCACCTTGATGGACGCGCTGTCGGCGACCAGTCGGCGGCACTATCGTGCCTTCGTCGAACGCGAACGCTTCGTGGACTATTTTCGCAGCGCCACGCCGGTCGACGTGATCGAGCGGATGACCCTGGGCTCGCGTCCGGCCAGCCGCCGCAGCATGCGCGGCGTGCAGGACCTGCGGGCGATCCCGTGGGTGTTCGCCTGGACCCAGTGCCGCACGATCCTGCCCGGCTGGTACGGCCTGGGCAGCGCGCTGGAGCAGGGCGTACAGCAGTTCGGTGAAGCGGCGCTGGCGGAGATGGCACGCGACTGGCCGTTCTTCTGCAACTTGCTGGACGACGTCGAGATGGTGCTGGCGAAGTGCGACCTGCACATCGCCGAGGCGTTCTCGAAACTGTCCGGCCCGCTGCACGACGAATTCTTCGGGCTGATCCGCGCCGAATTCGCGCGTACCCGCCACTGGCTGCTGCGGCTGAAGGGCAGCGAGGTGCTGCTGCGCGGCGAGCCGCGCCTGGCCGCCTCGATCCGCCTGCGCAATCCCTACGTCGACCCGATGAGCCTGCTGCAGGTCGATCTGCTGCAGCGCTGGCGCGCCAGCGACCGCCAGGACGATGCCGTGCTGCAGGCGCTGGTCGCCTGCGTCAACGGCGTCTCGCAGGGCCTGCAGAACACCGGCTGACCACGGCCCTTCGTAGGGCGGGCACGGCCCGCCGCTCTCGATGGGGACATGCCGCGAAAAGCTGACCGCGGCGGGGACCCGTAGGAGCGCACCCTGTGCGCGATGGCTTTTCGTGACATGACGAAGAGCATCGCGCACAGGGTGCGCTCCTACGGTTTGAGGCTTGCCTGCAGGGCCGCGATGCGCTGGTCGCGCGGCAGCCGCTTCCAGGCGATCTCCAGCTGCAGCGCCTCGCTGCGGCTGGCGACCCAGACCCAGCCGAGCAACCGTTTCGGTGGGTTGGCGCGGGTGAAGCGGGCGCCCTTGCCGCTGAGGTGTTTCGCGTAGCGCTGCTCGGGATCGCGCGCGATGCCGGTGTAGACGCGACCGTCGGCGCATTCCAGCAGGTAGACGGCCCAGCTGTCAGCGCCGTCGTTCATGCGTTCAGGCCCACTCGACCAGGCCCTCGGCCTCGCACACCTGCTTCCACGATGGCCGTGCCTTCAGTCGCGCGGCCAGCGCGGCCAGCTGCGGCCATGCCGTCGCCGGGCGCGGCATGTTGCGCGACCAGCGCATCAGCATCAGTGCGTACAGGTCGACCAGGCTGAAGCGGTCGCCGAGCATGTACGGGCCGTGGGCGTCGAGGTGGGCGTCGATGTGCGACCAGCTCTTCTCGATGCCGGTGCGGGCGGCTTCCTTGACCGTGTCGGCGCCGGCGGGCAGGTGGTCGGCTGGGTAGAACCACTGGCGGAATAGCGGCTGCAGGGTGTTGGCCAAGTACAGCATCCATTGCAGGTAGTCGGCACGCTGCGCGCTGCCGGTGGCCGGCGTCAGCGCGGCCTCGGGGTGCCGCTCGGCCAGCAGCATGGCGAGCGCCGCGGCCTCGCCGTGCGGCACGCCGTCGACCAGCAAGGTCGGCACCACGCCGTTCGGATTGATCGCCAGGTATTCGGCGCTGCGCTGCTCGCCCTTCTCGATGTCGATGCGCTTGAGCTCGTGCGGTGCGCCGATTTCCAGCAGCGCGAGGTGGACGACGAGGTTGGCCGAGCCGGGGGCGTAGTAGAGCGTGTACATGGCGATCATCCGCAGGGGCAATCCGCGAATGATACGCCGGACCGGAGCGCCGCCTGCGGCGCGCCGCGGGAAAGCCGAGGAGTGAGGAGTGCGAACAAGCCTCAAGCGTGGCGCGTCCCGCTTTCCCTCGCCCCTCACTCCTCTCCACCCACTCCTGGAATCAGCTGTCCAGCTCCGTCCAGCGCGCGTAGGCCGCGTCAAGCTCGGCCTGCAGTGCCGCCAGTGCCTCGTTCGCCTTGACGATGGCGGCGCTGTCCTGCTGGAAGAAAGTTGGCTCGTTCATCGCGGCGGTGCGCGCGGCGATGTCGCCTTCCAGTTGCTCGATGCGCTTGGGCAGTTGCTCTAGCTCGTGCTGCTCCTTGAAGCTGCGCTTGCGCTTTGCCGCGACGGGGGCCGCAGGCGCCGGGGCCGGCGTGGCGGATTTGCCGGTGGCGGGCGTGCTGCGCGCGGCGGGCCGCTGGCGCAGCCAGTCCGTATAGCCGCCCACGTATTCGCCGACCCGGCCCTCGCCTTCCAGCACCAGGGTGCTGGATACCACGTTGTCGAGGAAGGCGCGGTCGTGCGAGACCAGCAGCAGGGTGCCCTGGTAGTCGGTGAGCAGCTCTTCCAGCAGTTCGAGCGTTTCGACGTCGAGGTCGTTGGTGGGCTCGTCCATCACCAGCAGGTTGGACGGCTGCGCGAACAGCTTGGCCAGCAGCAGGCGGTTGCGCTCGCCGCCGGACAGGCGGGTGATCGGCGCGCGCGCGCGCTCGGGCGAGAACAGGAAATCCTGCAGGTAGCCGATGATGTGCTTGCGCTGGCCGTTGAGCTCGATGTACTCGCGGCCCTCGGCCACGTTGTCCAGCGCGTTGAGCTGGTCGTTGAGCTGCAGCCGGTGCTGGTCGAAGTAGGCGATCTGGATGCCGGTGCCCAGCTCCGCGGTGCCGCGTTGCGGCTTGAGCTCGCCCAGCATGATCTTCAGCAGGGTGCTCTTGCCGGCGCCGTTCGGGCCGATGATGCCGATGCGGTCGCCGCGCATCACCGTGGTGGTGAGGTTCTCGATCAGCACGCGACCGCCGTAGGCCTGGCGCACGTGATCGAGATCGATCACCTTCTTGCCCGAGGCCTGCGCGTTGGCCGCGGTCATCTTCACGTTGCCGCCCAGCTCGCGGCGTTGCGCGCGCTCGTTGCGCAGCGCCTTCAGCGCGCGCACGCGGCCTTCATTGCGCGTGCGCCGGGCCTTGATGCCCTGGCGGATCCACACTTCCTCCTGCGCCAGCTTCTTGTCGAACAGTGCATTAGCCTGTGCCTCGGCGTGCAGGCGCTCCTCACGCCGGCGCAGGTAGTTGTCGTAGTCGCCGGGCCAGTCGGTGAGCGCGCCGCGGTCGATCTCCACGATGCGCGTGGCCAGCGCACGCAGGAAGCTGCGGTCGTGGGTGACGAAGATGATGCTGCCGGCGAACTGCTTGAGGAAGGTCTCCAGCCAGCCGATCGCCTCGATGTCGAGGTGATTGGTCGGCTCGTCCAGCAGCAGCACGTCGGGCTTGCGCACCAGCGCCTGGGCCAGCAGCACGCGGCGCTTCATGCCGCCGGACAGCGCGGCGAAGTCGGTGTCGCCGGGCAGCTCCAGCTGGGTCAGCACGTCGCTGACGCGGCGGTCCAGGTCCCAGCCGTGCTGCGCCTCGATCTGGTGCTGCACGTCGCCGAGCGCATCGAAGTCGCCTTCCGCCAGCAGGTGGTGGTAGCGCGCCAGCAGATGGCCGAGATCGCCCAGCCCCTCGGCGACCACGTCGAACACGCTGCCGGCGGTGCCTTGCGGCACTTCCTGCGCCATCCGCGCGACCACCACGCCGTTCTGGATGCGCACCTCGCCGTCGTCGGCCTGCAGCTCGCCGGCGATCAGCTTCATCAGGGTGGATTTGCCTTCGCCGTTGCGGCCGACGATGCACACACGCTCGTTCGCCTCGATCGACAGATCGACGTGCTCGAGCAGGAGCGGGCCGCCGATGCTGAAGTCGACGCATTGCAATTGGATAAGAGACATCCGCCCATTGTACGTGGACGCGCGATCGCTGGCGTGTCGGCGGCTCTGGAATCGGTCGCTGGTCAGTTCGCAGCGCTGACTCAGTGCAGGTCGCGGGTGGGATGAAGCGGGATGATCTTCGCCGAGGGCATCAGTCTGGCGCGCAGCAGATCAGCCGCGAAGTGGAAGTCGCGACCCAGATCCTTGCGTGAGAACGGCGTCTCCAGCATGCGCAGCGCCACCTCGAACGCCGTGAGGCGACCATGGGCGAATTGCGACCACGCCTCGTACTTGCGCTGGTTCATCGATGAAACCAGGCTGCGATTGCCGTTGCGGGCGAATGCCGGTGGCGATCGCCAGGCATCCAATTCGCCTTCGGCCAGCGCACCACCGATCCCGCAGGCGGCCAACAGGAACCGCAGCTGCTCTGCCGCCATCTCGTACAGGCGTTTCAAATCGACGGCGCGGCCAGGCACGACCAGCACCGTTCCCGTGGCGGCGTTCATAAGCAGCACGAACGGCTGGCGGTCGATGAAGTCGATGTCAGCGCACCACTCGCCCAGTGGGTTGTCCGACGGTGCCGGTTCAGCCAGCGCGGGCGGCACACGCAAGCGCTTGAGCAGCTTTTGCGAGCAGCGGACGACGGTCACGGTGCACCGCTGGCGGGCAGTTCGAATGAAGCGAGGTGCCGCAAGGCGGCGGCCTCGGAGTCCTCAATGGCGAGTTCGACGGCGCGCTTGGCCGCATTGAGAAGCTCGGCGGCGCGCTCGCGGCTGCCCTGCGCGGCGCGCACGTTCGTTACGATCTGGGTCTATACGCTTGCCTCGATGCGGGGGAACGGCAGTGCCAGCAGATCCGCTTCGGCTATAGCCGGATACAGGCTGGCGCTGGTGTGCAGATCCATCAGTTCGCACACCGGCAGCAGGCGCAGGTAGGCCAGCAGCACCTCGGGTGCGACAGTTTCCGGCTCAAGCACCACGAAGCCGGATGAGCACACACTGCCGTCCTGCTCCGGGGCGATCAGGGCTGAGAGTCGGCGAATCGGCCGTACCATCGAGGTAACTACGTCGCCCGCGTGCACATGCCAGGTCGCGCGACTGGGCGCGTCGGACTGCTCCGTCTGCACTGCCATTGCGGTGCCGTCGGCGCGCAGGTTGCCGATCTCGATGTAGTCGAACGTGCCGATGGCCGATGCGACGAAGCGTTCGTGCCGCGCCGGCGCCACATCGCGGATGCGTTGGCCATGCTGGCCGAGCCGGCCAAGCAGTTCGGCGACGCGCGGTGCGAAGTACTCCGCATCCAGTCGTCCAGCGGCGAAGGCATCGCGGCTGCTGCGGGCGTAGCTTAGCGGCTCCGGTGGTTGCCAATTCTCCAGCCCCAAAGCGGATAGGAGTCCGTGCTCTGCTTCGTGCTGCGCCGCAATCGCAGCGGCGCGTGCTTTGTAGGAAGCCTGAACAAGCCGAAGACAATGCTCCTTCAATTCCTTGTTTGCGCGAAAAATCGGCAATTCGCGGACAAGAGTTATTGTCAGATGCGGCTGTGCCGTTTGCGAGCTCGAGCGTATCAAGGCGCGGTTGAAGAAGCCTGTTTGGAAGTAGAGATAGAGAAATACTCGGTCAACTTCCTGCAACTTTGAACTATTTAGAAAAATGAGGTCGCGGCTAACCGCTGCTTCAGCAGTTACCAAGCCAACACGTGCGACGCTTCCGCCTTTCGTAAATACAATGTCCCCTGGTGCCACCTTGGAGAGTGTGGGGAATTGATCGCACAAGCTCGCTGGGATTCGAGTACAGGTCTCGAAGTCGATAACCGAATCTACGTCCGCGACACGAAGAAACGGCAAATCGCCTTGATCGTAGTAGGCTTCTATCGAGGGATAGAAGGCGCTCGCATCAACTGAAACACAGAGCTGCCTGAACTTGCAGAATACCGAAGCCTTCTCGACGACGTGCATTGCATCGAGTAAATGTTGTCGCTGGAAATACTCGGGATCGAATCGAGTTGTCGAGGCACTGCGGAGCACATCCGAGAGCCGAACTTCTGAAATTTCCAGCCCCTCCAACAAGCCCACATAGCGGGCCGCGTCAAAGGGGCGATTCAAAAAAAACCGAGTTTCTCCTTCGCGGCGAACTCGGCAAAGGCCTCGGCGATACCGTCCTGGGTCAGGCCGTCGTGGTTGAACAGGTCGTGCTGGATCACCCAGTGCCCGTGGCTGTCGCGCAAAGGTTTGCGGTAGGTCTCGACCTCGCGCAGGCGCTGCAACTGATAGCCATCCTCCTTGCGAATCGCCTCCAGGCTGCCGTGTTGCTGGATCAGGGCCAGTCCCGATTCGACCCCTTGCTTGCCATCCGGATAATTGACTCGATACAGGCTGGCGGCTTCCGCCACCGCGAAGCGCTGTTTCAACTCACCTTCTGAGAGGTCTTCCAGCGTTGGCTTGTCGCTCTTTGTCCAGTCGAACAGACGATGGCGTGGCTGCGATAAGGCAATGATTTTCTCGCCGCTGTTGTCCTTGCTGGCCAGTTGCTGGGTGGCGAAGAAGATCGGGTAGTCGTCGGTGCGCGGGCAGTGGTAGCGCGGATCGCTGGCGTCGTCGTTCCACTTCTGCACGAACAGCACGCTGGTCTTGGTGCCGGTGTGCGGCTTGAAGGTGTTGGGGTGCAGGCCGACCACGGCGAGGATGCGGCAGCGTTCGGCGATGAACTCACGTACGCGCTGGTCGCTGGCGTTGTTGAAGCGGCCTTGCGGCAGCACCACGGCCATACGCCCGCCGGGGCGCAGGAAGTCCAGGTTGCGCTCGATGAACAACAGGTCGCGGCCGACCTTGCCTTCCAGTTTGCCGTTGGCCTTGTGGCCCAGCTCGTAGGGAGAGAGCATATCGCTCTGCTTGATGTCGCCGGCGAACGGTGGATTGGCCATCAATACGTCGAAGCCGAACGTGCGGTTCTGGTTCTTCGGATGTCGGAGCTTCTTGAGCTTGGCCCAGCCGGGGCCGTAGGTTTCCTGCCAGTCTTCGTCCTGCCGGATGCGCTCGTCCCATTTGGTCCAGTCCAGCGTGTTCATGTGCAACACGTTGGTCTGACCGTCGCCGGCAATCAGGTTGAGGCAGCGTGCCACGCGCACGGACTTCTCGTCGAAGTCGATGGCAAATACCTTGTTGCGCACGTAGTCGCGGCAGCGCTGCGGCTTGTCTTCCATGGTGAACAGGTGCGATACCGGCAGGCCTTCGTCAGCCAGGATCTGCCTCCATACATGGAAGATCGAATGCACGGTGAATCCGGCGCTACCAGCGGCGGTGTCGATCACGGTTTCCGATTCGTGCGGATTCATCATGCGCACGCACATGTCGATCACCCAGCGCGGCGTGAAGTACTGGCCCTTCTCGCCCTTGGACGACTTGCCGACCAGGTATTCGAAGGCGTCGTCCACCACGTCGAGGTTGGAGTTGAACAGCTTCCATTCCTCCAGCGAACCGACACAGACTTGCAGGTGCTCCGGACCGAGCTTGATCTTGTCATCCTCGGCGAACACCCCGGGCCATTCCTTCTTGGCGTCGTCGAACAAGGACTGGATGCTGACCTTGAGCTGCGCGGCGGTGTTGCTGTTGCGGAAGCGCAGATACTTGTGGCGGCCGCGATAGCAGTACATCTCGTCGTAGAGCTTGCTGAAGATCAGCTTGAACACTTCCTCGAACACGTCCACACCGGCATTGGCAAGGACTTCGTTCTCCATTTCCTCGATCAACTGCTTGAGGCTGCGCGTGCGCTTGCCCTCGATTTCGCGGCGCTGCTCAACCTCGATCAGCGTCTGCATCGTCCACGGCTGGCCGGCGATGTCATCGATGGTCTGGCCGACGTTGGGAACGTCGGGAATCTCGACGAAGTAGTTGGGATTCTTGCGGTGCCACGCGACCGATTCCATGCCGTTGCACCACATTGCCAGCGGCGCGCCGGTGGCGTGGGTGTACGAGCGAAGTTGTTCCTTGCCGTCCTTGAGCTTGCCTTGCTTCACTTCGACGATGAGGTAGGGCACGGTGGGGCGGTCGGCATCCATCACCACGATGTCGGCGCGCTTGGAGGTATCGCGGCCGAAGGTGACCGGATATTCCACGCCAAGTCGCGATGCCGGGTACCCGTAGTACAGCGTCAGTCGTTGCAGCCACAGTTGCCGCACCAGTTCCTCGCGCTTGGCCTGCACAGGTTTGTCGCGCACCAGGCAATGCACGTAGGCCTTGCCATTCTTTTCCGTCAGGCTGGCTTCGACCGCTGCGAGCGCGGCCCCGCCGAAGAGCTCGGTCAGGGAATCTCGGTCGATGTCGTTGAGCAACTGGTCAAGGTGCATGGGGCGGCCGTTCGTGCGAATGAAAAAGATACCGTGGTTATACCACTCATTCTTTGTGAGTGGTATAACCACGGTATCCGCCGGAGCCCTGATGATGGCCTTGTACCGCGAACTTCCCGTTGCCGCCCAGACCGCCTACGCCGAACTGCAGGAGCTGGTTCAAGTGGCTGAGACCATGCGTTCGCCGGCGTCGCTGACCGGGACGGTGGGCTGGAAGACAATCAAGGGACGCCGCTACGCGTATTGGCAGTTCAAGGAGATCGACGGACGCAAGCGCGAGTATTACCTGGGGCCGGAGGGACCGCCGATCGAGGCGATCGAAAATGCACGCGACAAACCGGTACCGGCATTTGAAGCGGTGGCGCGACAGGCCAGTGCGGCATTCGCCCAGGGCAATGCGCTTACGCCGGCAAAGCACTTTCGCATCGTCAAGCGATTCGCCGATTACCAGTTCTTTCGTGCCGGCGGATTGCTGGTGGGCACGCAGGCGTTCCTCGCCATGGGCAACCAGCTGGGAGTGGTGTGGAGCGAGGGCGCGCGCACTCTCGATCTTGATTTTGCGCATGCGGGAGCAGGCGGCAACGTGGAGGTGGCGTTGCCGGCCAATATGCATGCGGATGTGGACGATGCGCTGAAGTCACTGGAGATGGGATTCCTGCCGGCACTTGGCGGCAGTCGCGGCTTCGCCAGCAACTATGTCAGCGAGAAGGAACCCGATTTGCGTATCGACTTTCTGACCGTGATGCGCCGTGGCGGCAAGGATGTGTCGATGCCGGATATCGGCGTGGCGCTGACGCCGCTGAAGTTTCTGGATTATTTGTTGGAGCGGCCTGGGCAGGCCGTGCTGCTGGACCGGGCCGACGCTTGCCTGGTGAATTTGCCCGACCCAGCGCGCTACGGCTTGCACAAACTGCTGGTGGCCGCCGAGCGTGGACCGCGGCATGCGAAATACGCCAAGGATATTTTCCAGGCTTTGAGCCTGATCGACTGGCATCTGCAGCGTGCGCCCAGTGTGCTGGTGGAAGCGTGGGACGACCTGGCCGCTCGGGGTGCGGGCTGGGTCAGGCGCGCACGGCAGTCGTTGCAGGCCGCACCTGCGGTACAACATGAACTGGTGTTGCGCTTCGGAAAGGCTGTTGGTCTGAAACTGAAATAGAAACGGGCCGCACGAAGGCGGCCCGTTCGTTCCAATGTGCAGCGCCGGCCTTACTTCAGCTTGGCATCCTTGCGCAGCGCCTCGGCGCGGTCGGTCTTTTCCCACGAGAACGCGGTGAAGGCCTTGCCGTCCGGACCCTTCATCTGGTGCGGGGTGCGGCCGAAGTGGCCGTAGCTGGCGGTCTGCTGGTACATCGGGTGGATCAGGTCGAGCATCTGCAAGATGCCGTACGGGCGCAGGTCGAAGTGCTTGCGGATCAGCTTCTCGATCTTCTCGTCGCTGATCTTGCCGGTGCCGAAGGTGGTGACCGAGATCGAGGTGGGGTGGGCCACGCCGATCGCGTAGCTGACCTGCACTTCGCAGCGGTCGGCGATGCCGGCGGCCACGATGTTCTTGGCCACGTAGCGTGCGGCGTAGGCGGCCGAGCGGTCGACCTTGGACGGGTCCTTGCCCGAGAACGCGCCACCGCCGTGACGGGCCCAGCCGCCGTAGGTGTCCACGATGATCTTGCGGCCGGTCAGGCCGCAGTCGCCCACCGGGCCGCCGATCTCGAACTTGCCGGTCGGGTTGATGTGGAACTTGGTTCCCTTGTGCAGCAGCTTGGCGGGCAGCACCGGCTTCAGGATGTGCTCGCGCACGGCCTCGATCAGGTCCTTCTGCTTCACGCCCGGGTCGTGCTGGGTCGACAGCACCACGGCGTCGATCGCGGTGGCCACGCCATGCTCGTAGCGCAGGGTGACCTGGCTCTTGGCGTCCGGGCGCAGCCACGGCAGCGGCGAATTCTTCTTCTTGCGCACCTTCGCCTGCTGCTCGACCAGGCGGTGCGAGTAGTAGATCGCCGCCGGCATCATGTCCTTCGTCTCGTTCGTCGCGTAGCCGAACATCAGGCCCTGGTCGCCGGCGCCCTGGTCTTCCGGGTTCTTGCGGTCCACGCCCTGGTTGATGTCCGGCGACTGCTTGCCGATCAGGTTGATCACGCCGCAGGTGGCGCCGTCGAAGCCGACGTTGCTGGAGTCGTAGCCGATGTCGACGATCACCTTGCGGGTGATCGCTTCGAGGTCGATCCACGCGCTGGTGGTGATTTCGCCGGCGACGATCGCCACGCCGGTCTTGACCATGGTTTCGCAGGCCACGCGGGCGCGCGGATCCTGCGCGATGATTGCGTCGAGCACGGCGTCGGAGATCTGGTCGGCGACTTTGTCCGGATGGCCTTCGGAGACCGATTCGGAGGTGAACAGGTAGTTGGACATCGCGGTTTATATCCCTTCGTGCGGATAGAAAGATAAAAGAAGTCCGGCATGATACATCGCTGCCCCCGGTTTTGCAGCCCGCCGGGATTCTGGGGGCCGGTGGGTTAGGCGGATGTTCAGCCGTTTGGACGGCTTTACGGCCTGCGACGGCGGGCTCGGCCGGGCGTGGCCTGGGGGACGAGGATGGTCCGCCTATGGCTCAGTAGGGGGTGGCGCGGGCCTGCACGAACGCAAAGAAGAACACCGCATCGGGGTCGTTGCGGACCGCCTGCAGCTCCATGCGCATGCCTTCGACCGTGGCGGCATCGACCTTTCCGGCGAGCACCAGCTGCTCGGCCGCCGACACCAGCAGTTCTTCCCAGAATTCGATCATGCGCTTGCGTCGCGCCGGCTGACGGTTGTCCAGGTGGATGCTCTTCACTTCCGTCTGCACGTCGCGGTAGCCGCCGGCCAGCAGCAGGTTGCCCAGCTTGGCGCCAATGAACGGGTCGCCGCCGGTGTCGTACTGGTAATCGTTGAACGCCATCCAGTAGCGCAGCAGGTTCGGCGAATAGGGGTCGAGGAAGAAGGAGGAGTTGAGCACCTCGGTGACGTAGACAGCGGCGCCGGGGCTGAGCACGCGGCGTACCTCGCTGAGTACGCGCGAAGGGCTGGGCATGTGTTCCAGCACCCAGCACAGGTAGGCTGCATCGAAACTGCGTTCGGCGAAGGGAAGGTCCGTGGCGTCGGCCTGGCGCAGGGTATAGCGCGTCGCGCACCAGGTGGTTTCGGCCAGGTTGTGTTCGGCGGCGGCCAGTTGCGCAGCGGAGCGGTCGATGCCGGTGACATGCAATTGCGGAAACCGTCGCAGCAGGATCTCGGTCTGTGCGCCGACCCCGCAGCCGACTTCCAGCAGGCGGGTCGCGTCGCTGTAGTCGATGTGGTTGAACAGGCTGGTTTCGAACATGCGGGCCTGCCGCACCAGCCGCGACTGCTCCTCCGCGGAAAATCCGTGGATATAGGGGAATTCGCCTGTGGCCGTGCTGTTCATCGTCGTGGCAGGGGATGCGAGGGAGCCGCCGCTGCTTGCCACGGTACTCCTCCGCCATGGCAGCGGGGGGAGTGCGCTCGGCGGTTTTCCGCGGAGCGTTCGCTCAGGCCGCCAGGCGCGCCTCGTCCTGCAGCGCCGCGAAATACTCGCGGGTCAGGCGCAGCTGCTCGCCGGCGGTTTCCGCGCGGTTGGCCACCTGGCGGAAGGCGGCGTTCTCGGGGCGGTCCTTCGCGTACCAGCCCAGGTGCTTGCGCGCGATGCGCACGCCGGCCGGTTCACCGTAGAACGCGTGCAGGTGCTCGAGATGGCCGAGCAGGATCGCGGCGACCTCGGCCGGTTCGGGTTCGGCCAGCAGTTCGCCGGTGGCGAGGTAGTGGGCGATCTCGCGGAAGATCCACGGCCGGCCCTGCGCGCCGCGGCCGACCATCACCGCGTCGGCGCCGGTGAGATCGAGCACGTGCTTCGCCTGCTGCGGCGTGCAGACGTCGCCGTTGGCCAGCACCGGGATGCGCACGGCGGCCTTCACCGCGGCGATGGTGGCGTACTCGGCCTCTCCCTCGTACTTGTCGGCGCGGGTGCGGCCGTGCACGGCCAGCGCGGCGATGCCGGCATCCTCGGCGATGCGCGCGATGTTCAGCGCGTTGCGGTTCTGCCGATCCCAGCCGGTGCGGATCTTCAAGGTCACCGGCACGTCGACCGCGTCCACCACCGCCTTCACGATGCGCGCCACCAGCGGCTCATCCTGCAGCAACGCGGAACCCGACCACACGTTGCACACCTTCTTCGCCGGGCAGCCCATGTTGATGTCGATGATCTGCGCGCCGTTGGCCACGTTGAAGCGCGCCGCCTCGGCCAGCATCGCCGGGTCGTAGCCGGCGATCTGCACGCTGACCGGCTCGGGTTCGCCAGCGTGGTCCATCCGGTGCAGCGACTTGCGCGTGTGCCACAGCTTCGGGTCGGCGTTGGTCATTTCGGACACGGCCAGGCCCGCGCCGAGCCGTTTGCACAGCAGGCGGAACGGCTTGTCGGTGACGCCCGCCATCGGGGCGAGCACCACCGGCGGGTCGATGAGGTAGGGGCCGATGCGCATGCCGCGCATTCTACCGGGCCGCAGGCGCGGGCACCCGGATCAGGTTTCGCGGCGCAGGCACAGCCACGCCACGGTGGCGCCGAAGATGACGTAGACCAGCGGCAGGTAAAGGACGGAATAGAGTGTGTCGAATCGCGTCCCGAGGACGTATACGTCCAGCGAACGCAGCAGCAGGCGCGCGGCGTTCAGGCCGAACGCGAGCCTCGCCAGCCAGTCGAAGCGATGGCCTCCAAGGGCCGCGCACAACGCAATGCTTCCCAGTGCCTGCGCCAGCCCCAGGGGGAAGTACAGCGCATGCTGCACTGCCTGGAACACCGACTGGATCTCCAGCACACGTACCTGCCCGGCAGCTGTCGCCGCCTGATAGAGCTTTGGCAGTTCGAGGTACACGTAGAACAGTTCGACCGAACGAAGCTGCAATTCCAGCAGGCAGAAGGCGAAGAACCCAAGAAACGCCGCGACGGCGGCCAGCGGCTTGCGCCGGAAGGCCAATCCGCAGGCGACGAGGTAGAGATACGCCAGCCCGAAAAAAGAGAGCAGCATCAACGTGGCGCGTGCCAGGTTCAGCGGCAGCGGTCCCTGCAGCAGGGCCTGCACTGTACCTTCGGCCTCCGGCAACCGGGTGAAGACGAACGACTGGAACGACTGGATCGCGATGTAGAGCACGGCCACCGCGGCAGCTGCAAGGCGATGCGTCCTGGTTTCGAACATGCCTGTTTCCGTTGTCATCGAAAATACTCGGGGAACCGGGAGGCCGCGTCGGCAGCCACGCCGTGGCAGGTGTTGAACGCCCCGGTCTCCACCGTCCCGCCGGCGGCCGCCGTTCAGGGGTGGTTGACGTCGGCGGCGCCGTGCACCAGGGCTATTCCGTTGCGCACGTGCTTGTGCCGGAACAGGATCGCGAACAGCACCGCCACCACCAGCGAGTAAGCCGCGAAGGTGGTCCAGATGCCATGCCAGTCCTTGCTGCCGTCGGCGTGGGTGAACCAGAGGTCGATGATCACGCCGCTGATCGAACTGCCCAGGATCGCGCCGATGCCGTTGGTCATCAGCATGAACAGGCCCTGCGCGCTGGCGCGGATCGCCGGGTCGCTCTGCTCTTCGACGAAGAGCGAGCCGGAGATGTTGAAGAAGTCGAACGCCATGCCGTACACGATGCACGACAGCACGATCATCCACAGGCCTGGGCCCGGGTCGCCGTAGGCGAACAGGCCGAAGCGCAGCACCCAGGCGACCATGCTGATCAGCATCACCGTCTTGATGCCGAAGCGCTTGAAGAAGAACGGGATAGCCAGGATGAACAGCGTTTCGGAAACCTGCGAGATCGACATGATGATCGCCGGGTAGCGCACCGCGAGCAGGCCCTGGTACGCGTCGACCTTGGCGAAGTCGTGCAGGAAGGTGTCGCCGTAGGCGTTGGTGAGCTGCAGCGCCGCGCCCAGCATCATTGCGAACAGGAAGAAGATCGCCATCTTGGCGTGCCGGAACAGCGCGAAGGAGGTCAGCCCCAGCGTATCCAGCCATGATTTGTGCGCCTGGCCGCGCAGTCGCGGCGGGCACGGCGGCAGGGTGAACGCGTACAGGCCCAGCAGCAGCGCCGCGGCGGCGGCCACGTAGAACTGGCCGCCCGAGGTTTCCAGGTGCAGCAGGCTCACCGTCCACATCGCCGCGATGAAGCCCACCGTGCCCCATACGCGGATCGGCGGGAATACCAGCACCACGTCCGCGCCGTCGCTCTTCAGCGCGTTGTAGGCCACCGCGATCGCCAGCGAGATCGTCGGCATGTAGCACATCATGTTGAGCAGCATCACCCAGAACAGGGTGGCCGGGTTGTCGATCATCGGCACGATGAACAGCACGATCGCGCCGCCGATGTGCAGCAGGCCGTAGAGCTTCTCCGCGTTGAGCCACTTGTCCGCGATCACGCCCATCAGCGAGGGCATGAACAGCGAGGCGATGCCCATGGTCGAGAAGATCGCGCCGAACTGCGCGCCGGACCAGTGCCGGTACTGGAACCAGTACGCGCCGATGGTGATCAGCCACGCCCCCCACACGAAAAACTGCAGAAAATTCATCACCACGAGGCGGAGCTTGATGCTCATCGGCCGTTATCCAGCATATTGGTTTCCCCAGACGAGGCCGAGGGAAAGCCCCGTGGCCATGAAGCCCGGGCAGGTTAGATGAATCCGCGGGCGGGCGGCAAGGCGCGCCGCGGCGTGATTCAGTCGTCGCCGCGCAGCGCCGCGGCCACGCGTTCGCGCAGCACCGGCAGCAGTTCCGCCTCGAACCACCGGTTGCGCGTGAGCCACAGCCGGTTGCGCGGGCTGGGGTGCGGCAGCGGCAGCACGCCGCGTTCGAGATGCGTGCGCCAGTCGCCCACGGTATCGGTGAGCGTGGCCCCACGCACATCGCCCAGCAGGCCAGCCTGCGCGTACTGGCCGATGGCGAGGGTCAGCCGCACCTGGGTGAGCAGCGGGAGCAGCCGCGGATGCCAGATCGCGGCACACGCCGGCCGGGGTGGCAGGTCACCGCTTTTGCCCTTGCCGGGATAGCAAAAGTCCATCGGCACGATCGCCACCTTGTCGGCGTCGTAGAACGCGGCGCGGTCGATGCGCAGCCAGTCGCGCAGCCGCTCGCCGCTGACGTCGTTGAACGGGATGCCGGTCTCCTCCACCTTGCGCCCCGGTGCCTGGCTGACGATCAGCAATCGCGAGCGCGTGGACGCCTGCAGCACCGGGCGCAACCCCGGCGGTTGCTGGAGCGCGCAGGTCCGGCAGGAGCGGATGTCCGCCAGCAGGGCGTCCAGCGTATGCACTTGCCGCGCGGTCACCGGGCTTTTCCGATTCCCCGTTCCCGAATCCCGATTCCCGTTCAAGGCAGCAGCTTCCCCGGATTGAGGATGCCATCCGGGTCGAACGCGGCCTTGATGTTGCGCATCAGCTCCAGCGTGGCCGGTTCCAGCGCCAGCGGCATGAACTCGCGCTTGACCACGCCGATGCCGTGCTCGCCCGAGATGGTGCCATCCAGCGCGAGCACCAGCGCGAACAGTTCGGGCAGCGCCGCGTAGGCACGCTCGATCTCGTCCACGTCGCGCGGCAGCAGGTTCACGTGCAGGTTGCCGTTGCCGGCATGGCCGAAGCTCACGATGGGCACGGCGTGCTTTTCGGAAAGTGCACGCACGCCGTCCACCAGTTCGGGCAGGCGGCTCACCGGCACCACCACGTCCTCGTTGATCTTGTGCTGCGTGACGCTGCGCTGGGCCAGCGACAGCGCCTTGCGCGCGGCCCACAACGCACGGGTCTGCGCCTCGTCGCGCGCCACTTCCAGCTGCACCAGCCCGTCCACGCGGGCGGCGGCCTCGATGGCGGCGGTGGCACCGTCCAGGGTATCCGGCGCGCCATCCAGCTCAATCATCAGCAGCGCCTCGGCCGCCGGCACGCCGGCCTCGGGCTGGTGGTCGCGGGCCAGCTTCAGCGCCAGCGCATCCATGAACTCCAGCGCGCAGGGCGTGGCCGGCTGCGCCATGATGCGCGTCACCGCCCGCGCGGCGCTGGCCACGTCGCGGTAGGTGGCGCGCAGGGTGCGCACGGCGGCGGGTCGGGGAGTGAGTTTCAACGTGGCTTCGGTGATCACGGCCAGCGTGCCTTCCGAGCCGACCACGAGGCGGGTGAGGTCGTAGCCGATCGCGCTCTTGGTGGTGTGCGTGCCGCAGCGGAAGCTCTTGCCGCTGCCGGCCACGGCGGCGAGGCCCAGCACGTTGTCGCGCGTCGAGCCGTATTTCACCGCGTGCGGCCCGGAGGCGTTGCAGGCGAGGTTGCCGCCCACCGTGCACCACGGCGCCGAACCCGGGTCGGGCGCCCAGAAGAAACCGTATGGCGCCAGCGCCTGTTGCAGCGCCTCGTTGCTCACGCCCGGCTCGACCACCGCGAGGCGGTTGTCGGGGTCGATGCGCAGGATGCGGTTCATGCGCATGAAGTTCGCCACCACGCCGCCCGCCATCGGCACCGAGGCACCGGTGGAGCTGGTGCCGCCGCCGCGCGCGGTGAGCGGCACGCGGTGTTCGCGGCAGGCGCGCACCAGGGCTTCCACCTGGTCGTGCCCGGTGGGGAATACTACAAGCTCGGGCAGGGCGCGGTAGCGCGAGTTGTCGTGCGCGCACTCGTTACGCACGGCGTCAGAGGTGGAGAGTTCGCCGCCGGGAAAGATCGCGCGCAGGCGGTCGAGCAAGGTGGCGGGCAGGGTCATGCCGGGGATTATCGCACCGGCGGGTATTCAGCACGCCTCGAATGCGCCACGCAGCCACTGCATGCGCACCGCGGCGGCCGGTCCGTCGTAGCTGACCACGTCGAAGCGACAGGCTCGCCGCGCGTGCTGCGGGTGCGCGGCGAGCCAGTGTTGCGCGGCAAGGATCAGTTTGGCCTGCTTGGCCGGGGTGACCGAGCTGGCGGCGTCGCCGTGGCTGGCGCTCTTGCGGTAGCGCACTTCGACGAATACCACGGCATCGCCGTCGCGCATCACCAGGTCCAGCTCGCCGTGGCGGGTGGTGTAGTTGCGCGCCAGCAGCGTCAGGCCGGCGCGTTCCAGTTCGGCGCAGGCGCGCTGCTCGAAATCGTCGCCGGCGGCGCGCATCAGCCCGGGACGGACTGGAAGCTGCCGCCGCTGGATGACGGGCTGGCCGGCGCGGGCGAGGCGGCGGGCGGCGCGTTCGACGGCACGTCGTCCAGTTGCAGGCTGCCGCCCAGCGGACGGGCCAGGCCGTCCTGGAACTGGGCCCAGATCAGCACGCGGCGTACCCGGCCGAACTGGTCGGCGGTGAGCTGGCCGCTGGCGCCAGGCACGTAACTGCCCGGGTGGGCGCGCAGCCATTCCAGGTACGGCACCAGGTTCCAGGCGTCCATGCCGAATGCGAACAGCCGCGCGGCGCCGCCGTGGGCGGCGGGCAGGCGGGCGGCGATCTCGTCGCGGTTCGGCAGGCCCGGCTGGGCGTTGAACAGCCACGGCGCGTCGCAGAATTCCACGCCGTCCAGGTCGCGGTTGGACGAAGCGTCGTCGCTGCCTTCGTAGACGTGCGAGGTGGCGATCACCGGCAGCTCGACCCGCGCGATGCGCAACTGCGGCAGCAGCAGGCGCGCCTGGGCCGGGCGCATGCTGATGAAGATGCCGCTGTCGCCCGTTGCGCCGCCCGTGGCCGGGGCGCTGGCCGCCGCAGGCTCGGCGGGAGCGGCCGGGGCGGGTGCGCCGGCGGGAAGGTGCAGGTCGGCGATGAGGCTGGCGTAGTTGGTGGCGCCCGGCGGCAGGGTGATCGTGCCGGCGAGTTCGCCGCCGCGGGCGGCCAGCTCGGCCTTGAAGGCGCTGGCCGCACGCTGCGCGAAATCGTCGGTGGAAATCACCGCGTAGACCCGGCGCAGGCCGCGCTCGACCATGTGGTCGGCGGCCTGGGCGCCCTCGCTTTCCGGCAGCAGGCCGAACTCGCTGGCCTCGCCGCTGGGCAGCTGCTTGTCGTCGGGGTGGTTCAGCGCGAGCAGCGGCACCGGCAGGGTCGGCTGGCTGAAGATGGCCGCGACCTCGCCGCGGGTCAGCGGGCCGACCACCAGCCTGGCGCCATCGCTGGCCGCCTGGCGGTAGGCTCTGACCGCGCCGTCGGCGGTGCCCTGGCTGTCGTAGACGCGCACCGACGGGCGCGGCGCACGGTTGCGCCCGGCGTCGATGTAGGCCGCGAAGAAACCTTCGCGGATCGCCGTGCTGGCGGCCGCGTAGCTGCCGTCGTTGGGCAGCAGCAGGGCGATCTGGGCGGGTACCTTGTAGCCTTCGCGCACGTTCGCATCGGCGCCGGGCAGCAGGGTGCCGACCGGCTGCTGCAGTTCCGGCGGCGGCTGGGCCACGGCGATGCCGAGCCGGCTCAGCGCCTCGTTGACCCACGGCAGCATGCGGTCGCCGCGATGCATGGCGGCGGCGCGCTGCTTGAGCGGGTCGACGCCGACCTGGCCGAGCAGTGCGAGAATCTGCTGGCGGTTCTGCGCGTGGTCGAAGCCGCTCAGCTGGTCATCCATCTGCACGCGGGTGCGGGCGGCGCCCCAGGGGTCGCCGCTGGCCGCCATCGCGCGGGCGCGCCACTCCAGCAGGCGCAGCTGCAGCGGGGCGGGCACCGCCACGTTCGGCTGGGTGGTGAGGCGCAGCGCGGTGGCCGTGTCGTGCCGGTCGAGCGCCAGCTCGGCGCGCAGCAGGTCCAGCCGCAACGGTTCATCGCCGCTCAGGCGCTGGCGCTTGATGCCGTCCAGTACCGGGGCGGCGCGGGCAAGCTGGCCTTCCTCGCGCCATGCCTCGGCGGCCAGCAGGCGGTAGCTGTCGGCGTGCCCGCCCGATTGCGTGGCCAGGTTGAGGTAGGCCTGTGCGGCCTGGTCGTACTGTCCCTGCCGGGCCAGCGCCTCGGCACCCTGCGCGGCGGCCATCTCGGCCGGCGAGCGCGGCGCGTTTGCGGGCACGCAGGCGGCCAGTACCAGCGAAAACAGCAGTCCGGTCGCGACGGCGCGCGAGTGGCGCATGAAGCGCATGGGAAATCCCTTGTTCGTCATGGTCGTCAATGCGCGATCATAGCGGATCGATTTGCCGGCTTACGGCGCAGGAGTTCTCAGATGTCATCAGGGTCCGTTCAGCCCGGTTCCTTGTGGGTGGTGGCCACGCCGATCGGCCACCGCGACGACCTTTCCGCCCGCGCGATCGAGACCCTGCGCGCGGTGGCCGTGATCGCCGCCGAGGACACCCGCCACAGCCGGCCGCTGCTGGTGCATCACAACATCGACACGCCGCTGGTCGCGCTGCACGAGCACAACGAGCGCGATGCGGTGGAGGCGATCGTGCGCCGGATGCAGGGCGGCAACGCGGTGGCGCTGATCTCCGATGCGGGCACGCCGCTGATCAGCGATCCGGGTTTCCGGCTGGTGCGCGCCGCGCGCGCGGCGGGCATCCGCTGCATTCCGGTGCCGGGCGCCTGCGCGGCGATCGCGGCGCTGTCGGTGGCCGGCCTGCCCAGCGACCGTTTCGTGTTCGAGGGCTTCCTGCCGCCGAAGGCGGCGGCACGGCGCAGCCGGCTGCAGGAGCTGGCGGGCGACGCGCGCACCGTCATCTTCTATGAGTCGTCGCACCGCGTCGCCGAGAGCCTGGCCGACATGCGCGACGTGTTCGGCGCCGACCGCGAGGCGGTGCTGGCGCGCGAGTTGACCAAGCTGTTCGAGACCGTGCTGGGCGAGCCGTTGGGGTTGCTGGCGGCGCGGGTCGCCGCCGATCCCGACCAGCAGCGCGGCGAATGCGTGGTCCTGGTCGCCGGCCGCGGCGAGGAGGCCGACGCGAAGCTGGCCGAGGGCCGGCGCGTGTTCGCGATCCTGCGCGAGGAACTGCCGCCGGCGAAGGCGGCGAAGCTGGCGGCGGCGATCAGCGGCGCGCCGCGCAAGGATCTTTATAGAAGTGAGTGAAGAGGAGCGAGAAGCGAGAGAAAAGCCGCTAAAGACGCTCGCTCGGCTTTCTCTCACTTCTCACTCCTCGCTCCTGTATCCTTGCCGGTGGAGTCGGCCGGACAGTCGCGTCGCGCGCAAGCGCATCGAGGAAAGTCCGGGCTCCGCAGGGCAGAGTGCCAGGTAACTCCTGGGCAGCGTGAGCTGACGGCCAGTGCAACAGAGAGCAGACCGCCGAACGGCATCTTCGGATGCGCGTGGCAAGGGTGAAAGGGTGCGGTAAGAGCGCACCGCGTACGGGGCTAACGCCGTACGGCACGGTAAACCCCACTCGGAGCAAGACCAAATAGGGGAACGATAACGCGGCCCGCGTTGTTCCCGGGTAGGTTGCTGGAGCCAGGCGGCGACGCCTGGCCGAGAGGAATGACTGTCGCGCCGCAAGGCGTACAGAACCCGGCTTACAGGCCGACTCCACCTCTTCTTCGCCTTCATCACCACTGCGATCCGTCGTCGCGGTGGTGATGAAGGCGCCTGCGTGAACGGCGGTTCATGCCGGCGTGGCATCGTGGCGCCGATCCGGTGGGATTTCCCCCGGTTCGGGGCCAAGTCGGCGTGTTTGTATTTATAAAAAATTCCCTGCTTTCAAACACCTTGCCGGCGTTTCTCAGAAAATGCTGCACGTGTGGCCAGCATTCCGCCTTTACTCCTTGATTCACAAGCGATTTCCCTTGACAGTCTCATGGGGCGAGATTATCGTGGGCTCCAGTGTGAAATTGTGGGTTTTAGTGGAGTCTGCTGACCGTGTTCCAGGGCGAAACCGCCATCACCATCGACGACAAGGGCCGCCTGACCATCCCGACCGCCTATCGGGAGCAGGTGGCGGGCGAGTGCGCCAATCGCCTGGTGATCACCTACAACCCGTTCGAGCCGGGCTGCCTGTGGCTGTTCCCGCATGCGGCGTGGGAGCTGGTGCGCGATCAGGTCAACGCGCTTTCCAAGGTGGTCAAGGCGCATCGCGACATGCAGATGAAGCTGGTCGGTGCGGCCGCCGTGGTCGAGCCCGACAGCGCGGCACGCATCCTGCTGCCGGCCAGCCAGCGCGCCACCACCGGTATCGAGAAGAGGGCGGTGCTGCTGGGCATGGGCGACAAGTTCGAGCTGTGGAGCGAACAGGAGCACCTCAAGAAGATCCGCCAGACCATCGGCGAAAGCGAGATCACACAGGCAATGGCGGAATTGCGCCTGTAAGGCGCGATCGGCATGTGGGCGGGACGGGAGCGGGAGTGCGGCATGGCCGAGCAAGTTTTGCGGCACATCCCGGTGATGCTGGGTGAAGCAGTGGAGGGACTCGCCGTGCAGGCTGGCGGGCGCTATCTCGATGGAACCTTCGGTCGCGGCGGTCACGCCCGCGCGGTGCTGTCGCGCCTCGGCCCCGGCGGCCGCCTACTGCTGATGGACCGCGATCCGGCGGCGATCGCCGCCGCGCGGGCCGAGTTCGCCGGCGATCCGCGCGTGGCGATCCGCCACGCGAACTTCTCCAGCCTGGCCGAGTGGGACGAAACCGCGGCCGGCCTCGACGGCGTGCTGCTCGACCTGGGCGTGTCCTCGCCGCAACTGGACGAGGCCGCGCGCGGCTTCAGCTTCATGGCCGATGCGCCGCTGGACATGCGCATGGACCCCAGCCAGGGCGAGAGCGCCGCGGATTTCCTGGCCCGGGCCGGCGAGCGCGAGATCGCCGACGTGCTGTGGCACTACGGCGAGGAGCGCCACAGCCGGCGCATCGCCCGCGCCATCGTGGCCGACCGCGATGCCACCCCGTTCACCCGCACCGGCCAGCTGGCCGCGCTGATCGAACGCGTGGTCGGCCGGCGCGAGCCGGGCAAGCACCCGGCCACGCGCAGCTTCCAGGCGCTGCGCATTCGCGTGAACGGCGAGCTGGATGCCCTGCAGCAGGGGCTGGACGCGGCGCTGGAACGGCTCAAGCCCGGCGGCCGGCTGGCGGTGATCAGCTTCCATTCGCTGGAAGACCGCGCGGTGAAGCTGTTCATCCGCGACCACTCCGGCCGCGTGCAGAACAGCCGCCGCGGGCCGCCGGTGCCGGCCGCGCCGGCGCGGCTGGCGGCGGTCGGCAAGGCGCAGTTCCCGTCCGCGGCCGAGCAGGCGGCGAACCCGCGTTCGCGTTCGGCCGTGCTGCGCGTGGCGGAGAAGCTTGCCGAGGGAGCGCGCGCATGAAGGCGATCGGCGCCCTCTGCCTGATGCTGCTGCTGGTCGCGGTGCTGGCCAGCGCGCTCGGCGTGGTGTGGACGCGCCACGAGAGCCGCGTGCTGTTCGTCAACCTGACCGCGCTGCAGAACCAGCGCGACGAGCTGAACATCGAATACGGCAAGCTCGAACTGGAGCAGGCCACCTACGCCGAACCGCGGCGCATCGACGACGAGGCCCGGCAGAAGCTGGGCATGATCGATCCGCGTCCGCAAGACATCCGGTTGCTGCGCTGATGAGCTGGCGCAACCGCATCGCACCCGCCCAGCCCGGCCGCCGCCGCGGCGCCGGCCCCAGCGCGCGCCGGCGCATGGTGGTGGTGGTCGGCCTGCTCGGCCTGGTCTCGGTCGCGCTGATCGCGCGGGCGTTCGACCTGCAGGTGGTGCGCAAGCAGTTCTACCAGAAGCAGGGCGACGCCCGCTTCCTGCGCGAGGTGCCGATCCCGGTGTCGCGCGGCACCATCTTCGACCGCAACGGCGAGCCGCTGGCGGTATCGACCCCGATGATGTCGATCTGGGCCAACCCGGCCGAGGTGCTGGACAGCGACGAGCACATCCCGGCGCTGGCGCAGGCGCTGGGCGTGGATGCGGACGGCCTGAAGGCGCAGCTGGCGCAGCGCTCCGACCGCGAGTTCGTCTACCTGCGCCGGCAGATGGCGCCGGCCGCGGCGCAGGCCGTGCTGGACCTGGGCATTCCCGGCATCAACGGCCAGCGCGAGTTCAAGCGCTACTACCCGTCCGGCGAAGTGACCGCGCACGTGCTTGGCTTCACCAACATCGACGACCGCGGCCAGGAAGGCCTGGAATTGGCCTACGACGACTGGCTGGCCGGCAAGCCGGGCGCGAAGCGGGTGATCCGCGACCGCATGGGCCGCGTGGTCGAGGACATCGAGCAGGTGCGCGCGCCGAAGCCGGGGCAGAACCTCACGCTCAGCATCGACCGCCGCATCCAGTTCCTGGCCTACAGCGAGCTGAAGAACGCGCTGGAAAAATCGCAGGCCAGCTCCGGCTCGATGGTGGTGCTCGACGTCAGGACCGGCGAAGTGCTGGCGATGGCCAACCTGCCGACCTACAACCCGAACGCGATCGGCGGCAGCCGGCCGGACCAGCGCCGCAACCGGGCGATGACCGACGTGCTCGAGCCGGGCTCCACGGTGAAGCCCATCCTGATGGCGGCGGCGCTGTCCAGCGGCAGGTTCACGCCGACCAGCCCGATCATCGACACCACCGGCGGCCACTGGTACTTCCAGGGCCACGACATCCACGACACGCACAACTACGGCCTGCTGACGCCGACCGGGGTGATCACCAAGTCCAGCAACGTGGGCGCCGCGCGCATCGCCATGCAGCTCGACACCTCGCTGATGTACGACACCTATCGCGCGTTCGGCCTGGGCAACAGCACCGAGAGCGGCTTTCCCGGCGAGGCGTCCGGCCACCTGCGGATCGGCCGCGACTGGCGGCCGCTGGAGAAGGCCATCCTCGGCTACGGCTACGGCCTCAACGTGACCGTGCTGCAGCTGGCCAATGCCTACGCTACCATCGCCGACGGCGGCGTGATGCACAGCCCCACCTTCATCAAGGGCGGCGAGAGCGAGGCCAGGCAGATCATCTCGGCGGAAGTGGCGAACCAGCTGATCCGCATGATGGAGACGGTGACCGGCCCCGGCAGCACGGGCACGCTGGCGCGCATCGCCAACTACAGCGTGGCCGGCAAGACCGGCACGGCGCACAAGGCCAGCGTCGGCGGCTACGCCAAGAGCAATTACACCTCGGCCTTCGCCGGCATCGTGCCGGCGTCGAATCCGCGCCTGGTCGGCGTGGTGGTGATCGACGATCCGCAGAAGGGCAGCTACTACGGCGGCACGGTGTCCGGGCCGGTGTTCTCCAAGGTGATGGAGGGCGCGCTGCGCCTGCTCGACGTGCCGCCGGACAATATCGGCCGCTGGTACGTGGGCGGCCCGCTGCAGAACGTCGACGGACTGGTCGGCAGCAAGCCGCCGGCGGATGCGCCGCTCGACGACGCGCCGCTCGACGGGGGTACGCCATGAGCACCGGTCACCTCGACCAGCTGCTGCTCGGCATCGCCGACGCGCAGGTCGCCGCCGTGCCGGGCGCCGGCCGCATCGTGGTTTCCGGGTTGGCGCTGGATTCGCGCCGGGTGCAGCGCGGCGATGCGTTCTTCGCCCTGCGCGGCACCCGGGACCATGGCATCACGTTCGCCCCGGGCGCGGTGCAGCGCGGCGCGCGGGTGGTGCTGGCCGAGGCGCCGGTGGCCGGCGACGTCGCCGCGCTGGAAGTGCCGGTGCTGTGGATCGATGGCCTGCACGGCCAGGTCGGCGAGATCGCCGCACGCTTCTACGAGCGTCCCAGCGAGTCGATGCGGATGGTCGGCGTCACCGGCACCAACGGCAAGACTTCGTGCGTGCAGCTGCTGGCGCAGGCGCTGACCCTGCTCGGCCATCGCGCGGCCTCGATCGGCACGCTCGGCGCCGGCGTGCACGGCCGCTTGCGCGAAGGCGAGCGCACCACGCCCGACGCGATCAGCGTGCAGGCGCTGCTGGCGGAGTTCCGCGACGCCGGCGCCAGCCACGTGGCGATGGAGGTGTCCTCGCACGCGCTGGAGCAGGGCCGCGTGGCGGCGGTGGATTTCGAGGTGGCAGTGTTCACCAACCTCACCCGCGACCACCTGGACTACCACGGCAGCATGGAGGCTTACGGCGCGGCGAAGGCGAAGCTGTTCGCCTGGCCGGGCCTGCGCAGCGCAGTGGTCAACATCGACGATGCGTTCGGCCGCGAACTGGCCGGGCAACTGCCGCCCGGCGTGCAGCGGCTGCGCTTCAGCATGGCCGGCGACGGCGAGGCGGAAGTCGCCGCCGGCGCGATCGCCACCTCGGCCGAAGGGCTGTCGTTCACGCTGCGCACGCCGTGGGGCACGCGGGCGGTGCGCAGCCACCTGATCGGCCGCTTCAACGTGGCCAACCTGCTGGCCGTGGCGGCCTGCCTCGGCGCGCTGGGCGAGCCGTTCGCGCGCATCGTCGAGGCGGTTGGGCAACTGCAGCCGGTGAACGGCCGCATGAGCCGGCTTGGCGGCCTGCATGGCCAGCCGCTGGTGGTGGTCGACTACGCGCACACGCCGGATGCGCTGGAGCAGGCGCTGGCCGCGGTGCGCGCGCATTGCGCCGGCAAGCTGATCTGCGTGTTCGGCTGCGGCGGCGAGCGCGACGCGGGCAAGCGTCCGCTGATGGGCGAGATTGCGGCGCGGCTGGCCGACGTGGCGATCGTTACCGACGACAACCCGCGCGGCGAGGACGGCGACGCGATCGTGGCGCAGATCGTCGCCGGCATGGCCGCGGCGCGCGCGATGGCGGTCGAGCGCGACCGCGCGACGGCGATCGCCGATGCGCTGCAGCTGGCGCGTTCCGGCGACGTGGTGCTGATCGCCGGCAAGGGCCACGAAACCTACCAGGAGGGTGCCACCGGCAAGCATCCGTTCGACGATCTGGCGGTGGCGCGTGCCGTGCTGGAACGGATCGGCGGGGAGGCGCGCCCATGATGCAGCTCGCCGCCATCGCGCTGTGGACCCACGGCCGCCTGCTCGGCAGCGACGTCGAGGTGACCGGCGTCGCCATCGACACGCGCAAGCTGCAGCCGGGCGACCTGTTCGTGGCGATCAGGGGCGAGCGCGTCGACGGCCACGACTACCTGGCCGAGGCGGCGGCGCGCGGCGCGGTCGCTGCGCTGGTCACGCGCAAGGTCGACAGCGTGCTGCCGCAGGTGCTGGTGGACAACACCGAGCTGGCGCTGGGCGACCTGGCCAGCGCGGTGCGCGCGCAGCGCAACGTGCGCGTGGTCGGCATCACCGGCTCCAACGGCAAGACCACGGTGAAGACGCTGGTTGCCTCGATCCTGGTGCGGCACGGCCGCACCCATGTCAGCGCGGGCAACTTCAACAACGAGCTGGGCTTGCCGCTGAGCCTGCTCGCGATGCCGCAGGACACCGAATACGCGGTGTTCGAGATGGGTGCCGGCAAGCCGGGCGACATCGCCTACCTGGCTGCCATCGCACGGCCAGATATCGGCCTCGTCACGCTCATCGCGCCGGCGCATCTTGCGCGCATGGGCAGCATCGAGGGCGTGGCCGAGACCAAGGGCGCGCTGTACCAGGCCTTGCCGGCCGACGGCATCGCGATCATCAACGCCGACGACGCGTTCGCCAGCTTCTTCACCGGCCTGGCCGGCGCGCGCAAGGTGCTGCGCTTCGGCCTCGACCGGCCTGCCGACGTCGGTGCCGACATCGTCGAGCAGCGCGTGGACGGCTCGCGCTTCGTGCTGAGCACGCCGCAAGGCGACGCCGAGGTGGCGCTGCCGCTGCCCGGCCGCCACAACATCGCCAACGCGCTGGCCGCGACGGCGGTGGCGCTGGCGCTGGCGGTGCCGCTGGACACCATCGTGGCCGGGCTGGAGCAGGTGCCCGGCGTGGCCGGCCGGCTGCGCCGCGAGGTGACGGCCGGCGGCTGGACGCTGATCGACGACAGCTACAACGCGAACCCCAGTTCGATGGCGGCGGCGATCGACACCCTGCTGCTGGCCGGCGGCGAACGCTGGCTGGTGCTGGGCGACATGGCCGAGCTGGGCGCGGAGGCGCGCGCGCTGCATGCCGGCATCGGCGCACGGGCGCGCGAGCGCGGGGTCGACCGGCTGTTCGCGGTGGGTCCGCTCGGCGCGGCCACGGTCGAGGCGTTCGGCGCGGGCGGCGAGCATTTCGACGACAAGGCCGCGCTGATCGCCTCGTTGCGGGCGCAACTGCACGCGGGCGTCACCTGCCTGGTGAAGGGCTCGCGCTCGGCCGGCATGGAGCAGGTGGTGGAAGCGCTCGGTGGCCATACCGGCAAGAACAAGGGGGGTGCATCCGATGCTGCTTGAACTGGCCGACTGGATGGCACGGCATTTCACCGCGCTGCATCTGTTCCAGTACATCACCTTCCGCACGATCATGGCCGCGCTCACCGCGCTGGCGATGTCGCTGCTGTGCGGGCCGTGGCTGATCAACCGGCTGGCCGCGCTGAAGGCCGGCCAGGTGGTGCGCAGCGACGGCCCGCAGACGCACCTGGTCAAGGCCGGCACGCCGACCATGGGCGGCGTGATGATCCTGCTCTCGGTCACCGTCGCCACCTTGCTGTGGGCCGACCTGCACAACCGCTACGTGTGGGTGGTGCTGGCGGTGCTGCTGAGCTTCGGCGCGATCGGCTTCTACGACGACTACCGCAAGCTGGTGCTGAAGGACAGCCGCGGCCTGGCCAGCCGCTGGAAGTATTTCTGGCAGTCGGTGTTCGGCCTCGGCGCGGCGCTGTTCCTGTACTACAGCGCGCCGCACGCGGGCATCGCCGGCCTGCCGGTGGCGGAGACCGCGCTGTACGTGCCGCTGTTCAAGCACGTGGTGCTGCCGCTGGGGCTGTTCTTCGTGGTGGTCACCTATTTCATGATCGTGGGCTTCTCCAACGCGGTGAACCTCACCGACGGCCTGGACGGCCTGGCGATCATGCCCACCGTGCTGGTCTCCGGCGCGCTCGGCGTGTTCGCCTACCTGGCCGGCAACAAGGTGTTCTCCGAATACCTGGGCATCCCCTCGATCCCCGGCGCGGGCGAGCTGGCGATCTTCACCGGCGCGCTGGCCGGGGCGGGGCTCGGCTTCCTGTGGTTCAACACGTATCCGGCGCAGGTGTTCATGGGCGACGTCGGCGCGCTGGCGATGGGCGCGGCGCTGGGCTGCGTGGCGGTGATCGTGCGCCAGGAAGTCGTGCTGCTGGTGATGGGCGGCGTGTTCGTGATGGAAACCGCGTCGGTGATGATCCAGGTGGCGAGCTTCAAGCTCACCGGCAAGCGGGTGTTCCGCATGGCGCCGATCCACCACCACTTCGAACTGAAGGGCTGGCCGGAGCCGCGGGTGATCGTGCGCTTCTGGATCATCAGCGTGGTGCTGGTGCTGATCGGTCTTGCCACGTTGAAGGTGCGCTGATGCCGATCTTCGACGCCACCACCCAGGCCAAACGCCGTAGCGGACCACGCGGCAGCTTCGACCTGTGGCTGCTGGTCGGGCTGGTCGGGCTGGCCAGCGTGGGCGTGGTGATGGTGACGTCCAGCTCGATCGCGGTGGCCGACAGCCAGCACATCGGCGCGTTCTACTTCCTGAAGAAGCACCTGCTGTTCCTCGGCCTGGGCCTGTTCGCGGCCGGTTTGGCCATGCGCACCGAACTGAAGCTGCTGGAGAAGTTCGCGTTCCCGCTGCTGGCGCTGGCGTTCCTGATGCTGCTGGCGGTGTTCGTGCCGCACCTGGGCATGCGCATCAACGGCGCGCGGCGCTGGCTGAACCTGCTGGTCACCACGTTCCAGCCGGTCGAGGCGGTAAAACTCATTCTGGTGATCTACGTGGCCAGCTACCTGGTGCGCCATCGCGAAAGCGTGGAGACCCGGTTCCTCGGCCTGTTCAAGCCGCTGCTGGTGGCCGGCGTGATCGTGCTGCTGCTGCTGGCGCAGCCGGACTTCGGCTCGGCCACGCTGGTGATCGCGGTGACCATCGCGATGGTCTGGCTGGGCGGCGCGCGACCGATCTTCCTGTTCCTGATGGGCCTGCCGCTGATGCCGCTGCTGTACGTGGCGGCGACCGGTGAGAGCTACCGCATGAAGCGGCTGACCTCGTTCATGGACCCGTGGAAGGATCCGTTCAACGACGGCTTCCAGCTGACCCAGTCGCTGATGGCGATCGGCCGCGGCGAGTGGACCGGGGTGGGCCTGGGTTCCAGCGTGCTGAAACTGTCCTACCTGCCGGAGGCGCACACCGATTTCATCTTCGCGGTAATCGGCGAGGAGCTGGGCCTGGCCGGCGTGGTGCTGGTGATCGGCCTGTTCGGCCTGGCGGTGGGGCGCGGCCTGTACCTGGGCCTGAAGGGCGTCGAGGTGGGCCAGCGTTTCGCCGGCTACGTCGCGTTCGGCGTCTCGCTGATGCTGGCGATGCAGGCGTTCGTGTCGGTCGGCGTGAACCTCGGCGCGCTGCCGACCAAGGGGCTGACCTTGCCGCTGATCAGCTATGGCGGCTCGTCGATGGTGCTGACCTGCGCGATGGCCGGCGTGCTGCTGCGTGCCACTTACGAGATCAATCGCGCGCTGGACGCGCGGCAGATGGCCACGCGGATGCCGGCGGCGGTGGCCGTGGCCGATGCGAACGTCGCGGCGAAGCCGCGCGAGGCGGTGGCTGCATGAGCACGCAAGCGCCCGTGCTGATCATGGCCGGCGGCACCGGCGGGCACATCTTCCCCGGCCTGGCCGTGGCCGAGTGCCTGCGCGCGCAGGGCGTGCCGGTGGTGTGGCTGGGCGCGGTCGGCGGGATGGAAACGAAGGTGGTGCCGGCGCAACGAATCGAGCTGCACACGGTGGCGGTCGGCGGCTTGCGCGGCAAGGGCATTAAGACCCGGCTGCTGGCGCCGCTGATGCTGCTGCGTGCGCTGTTCGCCTCGCTGGCCGTGCTGCGCAAGGTGCAGCCGCGCAGCGTGCTGTCGATGGGCGGCTACGTGGCCGGCCCCGGCGGACTCGCCGCGTGGCTGCTGCGTCGGCCGTTGCTGGTGCACGAACAGAATCGGGTGGCCGGCTTCACCAACCGCAAGCTGGCCGGGCTGGCGAAGCGCGTGCTGGCCGGTTTCGCCGATGCCTTGCCACGGGCCGAGTGGGTCGGCAACCCGGTGCGCGAGGCGATCGCGGCGCTGCCGCCGCCGGCCGAGCGCATGGCCGGGCGCGACGGCAGGCCGCGCCTGCTGGTGCTGGGCGGCAGCCTGGGCGCGCGCGCGCTGAACTTGGCGCTGCCGCCGGCGCTGGCCCAACTGACCCCGGCGCAGCGTCCCGAGGTGCTGCACCAGTGCGGCAGCCGCGGTCTCGACGAAGCGCGCGAGGCGTATGCGAAGGCCGGCGTCGAGGCGCAGGTGGTGGCGTTCATCGACGACATGGCCGGCACGTATGGATGGGCCGACCTGGCGGTCTGCCGCGCCGGTGCGCTGACCCTGGCCGAGCTGGCCGCGGCCGGGTTGGGCGCCGTACTGGTGCCGTTCCCGTACGCGGTGGACGACCACCAGACGCGCAACGCCGAAGTACTGATGGCGGCCGGAGCCGCCGAACTGATGCAGGAGAACGAGCTGGACGTACAGATACTGGCGCAGCGGCTGGAGTCGCTGCTGGGTGACCGCAACCGCCTGCTGGCGATGGCCGAAGCCGCGCGCACGCTGGCCAAGCCCGACGCGGCGCAGGTCATTGCTGCCGCATGTATTGAAGCCGCCTGCCCGGAGGTGGCCGCATGACGCCGCGTCGCCTGCACG
Source organism: Rhodanobacter sp. FW104-R8 (assembly GCF_001617365.1). Classification (GTDB taxonomy): domain Bacteria; phylum Pseudomonadota; class Gammaproteobacteria; order Xanthomonadales; family Rhodanobacteraceae; genus Rhodanobacter. The sequence goes on from NZ_LVJR01000022.1 coordinate 64,120, forward strand.
CACACGAAGACCCGATGAGCACATTCCGCCGGGTGCACTTCATCGGCATCGGCGGTGTCGGCATGAGCGGCATAGCCGAGGTGTTGCACAACCTCGGCTATGCGGTGTCCGGTTCCGACCGCGCCAACTCGCCGACCGCGCAGCGGCTGCGGCAGCTGGGCATCGACGTGCACGTCGGCCATGCCGTGGAAAACATCGGCGACGCCGACGTGGTGGTGACTTCCAGCGCGATCAGGCAGGACAACCCGGAACTGCTCGCCGCCCGCGAGGCGCGCATCCCGGTGATCCCGCGCGCGGAGATGCTGGGCGAGCTGATGCGCTTCCGCCGCGGCGTGGCGATCGCCGGCACCCACGGCAAGACCACCACCACCAGCCTCACCGCCAGCGTGCTGGCCGAAGCCGGCTACGACCCGACCTTCGTGATCGGCGGCCAGCTCAATGCGGCCGGCGCCAACGCGCGGCTGGGCACCGGCCAGTATCTGGTCGCCGAAGCCGACGAATCCGACGGCTCGTTCCTGCTGCTGTCGCCGGTGATCGCCGCGGTCACCAACATCGACGCCGATCACCTGGAGAACTACCACGGCGATTTCGCCGAGGTGAAGAAGGCGTTCGCCGACTTCCTGCACCGGCTGCCGTTCTACGGCCTGGCCGTGCTGTGCGTGGACGACCCCGAAGTGGCCGCGCTGGCGAAGTCCACCACGCGCCGCGTGATGACCTACGGCATCGACGCCGCCGACGCCGACGTGCGCGCGCGCAACGTGAGCCAGCACGGCTTCGAGATGCACTTCGAGCTGCTGCTGCCGGGGCGGCCCGAAGCGCTACCGGTGAAGCTCAACCTGCCGGGCCGACACAACGTGCTGAACGCGCTGGCCGCCGCCGCGATCGGCTGGCAGCTGGGCGTGGAAGCGGATGCGCTGGCGCGTGCGCTGGCCAACTTCCAGGGCGTCGGCCGGCGCTTCCACCGGCGCGGCGAGATCGCGCTGGACCAGGGCAGCGTGCTGCTGGTCGACGACTACGGCCACCATCCGCGCGAGTTGGCGGCCGTGTTCGCCGCCGCCCGTGGCGGCTGGCCCGGGCGCCGCCTGGTGGTCGGTTTCCAGCCGCACCGCTACAGCCGCACGCGCGACCTGCTGGACGATTTCGCGAACGTGCTGGCCGAGGTCGACGTGCTGGTGCTCACCGACGTCTACCCGGCCGGCGAGGCACCGATCGCCGGTGCCGACGGCCGCGCGCTGGCGCGCGCGGTGCGCGCGCGCGGCAAGGTCGATCCGGTGCTGGTCGAGCACCCGCGCGAACTGAAGGAAACCCTGCCGGCGCTGTTGCGCGACGGCGACCTGCTGCTGCTTCTGGGCGCCGGCGACATCGGCGCGGCGGCGGTCGAGCTGGCCCAGCTCGGCAACCTGAGGACGCACAAGTGAGCATGAAGGTGACCGTGGACAAAATCAGCGATCCCGCGCAGTTCGGCCGGGTCGCCGTGGTGATGGGCGGCAGCTCGGCCGAGCGCGAGGTGTCGCTGGATTCCGGCCGCAACGTGCTGGAAGCGCTCAAGGCGCGCGGCGTGGACGCGCATGCGGTCGACGGCATCCCGGCACTGCTCGACGCGCTGCGCACCGACCGCTTTGCGCGCGTGTTCAACATCCTGCACGGCCAGCACGGCGGCGGCGAGGACGGCGTGCTGCAGGGTGCGCTGGAGGCGTTGAACGTGCCGTACACCGGCTCGGGCGTGCTTGGCTCGGCGTTGTCGATGGACAAGCCCCGCGCCAAGCGCGTGTGGCAGTCGCTGGGCCTGCCGACGCCGAAGTTCGTGGCCTTGCCGCGCGGCGCCGATGTGCACGCGGCGGCGAAAGAGGTCGGTTTCCCGCTGATCGTGAAGCCGGCTTGCGAAGGTTCCAGCGTGGGCGTCACCCGCGTGTTCGAGGAATCGCAGCTGGACCAGGCGGTCGAGCTGGCCGCGAAATATCCGGGCGACCTGCTGATGGAAACCCTGATCGAGGGCGACGAGCTGACCGTCGGCATCCTCGGCCGCCAGGTGCTGCCGAGCATCCACATCGTGCCGAAGGGCGCGTTCTACGACTACAACGCGAAGTACATCGCCGAGGACACGCTCTATCTGTGCCCCGGCCTGGAAGGCGATGCCGAGACGGAGCTGCGCGCGCTGGCGCTGGCCGCATTCGATGCGCTGGGCTGCTACGGCTGGGGCCGCGTCGATGTGATGCGCGACCGCGCCGGCCGCAACTGGCTGCTGGAAGTGAACACCGCGCCGGGCATGACCTCGCACTCGCTGGTGCCGAAGGCGGCCAAGGTCGCCGGCATCGACTACCAGGAGCTGTGCTGGCGCGTGCTGGAAACCAGTTTCCGGGAGGGCCTGTGAAGGGAGCCGTCCGCCTCATCGCCTGGTGCCTGGCCATCGCGCTGGTCGCGCTGCCGATCGTCGGCGTGCTGCGCGGCTGGTTCGCGGCCGGCCGCTGGCCGGTGACCCAGCTGACGGTACAGGCCGAGTTCAAGCACGTCAGCGCGGACGACATCCGCGCCGCCGTGCGGCCGCGCCTGGGCAAGGGCTTTTTCGCGCTGGATCTCGACGCGGTGCAGAGGGCAGTGGCCGCGCTGCCGTGGGTGGAGTCGGTCGAGGCGCGCAAGCGCTGGCCGGACACCTTGCAGTTGCGCATCTACGAGCGCCAGCCGTTCGCCCGCTGGAACGACAAGCGGCTGATCAGCCGGCAGGGGCTGGTGTTCGACGCACCGGGCATGGCCGATATCGGCACGCTGCCGGACCTGCGCGGGCCGGATGCGCGGCTGGCCGAGGTGGTCAGCTTCTATGCGGAAACCCGCAAGGCGTTCGCCGGCACCCATCTGCAGATCACCGGCGTGGCGCTGACCGAACGCGGCAGCTGGAGCGTGAGCACCGCGAATGGCGCGCAGATCGTGATCGGCGACCGCGAGCAGGCCGGGCGCCGGCTGCGCCGCTTCCTCGACGTCTACCCGCAGCTGATCGTCGGCCACACCGACGGCTTCGCCTACGCCGATCTTCGCTACACCAATGGATTCGCCGTGCGCTGGCCGCAGGCGCCCGCCGCCAATCAGGGAGGTTCGCCCCGCTCATGAGCATTTCTCTATGAAGCCGCGCAACGACAAGCAACTGGTGGTCGGGCTCGACATCGGCACCTCGAAGGTGGTGGCGATCGTCGGCGAGTACGAGCCGGGCGAACCGATCACCGTGATCGGCATCGGCACCCACGTCTCGCGCGGCATGAAGCGCGGCTCGGTGGTCGACATCGAATCGACCGTGCACTCGATCCAGCGCGCGGTGGAGGAAGCCGAGCTGATGGCCGGCTGCGACATCCGCTCGGTCTACGCCTCGATCTCCGGCAGCCACCTGGAAACCCGCAACTCGCACGGCAACGCGGCGATCCGCGACCGCGAGGTAACCGCCAGCGACCTGGAACAGGTGCTGGAAGCAGCCAGCGCGGTGGCGATCCCGGCCGACCGCAAGGTGCTCTACAAGGAGTCGCAGGAATACCGCATCGACGGCCAGGACGGGATCCGCGCGCCGATCGGCATGAGCGGCGTGCGGCTGGAGGCGAACGTGCACCTGGTCACCGGCGCGGCGGCGGCGGTGCAGAACGTCACCAAGTGCATCCAGCGTTGCGGCCTCACCGTGGACGAGCTGGTGCCGTCGGCGGTGGCCAGCGCGAAGGCGGTGCTGACCGACGACGAGCGCGAGCTGGGCGTGTGCCTGGTCGACATCGGCGCGGGCACCACCGACATCGCGATCTATACCCAGGGCTCGATCCGCTACACCGCCTCGCTGCCGGTCGGCGGCGACCAGGTCACCAGCGACATCGCCTACGGCGTGCACACGCCGACCGCGCACGCGGAGGAAATCAAGATCAAGTACGCCTGCGCGCAGACCGGGCTGGCGCACGCCGAGGAAACCATCCAGGTGCCCAGCGTGGGCGATCGCCCGCCGCGCCGGCTGGCGCGGCAGTCGCTGGCGCAGAGCGTGCAGGCGCGCTACGAGGAGATCTTCGAGATGGTGCAGGACCAGCTGCGCCGCTCCGGCTACGAGAGCCTGGTCGCCGCCGGCGTGGTGCTCACCGGCGGCGCCTCGAAGATGGAAGGCGCGCTGGAGCTGGCCGAGGAGATCTTCCACAAGATGGTGCGCATCGGCGTGCCGCAGCAGATCGACGGCCTCGGCGAAGTGGTTTCCAGTCCGCTGCACGCCACTGGCGTGGGCCTGCTGCTGCACGGCGCGCGGGCCGGCGGCACGCGGGCGGGCGGGCCGATCGGCGGCAGCGTCGGCGGCGTGGTCGGCAAGTTGCGCAACTGGCTCACCAGGAATTTCTGAGTGACGCGTTTCAGGGTGGCGCAGGAGGCGCCGCCCCGGGTGGAGGGACATCCGCCCACCACCATGGACCGACAGGAGTCGCCCCCCATGGTTACAACGACAACAACTCTACGGAGGACGGGAAATGTTTGAACTGATCGATAAACTCGCACCCAATGCAGTCATCAAGGTGATCGGCGTGGGCGGCGGCGGCGGCAATGCCGTGGCGCACATGCTCAATGCCAACATCGAGGGCGTGGAATTCGTCGTCGCCAACACCGACGCGCAGGCGATGAACAGCTGCGGCTCGCGCACCCACCTGCAACTCGGCGGCAACGTGACCAAGGGTCTCGGCGCCGGCGCGAACCCCGAGGTCGGCCGGCAGGCCGCGCTGGAGGATCGCGAGCGGATCGAGGCGATGCTCGAGGGCGCCGACATGGTGTTCATCACCGCCGGCATGGGCGGCGGCACCGGTACCGGCGCGGCGCCGGTGGTGGCGCAGTTGGCCAAGGAGAAGGGCATCCTCACCGTGGCGGTGGTGACCAAGCCGTTCCCGTTCGAGGGCCGCCGGCGCATGCAGGTCGCCCTGAAGGGCATCGAGGACCTGTCGCAGCACGTCGACTCGCTGATCACCGTGCCGAACGAGAAGCTGCTCAGCGTGCTCGGCCGCGAGGTCACTTTGCTCAACGCGTTCAAGGCCGCCAACGACGTGCTGCAGGGCGCCGTGCAGGGCATCGCCGACCTGATCACCGCCCCGGGCCTGATCAACGTCGACTTCGCCGACGTGCGTACCGTGATGTCGGAGATGGGCCTGGCGATGATGGGCTCGGGCACCGCCCGCGGCGACGACCGCGCCCAGGCCGCCGCGGAGGCGGCGATCAAGAACCCGTTGCTGGAGGACGTGAACCTCAACGGCGCCTGCGGCATCCTGGTCAACGTCACCGCCGGCCCGAACCTCACCATGCGCGAGTTCGACGAGATCGGCCGGATCATCCACGACTTCGCCAGCGAGGACGCCACCGTGGTGATGGGCACCTCGCTCGATCCGGAGATGAAGGACGACGTGCGCGTCACCGTGGTCGCCACCGGCCTCAACCGGGCGATGGCCTCGCGCCAGCATCCGCCGATCCGCATGGTCGAGACCCAGCAGGTGCAGATGCGGCCGCGCCCAGTGGTGCTGCGCACCGGCACCGGCAACGAGGTGGTCGACTACGCCCAGCCCGACATGGCAGTCAGCCAGGGCCGTGCGGAACCCGCGGCGCCGGCGAAGCACGCCGAGCCGGGCTTCGACTACCTGGACATCCCGGCGTTCCTGCGTCGCCAGGCCGACTGACGGAGGCTGGCTTGCAAACAACTTGCACCGGTTAAGGAGATGCGAAAATATTGAACAAATGCTCGTTGGGCTGGTCACTCTTTCCAGCGTGTCGGGTTGGCTGCCTGCAGCCGGGGCGGCATCGTCGGTAAATCTCGGCAGGCTTGAGATGCAGGGAGTGGCCGCGGGCGGGCCGGGGTTCATCGTGGTACAGCAGCAAGACTGTGCGTCGGGATGACGCACGGCCGCCTGCCGCGGCTCCGTCCGCGCCGGCAGCCCGATGTCCCGTGCCGGATTCCCGTCCCAGGCACGGGGCGTCGTGTCGATTCAGCGGTTTCATCGGACCAGACGACGGTGGACGCACGAAGCTTTCAAGGATGAAAGAAACATGAAGGGTTAATCAGACTGTACGGTACGGTTTGCTTTCACCACAGGTTAAAACTGTGTTAGCATCCGCCCCTGATTGGCTGCTGCCTACACAGGTACCAACAACAATGATCAAGCAGCGTACGCTCAAAAACATCATCCGCGCGACCGGTGTGGGTCTGCATACGGGCGACAAGGTGTACATGACCTTGCGTCCCGCGGCGCCGAATACGGGCATCGTGTTCCGCCGCACCGACCTCGATCCGCCGGTGGACCTCCGCGCCCGCGAGGACAATGTCGGCGATACCCGGCTGTCGACCACGCTGGTCAACGGCGACGTGCGCGTCTCCACGGTCGAGCACCTGCTCTCGGCGATGGCTGGCCTGGGCATCGACAACGCCTATGTGGACCTGTCCGCGCCGGAAGTGCCGATCATGGACGGCAGCGCCGGTCCGTTCGTGTTCCTGCTGCAGTCCGCGGGCATCGAAGAGCAGAACGTGGCCAAGCGCTTCATTCGCATCAAGAAGCCGGTGAAGGTGCAGGAAGGCGACAAATGGGCCGCCTTCGAGCCGTTCGAGGGCTTCAAGGTCGGCTTCTCGATCGATTTCAACCACCCGATCATCAGCCAGCGCACCTCGCGTGCCGAGATCGACTTCTCCACCACCTCCTTCGTCAAGGAAGTGAGCCGCGCGCGCACCTTCGGCTTCATGCGCGACATCGAGATGCTGCGCGAACACAACCTGGCGCTGGGCGGCTCGATGGACAACGCCGTGGTGCTCGACGACTACCGCGTGTTGAACGAGGACGGCCTGCGCTACGAGGACGAGTTCGTCAAGCACAAGATCCTCGATGCGATCGGCGACCTGTACCTGCTCGGCCACAGCCTGATCGGCGCCTACCACGCGCACAAGTCCGGCCACGAGCTCAACAACAAGCTGCTGCGCACGCTGATGGCCGACGCCACGGCGTGGGAAGAGGTCAGCTACCAGGACGATCCGGCCACCTCGCCGATCTCCTACGCGCACCCCGCCCAGGCGACCTGAGCCGGGCCAGCGCTTCGCTGGGCAAGGGCTCCATGAAGACGGCCGTGTCGGATGACACGGCCGTTTTCGTGATGCAAATCACATTTTCCCCGCGTTCGGCTTCACGCCTTCATGACGAGGCGGGTTATGTCTTAACAAACCCCGTGCTATAAAACCCGTCGCCGGCACCCGGACGGGGCGAGTCAGTCCGTGCCGGGCGAGGGGGAATCAGCGGTTTCGGCGAAGGACGCCAGTTCGAGGAACAGGGCCCGCAATTCGGGGTCTGTGAATGACGCGGCGGCTGCCTTGAGGTGGGTGGCCGCGGCGGGCGAAAGCGGTTTCGACCGATCCGGCGGTGTTGCGACCGGTGGTTGGGGGGCCACTTTCACGGTGACTGAACTGGCGCGTATGCCGATGGCATGCGCGGCGGCAAGGATCTGCGTCTGCATCAAGCGCAGGCGTGATGCCCAGCCCGGTGAAGACACCAGGAAGACGAGGCGGTCGTTGTGCAGGTCGGCGAATCTGGCCTGCTCGCGCAACGGCGAGGGCAACGTCTGGCGCAGTGCGCGGTCCAGCGCTTCCAGCGCGCCGGCCTTTCGGGCCAGCGTCGCGAAGGAGCCGCATTCGGCGAGGGGCTTCGGCCCGTTGCCGGCGCGGCGGGAAGTGGCCGGGGTGGCGCGTTGCATGGTGCCGGAATTCGATCTTGGAAAGTCATGCAAATCATACTCGTCTCACGCGCCGGAAAACTGCCGAAAACCCTCGATCTGGCCGATCGGCGCCTGCGCTGGAAGCTGCTGGCGACGGTAGCGGCGGCCGTGCTCGGCTGCATGGGTACCGGGGTGGCGCTGGCATTGCTGGTGGCCAGTCCGCGTGACCGCGCACTGGCGGACATTCGCGACATGCAAAGACAGATCCGGCAGCAGAACACCCAACTGGCCGGCGTGCGCCAGGATGCCCATCGCGACCTCGACGCGCTAGCCATGAAGCTCGGGCAGCTGCAGGCCCAGTCGACCCGGCTGAATGCGCTGGGCGAGAGGCTGGCCGAGGTCGGCAAGCTCGACGACGGCGAGTTCAACTTCGACCAGCAACCGGCGGTGGGCGGCGTGGAGGACACCGCCGGTGTCGCCTACGCGCTGCCGCCGACCCTGGAAAGCGGCATCAACCAGCTGGCGGGCCAGTTCGACACCCAGCAGGCGCAGCTGTCGGCGCTGCAGAGCCTGTTGCTGGACGCCAGGATCGAATCGAACCTGAAGCCGACCGGGATGCCGGTGCCGGGCTACATCTCTTCCTATTTCGGGGTGCGTCCGGATCCGTTCGATGGCCGGTCGGCGCGACATACCGGCATCGACATCGCCACCCCGTTCGGCACTCCGGTGCACGCCGTGGCCGAGGGCATGGTGACGTTCGCGGGCCAGCGCAGCGGCTATGGCGACGTGGTCGAGATCGACCACGGCAACGGCTACATGACCCGCTATGCGCACAACAGCGCGCTGGATGTGCGCCCGGGCCAGCACGTGCAGGTGGGCGACGTGATCGCCAAGGCCGGGTCCACCGGTCGCTCCACCGGCTCGCACGTGCATTTCGAGGTCTGGTACGACGGCCGCGTGGTCAATCCGCTGGCGTTCGTGCGCAACCGCCGCTGAGGTCGTTCCCCAGCCGCGATATCCCTTGAATCCGGCCCAGGCCGGCACCATGCAGGGCGGGTCGGCATGTTCCCCGTTCCCGCAAGGTCCCTTCGCGGGCGGCGTCCTGATGGCATGTAGTAACATGCCCGATTGGCCCGTGCTCATGGCGGGCGCCTTGTTCCCCAATCCGGAAAATCGATGTTCAATCGTGCCCTGACGAGCCTGTTTGGTAGCCGCAACGAGCGCGTTTTGCGCCAGCTTTCCAGAAGCGTCAACCGCATCAATGCGCTGGAGGCCGAGTTCGAGAAGCTGGACGATGCCGCGCTGCGCGGCAAGACCGACGAATTCAAGCAGCGCGTCGCCGCCGGCGAGTCGCTGGACAAGCTGCTGCCCGAGGCATTCGCGGTGGTGCGCGAGGCGGCCAAGCGCACCCTTGGCATGCGCCACTACGACGTGCAGATGATCGGCGGCATGGTGCTGCACCAGGGCAAGATCGCCGAGATGCGCACCGGCGAGGGCAAGACCCTGGTCGGCACGCTGCCGGTCTACCTCAATGCACTGGCCGGCAAGGGCGTGCACGTGGTGACCGTGAACGATTACCTGGCGCGGCGCGACTCGGCCCAGATGGGCAAGCTGTACGGCTTCCTCGGGCTGAGCGTGGGCGTGGTGTACCCGGGCATGGACCATGCCGACAAGCACGCCGCCTACGCCGCCGATATCACCTACGGCACCAACAACGAATTCGGCTTCGACTACCTGCGCGACAACATGGCGCTGAGCAAGGAACAGCGCTACCAGCGCGGCCTGCACTACGCGATCGTCGACGAGGTGGACTCGATCCTGATCGACGAGGCGCGCACGCCGCTGATCATCTCCGGTCCGGCCGAGGATTCCCCTCAGCTGTACATCGCGGTGAACAGGATCGTGCCCCACATGATCCGCCAGACCGAGGAAGACGGCGCCGGCGACTACTGGGTCGACGAGAAGCAGAAGCAGGTGCACCTGTCCGAGGAGGGCATGCAGCACGCCGACGAACTGCTGCGCGCGGCCGGCGTGATCGAGCAGGACAGTGGCCTGTACGACTCCAAGAACCTGGCGGTGGTGCACCACCTCAACGCCGCGCTGCGCGCCAACGGCATCTACCAGCGCGACGTGGACTACATCGTGCGCGACGGCGAGGTGATCATCGTCGATGAATTCACCGGCCGCACCCTGCCGGGCCGGCGCTGGTCCGATGGCCTGCACCAGGCGGTCGAGGCGAAGGAGGGCGTGCCGATCCAGCGCGAGAACCAGACGCTGGCCACGGTGACGTTCCAGAACCTGTTCCGCATGTACAAGAAGCTGGCCGGCATGACCGGTACGGCCGACACCGAGGCGTTCGAGTTCCAGAGCATCTACGGCCTGGAGGTGGTGGTGATCCCCACCCACAAGCCGATGATCCGCAAGGACAACTCGGACATGATCTTCCTCTCGCAGGAGCCGAAGTACCGCTCCGTGATCGAGGACATCAAGGACTGCCACAAGCGTGGCCAGCCGGTGCTGGTCGGCACCACCTCGATCGAGGTGTCCGAACTGCTGTCCGGGATGCTGAAGAAGGCCGGCGTGGTGCACGAGGTGCTGAACGCCAAGCAGCACGAGCGCGAGGCGCACATCGTGGCCCAGGCCGGCGCCCCCGGCCAGGTCACCATCGCCACCAACATGGCCGGCCGCGGCACCGACATCGTGCTCGGCGGGAGCCTGGAGGCGGCGCTGGCGGCGTTGCCGGCGGACGCCAGCGAGATCGACCGCGCCCGGGTCAAGTCGGAGTGGAACAAGCTGCATGAACAGGTGCTCGCCGCCGGCGGCCTGCACATCATCGGCACCGAGCGGCACGAGTCGCGGCGCATCGACAACCAGCTGCGCGGCCGTTCCGGCCGCCAGGGCGATCCGGGCTCCTCGCGCTTCTACCTGTCGCTGGAGGACAACCTGCTGCGCATCTTCGGCGGCGAAGGCCTGGTGCGATGGATGAAGCGCTTCGGCATGAAGGACGACGACGCGCTGGAAGACCGCATGATCAGCCGCCAGATCGAGAAGGCGCAGCGCAAGGTCGAGCAGCACAACTTCGACATCCGCAAGCACCTGCTGGAGTTCGACGACGTCGCCAACGACCAGCGCAAGGTGATCTACCGCCAGCGCGACGAACTGCTCGACGGCGACGACGTCTCGGCCACCGTGGCCGACATCCGCGACGACGTGGTGCAGTCGATGGTGCGCGCCTACGTGCCGGAAGACAGCATCGACGAGCAGTGGGACCTGGCCGGCCTCGACCGCGAGCTGGAAAGCGAGCTGGGCCTGTCGCTCGACCTCAAGCACTGGATCGAGCAGCAGCACGAGATCGACGCCGGGATGATCCTCGAGCACGTGCGCGGCGCGGTGAACGAGCTGTTCCAGGCGAAGGAGGCGCAGATCGGCGCCGAGACCATGCGCCAGCTGGAAAAGCACATCATGCTCACCGTGGTCGACAACGCCTGGAAGGATCACCTGGCCAGCATGGACTACCTGCGCCAGGGCATCTACCTGGTCGGCTATGCGCAGCAGGATCCGAAGCAGGCGTTCAAGCGCGAGTCGTTCAAGCTGTTCTCGGCGATGCTGGACCGGATCAAGGCCGAAGTGACCCAGATGCTGGCGCGCATCCGCATCCGCAGCGAGGAGGAAGTCGCCGCGATGGAGGCCGAGCAGCGGCGCCTGGCCGACCGGCTGCAGAAGCAGATGCAGGCGACCGGCGGCGGCGCCCCGCCGGCCGGCGCGTTCGGCGGCGAGGCGGAGGCGGCAGTCAGCGCCGGCATGCGCCTGGCGCAGCAGCCGGCACAGCACGACGGTCCCAAGATCGGCCGCAACGATCCGTGCCCGTGCGGTTCCGGCAAGAAGTACAAGCACTGCCACGGCCAACTGGCCTGAGCGAGGAGTGAGAGAAGAGGGAAGGATGTGCAGCTTTCCCTCACTGCTCACCCCTCTTGGCTCACTCCCGCTGTTCAGTCCTCGCCGCCCGGCGGCCGTTTACGGTGCGGCTCGGCATCGACGGTGAAGTACCGCGGTTCCTCCGCGTCCAGTTGCAGGGCGGTGAGCTGCCCGCCCCATACGCAGCCGGTGTCGATCGCGTACACGCCGCAACCGGCGAAACGGCCCAGCGTGGACCAGTGGCCGCAGACGGTGCGGGTGTCGCGGCGGCGCATGCCGGGCACCTCGAACCACGGATACAACCCGGGCTTCTGCGTGCCGGGCATGCCCTTGGCCTCGAAGTCGATGCGGCCGTTGACGTCGCAGTAGCGCATCCGGGTCATCGTGTTGATGGTGGCGCGCTGGCGGTCGAGTCCCTGCAGGCGGCTCGTCCACAGCGCCGGCCGGTTGCCGAACAGGTTGCGCAGCAGCCGCGGATGGCGCGGGCTGGCCAGCTCGCGCTCGACGTCCTGCGCGGCGCGCTGCGCTTGCCGCAGCGTCCACATCGGCGCCAGGCCGGCATGCACCATGGTCCAGTTCAGCTGTTCGTCGTGGTGCAGCAGCTTCTGCGAACGCAGCCATTCGAACAGCACCGGCGCGTCGTCGGCGAACAGCACCTCGCGCAGCTCGGGATTCACCCGTGCCTGCGCATCGGGCCGGCGCTGGGCGATCGCCAGCAGGCTGAGGTCGTGGTTGCCCAGGGTGACCACGCTGTGTTCGCGCAGGCCGTGGATCAGCCGCAGCGTGTCCAGCGACTGGCCGCCGCGGTTGACCAGGTCGCCGCAGAACCACAGCCGGTCCCGCGCCGGGTCGAAGCGCAGCTTGTCGAGCAGGCGTTGCAGTTCGGGGTAGCAACCCTGCACGTCGCCGATCGCGTACGTAGCCATGTCAGCGCAGGACCGTCAATGCAGCGTACGCGGAATGGACAGGGTGAAGGTCGGGATGGGCGCCTCGAACTCCGTGCCGTCGTCGGCCAGCATGCGGTAGCTGCCGCCCATGGTGCCCACCGGCGTCTCCAGCACCGCGCCGGAGGTGTATTCGAAGTCGTCGCCGGGGCGCATCCACGGCTGTTCGCCGACCACGCCGTCGCCGGTCACTTCCTCCACCTTGCCGTTGGCGTCGGTGATCATCCAGTGGCGGCCGAGCAGGCGCGCGGGCATCTTGCCGGCGTTGCGCAGGGTAACGGTGTAGGCGAAAACGTAGCGATTGTCGCCGGGCTTCGATTGGTCGGGGACGAAGCGGGTTTCGACCTGCACGTCGATCGTGTAGGAGGATTTTTCAGTCATGCCCGGATTGTAAGGCCTGCCGCCGCGATTGGGGCGGTAGCGGCCAACGGCATGCGCTCTCACGGCGGGAGGCCGTGGCAAGCCTTGGCCAGCCGAACGAAGTCGGCCGGGGCGAGGGTTTCGGCGCGCGCCTTCGGATCGACGTCGGCACGGCGGATCGCGTCGGCGTCGAGCAGTTGCCTGAGCGCGTTGGCCAATGTCTTGCGGCGTTGCCCGAACGCGGCCTTGACCACGGCGTGGACGTGCTCGGGCGATGCGTCGTGCAGCTCGTGCGCCGGCAGCGGCACGAGCCGCACCACGGCGGAGTCCACCTTCGGCGGCGGCCGGAACGCCTCCGGCGGCACGTCGAACAGCGGCTCGACCCGGCACGCCAGCTGCAGCATCACCGACAGCCGGCCGTATACCTTGCTGCCCGGCTCGGCGGCCATGCGTTCGACCACCTCCTTCTGCAGCATGAAGTGCATGTCCTGGATCGCCGCGGCGTGCTCGACGCAGTGGAACAGGATCGGGCTGGATATGTAGTACGGCAGGTTGCCGGCAAGCCGCAGCCGCGGTACGCCATGGCTGTGCGCCAGCGCGCCGAGATCCACCTTCAGTACGTCGGCGTGGATGATGTGCAGTTCGCCCGCGCCGGCGGCGCGCGCCTGCAGGCCGGGGATCAGGTCGGTGTCCAGTTCGATCGCGGTGAGCGAGCCCGCCGCCGCCAGCAACGGCAAGGTCAGCGCGCCCTCGCCGGGGCCGATCTCGACCACGAAATCGTCCGGCCGCGGCGCCATCGCGGCGACGATGCGGTCGATATAGCGCCGGTCGTGCAGGAAGTGCTGGCCGAAGCTTTTCTTGGGGCGCGCGTTCATGAGGGCAGGAGTGAGTGAGGAGGAGAGAGGCATGAGAGTGGCGTCGGGCGGCTTTTGCTCACTCCCTGTTACTCCCTTCTCGCCGGTGCACCAGCGCCAGCGCCAGGTTCGCCGCGGCAATCAGGCTGGCCGGATCGGCGCTGCCGCTGCCGGCCAGGTCCAGTGCGGTGCCGTGGTCGACCGAGGTGCGGATGAACGGCAGGCCGAGGGTGAGGTTCACGGTGCGGTCGAACGCCTCGCTCTTCAGTACCGGCAGCGCCTGGTCGTGGTACATCGCCAGCACGGCGTCGTAGCGCGCGCGCTGGGCCGGCACGAAGGCGGTGTCGGCGGGCAGCGGGCCGAGCAGGTGCATCCCCTCGCGGCGCAAGGCGTCGAGCGCCGGGATCAGCGTGTCGATCTCCTCGTGGCCGAGGTGGCCGCCTTCGCCGGCGTGCGGGTTCAGGCCGAGCACCGCGATGCGCGGCTCGGCCAGGCCGAATTTCGCGCGCAGCTCGGCGTGCACGATGCGCAGCGTGCGGGTCAGCGATGCGCGCGTGATCGCCGCCGGTACCGCCGCCAGCGGCAGGTGGGTGGTGGCCAGCGCCACCCGCAATTCCGGGCTGGCCAGCATCATCACCACGTCGGCGTGCGCGCGGTCGGCGAAGAACTCGGTGTGTCCGCTGAAGCGGATGCCGGCGTCGTTGATCGAGGCCTTCTGCAGCGGCGCGGTGACCACCGCATCGTAGCGGCCGGCCATGCAGCCGTCGGCAGCCTCGGCCAGCGCGGCGAGCACGTGGCCGGCGTTGCGCGGGTCGGGCCGCCCGGGAACCTCGTCGACGGCCAGCGGGATGTGCCGCAGGCGCAACGTGCCGGGGTCGCGTACGGACTGCGCGCTGCCGTCGTCGTCGACCAGTTCGATCGCTATGCCGCAGCGCGATGCGGCGCGTTGCAGCAGGGTGCGGTCGGTGACGGCGACGAGGCTGGCCGCCAGCGGCGTGGCGGCCAGCCTGACCAGCAGCTCCGGGCCGATCCCTGCCGGTTCACCCGCGGTGAGTGCGAGCCGCGGCAGAGGCATGTCGTCCAACCGCTTACGGTGCGCCGGCGGCGCCAGCCCGGGTGTCCGCGGCGCGCAGCTCGGGTACCAGGATGTTGACGTAGGCGCCGGAGCGCAGGTCGCGCAGGAAGTCGTCGTAGACCTGGTCGGACTTGCGGGTGCCGATCGCCTGGCGTGCCTGGTCGCGTGCGATCTGCGCGGTCTGGTCGCTCTGGCGTTCGCCGAGCCGCTGCACGATGTGCCAGCCGGCGGAGCTCTGGAACGGCTTCGACACCTCGTTGTCCTTCAGCTGGGCCAGCTGGGTGGCGATCGCCTCGCCCCACGACTGCGGCGGGAACCAGCCCATGTCGCCGCCGAGGTTGGCGGTGGTGTCGTCCTTGGAGTTTTCCTTCGCCAAGGCGGCGAAATCCTCGTGCTTGTCGACGATGCGGTGGTACAGATCCTGCGCCTTCTGTTCGGCCTGCGCCGGCGACACCAGCTCGCTTGGCTTGATCAGGATCTGTCGCGCGTGCAGTTCGGTGACCATCTTGCGGCTGTTCTGGCGCTGGTCGATCAGCTTGAGGATGTGGAAGCCGGTGGGGCCGCGCAGTGCCGGGCTGACGTCACCGGGCTTCATCGTGGCGATGGTGTCGGCGAAGGCCGGCGGGATCTCGTCCATCCGGCGCCAGCCGAGGTCGCCGCCTTCCAGCGCGTCCTGCGCGTCGGAGTAGCGGATCGCGGCGGCGTTGAAATCCATGCCGCCCTTGATCGCGGCCAGCGTCTGCTCGGCCTTGGCCTGGCTGGCCTGGATCGCGGCGGCATCGGCGCCGCCCGGAATGCTGATCTGGATGTGCGCCAGGTGCACCTCGCCGGACTTGTAGGTCGGGCTGTGCAACAGGTTGTCGATCTCGCTGTCGGTGACCGAGACCGAATCCTGCACCACGCTCTGGTGCAGCCGCTGCACGGTGATCTGGTCGCTGATCTGGTCGCGGAATGCGGCGTAGCTGGCGCCGCTGCGCTCCACTTCCGCGCGCAACTGCTCGGGGGTGAGCCGGTTCTGCTGCGCCACGCCCTGGACGGCCTGGTCGATGTCGGCGCTGGAGACGTGGATGCCCTGGTCCCGCGCCTTCTGCACCTGCAGCCGCATCAGCACCAGCCGGTTGAGCACCTGCTGCTGCAGCACGTTCACCGGGGGCAGCTGTTCGGCGTGGCCGGCGTACTGCTGCCGCACCGAGGCCACCGCGTCGTTCAGCTCGCTCTGCAGGATCACGTCGTCGTTGACCACGGCCACGATGCGATCCAGCGACTGGCCGGCCGGCGCGGCGGGCGTCAGCAACTGGGCATGGGCGGGGAGCACGATCGCGAGCGCGAGCAGCAGGGATGCAATGGGTTGCTTCATCGGTGGACAGCCTGGATCGCCGGGGCGAATGCGTTTATTGATAGCCGAGAATATCACGGCGCAGTAGCGGATCGATCTGGCCGCCGGTGGAGCCCAGCCCCTTGAAAACCACTTCGAACATCACGGCATTGTCGCGATGGTTGAGGTTGTTGCCGGTGGGCGCCGGGCCGAAGCCGTAGTAGTACTGGTTGACGTAGCTGCGGCCGACCAGCCGCAGCGACACGCAGCAGCTGTCGTATTCCACGCCCGCCAGCGCGTCGACGCTCTCGTGATCCTTCACCGAGTAAGTCCATGCGCCCACCAGCCGCCAGCGTTCGGATACCGGGTAGACCAGCGAAGCGCTGTATTGTTCCAGCAGGCCGCGGCGGTAGCGGTAGGAGAAGTTGAAGATGCCGTCGGTGCGCACGCGCCGCTGCAGTTCGACCGCTGCCATGTCGGTGAGGCGGGTGTTCGGGTTCCACTGGTAGGCGGTGTTCAGGCGCCAGCGGTCGTTGAGCTGCACGTCGAGCTGGGCCACGTAAGCCGAGTGGACCCAGTCGGTACCCAGCACCTTCTGCGGGCTGAAGTAGTGGATCTGGCCGATGCTGGCCGACACCCGCTCGACGCCGCCGTCGTCGAGCAGGCGGGTGCTGAGCGCCGCCGTGAGGTTGTTGGCGTCCATCTGGCGGTCGGCGCCGGAGAACTGGTTGGTCGAGAACAGCTGCCAGTAGTCGAACGACATCACGTTGGTGTCGAACAGCGGCAGGTTGTTCTGGTTGCGGTAGGGCACGTACAGGTAGTACAGCCGCGGCTCCAGTGTCTGCGTGTAGCTGCTGCCGAACAGGGTGGTGCTGCGGTCGAACACCAGTCCGCTGTCGAGGCTGACGATCGGCAGCGCGCGGCTGGGCGACTTCTGGTCGAACGGCGAGGTTGCGCCGCCGCCGAGCCGCCCGCCGAAGCCGTAGTCGCGATAGTCGCCGTCCAGCTGGTAGGCGGTATAGCGATAGGCCAGCCGCGGCCGCACGAACCAGGCCGAGGTGCCGAAGCTGGCGGCGAGGTAGGGATAGAGGTCCTCGCGCTGGCCACCGATGAAGCCGTTCTTGCGGAACGCTGCCGCCGAGCTGTCCATGCCGACTTCCAGCCAGCGCGACAACGGCACGTCCATGCTGAATCGCGCGTAGGGCAGCTGCTTGTAGGGCAGCACGCTGTCGGTCACGAACGGGTTCAGGTTCTGGTAGATCGTGCCGCCGAAGGAGGCACTCCACCACTTGCCGCCGCCCATGATTGCGGCGCCGGAATCCAGCATGTAGACCGCCGTGTGCGACAGGTTGTTGCCGAAGTCGTACAGGTAGCTGCTGTCCGAAGCATGGTTGTACGAGCCGACGAACTGCCATCCGCTCCACAGTTGCGTGCGGTCGGAGAACCGGACCAGGTAGCGGGAGTCGCCCTGGGTGTTGGCGAGGCCGTCGTTCTTGCCGTGGTCCCTGGGCACGTATTCCACGTTGAGCTGGCCGTTGGTGCCGGGCAGCAGGTAGCGGAACTCGCCGGCCAGCATCGCGCCGCGGTCGCTGTAGTAGCGTGGGTCCAAGGTGGCGTCGTAGTTCGGCGCCAGGTTCAGGTAGTACGGGGTGCTGATCTCGTAGCCCGAGCGGCTGCTGTGGCCGATGGTCGGGTACAGGAAACCGCTCTTGCGCCGGTCATCGACCGGGAAGCTGAAATACGGCAGGTACAGGAACGGCACGTTGCCGAGCCGCATGGTGGCGTTGCGCGCCACGCCGACGCCGGTGTCCTTGTTGATGGTGATGGACTTGGCGCGGAATTCCCACAGGTGGTGGCCCACGTCGCAGGTGGAATACGTGGCCATCGTGTAGCGGGTGTGCAGCGCGTCCAGCATGTGGCCCTGCTTGGCCGAGCCGTTGCCGCGCGCCTCGAGCAACTGGTAGCGCACGTCGTCGGCGATGCCGCGGCTGGCGTCCGTGTTGCCGCGCAGGTGCGAGGCCGCCAGCAGCTGGCTGGCTTCCTGGTAGCGCACGTTGCCGCGGGCGTCGTAGTCGGTGCTGGTGTCGTTGTAGTCGACGCGGTCGGCCTGCAGCAGCTGGTCGGCGCGCTGCAGCCGTACCTCGCCGGACAGGTGGTAGACCGACTGGTCCGAGCTGTCCACGTGCTGCGCCTGCACCTGGGTCGGGCTGGTCTCGCGCAGGCTGCTGTCCGTGCTCAGGGCGGGATCGTAGAACTCGAGCAGCGCATTGGGCCGGCACATCGCGTAATTGAGCGGGCGTCGTGCGCAATGGAACGAGCCCAGCGGGCAAGCCTGGTCGGCGGCCTGGTCCGTGCCGTTGGCGGCCGGGGTCCGGGCGGGGTGGGCGTCGGCCTGGCCGCCGATCAGGGCAAGCGCGGCGGCGACCGCGAGCAGGCGGCGTGGGGGTAGCTTGGGCATCGCGGGAAATCTGCCGGCTTCGAAGGCTCGTTAAGCTAGCAGAAAGACCCCGTCGGCGGCAGGTAAACCTTGGTCCGGGCAGGGGCGGGATTCAGCCTGGAGGGTGGGCCGCGGGCGGGTTCGGTGCCGGTTGGCGTGCGGGTCGAGGGCGTGGGAGATCACGTTCCGGCGCCGTTCTTCACGCGGGCGACACGAGGCAGTGAACCCGCGCCGCATCCATCTTCGCCGGGGGTGCGGCAGGCGCGCCTGGCGGGAATTTCAGTCCATGAGGGCGGCGACGTGCGCACTGGCGCAAGCGGCCAGGGCGGCGAGGTTGTAGCCGCCTTCCAGGCTGGAAACCAGCCGACCGCCGGCATGCGCGTGGGCCAGCGCCACCAGCCGCTCGGTGATCCAGGCGTAGTCGTCCGGCCCCAGCCGGAGGTCGGCCAGCGGGTCGTCGCGGTGCGCGTCGAAGCCGGCCGAGACCAGCACCAGCTGCGGCTTGAACGCATGCAGCCGGGGCAGCAGCACGCCATCCCACAGTTCGCGGAATTCGTACGAACCGGCGCCGGGCGACAGCGTGCCGTTGGCGATGTTGCCCACGCCGCGTTCGTCCTCGCTGCCGCTGTCCGGGTACAGCGGCGACTGGTGGCTGGAGGCGAACAGCACGCGCGGCTCGCGCTCGAAGATCTCCTGCGTGCCGTTGCCGTGGTGCACGTCGAAATCGGCGATGGCGACCCGCTTCAGGCCGTGTGCGGCCAGCGCGTGGGCGGCGCCCACCGCGACGTTGTTGAGCAGGCAGAAACCCATCGCCCGCTCGCGCGTGGCGTGGTGGCCAGGCGGACGCACCGCGCAGAACGCGCGCCGCACCTCACCGCCAAGCACCGCGTCGACGGCGGCCACCACGGCGCCGGCCGCACGCAGGGCCGCCTCGGTCGAGCCGGGGCCCATCACGGTATCCGGGTCCAGGGCGAGCATGTCGTCCGGCGGCGCACCGAGCAGGATTTCCCCGACGTGGGCCGCGCCGTGCACGCGCCACAGCTGTTCGCGGGTCGCCTGGGGTGCCTCGATGCGGTCGAGCGCGGCGTAACGGTCGTGATCCAGCGCCTGCAGCACGGCGCGCAGCCGCGCCGGTCGTTCGACGTGTCCCGGGCCGGGATCGTGCTGCAGGCAGGCGGGGTGGGTATACAGCCGCAGCATGCAGCGGCTTACCCGGCAGGCTTGGGTTTGCGGCGGCGCTCGTGCTGCCACAGCACCTCGCCGTGGCCGCTAGCGCGAGCCAGCACCCGCGAGATCACGAACAGCAGGTCGGACAGCCGGTTCAGGTAGCGTTGCGGCTGGCGGCGGATCTCCTCCGCGCGCGACAGCGCGATCACCTCGCGCTCGGCGCGGCGGCACACGGTGCGTGCCAAATGGCCGCAGGCCGCGGCCATGCCGCCGCCGGGCAGGATGAATTCCTTCAGCGGCGGCAGCGGTTCGTTGAGCGTGTCGAGGATGCGTTCCAGCCGCTCGATGTCGCTGTCCTCGACCATCGCCATGCCGGGAATGCACAGCTCGCCGCCCAGGTCGAACAGGTCGTGCTGCACCTGGGTCAGCGCCTCGCGCACCTCGTCGCCGACGCCGTCCGAGGCGAGCAGCATGCCGATCGTGCTGTTGAGCTCGTCCACCGTGCCGTAGGCGTTGACACGCAGCGAGTCCTTGCCCACCCGCGAGCCGTCGCCGAGGCCGGTGCTGCCGTCGTCGCCGGTGCGCGTGTAGATTTTCGAGAGCCGGTTGCCCATGGCCGGGTCAGCGCGACTGGCCGGCCCGGTGATCGGCGTGCAGCATGCGTGCGGCCTGGGTCGCCAGCACGTGCAGCACGGCGCCGATGCCGACATACAGCGCGGTGGTCTGCAGGAACGGCAGGTACCAGTCGGCCAGGTTGGCGGACCAGGCGGCGAAGCTGCGCGGCAGCGGCACGCTGTTGCTGAGCCAGTAGAAGCTGCCGTTCGACAGCAGGTAGCAGGCCGCCCAGCTGACCAGCAGCGCCACCGCAGCAAGGCCCAGCGTCTGCAGGCGCAGGCCGGCCTGGTGCCGTGCCAGCCAGCTCCCGCCCAGCCACAGGCTGAAGTACGACGGAACCAGGAACCAGTAGGCGGCCGACACGCAGTAGTGGCTCCAGAAGTCGAGGCCCTGGCCGCTGATCACCAGGTAGTCGATCGCGACCGCCTCGGCCATCAGCAACGGGAAGGCCCAGCGGCCGGTACCGCGCAGCCAGAAGCCGGCCAGGAAGAAGATGCCCCACGAAGCGTCCGGCAGCGCATCGAAATGATGCAGCAGCGAGTGATGCATGCGGGTGGCCGCCATCACCACCATGAGAGCGAGGAGGATGCCGAGGCGTTGGGCCGGTGTCTTGACCATGGGAGTTCCAGATGGGCGTCAGGTGAGACGTGTAGTCTAGCCCAACGCACTCCTGCGGCGCAGACGGCGGCAGCGGGTATCATCGGCGCATGAATGTCCCCGAAGCTCCCGCGCCGAACGGGTCCGGCGTGCTGATCGTCGGCGGCGGCCTGGTCGGCGCCAGCCTGGCGATCGCGCTGGACGTCGCCGGCGTCGCCGCCACCCTGGTCGAAACCGCCGCGCCGCGCGCCGACGCGCAGCCCAGTTACGACGAGCGCAACCTGGCGCTGGCCCGGGCCACCGTCAACGGACTTGCGGCGATCGGCGTGTGGCGGCACGCGGCCGCCCGCGCCACGCCGATCCGGTACATCCACGTCAGCCGCGCCGGCGAGTTCGGCAGCGCGCGCATCGACGCGGACAAACAGGGCGTCGACGCGCTGGGCTGGACCCTGCCGGCACGCGAGCTCGGCGCGGCGCTATCGCGCCGGCTGGACGAATGCACCCGGCTGACCCGGCTGGCGCCGGCCACCCTGTCCGCACTGCAGCCGCTGGCCGGCGGCTGGCGCGCGCAGGTCGAAACCGCCGGCGGTGCGCACAGCCTCGATACGCCGCTGCTGGTCGGTGCCGACGGCACGCAGTCGTTCGTGCGGGCGCAACTGGGCATCGACGCCGAAAGGCACGATTACCGGCAGACCTTGTTCGTTTGCACGGTCACGCCGGAGCGCGACCACGCGAACCGCGCGTGGGAGCGCTTCGGCGACGAAGGCCCGGTCGCGCTGCTGCCGCTGGCTGAGCGCCGTTGCGGCCTGGTGCTCACGGTGGCCACCGACGAGGCCGAGAAGGTGGCCGCGCTGGACGACGCCGGCTTCATCGAGCTGGCGCAGCGCCGTTTCGGCTGGCGGCTGGGCCGACTCGGCCGGCCGGGCCGGCGCCATCCGTACGCGATCCAGCGGGTCGCCGCCACGCGGCTGACCGCGCCGCGCGCGGTGCTGGTGGGCAATGCCGCGCAGACCGTGCACCCGATCGGCGCGCAGGGGTTCAACCTCGGCCTGCGCGACGCGCTGACCCTGGCCGAGCTGGTCGCCGCGGCGCCCGATCCGGGTGCGGCCGACCTGCTGGCGCGTTACGCCGCGCGGCGTGCGCCGGATCGTGAAGGCACCATGGCGATGAGCCACGGCCTGGTGCAACTGGCCTGCCTGCCGCAGCCGCTGCTGGCGCCACTGCGCTCGCTGGCCCTGCTCGCCTGCGACCGGCTGCCGCCGCTGCAGCGCGCGCTGGCGCGGCGCGGCATGGGTTTTCGCGGCCAGCCGCCGCTGGCGGTACTGGAGCGCCTGCCGTGAACGCGCCGGCACAAGACATCTCTTCCCGCCGCCGCGCACCCGCGCTGGACGTGGCCGTGGTCGGCGGCGGCATGGTCGGCGCCGCCGCCGCGCTGGCGCTGGCGCGGGCCGGCTTCAGCACCGCCCTGCTGGAGGCACGCGCGCCGGCGGCATGGGATGCGAACGCCGAGCCGGACCTGCGCGTGGTCGGGTTGGCGCCGTCATCGGTCGCGTTGCTCGACGAACTGGGCGTCTGGACGTCCATCCGCGCTGCCCGTGCCGGCCCGTACACGCACATGCACGTGTGGGACGCCGAGAGCGGCGCGGCGATCGACTTCGATGCCGCCAGGGAGGGGCGCGACCGGCTCGGCTACATCGTCGAGAACAGCCTGGTGCAGTGGGTATTGTGGCAGGCGCTGGAAGCCGCCGGCGGCAGCTCCAGCGCATCCGGCAATTGCTCCTTGCATTGCTCTGACTCCGGCATCCCTGCTGTCGCCTGCGCCCGCAGCACTGGCACATCCCTGTGCGGCGTGCGCCGCTTGTGCCCGGCCGAGGTGAAGGGTTTCGAGGCGCGCGAGGATCGCATCCAACTGGAGCTGGCGAACGGCGAAACGCTGGCTGCCGCGTTGCTGGTGGCCGCCGATGGCGCCGCTTCGCCGTTGCGCCAACTGGCCGGCATCGGTACGCGCGGCCGCGACTACGCGCAGACCGCGGTGGTGGCGCACGTCGCCACCGAACGCCCGCACGAGAACACCGCGTGGCAGCGTTTCCTGCCGGGCGGCCCGCTGGCGCTGCTGCCGCTGGCCGACGGGCGCAGTTCGATCGTGTGGTCGCTGCCCGACGCCGAGGCGCGGCGCGTGCTGGCGCTGGACGAGCAGGCCTTCATGGACGAGTTGGGCGTGGCCAGCGATTTCCGGCTGGGCCGGATCGTCGCCACCACGCCGCGTGCGGCGTTTCCGCTGAAGCTGCAGCTGGCCGAGAGCTACCAGGCCGATCGTTTCGTGCTGCTGGGTGACGCCGCGCACGCGGTGCATCCGCTGGCGGGGCAGGGCGTCAACCTGGGCCTGCGCGACGTGGCCGAGTTGCGCGACACTTTGATCGACGCACGCGCGGCCGGCCGCGACATCGGCGCCACGCACGTGCTGCGCCGCTACGCGCGCCGCCGGCGCAGCGCCGACACGCTGGACGCGCTGGGCTTCGACGCGCTGGCGCGCATCTACGCATGGCAGTCGCCGGCGCTGGTTGCCGCGCGCGGCGTCGGCGTCCGTCTGCTCGATCGGCTAGGGCCGCTGAAACGGCGGCTTTCGGAGCACGCCGCAGGGTTTTGAAGTTTTGCCCCTCCCCCTGCATGCACGGGAGGGAAGCAACTCCACTGGAGGATCGATCATGCGTATCGCCCGACTCTGCTGTCTGCTGTTGCTCGCCGGTTCGAGCCTTGCCGCCCAGGCGAAGATGGTGCATCGCCCGGTCGAATGGACACAGGACGGCACCCGCTTCCACAGCGTGCTGGTCTACGACGATGCCTCGAGCGCGAAGCGCCCGGGCCTGGTGATGGTGCCGAACTGGTATGGCATCAACGACGTGGCCGTAAAGAAGGCCGAGATGATCGCCGGCAAGGATTACGTGATCCTGCTCACCGACATGTACGGTGCCGGCGTGCGCCCGCAGCCGGGCAACGCGGCGCAGGCACAGGCGGCGGTGAAACCGCTGTACGGCGATCGCGCGCTGATGCGCAAGCGGATCAACACGGCGCTGGACCAGCTCAAGGCGCAGGCCGCGAGTGCCCCGCTCGACGCGTCGAAGCTGGCCGCGATCGGCTTCTGCTTCGGCGGCTCGGCGGTGCTCGACCTGGCGCGCAGCGGCGCCGACATTGCGGCGGTGGTGTCGTTCCACGGTGGCCTCGATACCGACAACCCGGCACTGGCGAAGCACATCAAGGCGCGCGCGCTGGTGATGAACGGCGCCGACGACAAGGGCACCATGCCGGACGCGGACAAGTTCATGGACGAGATGCGCATGAGCCCCGCCGACTGGCAGTTCGTGGTGATCGGCCACGCGGTGCACTGCTTCACCGAGGTCGGCGAAAACTCTCCCGGCTGCCGCTACGACGAGCGCGCCGCCGCGCGCAGCTACCGCCTGATGCATGACTGGCTGCGCGCCGCTTTTGCCGGGATACCGTAGTTTCAGGATGCTTGTTGGAGATTCCTGCGGTCACCGCACGGTGCTGTTTGGTGTGGCTAGCGAGAAGTCAGAAGCGAAAAGCTTTCGTGCGCCTACGGCGCCCGAGTTACTCTTCTCTTGCGTGGCCAAGAGAAAAGTAACCAAAAGAGAAGGCCACCCCGCTTGGCGCTTGCCGGGCTCCTGCCCGGCAAGTCCGTGAGGGCCGGTCGGGTTTTTCGACCGGACTCCTGTCCGGGCGAAAAAGGATCGGCATCCCTGCCGATCCCCCTGCGGGCCTGTCGTCCGTCCCTCACCGCCGCACAGGGGCCCCCGGTAGAGCAGCGGGCCATCGTGGCCCGCACTCTTCAGAAGAGCCAGGTCAACAGCCAAGTCAACCGCAAAGCCGTAGCAAAACATCGACAGAGCGAAGGTCTGCTGTTGCTGTTGCTTCTCGGCTTTACACCGAGTGCGGGCCACGATGGCCCGCTGCTCTACCCGGGCCCCCTCTGGAGCGGCGGGCGGGTGGAGGAAAAGCCCGCAGGGTGGCCGGCAGGGATGCCGGCCAGTTTGGCGTCAGGGCAGGATGCCCTGTCGACAAACCCCGTAGCCCGGCCGCGAACCTTGCGGGCAGGATGCCCGCAAGGCGCGTAAGCGGGGTGGCCTTTCTCTTTGGTTATCTTTCTCTTTGGCCACGCAAAGAGAAAGTAACTCGTCCACCGTAGGTGGACGAAAGCTCTGCTCTTAGAACCAGTTCAAGTTAGTCCGCGCGCTCGCGCACCGCTTCCATCGTCAGCGCGGCCAGCTGGCGCAGCCGCGTGCCGCCGGCATCGGCGAGCAGTTCCTTGAGGCGTTCGCCGGCGTCGTCCTGGTCGAGGCTGTGGCGTTCGGCCAGCGAGGCGGCGAGGGCGCGGCCCATCGAGTCGAAGATCAGCGCGTAGGCGAATGCGTGCAGCACGCCGCCGCCCAGCGTGCCGAGGCCGGGGAAGGCTTTCATCGCGTTGCCGGCGACGGCCAGCACGATCGAGCTGCCGGTGCGCAGGGTGAGCCGGGCCTGCTGCACGAAATCCTCGATCTGCACCTCGCTGACCTTCACGCCGTACAGCTCGGCCAGCGCGCGGGTGAGGCCGGTGGCGAGCACGCCCTGGATCACCAGGTCGCTGCCTGGCGCTACCGCGGCCAGTGCGCCGACGATGGCGCGGCGGGCGTATTTGCGCACGATGCGTTCGGCTTCCGTTGCGCGGGTTTGCGCCTCCAGCGTGCCGGTGCGCTGGTGCAGGCCGGCCAGCACGGCGTTCTCGCGCAAATCCTCCAGGCCTTCGGCGCCGGACGCGGTGAGCCGTTCGAGTGACCGCAGCAGCGGCTCGATCGCGGGCTTGCGCTGGCGCTCGACCGACTCGGTGCTGCCGTCGGCGAGCTGGCGTCGGTAGCGCTCGCTGCCGCCGGCGCTGATCGCCAGCACCGCGCTGGCGACGCCGCGCGCGTGCCGGCGCAGGCGCGCCAGCAACTGGTCGCGTTCGGCCTCGCTCCACTGGTCGGCCTTGTTCAGCACCAGCAGCAGCGGCTTGCCGAAGTCGGCCAGCCAGCGCAGTTCCTCGGCCTGGCTGCGGTTGAGGTCGCCGGCGCACAGGTAGACCACGGCATGCGCGCGCAGCGCTTCCTCGCGCGCCAGCGTTTCGTGCGCCTCGCCGCCGGCCTCGCGGCTGCCCGGCACGTCGGCCAGCACCAGTGTGCGGCCGTCCGGCAGCCGGCCGTCGTAGTGGCCGACGGTGCGGGTGGTGCCGCCGCGCACGTCGCTGGCGACCTGCGCCTGCGGCGCCAGTGCACGGACCAGGCTGGACTTGCCGGTGGAGATTTCGCCGAACAGCGCCACGTAGACGCGCGCGCTGGCGCGGCGGCGGTCGAGCTCGCCGAGTTCGGCCGCCAGCGCGCCGGTGTCGGCGCCGTGTTCGCGCAGCTGGCCGATGCGCTGTTCCAGGCTGCCGCGATCGGGTACCGGCAGCGGGCGCCGCTTGCGGCGCGGACGCAGCAGCCACCACAGCACGCTCAAGCCGGCCGCGGCGAAGACCAGCAGTACGCCGCCCAGCGTCCACTGCAGCCACGTCGGCAGATCCAGAAAGCGCTGCGCCAGCGCCAGCGCGCGTTCGGCGGCGGCGAACAGCAGCCACAGCAGCGCGGCCATGGCCAGCGCGGTGAACAGCAGTCGCAGGCGTCGGGACATCCGCGCATTCTAGCCAGCTTCGCGCGGCTGCCTTTGCAAGAGTCCCGGCTCGCGCCCGGGTCGGGGTTTTGGCACTATCGTGCGTGGGTGGCATGGCTGCGGCCGAAGCCGGTGCGGGATGCAGCACCGGTTCGCGGGGGACTGGATGGGGAACGGATCGAGGTTGTCCGCTTGGCTGCTGGGCATGGTCCTGGGCGTGTTCGTGTCCGCACCGGGCCATGCCTTCGCCGCGCCGGCGGCGTCCGGCGCCCGGGCCGCCGGCCCGTTGCCGACGCCGCAGTTCCGGCGTTATCAGACCGCGGACGGACTGCCCGGCAGTACGGTCTATTCCGTGGTGCAGGACAAGCAAGGCCTCATGTGGTTCGGTGTCGGCGTCGACCTGGTGCGCTATGACGGCGTCGATTTCCAGACTTTCAGCCATCACTCGGACGACCCGGCGTCGTTGCCCGAGGGTTCGGTGTACAGCCTGTTCGCGGATCGCGACAACCAGCTGTGGGTGGGAGGGTTCGGTTCGGGGCTCAATCGTCACGAACGGGAGAGCGGTGGCTTCCGGCATTGGCGTCATGATCCGGTGGATCCACGAAGCCTGGCCAGCGACAACGTATGGTCGATAACGCAAACGCCGGACGGCGGTCTATGGGTGGCTACGGATGCCGGGCTCGATCGCCTGCTTCCCGATGGTCGGCATTTCGAGCATGTGCGCAATCCTTTGGGTAAGAATCCGGATGAAGGATTCGGCGCCGTGCGTGCCTTGCTGGCCGAACCGGACGGAAAACTGTGGATCGGCTCCAGCCTTGGCGTGTTTGTGCGCGAGGTGGACGGCAGCATGCGTCAGGTACCGATCGATCCACGCCTGCAGGCGCTGAAGGTGTGGCGGATCCAGGGCGGTGGCGACGATGTGCGGATCGCAGTACGCGGCGGCCTGTTACGGGTGGGTGCGGATGGCAAGGCGTGGATGTATGCGCCCGGGCAGATTCCGTCCATCGACGTGTACAGCAGCACCGTGGACCAGGCCGGGCATCTGTGGATCACCACGCGCAATGGACTGTATCTGGACGATGGCAGCTCGCAGATCCACGCCATCTCCGGTCAGCCGCTGCTGCTTGGCAGCCTTCCCGCGCAGCAGGTGTGGCAATCGCTGTGCGACAGCGAGGGCGGCCTGTGGTTCGTCATGGGGGACGGCGGCATCGCCTACCTCGCACCCGGCTGGAACCAGTTCACCCGGTTCACTCATGTTCCTGACGACTCCCACAGCTTGCGCGGCAACGCGGCGACGGCGGTGCTGGCGAGTTTCGATGGTCGGTTGTGGGTGGGTGGACATGGTCTTGTCGACAAGCTCGATCCTATTACCGGTGACGTCCAGCATGCGATCTCCGGCTTGCAGGGGAACGTGCTGGACATGGCGGAGGATGCGCGCCGGCGCTTGTGGATTGTCAGCGAGGGGGGCGTCTACCGGTATGCCGACGGCAAGTTGGTTGAAGTGGATTTGGCCGCATCCCGGGTCGCGCATCCACGTCGACTGACGATGGGTCCGGATCGCCAGATATATCTGGTGTCGATCCGCGACGGGCTTTTCCGTATCGACCCCGATACGCTCGCGGTCGATACCAAACCTGTTGCATCCGCTGATGACACCGGTTTTGTGGGCAATCGATTGACGCCCTACAACAGCCTAGGCTGGTACGCCGATCAAGGGCGGTTGTTCCGGTGGAATGCCGTGCGCAACGAACTCGAGCCGATCGCGGGCTTGTCGGACGAGGGCTACATCTATGCACTCGAATTCACGATGGACGGGTTCTGGGCAGCGCGCAACAAGATGTTCGAGCATTACCGGCTGGATGCCGGCAAAGTGGTGCGCGACCAGTTGGTTCCGATTCCGTCGAGCTGGCCTTCGATGGTGCTGATCGCCATGCATGTCGATCGTCAGGGGCGATTCTGGATGTTCTGCAAGAATGGTTTGTGGAGGTTCGATCCGCACAGTGGCGAGTTGAAATCGTTCGGCCTGCGCAATGGCTTGGTCAATGGCGAAGTCCGTGGCGACTCACCGGCCGTCACACCGGATGGCACGATCTATGTTGCGAGTCTGGGCGGTGTCTTCGGCTTTCAGCCGGATCGCGCGCCGGCAACAGCCCGCCCGGCAGGGGTGGTGATTACCGGTGCAAGCGTGCGCCATGCGGGTGCCGTCCGCGAGTTGCCGGTTCGGGCAGGATCGGTCCAACTGGCGTGGAGTGACCGTGGGCTGCGCGTCGAAGTGCGCTTGAGTTCGTTCGTCGACCCCGCCTCCAACCGCTATCGTTTCCGCCTGCACGGCTTCGATACCGCGTGGGTGAATACCGGCAACCATGGCGAGCGCGATTTCACCGGGCTGGGTGCGGGCAACTACACGCTGGAGGTGATGGCGGCGGGAGCGGACGGTATGTGGGTGAAGCTGGCCCGGCCGCTGTCGATCCACGTGGACTCGCCGCCGTGGCTGCGCTGGTGGGCATGGGCGATCTACGTGCTGCTGCTGGCCGTGCTGGTGGGGCTGGTGCTGCGCAGCTGGCGGCGCCGGCTGGCGCAGCGACACCACATGCAGCTGGTCGAGCAGCAGCGGCAGCTGGCGGAGGCGGCGAGCGCGGCGAAGACCCAGTTCCTGGCCACGCTGAGCCACGAGATCCGCACGCCGATGACCGGGGTGATGGGGATGGCGGAGCTGCTGCTGAGCACGCCGCTGGACCCGCAGCAGCACGACTACACCAAGGCGATGCAGCGCTCCGGGGGGATGTTGCTGAAGCTGCTCAACGACGCGCTGGACCTGGCGCGGATCGAGGCGGGCAAGCTGGAGCTGGAGCCGGCGCCGTTCGAGCCGCGCCAGCTGCTGGAGGACGTGGTGCAGCTGGAGCAGGGGCTGGCGCACGCCAAGGGCATCCGCTTCGTGCTGGAGATGGCCGAGGACCTGCCGGCGCAACTGCTCGGCGACGCGTTGCGGATCAAGCAGATCCTGCTGAACCTGGCCAGCAACGCGCTGAAGTTCACCGAGCACGGCAAGGTGACGCTGCGGGCGCAGCGCACGGACGAGGGCCTGCTGCTCAGCGTGAGCGACACCGGGCCGGGCATCCCGGAGGCGAGCCAGGCACGGCTGTTCCAGCGCTTCGAGCAGGCCGAGGGGCCGCAGCGGCGGGTGGGCAGCGGGCTGGGCCTGGCGATCTGCCGCGAGCTGGTGGAGATGATGGGCGGCAGCATCGAGCTGGAGTCGCGCCTGGCGCACGGCAGCACGTTCCGGGTGCGGCTGCCGCTGGCGGTGCCGGCGTCGACGGCGCCGGTGGCGTGGGCGCCGGGTCGGCCGTGCCAGCTGCTGCTGGTGGAGGACGACACCATCGTGGCGACGGTGATCCGCGGGCTGCTGGAGCGCGAGGGGCATACGGTGGTGCACGTGGTGAACGGGCTGGCGGCGCTGGCCGAGCTGGCGCATGCGGGGTTCGATGCGGTGCTGCTGGACCTGGACCTGCCCGGGGTGGACGGGTTCCAGGTGGCGCGGCTGATCCGCCAGCGCGAGCACGCGGGGCAGCACCTGCCGATCGTGGCGGTGACGGCGCGCTCGGGCAGCGAGGACGAGGCGAAGGCGCGGGCGGCGGGGATGGACGGCTTCCTGCGCAAGCCGGTCAGCGGCGAACGGCTGGCCGATGCGCTGGCGCGCGTGCTGGGCGGCGCGGACGCGCCGCTGCCGGCATGAGCTACATGTCGAACTTGTGCAGCTCGAAACCGAGCCGCTGGTATTCGCGCCAGCGCGTGCGCGAGCCGTCGCGCTCGGCCGGGTCGGCGGCCACCACCTCCAGCACGCGCTGGTAGCGGCCGGCGGCGCAGGTTTCGCGCAGGTTGATCACCAGCGGTCGGTCGGCCGTGTCGATGCCCGGCGGCACGATCAGCACGGCGGTGTCGTCGTCATCGTCGTCGCCGGCCAGCTGGTGCGGGATCATCGCGTCATCGTCGAACGCCCACAGCAGTTCGTCGAGGGCCTCGGCCTGGGCGAAGTCGCGGGTCAGCACCAGGGTCGGCTGCCGCGACTCGAATGCCTTCTTCGCCAGCTCGCACGCCAGCAGCAGCGGCTGTTCGCGGAAGCGCGGCTTGTCGATCAGGTAGAAGTCGGCGCGCATAAGGCAGGAGTGAGTGGAGAGGAGAGAGGAGCGAGAGAAGAGCAGTGGGCATGATGCCTCAAACTCTCATCCTTCACTCCTCACTTCTCGTCACTCACTTCTCGCTCCGGTCCATGAGCCACTGCGCCAGCAACGCCACCGGGCGGCCGGTGGCCAGGCCCTTGCGGCCTTCCTCCCAGGCGGTGCCGGCGATGTCCAGGTGGGCCCAGCGCTGGCCGTCGGTGAAGCGCGACAGGAAGCAGCCGGCGGTGATCGCGCCGGCGCTCTTGCCGCCGATGTTGGCGACGTCGGCGAAGCCGGAGTCGAGCTGGGCCTGGTAATCGTCCCACAGCGGCAGGCGCCAGGCGCGGTCGAGGGTTTCCTCGCCGGCGGCGAGCAGTTCGGCGGCGAGGTCGTCGTGCTTGCTCATCAGGCCGCTGGCGTGCTTGCCCAGCGCAATCACGCAGGCGCCGGTCAGGGTGGCGGCGTCGATCAGCGCCTGCGGCTGGTAGGTCTGCGCGGTCCAGGTCAGCGCGTCGCACAGGATCAGCCGGCCTTCGGCGTCGGTGTTGAGCACTTCGATGGTGAGCCCGGACAGGCTGGTCAGCACGTCGCTGGGGCGGTAGCTGTCGCCGTCGGGCATGTTCTCCACGGCCGGCACCACGCAGACCAGGTTGAGCTTCAAGCCCATCTTCACCGCGGCCACGAACGCGCCGAGCACGCCGGCGGCGCCGCCCATGTCGAACTTCATCTCCTCCATGCCGGCGCCGGGCTTCAGGCTGATGCCGCCGGAATCGAAGGTGACGCCCTTGCCGACGAACGCGTACGGCTTGTCGCCCTCATTGCCGCCCTTGTACTCGAGCGCGATCAGGCGCGGCTTGTTGACCGAGCCGCGGGCCACCGCCAGCAGCGAGCCGAAGCCGAGCTTCTCCATCCCTGCTTCGTCGAGCACGGTGCAGCTGACCTTGTCCTGCGCATCGGCGAAGGCCTGGGCCTGCGCCGCGATGTAGGCCGGGTTGCAGATGTTCGGCGGCAGGTTGGCCAGCTCGCGGGCGAAGCGCACGCCCTCGGCGATGGCTACCGCCTGGTCGAGGCCGCCCTGCGCATCGGCGCCTGCGGCGAAGGTGAGCGCGGCCAGTTCCGGCTGCTTGTTCTTGTCGCGCGGCTTGAAGGTGGCGGTGTAGCGGTAGGCGGCATGGTCGCAGGCCAGCGCGGCGGTGCGCACGCGCCAGGCGCCGTCGCGGCCGGGCACGTCCACCTCGGTGAGGCAGGACACCGCGTTCGCCACCGGCAGCCGGGCCAGTGCACGGGTGGCCTCGATGTTCACCTTCTGGAAGCGCGCCGCGTCGAACGATTTCTGCGCGCCCAGGCCGACCACCAGCACGCGCTGTGCGGCGATGCCGGCCGGCGCGAACAGCACGGTGGTGGAGCCCGCCTTGCCGCTGATGTCGCCGCTCTCCACCTGGCGCTTGATCGCTCCGCCGGCAGCGCTGTCCAGCTGGGCCGCGGCACTGGTCAGCACGCCTTGCTCGTAGACGCCGACCAGCACGCAGGCGCTGTCGACGGTGGCGGGGGCGGCGGTGCCGAGGCTGAACTGAAGGGTCATCGGGACGTTCCTGCGTGGGCCCGGCTTGCGGCCGGACAGGCTAGACTGGCGGCTTGCCGGCGATCGCCGCCGGGGCCGGATAAGCAGACAAGTTTATCGCATGCTGAGCATCCTCGATCGCTATTTCCTGCGCGAGCTGGCGCAGACCGTGGCCGCCACCGTGGTCGTGCTGCTGGTGATCGTCGCCGGCAGCGCGTTCGCCAAGGTGCTGCAGCAGGTCGCCAACGGCAGCTTCCCGGCCAGCGTGATGTTCCAGGTGCTGGGGCTGCGCACGCTCGACGGGCTGACCAACAT
This sequence comes from Rhodanobacter sp. FW104-R8, assembly GCF_001617365.1. GTDB lineage: Bacteria > Pseudomonadota > Gammaproteobacteria > Xanthomonadales > Rhodanobacteraceae > Rhodanobacter. Next base: position 96,779 of record NZ_LVJR01000022.1, read on the forward strand.
GATGCCGCTGGCCAGTTTCGTCGGCGTGCTGATGGGGCTGGGCCGGATGTACCGCGAGAGCGAGATGCACGTGCTGTCGTCTTCCGGCATGGGACCGGGCGGGCTGCTGCGCCCGGTGCTGATCCTCGGCGCGGTGCTGGTGGCGATCACCGCGCTGGTTTCGCTGTGGCTGGGGCCGTGGGCGGTGCGTACCAGCGATGCGCTGGTGATCGAGGCCAACCGCTCGGTGATCGCCGCCGGCCTGGATGCGGGGCGCTTCACCGAGCTGCCGGGCAAGGGCGGCATCATCTTCGTCGAGAGCCTCAGCCGCGACGGCAGCAAGCTGGGGCGTACCTTCGTGGCCACCCAGAGCAGCAGCAAGGACGGCACGCTGCACGCGAAGGTGGTCAGCGCCGCCAGCGGCGAGCTGTACCAGGAAAGCAACGGCGACGGCCGCTTCATCGCGTTCAAGGACGGCTGGCAATACGACATCCCGCTCGGCGCGAACAACTGGCGGCAGATGCGCTACCAGCGCAACGACACCTCGCTGTCCAGCGTGAAGGGCGACGAGGACGACGATCCGTCGCACTCGAAGGGCAGCTGGACCCTGTTCAAGTCGACCGACCCGGGCGACCGCGCCGAGTTCGCCTGGCGCGCCAACGCGCCGCCGCTGACCCTGGTGCTGCTGCTGCTGGCATTGCCGCTGTCGCGGCAGAGCCCGCGCGAGCCGAAGTACGGCCGGCTGCTGCTGGCGGTGGTCGCGTTCTACCTCTACTACACGTTGCTGGCGCTGGGTCGCGCGCAGATCGGCAAGGGCCACTGGCATGGCGAGGCCCCGCTGTGGATCCTGCATGCGCTGGTGCTGGCGCTGGCCGGCTGGATGCTGTGGCGGCAGTACGCTCCGCGCCAGTCCAGGCAGCTGCGGGCGGGCATGCCGGCATGACGGTGTTCAACCTCAAGCGGGTCGACCGGCTGGTGGCGATGAGCGTGCTCGGCTCGCTGTTGATGGTCTGGCTGGTGCTGACCGGCTTCGACGCGGTCACCCAGCTGCTGCGCCAGCTCGGCAACGTCGGCAGGCACGGCTACACGCTGAACAACGCGGTGGTCTACGTGCTGGTGACGTTCCCCCGCCGTGCCTACGAGATGTTCGGCAACGCGGCGCTGATCGGCGGCCTGCTCGGCCTGGGCGGGCTGGCCGGCACCGGCGAGCTCACCGCGCTGCGTGCGGCCGGCATGTCGCGGCTGCGCATCGCCGGCTCCGCGGTGGGCGTGGTCGCGGTGCTGATCGTCGCCGTGGTGGTGATGGGCGAGACGCTGGCGCCGTGGGGCGACCAGCAGGCGCAGACGATGCAGCTGCGCGCGAAGACCGGCAGCCTCGGCATGGGCACCAGCAGCGGGCTGTGGGCGCGCGACGGCGACGACATCATCAACGCCCGCGGCACCTCGCTGAAGCAGCGCGACGGCGTGGGCACGGTGCAGCTGAGCGACGTGCGCATCTTCACCTTCACCGCCGACGGCCAGGTCAGCCGCTTCCGCTGGGCCAGGATCGGCGAACACGACGGCCGGCAATGGGTGCTGCGTGACGTGCGCACCACCACGCTCGATGCGCAGGGCACGCATGCCAGCACCGACGCCAGCCTGCCGTGGCAATCCAGCCTCAACCCGCAGGTGCTGGCGCAGTCGGTGATCCAGCCGCAATACCTCTCGATGCGCGACCTGCGCCGCAACATGGACTACCTGGAAGGCAACGGCCAGAGCCCCGGCAGCTACGCGGTGGCGTTCTGGCGGCGTGCGCTGTATCCGCTCAACGTGCTGGTGCTGGTGCTGTGCGCGATGCCGTTCGCGTTCGGCGCGTTGCGTTCGGGTGGCCTGGGCAAGCGCATGTTCATCGGCATCCTGCTGGCGCTCGGCTGGTATTTCCTGCAGCAGGCGATGGTGAATTTCGGCACCGTGTACGGCATGCCGCCGCTGCTGGCGAACCTGCTGCCGGCCATGGTCCTGGCTCTCGCCGCGTGGCTGTACTTCCGCCGCCTCGGCTGAGGCGCCGGGGACTTGTCCGGGACGCGCGATGCGGCCAAGCTGGCCGCCTTTGCCGGGAATCGAGGAGTGCATCGTGGAATGGGTTGATCTGCGCAGCGACACGGTGACCCGTCCCACCGCCGCGATGCGCGCGGCGATGCTGGCGGCCGAGGTCGGCGACGACGTCTACGGCGAGGATCCCACGGTCAACGCGCTGCAGCAGCGGCTGGCCGAAGAGCTCGGTTTCGACGCCGGCCTGTTCGTGCCCAGCGGCACCCAGTCCAACCTGCTGGCGCTGCTGGCGCATTGCGAGCGCGGCGACGAATACCTGGTCGGCATGGACGCGCACACCTACAAGTTCGAGGGTGGCGGCGCCGCGGTGCTGGGCTCGATCCAGCCGCAGCCGATCGTGCAGGCGGCCGACGGCACGCTGCCGCTCGAGCGCATCGAGGCGGCGATCAAGCCGGTCGATCCGCATTTCGCGCGTACCCGCGTGCTGGCGCTGGAGAACACCTGGCACGGCCGCACGCTGCCGCTGGATTACCTCAAGGCTGCCCACGACGTGGCGCGATCGCGCGGACTCGGCCTGCACCTGGATGGCGCGCGGTTGTACAACGCCGCGGTGGCCTGCGGCGTGCCGGCGCGCGCGATCGCGCGGCATTTCGATACCGTGTCGGTGTGCCTGTCCAAGGGGCTGGGCGCACCTGTCGGCTCGGTGCTGGTGGGTTCGCACGCGCTGGTCGACAAGGCGCGCCGCTGGCGCAAGGTCGCCGGCGGCGGCTGGCGCCAGGCCGGCATACTCGCCGCGGCCGGCCAGTATGCGCTGGACCATCACGTGGCGCGGCTGGCCGACGACCATCGCCGTGCGGCCTACCTGGCCGGCTGCCTGCGCGAGATCGCCGGCATCGACCTGCTCGGCCAGTACACCAACATGGTGTTCGTCGACGTGCCCGCCGAACGCTTGCGCGAACTGGACGCCCATCTGCGCGAAGCCTGCATCCGCATCAGCATCGGCTACCTGCCCACGCTGCGGCTGGTGACGCATCTCGATGTGGATGATGATGGCATCGAGCGTGTCGTGAAGGCGTTCGCCACGTTTTTTGGTGGGCGCTGACGTATTTGACGAGAGTGGGCTCGGCAGTTCCCTGCGCTTGCTGTTTTCAGGGCAAAGGGCTTTCGTTGCTTGCGGCGGCCACATCGCGGGCTCGTTGTAGGAGCCCGCTCGCGGGCGATGCTGTTGCTTGTCCCTGCATTCAGAGCGAAGAGCTTTCGTCTGCCTACGGCAGCCGAGTCACTTTCTCTTTGCGTGGCCAAAGAGAAAGTAACCCAAGAGAAAGGCCACCCCGATGGCGCGCCCTGCGGGCCTCGGGCAACCGCTCCTTGCGTTGCCTCAACTCGGGCATCCATGCCCTCGCCTGCCCTCCGGGTGCGCAGGTGGGCTACGGGGATTCGCCGACAGGGCTCCTGCCCTGACGTCGAACTGGCTCGCATCCCTGCGAGCCACCCCTGCGGGGCCTTTCCTCCGCCCACCTGCCGCGCCATAGGGGCCCCGGGAAGAGCAGCGCGCTCCCGGCGCGCACTCTTCAAAAGAGCCAGATCAAGAGCGGGAGCGAAGCC
>NZ_LVJR01000023.1 GCF_001617365.1 Rhodanobacter sp. FW104-R8
CGAGCGCAGGTGCCCCAGAAACAACACGCAGACCAGCGTCACCACCAGGAATTCTTCGAACAACTTGCTCCACAGGTTCTCCACCGCGGCGTCGATCAGCTGCGAGCGGTCGTAGGTAGGCACGATCTCGACGCCGGCCGGCAGGCTGCGCTGCAGTTCCGCTAGCCGTGCTTTCACGGCGGCAATGGTGGCCTTCGCGTTCTTGCCCGTGCGCATCACGATAATGCCGCCGACCACTTCACCTTGCCCGTCCAGCTCGGCAATGCCACGGCGAAACGTCGGGCCCCGCCGCACCGTCGCCACATCGCGCAGCAGCACCGGCACACCGCCGGCGTTGGTGGTGATCGGCACGTTCTCGAAGTCCGCGCGGCTCTTCAGATAGCCTTCGCTGCGTACCATCAGTTCCGCTTCGCCCTGTTCGATCACCGAGCCACCGTTGGCGCCGTTCGCGCTGCGTACCGCATCGACCAGCTGCGCCACGGTGACGCCGCGCGCCGCCAGCGCCTGCGGATCGGGCACGATCTGCCAGGCGCGCTCCATGCCGCCCAAAGTGGCGACCTCGGCGACATTCGGCACGGTTTTGAGCTGATAGCGCAGGAACCAGTCCTGTAGCGCACGCAACTGGCCAAGATCGTGCTGACCGGTACGATCCACCAGCGCGTATTCGTAGATCCAGCCGAGTCCCGTGGCATCAGGGCCGAGGGCAGGCGTGACTCCGGCCGGCAGGCGATCCCGCGCCTGGCTCAGGTACTCCAGCACACGCGAACGTGCCCAGTACAAGTCAGTGCTGTCATCGAACAACACATCGACGTAGGAGTCGCCGAAGAACGAAAAGGCGCGCACCGTCGTCGCGCCAGGTACCGAGAGCATGGTGGTGGCCAATGGATAGGTGACCTGATCCTCGACCACCTGCGGCGATTGGCCCGGGTAACTGGTGCGGATGATCACCTGGGTGTCAGACAGGTCGGGCAGCGCGTCGACCGGCGTGCGCGTCACCGAGAACATGCCCATCAGGGCCAAGGCCAGTGCAGCCAACAGCACGAACACGCGATGCGCAATCGCCGCGCGAATCAGGGCGGCGATCATGGTCGGTCTCCCATCGGCATGCCCGGCATGGGCACGCTCGTGGCCGGCGCCGGTTTGGTGGGGGCGTCATTCAGACGCTCCAGCGCACCGGACAGGCTCGCTTCGGAATCGATCAGAAACTGGCCGGAGACCACGACTTTCTCACCACCCGCGAGGCCATCGAGAATTTCCGTATAGCCGCCGGCCGCCCGCCCGATGCGCACCGATACGGCACGAAAGTGGCCATCTCCCTCGGCGAGAATGACTCGCGTGTGGGTGCCCGTCGCGATCAGCGCGTCGTCCGGTACCACCGGTACGGCCACGTCCGGAGTCGGGTTGAGTTGCACGGTAGCGAACATGCCCGGACTCAAGGCACCGTCGGGATTGTCGAGCACGATGCGGGCGCGCTGGGTGCGCGTCACCGCATCCACGTCCGACAGCAAGGTTTCCACGGTGCCGTGGAACGACCGACCCGGCAGGGCATCGACCGTGACCCCCACCGGCGTGCCGCTGCGCACCGTGCCGGCCACCGCCTGCGGGAGTGCCGCCTCGACCCACACGGTGGACAGACCGTTCAAGGTCATCAGGGTCTGGCCTGCAGTGACGCGCTGGCCTTCACGCACATCCAGTGTCGTGACGACGCCCGCTTGCGGGGCGTGCAGTGTGATCGCCGCATCCGCGCCATGACGCGACGACTGAATATCCGCCGCTGTCAGCCCCAACACCTGCAGCCGTTGCCGCGCTGCGGAGCGCAGCTCGCGCGCGTCGGCGGACCGCGCCTGCTCCAGCGCGCGATATTCCGCCAACGCACTGTTCCATTGCGGCGCCAGCAACTGCGCCAGCGGTGCGCCGGCAGCGACCACGGTATACGGCGCGCGCACATCAAGCTTGCTGATTACCGCATCAACCCGCGCGCTGATCGTGCTGGCCTGGCGCAAGTCCCAGGTAATCGTACCGGGCACCCTGATGGCCGAAGCCAGCACCCGCCGCTCGACTAGTGCCGTGCGCACGCCGAGGTTTTGCACGGTGGTGGGATCGATTTGGATGACATCCTTGGGTCCACCATCATCGGCATACTTGGGCACCATCTGCATGCCCATCGGCGACAGGCCCGGCTTGTCGAAATGCTGCTGCGGCACCATCGTGTCGTACCAGTACAGGACTTTTCGCTCACCGGCATCCGTTGCTGATGCCGCGTTGCCAGTCGACGCCGATGCCGACGGTGCATGCCGGCGACCGCCGAGATAGCCAACCACCAGCAGTACCGCCGCGAGCAAGACGCCGGCGAAAATCATCAGGGCAGGTTTCAAGTGTGCGCGCTTCATGGCGTCGTCTCCGAATTGGGTAGCAGATAGGCCAGCGCGGCCCACAGGCGCGCATGGGTCGCCAGTGCCTCGGCGTAGGCCAGCCGCTGTTCGATTTCATCGCGACGAGCATCGAGCCATGGCTGCAGCGCACCACCACCGCGGTAGCTGGCCAGCGCCGTGCGTGCACGATCCCGTGCGAGTGGCAGCAACGTGTCCTGATAGCGCTGGACTTGTCGTCCCCAACCCTGCCAATTCACCACCGCACGCGCCACCGCTTCGCGCTGGGCGCGACGCGCATCTTCGTGATCGGCCTGCACTGCATCCCATTGCGCCTGCTTGGCGCTGATTCCCCGATCCTGCCGGTTGCGGGTGAACAGCGGCAGGCTCACACCCACCTGCAAGGTCACCATGTCCGAGAGATACGGCGCGCGCCGGCCATACTCCACCGACACGTTCCAATCCGGGTGTTTGGCAGCCCGTGCCTGGGCGAGTGCGGCCTCAGCTACCTGTTCGCGTGCTTGCCACGCCTGCATGGGTGCCTGCTGATCAATGGCTTGCTCAAGTCGAGCAGGCGCTACCGGCAGCACCTGGAAATCAGGCGTGTCGGCCACGGTGGCCGCGTCCTCACCAAGCCAACGCTGCAACCCCGTATGTGCTGCGGCGAGATCGGCGTCAACGGCCTCCAGTCGGTTGTCCAGTGTGGCCGCATCCGTGCGCGCCGCCAGCGCGTCGGTGGCGCTGCCGTCGCCACCGCGCAGCCGCGCCTGCGCAATCAGCACGGCTAATGCGCTTTCGCCGCGCAACTCGCCCAGCAGCGCACGTTTCTGTTGTGTGGCCCATACCTCGATCCACGCATCGGCAATGCGTTCGCGCACCGTTTGCGCGGCGCCGACGTAATCGGCTTCGGCTGCGTCAATCTGCGCAGCGGCCAAACCGCGCTCGGCGTCGCGCGCCGCTCGCGATGGAATCGTCTGCATCACGCCGACGGTGCGCATGGTCATACTGTCCGAGCGCAGGCTGAAAGCCCCTGGGCTGGTGACGGGGAAATTGGAAAGTCCGAGCGTCAGGGTGGGATCCGGCAACTGTCCGGCGCGCGCACCTTCCTCGCGGGCTGCCGCCGTATCGGCGGTACGCGCTTCAAGTTGCGGCGCCCGCGCCAGGCCTTGCCGAACGGCCGCCTCAAGCGTCAGCGGTGGCTCGATGGCACCGGCCGCCGTGGCCAAGGCTCCCCACAGGAGCGCGGCCAGACCCGGCACCATCAGGCGCCGGGCAAAGTGATGGGACAACATGGGTGAATACTCCGCTGGTCTGCGATCTGCGTCGCGCCATGCAGGCGCGACGCCACATACGTCAATGCCGCAACGTGTCAGATCAGATCAGGAGTGAGCAGAACAACAACATGGGCGGAGGTGGCGGCGCGCGCAGATGCCCGGCCCGTTGGAGCGCGCGATTCGATGGCAGCGCAACGACGGCGGGCGCCATCAGCATCGATGGCATTGCCGGCAACACGCTTAATGGCACCGCCGTCGTATGCGCTTCAACCTGCGTCGCGTGATCGGGCGTGCAATGCTTTTGGCACAGCGGGCTGGCGGGGGCATCCTGATTCTGCGCACAGCCGCCGTCCATGCCCGACATCGAAGTCATCAGCGCAGCCGCCGGTGTCGCTTCGGGGACCGTCGGACAAACGTAGGCAGCCAGTGCCGTCTGCTGCCAAAGCAGCAGCAGCGTCACCAGCCAGATAAGGCGGCGACGTGTGGCGCGATGCATGCGGAAAGGACGGGCCATAGGCAACACTATATCTCCAAAATACCAAGAATTTCATTGACCTGAATCAACTACAGATTGTCGGCCCGGTCTCCTTCGCTGTTCTTGCCGGCCAACCCCGGCCCTCCTGGAGAACGGGGTGGTCGCCAAGCCCGATACCAAGGTGTGCTGGGCGTGAGGAAGGAAACACATGGTGGCGTACTCCCGCGTGCCGGCGAAGGCATCGCGCTGGATTCGCTTCGCTTCATTCGCCGGCGTTGGTCATCTCAGCCATGCCGTTTTCGGCCCAGTCGCAATGCGTTGGCAACCACCGACACGGAGCTCAGGCTCATCGCCAAAGCGGCGATCATCGGGCTGAGCAACAGGCCCGTCACGGGGTACAGCACGCCGGCCGCAATCGGTACACCCAGCGCGTTGTAGAGGAACGCAAAGCCCAGGTTCTGCTTCATGTTGGCGACGGTGTCGTTGGAAATCGACCGTGCCCGCACGATGCCGCGCAAGTCGCCCTTCACCAGCGTCACCTGCGCGCTCGACATTGCCACGTCGGTGCCGGTGCCCATGGCGATGCCGACATCGGCGCCGGCAAGCGCGGGTGCGTCGTTGATCCCGTCGCCAGCCATCGCGACCCGGTGTCCCTCGGCTTGCAGCTGTTGTACAAGTTCGATTTTGTCCTTCGGGCGGACCTCGCCATGTACTTCGTCGATGCCCAGGGTACGCGCGACCGCATGGGCGGTGGTGACGCCGTCACCGGTGGCCATCACGATGTTCAGGCCCGCATCGTGCAGTGCCACGATGGCATCTTCGGTGGTGGCCTTGATCGGATCGGCCACCGCGAGCAGGCCGGCCAGGACGCCATCGACCGCCAGATACATCACGCTGGCACCGGCCCGGCGCAGCTCTTCGGACGGGATGGAAAGAACGGAGGCATCGACCCCGACCTCGTGCATCAGCGCGGTATTGCCGATCGCCAGGATGGCGCCTCCCACTTTGCCGCGTACCCCGATGCCGGTGGACGACTCGAAGCTCTCCGGCGTTTCTAGCGTCAGGTTACGATGGCGGGCTTCCGCGACGATCGCGTCGGCCAGTGGGTGCTCGCTGCCCTGATCGAGGCTGGCCGCCAGGCGCAGCACCTCCTGCTCGGTGAACCCTTCGGCCGCGAGCGCGGTGTGGAACGCCGGACGTCCCTCGGTCAAGGTTCCCGTCTTGTCCACGATCAGGGTGTCAATCTTGCGCAGGTTCTCGATCGCCTCGGCATCACGGAACAACACGCCTTCCCCGGCGGCGCGGCCGGTCGCCACCATGATCGACATCGGCGTGGCCAATCCCAGCGCGCAAGGGCAGGCAATGATCAAGACCGAGATCGCGTTGAGCACTGCGAACGTCCACGACGGGTCCGGGCCGAACAGTCCCCACACGAAGAAGGTCGCGACGGCGATCGCGAGGACCGCGAGCACGAACCAGAAAGCTACCTTGTCGGCCATGCGCTGCATCGGTGCGCGCGAGCGTTGCGCCTGTGCGACCAGTTGCACGATCTGCGACAGCACGGTCGCCGAGCCGACTTTCTCCGCCCGGATCACCAGGCTGCCGGTGCCGTTGAGGGTCGCGCCGATCACGCTGGAGCCGATGGCCTTTTCGACCGGGACGGGCTCCCCGGTCAGCATCGACTCGTCGACATGGGAGTGTCCCTCGATGACTTCGCCGTCCACCGGCACCTTTTCGCCGGGGCGTACGCGCAGGCGATCACCGACGTGAACGCGGCTGAGTTCGACATCCTCCTCGCCGCCATCGTCGCGCAGGCGGCGTGCGGTTTTGGGGGCCAGCCCTAGCAGGGCTTTCAGGGCAGTCGAGGTCTTCGAGCGGGCACGCAGTTCGAGTAGCTGGCCGAGCAAGGTCAGCGAGACGATCACCGCGGCGGCTTCGAAGTAGACGCCCACGCGGCCGTGTTCGTGGAATGACTCCGGGAACAGGTCCGGTACAAGGGTGGCGACGATGCTGTAGCCGAACGCCGCGCCGACGCCGATGCCGATCAGGGTCCACATGTTGGGACTGAGGTTGCGGACCGACTGCACGCATCGAACGAAGAAGGGCCAGCCTGCCCACAACACCACCGGCGTGGTCAGTACCAGCTCGATCCAGGTCCGGGCGTCCACCGGCAATCGGGGGAAGTGGTGGCCGAACATCGCCAGTACGAGCACCACCAGCGTTGCCGGCAAGGTCCACCAGAAGCGGTGGCTGAAATCACGCAGTTCGGGATGGTCCTCATCGTTCAGTCCTGGCATTTCCGGCTCCAGTGCCATGCCGCAGATCGGGCAGATGCCGGGACCGTCCTGGCGCACTTGCGGATGCATCGGACAGACATACATCGTTCCCGTCGGTGCCTGCACGGGGGCACCATCGGGTCGCCGGGTCAGATATTTGGCCGGATCCCTCGTGAAACTTTCCAGGCAGCGCGCCGAACAAAAATGATGCGTTACTCCATCATGTTCGGCGTGATGGGCGGTCTGGTGTGGATCGACCTGCATGCCACAAACCGGATCGATCGCGGTTGTCACTGCGCCGGGTTGGGTGTGACGTCCGTGGTTGTCGGCGCCCGTGTGGTGATGATGGGTGTTCATGCATCCTCCCATGACGATGGCAATGGCTTGACGTTGATCGACGTGTCAGTGTCCGTGGCGGGCGAAGTCGGACGTCGTGCCGTCGCGGCCGACCAGCTCAACCACGTAAGGCTGGACGCGGCCATCGGGCATCTCCATGCCCGGCGAACCGGCCGGCATGCCCGGCACGACGAGGCCCTTGGCATCGGGCTTTTCAGCCAGGAGCCGCTTGATGTCCGGCGCCGGCACATGGCCTTCGACAAAATAGCCGCCCACTTCGGCGGTATGGCATGACCCTTTGCCGAACGGAATGCCGACCTGACTCTTCACCGAATCGAGGTCGTCGACATCGCGCACGTCGACGTTGAAGCCCGCGGCACGCATATGGTCGACCCACGCGCCGCAACATCCACACGTAGCGCTTTTGTGCACCAGCATGACTGGAAGCGATGCGGCCGGTGAGCTTGCTGTTGCGGCATGGATTGTCGCGGAGGATGGCTGGCTGGACTGCGCATCGACGGGGTAGGTGCAGGCACCAAGCGCGCTGAAGGAAACAACGGAGATGGCTGCGAACAAAACGTTTCTTGCATTCATGGCTGAGATGCTCATTCGCTTCACGGTCATTCTCCCGATACCGGTGCGGATTGCCACTGGATCGAGACGATCTTCCAGTCTTTGCCGTCCTTCTTGAGATTGAGCAGTTCGCGGCTGCGCAACATGGTCGGCTTGCCCTTGACCATGGCTTGGATGTCGCTCTCGCTGCCGACCATCGCGGTGTCGCCCATCGGCATCGAACCGAGCGAGACGGGTGTGATCCTCGCGCTCTTCAGGAACGCGATGTCCTCGCCGAGATGGCCGTTCGCGTAGTCGTCACGCGTCTGGGTATGCCCGCCTTCGCTGATGGTGACATCAGGTGCCAGCAGGGCAAGCACCGCCGTTCGATCGCCATGCTGCAAGGCCGTGTGGAACGCCTGTGCCACAGCTTCGGCCTCTGGTGCCGCCTTTGGCTTCATTCCATCCAGCGACAGCGGGGTTTCGGCTGCAGGCGCGGTGGTCGACGCATGATCATGGCTATCCTCTGGAGCGGCGCCATGGCTGTGACCGGCCTCGCCGGACATGACCATGTCTTTCATGTCGGCAGCACCGTGAGCGTCCTCGTCAGCAGCCCCACCGTGGCTATGGCCGCCTTCGTCGCCCATGTCCATGTCTTCATCCGGCGGCGCCTTCGCCACCATGTCCTTGTATTGCTCCGGCGTCATGGCCGGCAGCTTCTGCAGGAACGCGACCATGCTCCAGATGGTGGGATCGTCGTGACTGCCACCCCATGCCGGCATCGCGCTCATCTTGATGCCGTGCTTGATGATCCAGAACGCGTCCTTCGGATCGACCCGCGTCTGTGACAGATTCGGTGGCTGCGGGTACAGTCCGGGGCGAAGCTCCGAGTCCTTCATGCCCGGCTTGAGGTGGCACTGGGTACACATAGCCGCGTACTGGCCGGCCCCTTTCAGGATCAGCTGGGGATCGTTGAGATCCGGAACCGTGAGGTCTTCCGAGCGGACATGAATGGAGCGCTCGCGCAGGGTCTGCATGACCGCGAACACCGGCTTGGTGTGATGGTCGTCGGCGCCGATGTTGTAGATGCCGGAGTACACGAACGCGCCTGCACCGATGGCAAGGACGCCAAGAACAACGGCGACGGTGATGCTGTGATGCTTGATGTGCTGTTTCATGATGTTTCCCCTTAAAACCAGATGCGAACGCCGGCCACGATCTGCCGGTCGAGAACGGGTTGATGATCCTGCCGCGCGTAGTCGGCGGTGGTGCCGATGCGACGCACCCAGTTCACGCCGATGTACGGCGCGAACTGACGACGGATCTCGTAGCGCAGACGCAAGCCGAACTGAATGTCGGACACGCCGCTACCGATCCGGCGTTGCGGATCGTTCTTGCCGTACAGGTTGATCTCCGCTTCCGGCTGCAGGATCAGGCGCTGGGTGAAGAGCATTTCGTATTCGGCGCGCAGACGCGCGGCTGTACGACCGGAAGCCCCGACGTAACCCGTCGCTTCCACCTCGAACCAGTACGGTGCCAGGCCCTGCACGCCAAAGGCCGCCCACGTGCGCTTGGGGCCTTCGCCCACGTCCTGGCGACCGCCGAGCTGAGTGCTCCAGAACGTGGCGATGTTGTGGTTCCAAAACGCTTCGAGGTCGCCGTCTTCCAGCTTGCCGCGGCTGCGCTCGCCTTCAGTGCGTACCCACAGCTTGTTCTCGTCGTTGCCGTACCAGCCTTCGGCTTCCCAACTCTGGCCGTTGGCATCGCGGCCGTGGAAGGCTTCCAACTGGTCGATCAACAGCCTGCCCAGCGGTGCGTTGTCGGCCATGTCCATGCCTTTCATGGAGCCGTAGCCGACGCCGTCGGAGTAGTCGGAGCTGCGCGCATTCGCTGGCGGACTCCCGCCCTGCATCGGGCCCATCGTCATGCCCGGCATCGCACCCATGCCGGTCATGTCGCCTTGATCCTTCTTCGGCATCGCGCCGTGATCCATACCGGCCATGCCGCTGTGGTCCATCCCCTGCATCGCTTCCGGGCTCATGCCGGGCATCGACGAGTGATCCATCCCCGACATGTCGCCGGCGGGTGCTGCCGATGCGGCAGGTTTGGCGGGCGTGGGCATGTCCGACATCGCGCGGTGATCCATGCCAGGCATGCTGCTGTGATCCATGCCCTTCATGCCATCCATGTTGTGGGAAGCCGGCGTCGGCGGGGCTGCGACGGGTTTCTTCCTGGCTTTCTTGGCAGGCGGTTTCGTTGCCGGCTTCGCCGTGCTGCTCGCAGCAGCCGGCATGGCCATACCGGACATGCTGCCGTGATCCATGCCTGGCATGGAGCTCATGTCCATCGACGATGTGCTGCTGGACGCGGGTGCACTCTGCGCCGTGACCACCGGTGGCAACGCCAGCAATATTGCGGCCAGCAACGCGGAACGCAGCGGGACGACTGAGGTGCTGCGGCGATTCATTTTCATGACACCACCACTTCGCGGAACATGCCCGCTTCCATGTGATACAGCAGGTGGCAGTGGTAGGCCCACCGACCGGGGTTGTCGGCCGACACCGCATAGGTGATGCGCTGCGCCGGCTGCACGTTGATGGTGTGCTTGCGTACCTGGAACTGGCCTTCGGGATTCTCCAGCTCGCTCCACATGCCGTGCAGGTGGATCGGATGGTTCATCATGGTGTCGTTGACCAGCACGATGCGCAGCCGTTCGCCGCTGTTGAAATGCACCGGCTTGGCGTCGGAAAACTTCACGCCATCGAACGACCAGATGAAGCGATCCATATTGCCGGTCAAGTGCAGCTCGATCTCCCGGCTGGGTTCGCGCGCGTCGATCGGTCCGCCGATGGTGTGCAGGTCGGCGTAGGTCAGCACGCGTCGACCGTTGTCGCGCAGGCCGATGCCCGGGTCGTCGAGGTTGGTACGCGGCATGTCCACATGCATGTCCACGCCGGGGCCGTATTCGGTGCGGGCGTGGCGCACCACAGGCGCTGGCGCAGGTGCCATGCCCGGCATCGCACCGTGATCCATGCCGGCCATGCCCTGCATGCCCTGCATGCCGCTCATGCCCGACATGCCTTGCATGTTCCCGTGACCGGCATCACCCATCGCCATCGCACCCATCATGTCCTGCATGGCCAGCCACTGAATGGGATCGGGCTTGGGCACGTCTGCTTCCATGCCGGCGCGCGGCGCCAGCGTGCCGCGAGCGTAGCCGCTGCGATCGATCGACTGGGCGAACAGCGTGTACGCGCGCTCGTCCTGCGGCTCGACCATCACGTCGTAGGTTTCGGCCACCGAGATGCGAAATTCGTCGACCGACACCGGCTCGACGTCCTGGCCATCGGCCGAGATCACCGTCATCTTCAGGCCCGGAATGCGCACGTCGAAGATCGTCTGCGCCGATCCGTTGATGAAGCGCAACCGGATCTTCTCGCCGGGTTTGAAGATGCCGGTCCAGTTGCCCGCCGGCGCCGCACCGTTCATCAGGTAGGTGTAGGTGTAGCCGGAGACGTCGCCGAAATCGGTCGGGTTCATGCGCATCTCGTTCCACATCTTGCGCATGGCCAAGGCCTGGCCCAGCCCCTTCTCGCGCACATCGCGAAAGAAATCCGGCACCGTGGGCTGGGCGAAGTTGTAGTAGTCGCTCTGCTTCTTTAGCTTGGCGTAGATGCGCTCGGGATTTTCATCGGTCCAGTCGTTGAGCATCACCACGTAATCGCGATCGGTCGGATGGCGATCCGGGCTGGCCGGTTCGATCACCAACGGGCCATACAAACCCGTCTGTTCCTGGAAGCCCGAGTGCGAGTGGTACCAATAGGTACCGCTCTGGCGCACCTTGAACTGGTAGAGAAAGGTTTCGCCGGGAGCGATGCCGTCGAAGCTGATACCCGGCACCCCATCTTCCTGGAACGGCAGGATGATGCCGTGCCAATGGATCGAGGTCGGCACGCGTAACCGGTTGGTCACTCGAAGGTTCACCGTAGTGCCTTCCTTCCAGCGCAGAATTGGACCCGGGATGCCGCCATTGACGGTGGTCGCCAGACGCGTGGCGCCGGTGTAGTTGACCGGTGTTTCGGCAATATCGAGTGCGAAATCGGTGCCGCTCAGCACGGTGGGCTGGCCGGGGCTGGTCAGCGCCCAGGCATTCGAAGGACGCAGCAGGCCCAGGCCGGCTACGGCACCGCCGATGGCCACGCCTTGCACGAAACGACGCCGCGACAGATCCGCCGGGGGCGGGGAAAACAAGTTCATGGGATCTCTCCAAGGCAGGTGATATCGAACATTACCGATACCGATCACAGCCGATTGCTTGCGATCGCCGACACGCGACGATCGAACGCAAAGCTCATTAGCAACGAGGGAGAGTCAGACCGCCGGTGGTCGCAACGGAGGGGCGGTATTCAACGAAGGCGCGCTGCTGGGCAGCGGCAAGGCGTAGCGGGCGGTGATCGCAGTCGAGATCAGGGCAACTGCTGGTCCGGGTGGCAACGTGGTACTGCACATCGCGGCACAATTGCAGGTGTGTCCCGTCATGCCACCGCAGCAACCGGCCTGATCGTCGCAACAGGATCGGGATGCCTTGACGGCCACATGGTGGTGACAGTGTTCACTGACCGCCGCGACCGTTGCGTGCATGGGATGGGAGTGAGGACCTCCCGTCATGCCCATCGGTGCAGCGGCCAATGAGTTGATGACCAGCATCAGCCACGCCAACACGCCCATCGCCCGAAGGCGACGTGAACGAGCAAGCAGACGTAGCGAGAAGGTCATAGGGGGAGCTTACCCGTGTGACCTGACACCCTCAACTCTGGAGGTGGGTTCAGGGGATTCACGGCTTGCTGAAACCCATATGCAAGGTGATTTTGTCGCCGGCCTTCAGGCTGGCCATGGCGGACGGTGGGAAATGCACCTTCAAGGCCATGCCCTCAGTCGTCACATCAACCACGCCGGTCTTCGTATCGGCCGCCGTCACCGTCGCCGGCATCATGTGCATGCCCATCATGTTGTCGTGCATGCCCTTCATGTCCGAGTGCATCGCACCCATCTTGTCCATGCCGCTTGTGGGCGTGCTGTCTTGGGCCACGGCGACGCCACTGAGGGCCAATGCGAGCGCCAGAGAGCCAAGCGTCGAAAGTAGTGATTTGCGTGAAGTAGTCATATGGCTGTCCCAACGATGAGTTGCCAAACGCAACAGTGTCGAGCGTGTGCCCATTTGTGTGTACGCAAGTTGAAATTCCGGCCGATTGTCCACTTTGCTACGGGCAATGTGGTTACACCTTTAAATAATCCTCACAGGCCACAATGAGTTCGCGTACCTCGGGTTCGCCGGCATCGGTACGCGCCAGAAGTATCGCGCGAAGCTGCGAAATCTGGTCGTTGTTCGGGATCAACTCCGACGGGCTTTCCCACATCCAGTCGACCACGATCGGGAGGAGTTTGGCGGCAGAAAGGGTAGCTACTTCCTGCCGAGTCGGGACATACATGCCCGCCCGAAAAACCGGGCTATTCACGCCGTGGCTTTTCCGGGCGGCCTTGAACGCACTGTCTGGCATGCCAAAGCGGTCGTCGGGGTCAGTCATGGCACGTCTCCGTGGGACACCGATGGCTCGATGCGTGGCTTCGTGGTGCTGGCATGTCGCGCATCCTCTTCCGCATGAATATAGATCGAGGTCGTACCAATGGAGCTGTGACGCAGATTCTGCTGGATGTGGTGGATCGGGGTGCCGTCCTCGGCCTGGTGCGTGGCGGCCGTATGCCGCAGCCAATGGGTCGAGGCCCGCCGCACCCGCGCGGCTTGGGCACCATCGTGCTTTTGCAGCTCGTCGGCCACGCGCCGGAAGGTGTCCTTGACGATCTGGTAGACCGCCGTGGGTGTCAGCGGGGAAGACCGTCCGGCGATGCCCAGAATGGCCGGGGCTGTGCCGTCGCCCGAAGGCAACGCCGGCAGTCCATGGAAGCGCCGATAGCGTGCAAAGTCTTCCATGAGACCGTCGCTTAGGGGAATCGTGCCCTCGACGCCGCCTTTCCCCACGGTATGCAGCCACCACCGGCCACGAATAGGCTGAAAATCGCCCTCGCTGGCGGCCGCGGCTTCGGCGGCCCGCAAGGCGGTTTCATAGAGAAAGCGAAGGATCCAGCGAACGCGTTCGTAGCGCTGCCGTTCCCGCGCAGTTGTCTGTGGCCAGCCGTCGACGACGCGTAGCACCTGGTCCCAGAGGGCACGGTCCAGGTAGCGTTCGATCGTGCGGCGGGGGCCGCGGCGTGCCCGTCGGCGCTGCAGCACAAACGGACTGCCCGCGAGATAGCCAGCGCGCACGAGGTAATTGAACAGCCCCGCCAGGATGCCCAAGGCCTGCCGGCGACTGCGCTCGGCCAGCGGCCCGATGAACAGTCGCCGATGCTCACCGCGACGGGCGAGACCGGCGTCGCACCAGGTCGCCGGTGGCTGGGCAAGAAACGCCTCATAGGCGATGACATCCTCGCGGGTGAGACTGGACACCGGCTTGCCACGCACTTGGGTGGCCCAAAGCAGCAATCGCTCGGCCTCCTTGCGGTAGCTGCGGAAGGTATGCGGCGAGTCGTGATATTCCGCCAGCCACAGGCCGATCGCGGCCACGTCGTCGTTGGCGGCGATCTGCCGCGCCACACTGGCCGGTGCGCGGTTGGTGCCGACACCTCCCGACAGGGCGGGCGGCAAGGCTTGGGGCAACGCCAAAAGGGTCACTGCAGGCTCAGTCATGCTTTCCGATGTCCGACGCCACGGAAAACACAGCGTACTGCCAAAAGACTTTCGATTATAGGAGTTATCGTAAATTTCTTGATTTAATCATTACGTATATAACGTAATACTATGATATACATTCTCTTATCCTTCGAAATTGACCCTCCGAGCGACTGGGAATTTGCCATGAGCCGTGTCAGCGATACCCGTCAGCGTACCCGTGAAGCCGCCGCCCAACTCGTTGCCGGTGCGAAGCGGCCGCACGAAATCACCGTCGACCAGATCTACGCCGTCATCCAGCAAGGCAGCCGTACGACGATCAATGACGAGCTGAAGCAGTGGAAGGACGAACGTACGAAGGCCGATGCGCTCGGTGCTGATCTCCCGGCTGCTGTGGCCGACGCCATGCGTGCCCTGTGGGTGGTGGCCGTCGAACAGGGCGAGGTGGTGTTCGCCGAACAGCGGAGCACTTTGGAAGCTGCCGTGGCAGATGCGGAGCAGCAGCACGCTACGGTTACGCAGGCGCGCGACGACGCATTGGCGACCTCAACGACACTGACCGAACAGTGCGAAACACTTCGACAGCAGATCACCACGCTGCAAACGCGAGTGGAGTTCGAGGCCACCGCGAAGAATCAAGCGCTTCAGGATGGCCAGGCACTGCAGCAGAAACTCATCGCACTCCAGACCGACACCGCCGAACAGATCGAACGCATCCGTCAAGCGCAAACTGACCAGGCCGAAGAATTCCAAGCCGTGATTGCGAGCCGGGATGCGGCTTTTCAGGTCGAACGTGATACAGCGAACGAGCGGCTGGAGGCCGCCCAAGCCCGCATGCTGCAGGAGATCGATACAGCTCGCGAAGGCCAGCGGCGCGCAGAACAGCAGATGGTCAAAACGCGAGAACGACTGGAGCGACAACAAGCCAGTTTGGCGGAGCTGCGCACCGAAGCAGGACATCACCGTCGTGAACTGGCCGAGCGTGATACCCGCTTGGGGGCATTGGCCGCGGCTGTCGCGGATCGCGATCGCATGGCCATCGAACTGGCCGCAGCTCGCGGGCAATTGGAAGGTTTGGGAACGGCGATGCAGTCGCTCGAAACTCGGGCTATCACCGCCGAGTCGCGTATCAGTACGCTGCTGGACGAACGGAAGTCGCCAGCAACGCCTCGGAAGAAACAGGGCAAGAAGTGAGACGCGTAAGCCTTGTTTGAGGCTTATGACCCAATTTTACCCTTATCCGGGCACGACCCCATCCATGGCCATCGGAAAATCCAGACGCGGGTTGATGCGGTGGTAGGCGGTACCCAGCAGGCCCGCCGCCAACAGATTGGTGTACTGCGACTGGCTTTCGTCGATGACGTTGTGGAAGTGCGCACCCCAGGCCAGCAAACCGCCGTTACGCAAGCGTTCTGGGGTATAGGGCATGGCACATTGCTCACCGGTGCCTATCGACAATACGGCCAGTTGTGCCAGGCACGTGGCACCAAGGTCGTGAGGCGGCGCGATACCGCGCCGACTCGGGCGGCTGAACTGGAACGCCTCCACCACACCGAGTAGCGCGGGGTTGTTGGCGTAGAGCCCACCATCGACGAGATCGCTCAGGCGTTCCGTCGCGTGGGCGGCGAAGAAGGTTGGCGCCGCCGAGGTGGCTAATGCCAGATCGGCGAGACGATCTTCGCCACGCCATGGGCCTGGCTTCGCGTAATCGCTGCGGAAGAGATGGGGTCGTGCATTGGTCAGCGAGGCCGCGGTGACGCAGACATCCGTCTGCACCGCGCCTAAGGTGAGGTCGCCGAAGAACGCATGCATCGCCTCGCGTAAGGCGTCGCTGCGGTAACGGGGGCGGAAATTTCTCATCCACCCGAAGCGCCGCATCGTTGAACCGAAGATGCGCGGCACGTGTCTTTCATACAGGGCGGATATCTCGCTCACCGGTCGGCCCAGTGCCAGCGCCAGTGCGATGATCCCGCCCGTCGACGTACCACAGATGAGGTCGAAACGCGCCCCCAGCGGCAGCGCGTTATCAGTCAGCGTATTCAAATACGCTTCGACGCATTCGAGAATCTTGAGTGTCAAATAACCGCGGGCGCCGTCCCCATCCAGGGTGAGCACCGAAAACAACCGGGCGGTACCGGCACGAGGCGATGGGGGTTGCGCTAAATGCATGGCAGAGGGTGTGCTGGCTTGGACTCTTCGATGCATGAGAGGAAACGCGAAGGCTGCCCTTGTCTTGACGAGTTCGTTATGCGCCTCGCGTGGGTTGAGGTGCTGCACTAGGTCACGTCAGGAAAGCTACACGCCGTGCGGACTTTTTGCTTGGCGCGCCTGCTACACCATCGAACTGATGTCCGAGGCATAGCTGGGATAGGCAAAGATGATGCCCTTGAGCTTGTTCGCCGTCAGTCCAGCGCCCATGGCCATGGCGAGCAGATTGATCTGTTCCTCGGCGCCGGGGCCGATCAGATGCGCGCCCAGGATGTTCCCGCTGCCTTTCTCGACCAACACCTTGTAGGCGCTGTGTCGCGCGCCCACGCGCAGGGAGGAATACCACTGCGCGGTTATCTCGAAATGCGCGTCAAAGTCCAGCCCCTGCTCGCGTGCCGCGTCTTCGGACAGCCCGACGGACGCCACGGGCGGAAGCGTGAAGACGACGCTGGGGATCGGCGGGTAGTGGATCGCGCGCTCGTCTTTTCCGGCGAGCAGGTTCTTGCCCGCGATCCGGCCCTCGTTGGCCGAGACCGGGGTGAGATTGGGGCCGCTGTCCGCGCAGTCGCCGGCCGCGAAGATCGCCGGGTTGGTCGTGCGCATGAAGGGACTGACTTGGATGCCCTTACGGCCGTAGGCCACGCCCGCGGCGTCCAGGTTGAGATGCTCGATGTTGGGCACGCGCCCGGTGGCATGCACCACCCTGTCGCAGGCAATGGTCTGGGTGCCTTGCGGCGTTTCATAGGTCACGATGAACCCGGCGCCGTCCTGCTCGATCGTCAACACCCTGGCCTCGGTCCGCAGGTCGATGCCCAGATCGGCGGTCGCTTCGGAAAGCATGCCGACCATGTCGGGGTCGAAATTGCCCAACGGGCGCTTCATCATTTCTAGTACCGTGACGTCCCTTGAGCCGGCGCGTTTGCAGATGTGGGCAAATTCCATCGCGATGAATCCGCCGCCGACGAAGACGACCCTGTCCGGCCGCTCCGGCAATTCGAGGAAGTCGGTGCTGGTGATCAGCAGGTTTTCGCCCGGGATATTCAAGGTCATCGGCCGGGCGCCGGTGGCAAGGTGAAAATGCCGAGCGGTCAGGAGTTCGCCATTCACTTCAATCGTGTTTGGTCCGGTGAAGCGGGCCTGGCCATGCAGGGGAACGACACCGGCCCGCTGCATCCCGGCTTCGATCCGACCTGACATGAGGTCGGTAAAGCTGCGCTTGAAAGCGATCATGTCGGGCCAATCGACAGCGGTTTGCGCCCGAAGCCCCTTGCCTTTCAAGTTGCGCGCCCAGTCGACGCCCTCGGTCACGGCGATCAGCATTTTTTTGGGGTCACACCCGCGTAAGGCGCACGTACCGCCATAAGGCAAGCTATCGACCACGGCGACCTTCCAGCCTGCCGCCGCAGCCATGCGGGCGACGCCCGTACCGCCGGTACCGGCCCCGATCACGATCAGGTCGAAACTCTCATTTGGGTTCATGCCATGCTCCTTTACTTCCGACGGACGTCGAGCAGCGCTTCGAGGTTGACAGCGATCGTGGACGCAAGGCGCTTGGCCTGGATGGCGGCGTGCCCGCGGAATTGCTCGTCCACGGTTGCCACAAATAACGCCAACCACCGCTGAAAGTGGTGGTGGTGCAAGGAATGTCGCGTGTGCAGCGCCATGTGCTGGGCAATCATGTTGCGTCGATAGCCCTCATGGTCACCGAGCAGCATCTTGCGCCAATACGCGCGAATCTTTGGTATATGTTGCTGCAGGTCAACGTCTTTGAAGATCGGTCCAAGCGCGGCATCAACCCTCACCTTGGCGTAAAAGGCGTCCACGAAGTCGGCAATGGCCTCCGGTGAGTTCAGTTCACGCGAATCCATGGCGATCGTTTTCACCTGGCGCTCAAGGGCATGCGGATGCGTCCGATCGGCCCTCGACGAATTCAAGCCGGCCGTGCATCAAACCGCTCATACGCGTCCTCCAAACGCACGTATCGCCCGCCACACGGATAGCCCGAACAAGCTGATCAACCCCAGTGCCGCGATGACCCAGTGCGCACTGAAAAAGGCGCCGGCCGTCGTACCCGCCAAGAGCGCGGCCAGGATCGGGAGGTGACACGGGCACGTCAGCACAGCCAGCCCGGCCCACAGGTAACCCGTGATGGATTTGCGCTCGTGACCGTTCATCGCCGTGCCTCTTCGTGTCGACCAACCTCTGCCCGCAGCGCGCTCAATTGCGCCTCCAACCCCACCAATGCCTGCCGCCGCTCATCGACGATTCCGCCTACCTCTGCCAGGCACATCACCGTCTTATCGGCATTCGATGCATCCAGCGACCGGCACAGTCGCGTCACGACGTCCAGGCCGACCCCTGCCTCGACCGCGGACCGCACGAAACAAAGCCGGTGCAGGGCGTTCGCGTCGAACACGCCATAACCTCCATCGGTGCGCGCGGCCGGATGCAGCAGCCCGCGCACCAGGTAGTCACGCACGATATGCACGCTCACGCCGGCGTCTTTAGCCAGCTGTGACACGGTGTAGGCGTTCATCGAACACCCCGTCTCCTCATCCGGCACAGCAGGAAAGTTGCTTGACGTCCTTGGTGAAGGTCTGTGCCGCCAGTTTCAGGCCCTCGACCATCGTCAGGTACGGGAACAACTGATCGGCAAGCTCCTGCACGGTCATGCGCGCCCGGATCGCCAGTGCGGCCGCCTGGATGATCTCGCCGGCTTCCGGCGTCACCGCCTGCACCCCGATGAGCCGGCCGCTACCCGCTTCGGCCACCAGCTTGATAAAGCCATGGGTGTCGAAATTGACGAGCGCCCGCGGCACGTTATCGAGTGAAAGTGTGCGGCTATCCGTCTCGATACCCTGCAGGTGCGCTTCCGCCTCGCTAAGGCCTACGGTCGCGACTTGGGGCTCCGTGAACACCACCGCCGGCATGGTGGTGAGATCCAAGGTCGCCTCGCCCCCCATCAGGTTGATGGCGGCACGTGTACCGGCGGCGGCCGCCACGTAGACGAACTGCGGCTGGTCGGTGCAATCGCCCGCAGCATAGATGTGCGGCGCACTGGTTCGCATACCGCGATCGACCACGATGGCGTTTTGAGCATTCACCGCAACACCCGCCGCCTCCAGCGCGAGGTCACGCGTGTTGGCGGTCCGGCCCGTGGCCACCAGCAACCGATCGGCACGCACTTCGCCGTGCCCGGTGGTGAGCACGAATTCACCGTTGGCATGGGCAACTTGGCTGGCCTGGGTGTGCTCCAACACCTCGATGCCTTCGGCACGGAACGCCGCCGTGATCGCCTCGCCGATGGCCGGATCTTCGCGAAAGAACAAGCTGCTGCGCGCCAAGATGGTGACGTGACTGCCCAACCGCGCGAAGGCTTGCGCCAATTCCACCGCAACCACTGACGAGCCGATGACGGCGAGCCGCGGCGGAATCGCGTCACTGGCTAATGCCTCGGTGGACGTCCAATACGGGGTGTCCTTCAAGCCGGGGATGGGCGGCACCGCCGCGTGGGCACCCGTGGCGATCAGGCAGCGATCGAAAGACACCTCCGATTCACCACGCCCCGTCGTCGACGTGACGACGAGCGTGTGTGCGTCCTTGAAACGCGCTTCGCCACGCAGCAGCTGGATGTTGGGGTTGGTATCGAGAATCCCCTCGTACTTGGCGTGACGCAGTTCGTCGACACGACCTTGCTGTTGGGCGAGCAGTCGGTCACGCCGAACCACCGGCCCCGTACTGGAGATGCCGTCATCGAACGGACTGCTTCGACGCAGGTGGGCCACGTGCGCGGCGCGGATCATGATCTTCGACGGCACGCAGCCGATATTGACGCAGGTACCACCGACGGTTCCGCGCTCGATGACGGTCACCCGGGCGCCGAGTTCAACGGCCTTCAGCGCTGCCGCCATGGCCCCGCCGCCCGTGCCGATGACAGCAACGTGCAGTCGCTGCTCCGAAGCGGTGGGCGTGCGGTCGACATCGCCACGCGGCTTGAACCAACCACCCAGCGAGCCCAAGGCCTGGTCGAGCATGGAGGACTTGCGCGCGAGTGTGTCGGCTTGCGGTGCCGAGGCGGCGGCGATCCGGTAGTTTTGCGGCAGACCCGCGTTGAGTTGCTCCACCGTCAATGGCTGGGTACTACGGACGTGCGCCACATTTTGCGGGTAGGCGACGTCAGCGGCGACGACGTCAGGCAACGCCCGGAGCGCTTTTTCAACATGTCGGGCGCAATCGGCGCACGTCATGCCGATCACAGAGAGGGTTTGTTCGTTCATGATGTTCCTGGCAAATGAACGCGTGTCGCTTCGGTTCGAAGCAGAGCGGCACACCGTTGAATCAATAGAGGGCCCCATCAACCATCGCAGTGACGGCACCTTCCGTTAGCAGCAATAGGGCACCACGACGATCAACAAAAGCACGATGCCGATGACGATCGCGGCCGTGATGAGGTCGGTTTTCTTGGCACTCAGCCATGCTTTCATGGGTGTCATCTCCGATAGGGTGATCCAACGAACGCCGGTACTCCACGGGGTTTGATCCCACATCTCCACCCGCGGAAGGTGGGGTGAGTGTTCAACAGCAGGCGTCGTCTCGCTTCGCACCGCGGTGCCCCTTTCCCGGCGGCGATACCAGATCCCAGATGGATACCGCGACCATCAAGACCAGCCCGGGATAGAGCAGCCACGCCGCCATGCGCAAGGCCCCGATCAGCACCAAGACCGGTCCGATCACGCCAAGGGCCATGCGTAACCACTGCCGATGACGGAAGCCGGCGATCCCGTTGGCAAGCAAGGCGACCATCGCAAACAGTGGCAGCAAGTAATGGATGAATACGCCCTCGTACTGGCTCAGAAAGCCCAATCCGATCGCGGCGCCCAGGCTGGCGAGTGCAGGAAAGCAAGCAGCGCATCCCATCGCTGTGACGATGGCCCCGATTACGCCCGCTTTGTCGGCGGTGCGTGTGAGTGGAGTGAGAGACATGGGAATGACCTCGGGCGCTTCAATTCTTAACGGTGGAGGGGTAGCCCGCATCCGTCGTGGCGCTGACGAGTGCCCGGGTGCTGGTCTTGGCATCATCGAAGGTCACAACGGCTTCCTTCTTGTCGAACAGGATCTCGGTCTTTTCGACACCGGGAACCTGGGACAGCGCTTTCTTGACGGTGATGGGACATGCGGCACACGTCATACCGGACACCGACAGGGTGGCGGTCTTCGTAGCCGCCCAGGCAGGCGCGGAAATGGCGGTGGCAAGGACGATGAGAGCGGCAAGTTTCTTCATGGGTGGATCCTCCGACGGGTCAGTAAAACAGCGTGGCGAGATAGGGAAAGGTCAGCGCCACGAGCACCAGGGCTGCGACGATCCAGAACAAGACTTTGTAGGTGGTCCTGACCTGCGGCACAGCGCAGACGTCACCAGGCGCGCACGCCGTAGCAGGCCGGTAGATGCGTCGCCAGGCGAAGACCATCGCGATCAGCGCTGCACCGATAAAGTACGGGCGGTACGGCTCAAGCACAGTCAGGTTGCCGATCCAGGCGCCACTGAACCCAAGGGCGACCAAGACCAGGGGACCAAGGCAACAGGTCGACGCCAGTAGTGCGGTGATACCCCCGGCCAGAAGAGCGCCGGAACCTGTTTTCTTGACGACTTGGGTATTTTTCATGGAGGGCTCTGCGTGGATGGGGGCGACTATGGGAGCACTCTATTCGCGTACTTAGGTACAGAGTCAAGCGCAAGAATTTTTAGCGTCAACCCGCTGCAATCAGTTGGTGCTTCAGCAGACTGCGCAGACAAACCGCGAGATCGAATGCTCCGTCGATGGCCCGAGCCGCCGCATACGCGGCCTCCAGATCACGCGTATCGATCAGCGCGGCGATGCAGGCGAAGCTCGCTGCGTCCAGCACGGTCATCGCCACCTCGCCGCCGTCACGCCACAACACGACCTGTTCGCCGCGACCATCCAGCTGCAGCCGCTCGCCTTCGGGGGCGGTGGCGTAACGCCAGATCGTCAGCACCGGATGCGTACTGCCCAGCAGGCGCACGCTGGGATGCAACCGCCAGGACAACGATGTCGTGTCATCGAGCGTGGCCGGAGCCAGTGGCGATGCTTCAGCGGCCAGTGCGGACTGCTGGCGTAGCCACTCCAACTGCGCCACATCAGGCAAATAGGCAAGTGCTGCCGCTTCGGGCATCGTGGCCAGAAACGCGGCGAAGGCGCCGCCGAACGCCTGCAGGTTGCCGCGCGTCGACGGATGATGCAGGCGATAGCGCGTCGCTGCGGCCTCGAAGAAGGCCTCGCCGACCAGCGCTTGCACCGCGGGGTACGTGGCGCGCAGCGTTTCGATCTGCGTACTGGCGATGGCGTTGCCGTACACCTGCAACCGTGCAGCGGGGGCGAGGCCGGCACCGACAACCCACTGCGCGAGGTCACTGCCGCGATCGAGCACGGCGTTGGCGAAACCGCGTTGCAACTCAAGCAATGTGGGTGCGGTGACCATTGAGCAGGGCCTCCGCGCGGCCGGCTTCCGCCAGCAACACCTCAAGTTCGGGGATGTCCTGATCCCACTCAATCAGGGTGGGTACGGGGCCGAACAGATCCAGTGCCCCGGCATAAAGCGCCCAGACTTCGGCATCCACCGGCCGGCTGTGGCTGTCGATCAATAGCGGTACCGCGAGATCGGTCTTGCGAATAAATCCACCCAAGTGGATCTCGCGCACCGCCGCGCGCGGCATCGCACGCAGATAGGCATGCGCGTCGAAGCCGTGATTGACGCTGTTGACGTAGACATTGTTGACGTCGAGCAACAGGCCGCAGCCACTGCGACGTATCAATTCGGCGACGAACTCCCACTCGCTCATCTCGGCGTGTTGGAACGTGAGATAGCTGGAAACGTTCTCGACCAGGAACTCGCGGCCCAGCGCGTCCTGCACCTGCTGCACGCGCGTCACTATCAGGTCCAGCGCCTCCCGGGTGAACGGTAGCGGCAGCAGGTCGTTGAGGTGGATGCCGCCGATCGCGCCCCAGCAAATGTGATCGGAGACCAGCCCCGGTTCGAAGCGTTGCACCAGCGCACACAGCGTCGCCAGATGCTCGTCGTCGAATGTGTCGGCTGATCCCAGCGAGAGGCCGACACCGTGCAGGCTCAGCGGATAGTCGGCGCGCACATGCTCGATCGCCGCATGCAGTGCTCCGCCGTCGGCAAACAAATTCTCACTGTGCACCTCGAACCACGCCACGCGCGGACGTTCGCTCAACACCCGCTGCATGTGTGGCGCACGCAGACCGATCCCGACTCCAGAAGGAGCCGAGATCGGTGGCGCCGCGAGCGTGCTCGCGTCGTGCATCGTGGTGTTGCTCAGCCCTTCTGTGCCGGTTCGAGTTTGCCGCCGTCGATCTTCTCGCACAAGCCCTTGGGCACCGCGACGAAAGAGTTTGGATCGCGGGCCTTGGTGTCCTGGCTGGCGCAGGAGTGGCCTGCTGCTTTGCAGTCGTTCTTCTGCGCAGCGTTGATGCCGTAACACTTCTCCATATGACTCATTGACATCGGTTTGCTCTGCATGCCTGCGGCCGCTGCGACTGTGGTCAGACCCAACGTGAGTCCTCCCGCCAGAACGGATTTCAGAATCGATGCGGTATTCATTCTCAACTCTCCAGTACGTGGCCAGAAACACTCTGGCCTTCTTTGAAAATGACAATCGGTAACCCATGCAGAAACTTTCCCGTGTCGACCAGCAGCCATCCTCATCTTCGAACCGCGCGTCCGGTCAATCTCCGCCCATGGCGCAGAGCCTACTGCCGTACTTCGGTACGACATCAAGCGTGGATTGCCAAGACCGCGGGAGCCTTGACCGACGTCCTACTGCCCATCGTGGCTCGGCCTGAGATGGAAGGTCGGATGTGCGCATGCGATTTCCGTGATGATGTCGCTTAGCAGCTGGCGTGCTTCCTGCTCGCAGCCTCCGCAGCCACCCGAGCAGCCGGTGAGCCACTGCAATGCTTCGAAACTGCGCACCCCGGCCACCACCGCGTGGCGAATGTCCTCCTCGGTCACGCTGTGGCACACGCAAACGTCAGTCATGATCCAACTCGCGTGGCGGAGCCGTCCTGTCGTAGCCTGAGACGCGGCGGATCGCAGATGTCGGTCCTGAAGCACGGAGTCGTACCCACGATCTGACGCGAAGTCGGCACGTCAACCCGCGGCCTCGGGCAGGAGCGCAGCGGGCGTCAACCACGCCTCCAGCTGCGGCAGCGCGTTCGGTCCGAGATGCTGCTGGAATGTGTTTCGCGCCACCCCGAGTAGCCGGGCAAGTCGAGCTTCGATAGGCAAGGCCTCGTCTGCCACAAGAACCTCTAGCAGCGCACACGCGAGATCGCATTGCAGCGCGGCCCCATCGGGCAACGGAACGCGTGCTTGCGACAGCCGCTGGACGAGACGGGCGGCCATGGTGTGCGCCTCCTCCTGACTGAGCTGATCGACCGTCTCGCGCCGGTACCAGTATGAAGGGTTCGGAAATGTGGCAAGCAACGCCGACGCCGTCGTGGCAGCTACCAAAGCAACCTGGCTGTCACCGCCGAGGGCAGCACGCAGGAGGCCGACCTGCTGGTCGACCCGAAGCTCACGCAGCCATTTGATCGCGATCACGTCACCGCGATGGTGCAGCCAAACCTCTGCAATATCAGGATGAACCTCCAGGCGTGCCAAAACGGGTTTGGCAAGGCACCCGCAACCGATCTGCGGCACCGCCTCGCACACGAGCGGCACCGTGTAGAAGTGAATGAACACGAACGTCTCCCAGGGGGTGAGGTGGGTGTACGCTATGTCCGTAGTCATGTACGGAGTCAATGGGTATGGGGAAGCCATCGGAACAACTGACCATCGGTGCGTTTGCCAAAGCCGCGGGGGTCAACCTGGAAACCATCCGGTTTTATCAGCGCAAGGGGCTGCTTCCGGAACCGGACAAACCCTATGGCAGCATCCGCCGCTATGGTGATACCGATGTCGCTCGTGTGAAATTCATCAAGTCAGCGCAGCGTTTGGGCTTCAGCCTCGACGAAGTCGCACAGTTGCTCGCCCTGGAGGACGGCACCCATTGCAGTGAGGCGGCACAATTCGCCGCGCAGCACCTGGCCGACGTGCGGGGACGCCTGAAAGACCTCAAGCGCATGGAAACCGTACTGGCTCGATTGGTCGCGCAATGTCATTCGCATCGCGGCACCATTACCTGCCCCCTCATCGCCTCCCTGCATGGCCGTTGAGACGTCCTGCCGGCGACGCCTGACAGCCTGGCGCACTCTTTGGTGGATCAGCCGGACATGAAGGCAAGCTGTTCGCCGGCTTATCGGCAATGCCCCGTCAGCAGCCGCGTGATGCGCGACCGAAACTGGTCAGGGGTCAACGTCGTGATCGGTTCGCGCTGCGGCCATACCTTCAGGATGGCGGCTCGGAAATTGGCGGGCGTGCTGCCTTGCTCGGGACCAATGATGTAGGTCGGCACCGTGGTGACCGCGTAGTGCGGGTACATCTGCCGCGCGACGTCTTCGAACCGACCATGATCGGTGGCGCCTTCGGCAAACACCAGCAAAGCCACCCATGCACCGCAGCGGTCGCAACGCACTTCTTCGACGGGGATGGTGCCGCCGGGCAGCGAGTGCTTTGCCGCCAAGGGTGGTGGTGGCGTACTGCTCGGACCGCGAATGGACTCCAGCGCCGTCACGATCTGGTGCGACAGGGGTTCCAATATCGCGCGCCGCTGGGCAAACATCGCCTCCCGTTCGTCGCCGGCGATGTCGGTGACCACGCAGGTTTCGCCGGACGCGGTACCTGTGACGCGCAGGCGTCCCAACTCCCCCAGTTCGGCGTGCCGAAAGACGTAGGCGATACCGTCCGGCAAAGGGTCGCGGTGAAAGGACACATCCGGTGGCAGCTTTAATCCGGCAGCCGCTTCGGCGGGCGATTTGCGTTGGGAGGTCATGCGGGATTCCGTGCGAACGCGTGGCGGCTTCCAACGACGTTAACGCATGTTCCGCAGCACCGGCCTGACCGGCTGCAGGGTGGGCAGCAACCGCGCCATGTACCGCTCGACCGGGAACAGGAACAGCCCGCGAAAATTCACGAGACGCTCCTGGATCGGCGCGATATGGCGCAGGTTCTCGGGCACCGCGAGGGCTGCGATGTCGGCGGGCAAGGTCGCGAGCGATTGCTGCATGCGCGCCGTGGTCCACGCCATGACGATGTTGCTCAACAGCGTGATGGCGGAGGAGACACTTCGGAGGCGCGCGTTGTGGCTCATCTGATGCCGCGGCACCTTGCCCGTTTCCAGCGCATGCTCCAGCACATGGACACGTTCCCCGTGATTGAGGGTGCGCAGGATTTCCCGGCGGAAGTCGGGTAGCGTGAACCAGCGGCACAGATAGAGCGTGAGTAGCAATCGGCCGATCTGGACGCCCGCGTCGTACAACTGCTCACCGGCCGCGGCGGAGCCGAAGCGGGACAGGATGTCGACCGCGCTCGCTTTGCCGACATGGGTGGAGGCCGCCATGCGGACCCATTCATCCCATACGGGCTCCACCTTCTCAGGATGCGCTCGGTTCTTGGCGATCACGCTGCGCAGCCCCTCGGGCACCGTCATCGCCGGGGTCACATACAGCTTGTGTGCGCTGGCATCACGCAGCCGTGGGCACATATCCTTTCCCACCGTTTTCGCCAAGAACATGCCGAATTCGGTTTGACCGTGCGTATCCACCGCCAATTGGTTGATCGTGACCGTGCTTTGGCGAAGGACCCCTTCCAAGGCCACACCCTGTTGCCGTTCGCCGAGCACGACGGGCTGGTCGTGAAAGATGCCCCAGCGGTCATGGATGTGCGTGTAGATGCCAATCGACTTCTTCTTCGTGCGCGGGTCGCGACGTGCCAGGGGGCTGCTCTTGACGGTTTCACGACTCATCATGTCCGCGGACGCCAGATCGGCGCGTCCCCAGGATTCGGCAATGGGGTGGCTGTGCATGTACTCGAAGACGGCGGTATTGGCTTCCCGTAAGCGCTTTTCTTGGGCGATCCAACGCATGCTCTGATTGACGGCATCCGCGGAGAGGCCCGGCATCATGCGCGCCGTATCGGCGGCGGACAATGCCGTGCCGTGCGCAAGAAGACCGGCATACACCAAGCGCAACTCATCGATCGAGCGCGGCTCGCGGCCCAGCAGCGTCCAGCTGAAGCGGGTGTGGCTGTCCACTTCCATCATGACGCCCGGCAGCTCTTCCGCTCCCATGCGCTCCATCAGGGCATCCCGAAGCACCATCACGGCTTCCGGCACGTCCTCCGCCGGGAGTTTGGGCAAGTGCACACCGTCTCTGTCCACGGTGACGTCGCCAGCCTGCGCGGCTTCACTCAGGTGCTGGAGCTGCTTGGACACTTCCTCGACCAGCGGACCGGTGAATTCCTTCGCGTCGCGGGGCAGCTTCAAGCGCGCGTAATGATGCGTCTTGCTCTTGGTCCATTCCGCGGACGGAATCAGCATGCTTTCGCGACTGCGGAAGCTGAAACTGTGCGCGACATACACGCTGCCGTTCTTCAGGGCACGGCGTAACGCCAGCAGCGTCGCCACCTCGAAGGCCTGCAGGGCACGTTGCCGGTCGGGATTTGCCAGCATGTCGTCCCACACTTTGCCGAGGTGAACCGGTATCGCCTCGGGCAGTGCTGGTTTGCGCTGCAGATAGATCTCGCGCAAGGCGTCCAGCGCCTGACGAACCGGGTGCGGCGCCACGCTCTCAAAGGGAAGCGCACACAGCATTTTCAACAGCGAGCGCGAGTGGCGGTTGTTTTTGAGGAGGAGTTGTTCACGGGTCAGGTGCGCTCGGCTGAGTTTCTTGCCGCCGCCGACCTGTTCCACCGCACGCAGAATCGCCGCACGCAGATCCTCTTCGCGAAGGGAGCGATCGAGGGCCAGCTCGCGGACTTCCTTCGCAAAGGTGGTCAGCGTGCGCGCACGCGCCTCGGCGGATTGGACCACGGCGCGCATCCCGTTGCCCCAAAGATCGGCTACGTGTTGGCGCGTCATGGCCAGCACCCGGTCCGTGGCGGTGCACAGCGCCGTCTGCAGGTAACAGGCGACCTCGATGGTCCGGCGCGTTGCCGCAATACGCTTACTCGCCGCGGGTGGCCGATCTGCCATCGCCTGGGCGTAATGGCGCTTGATGTGATCCGACACGGAAGGCATGGGGTGTGCGGCCACACCGAGTTGGGTCAGGTATTGGATCCGCTCGAACTGTTCGCGAATCTGGGGGAGCGACTGCCGGCGTGGTGCTTGCGCAAGCCATTCCTGAAAGGAAAGACCAGAGCGATGGGGTTCGTCGCAGGCCCGCACCCACGCATCGAGGACAGTGAAAGGGGCGTCCTTCTGCAGCACGGTGCCGAGTTCATCCTCGGCCAGCTTTAGCGCGACATCGATGGCGCTCTTCAGTGGGCGCTCGCCCTCAATGAGGATGCCGTGCTCGTACAGCCACGTTTTGACGTGTGTTTTCAAACGATGACGATCGAACTCGGACAGCACCTCGACACGCAGGTAGCGCACCAGGGCACGGCGCTGGTGTTCGGACATGCGACCAAAACCCAACGTTTCCATGGCGGCGTTCTGGTGCGCGAACAAGGTCGGCCGGCGGCGATATAGCGAGCGGAGCGAGGCAATATCCGGCGTCGTGATCTCCAGCGTTTTGCCTAGATGTGCCCATAGCTCGGCAGGGACTACTTTGACGGCCGCAAGCACGCTGCCAGTCATCCGGATGAAGCCGATCTGCAACGCCAGGCCCAGCCGGTGCAGCGCGTCGCGCTTGGCGAGAATGACGCGCCGTTCCTTGGCCGAGTAAGTGAAGAAGGCATGGAGCTCGAACTGATTGAGCTCCTTGGGAATGGTGCGCAGCCCAAGATACGGCGCCTGCCAGTACTGCATGCCTACCTCCGGCCTTTCCGTGGAGAAGATCTGAGGCTAACAGCAAACTGTTGATTTTATGAAGATTGCTTCCCGGGCGCCTACATTATTCCCCGTCAAATCAAAGAGTTGCTTGACGAGGCTAAGCGTTACTATTTGCACCTAAAACAAGGTGACACCTTGCTGCGCGGCAACTTCATGTCGAAGTGTTTCGCACTGTTCGGTCAGTGCTGTCGCCATCTCCATGGCATCGGCGCGCGTTTGCAGGGCTGCATTCCGCTGCTGCTCGGCCTCCGCCAAAGCGGTCTCCAAGGCGCCCCGCTGTTCGGCAAATACCGCTTCGCCCTGCTCGACAGCGGACACCCACAGGGTGCGCATCGCATCGGCCACAGCGGCCGGGAGATCGGCGCCGAGGGCGTCCGCTTTTGTACGTTCGTCCTTCCACAGCTTCAACTCGTCATTGATCGTCGTGCGGCTGCCCTGCTGGATGGCCGTATAGATCTGGTCGACCGTGATTTCGTGGGGTCGTTTGCCGCCGACAACGAGCTGGGCAGCGGCTTCGCGGGTACGTTGGCGGGTATCACTGACACGGCTCATGGGCATTCTCAGTTGCTGGCGGGTCAATTTCGCAGGATATGAATCATGTATATCATAGTATTACGTTATATGTGTAATGATTAAATCAAGAAAGTTATGATAATCCCTATAATCGAAAGTAATTCAGCAGTACGCTGGTGGTCCCGCGGCATTGGACATCGGAAAGCATGACTGAACATCCTTTGAGCCTCGCCGTACCCCAGGCCCTGCCTCCTGTCCTGTCGGGATGCGCCGGAACCAACCGTGCTCCGGCGAACGTGGCCCGACAGATTGCGGCCAATGACGACGTGGCGGCGATCGGCCTGTGGCTGGCGGAATATCACGACTCGCCCCATACCTTTCGCAGCTACCGCAAGGAGGCAGAACGGCTGCTGCTCTGGGCCACGCAAATACGTGGCAAGCCGGTGTCGAGCCTCACCCGCGAGGATGTGATCGCCTACGAAGCATTTCTCTGCCATCCGCCCGCCACTTGGTGCGACGACAGTCTGGCCCGTCGTGGTGAGCATCGGCGCCTGTTCACGGGACCATTGGCCGAGCGCAGCCGACGTCAGGCCTTGGGCATCCTCGCAGGGCTGTTCAACTATCTCGTACGCGCCGGCTATCTCGCCGGCAGTCCGTTTGTGCTGCAGCGGCGACGGGCGCGTCGCGGGATGCCCCGTGCTATCGAGCGCTATCTGGACCGATCCCTTTGGGACGACGTGCTTCACAGCATCGACGGTTGGCCACGGTCGACGAACCGGGATTGCCAACGCTACGAACGCGCTCGTTGGGTACTGCGTTTCCTGTACGAAACGGCTTTACGGGCTTCCGAGGCCGCCGCGGCCTGCGAGAGCGATTTCCAGCGCGTTCGTGGTCGGTGGTGGCTCCATGTCGTGGGCAAAGGCGGCGTCGAGGGTCAGATCCCCCTCAGCGACCATCTCATGGAGGATTTCGCGCGCTATCGCGGCTTCCATGGGTTGCCGCCCGCGCCGGCCGACAATGGCAAGATACCGGCCATTCTGGGGATCGCCGGCCGCGCTTCTGCGCTCACTCCCACGGCGATCTATCAGATCGTCAAGGCCACCTTCCGGCATGTTGCGGATACGCTCCAAAAGGAAGATGCCGCCAAAGCCTCCCGAGTGCGGCGGGCGTCGACTCATTGGCTACGGCATACGGCCGCCACGCATCAGGCCGAAGACGGAACACCGATCCACCACATCCAGCAGAATCTTCGCCACAGCTCGATCGGCACGACATCGATTTACCTCCACGCAGAAGAAGATT
Organism: Rhodanobacter sp. FW104-R8; assembly: GCF_001617365.1. Lineage (GTDB taxonomy): Bacteria > Pseudomonadota > Gammaproteobacteria > Xanthomonadales > Rhodanobacteraceae > Rhodanobacter. The sequence goes on from NZ_LVJR01000023.1 coordinate 31,003, forward strand.
CACGGCATGCAAGCACAACGAGAACGCGAGCCGACGCCTCGCAGCAAAGAGAAGGAGACCTGCCATGACTGACCCCGACGATCGTTTCGGCATGCCCGCCAGTGCTTTCAAGGCGGCCAGGGAAAGTCATGGGCTGGATAGCCCCGTTTTTCGGGCGGGCATGTATGTACCCACCCGGCATGAAGTGGCCACGTTGTCTGCCACCCAACTTTTGCCGATCGTGATCGACTGGATGTGGGAAAGTCCGTCCGAACTGATTCCAGACAATAAACAGATTGGGGAACTTCGCGCCCTGCTGGCGGCCCGTCCTGATGCGGATGAGCCGACACTGCGAGAACTCATCACCGCGTGTGATGATTATTTGAAAATTTGATAGCGTGCTTTTTTCAACCGGGTTCAGTTGGAAAATTCGTCCAAAGGGTGCGGTTGTTTAGTTCGCCTTCGGCAGGCCTTCGCGGCCGGCGGCCAATTCGCTGGCTGGCCATATGGTCAACCACACGCCACGAAACGGCTGTACATAAAGAGCTATACGTCGATCGAGAGATGTCACCGTGGCTGGGTAGCTCACGATCCATCCTCGGGGATGTGCCTTTGCCCACACTTGCACCGACTCGCCTTCGGACAGCTGCGTCATGGGCCGTGTCAATCGGCCCAGAAAGTCGAACTGACCGTCGTACGTTTCCACATTGGCGATGGGTCTGCCCTGAGCTTCGGCACGTGCCAGTAACACCGCCGCCGGCTTGAGATCGAAAGCCGGCCACCAGGTGAGCGTGAATAGACCGTTGGCGGCGACGGCACCCACAAGGCCCACCAAAGCAATGCGGTGCAACTCGCCCCTTCTTGGCAGAAGCAGGCCACCGAGCAAAATATAGAACACGCCGAACGCGCTGCTGAAAGCCCCCAGCGTGGCGAGCTGCGGATCACGGACTACCCCGCGCGCAATGAGCTGCGGAAGTGCAAACAGGGACAGACCAGCTCCCACGGACAAGAATGCCAACGGCCACGGACCGAGCCAACGGCTCCTTCCCGGAGGAGCATGTTTCCGAGCCACGGCGGCGGCGAACAGCAAGGCGAAACCCGCACATTCCGGCAACAGGTAATACGGCTGCTTGCCGCTGATCAGCGAGAACACCAGTAACACCGGACCCAGCCAAGCGAACACGAAACGCAGTCCTGGTTCGAACGGACGCCGCAGGGCCCCTAGTGCGAACCACAGCCTCGGCCATAGCGCGAACGGAAACACCAACAGCGGCAGTAGCGGCAGGTACCACCAGAGCGGTTTCGCATGCGCGAACGCTTCCACCACGCGCCCTGCCGTCTGGTGGAACAGCAATTGCTCGCGATAGGTGGGGCCACCGATCGAGGCGGCCGTGAGCGCCCACGCTAGCAGCATGCCGCATCCGGTCAGTACAGCGAGCAGACCGCCGGCGTACCACCGCCGTGATTCACGCCGCGCCCAGTCATTCCACAGTGGACCCAGTAACCAGGGAAAGGCGACGTGCAACAGCATCACCGGGCCTTTGGTAAGCAACCCCACGCCGATCGCCAGTGCGAATCCGATGAAACAAGGCGCTTCACGACGCGAGCTCGGGGCAAGACTGACCAAGGCACCAAGAACACTGGCGGCAAGCAGCACTTCGTACATGGTTTGCAGGCCGAACAAGAACGCATAGCTGAAGGCGAATAACACCCATGGAGTCGTTCGCGCGACCGCCGCGCGTTCGGGGAACAAACGATGTGCGAGCACGGTGGCAAGCACCAACTCGACAGCCCCCATCAAAACTTCGAGCACACGGGGCCAGACGTCGCCCACGCCTCCGACAGCCCATCCCACATGAATCAGCCAGAACAGCATGGGCGGTTTGTCGCTGTAAGGCGCGCCGTTGAGGGATGGCACGATGAAGCTGTGCCGATGCCACATGTCCCACGCCACCGCGAGCGTACGGGTGGAATACATCGGCATCGGGCCGTGCATGAAGATCGCGACCAACGCGACAGCCATCCACAGGGGGAGCCAGGGCCACAGCATGCGCAGCGCGTCGAAACGGTTTGAACGGAATGACATAAGACAACCAGCTAAGGATGCTCTGATTTATTCCCGATCTGCGGCATCATAGCGACAGACCTCAGGAAGCACCCGTCGATGAAGCAACGTTCCTTTGCCTCGCTCAGTTTCGAGTCCAAGAAGAAGCCGACGCGGCGGGAGAAATTTCTTGGAGAGATGGACAAGGTGGTGCCGTGGGAAGCGCTGTTGGCGTTGATCGCACCCGCCTATCCGACGTCTGGCCGACGTGGCCGACCGCCCATGCCAGCAGCGACCATGCTGCGCATCCACTTCATGCAGCAATGGTATGCGCTGAGCGATCCTGCGATGGAAGACGCGCTGTATGAGATCGAGTCAATGCGGCGCTTCGCTGGGTTGGAGTTGAACGAGGAGGCGATCCCGGATGAGACAACGATTCTCAAATTCCGCCGGTTTCTGGAACAGCACGGCTTGGCGGTTCGGATTCTCGAAACGGTGAACTCCTACCTCGGTAAACAGGGCTTGCTCTTGCGTCAGGGCACTATCGTGGATGCCACGATCATCCAGGCTCCGTCGTCGACGAAGAACCGCGACAAGCAGCGCGACCCCGAAATGCATCAGACGAAGAAAGGCCAGCAGTGGTACTTCGGCATGAAAGCGCACATCGGAGTGGACGTTGAATCGGGCTTGGTGCACACGGTGACCACCACACCAGCAAACGTGGGTGACGTGACGGAAGTAGACAAGCTGCTGCACGGCAAAGAGAAGACGGTGTACGCCGATGCCGGTTACCAGGGTGCCGAGAAGCGAGCAGCCAAGCGCGGTCGCACTTGGTACATCGCTGCCAAACGCGGCAGCGTCAAGGCGATGCCCGAAGGTGAGTTGAAGGAAGCGGTGAAGCACACCGAACACATGAAGGCAGCGGTTCGTTCCAAGGTAGAGCACCCGTTCCGGGTGGTGAAGCGCCAGTTCGGCTATCAAAAAGTGCGTTTCAAGGGACTATTCAAGAACACCGCGCAGGTACTGACGTTGTTCGCACTCTCAAATCTTTGGATGGCACGGCGAACGTTGCTGACTTCCGTAGGGGAGGTGCGCCCGTGAGGCACCCAATCATGGTGATTCGGCGCAAAACGGCACCGTGACAGTGCTGGAACTGCTCAAAAGTCATCTTTCTATGTAACAAGACCGGAAGTTTTGGCACGGCCGTCTGGACGGCTGTTTCGAACTTCATTGATCAGAGCATCCCTAATGGGAGACATGGTGCGGCGGAAAATGCGCACCAAAGTGCACTACATCGACCGAACGCATTCGGTCGATGCAATTACCGTATCAGTGGCTGTGAAACACCAGCTTTGACTGGACGACATAGGAAATCAAAGCGCCCGTGATTCCTGCAATGAGAAAGATCAGACCTCCCGACAATCCCATGGTTGTCCCCCATGCGGTGAGCCCCGAAACGAGTGCCGCATTGCCCAGCTGGAGCGCCGCATAGCGTGGGAGTGCCTGTCGCTTCGGCGCATCACTTTGAAATGTAAGCCGGCGCTGCATCCAGAATGTCGGCGGAATGGGCAGTAACGTTCCGCAGATCGCTGAAACGACCTCGCCGACGTGAAACACATAATGCAAGACCATCGAAATGCACAGATAGAGCAGGAATCCAGTACCGCCCGCGAGGAAGAAGAAAAAGGTTCGGCGGACGCCCTCATTCAAGGCGATCGATCTGATAGACATGCTTGAATAACTCATTGAGTGTTGACGCGACGAGAGAGCAGTCGCATGTTTGCTGGAGATAGCCGATTGAATAAGCACGCTGTCCATCCTTCAGATAGTTGCCGCACGCCGTGTCGGCAAGATCACCCACAACAGTACCGCGCTCACGATGGCCAGGACGCCGAACGCCCCGAACGCGGTACCTGCGGTGGACTGCTGCCAAATGACGCCGAACATCAACCCGGCAGGGATGGCTCCCAACCCCGAAATCATCGTGAACCACCCGAAGGCGGTACCGCGGTCAGCTTCCGTCGCCAAGGTGCTGACCAGCGTTTTTTCCGCGCCTTCGCCGACGCCGCTGAGCAACGCATAGACGATCACGACGATCCACAGGCCCAGGATATTTTCCACGAACGCGAACAGCAGCAAGCCCACGCCGTAGGCCAACCAGGTGAAGGTCACGACCCCGACTTTGTTGAAACGGTCGGAAACCTTTCCGGCACGCCAGGCGACCCCTGCTTGCACAGCGCACAACACGGCCCAAAGCAGAAGCACCTGGACATTGCCCATACCGATTTCGTGAGCACGTAACAGAATGAAACTCTCCGACGCACTGGCGAAGGCAAAAAGCATGAAGACGGTCAGGAAACGCCGCGATGGAACGGTCAACGCACGCCAGCGCAAAGGCGCTGGCGCCGTTCCTGGCTTGATCGTTTTCGCCGGCACATCCTTGACGAGAGTCATCAAAACCACCAGCGCGAGGGCCGCGGGAATGGCCGATAGCATGATGACCACGCTGATGCGATGGCTGATCCACAGCAATGCCGCCGCAGCGATCAGGCTGCCGCCGACCGCGCCGGCGTAATCAAAGGCGCGATTGATGCCGTACGCATACCCCCGCAATGCCGCCGGCGTGGCATCGGCCACCAACGCATCGCGGGGGGCACCACGCACCCCCTTGCCGACGCGGTCGAGACTGCGCAGCAACAGCACCATCGGCCAGTTGAGCGCCAGTCCCACGAGCGGTCGCGCGATGCTCGACAGACCATAGCCCATGATGACGAAGATCTTGCGCCGGCGCCCACGCACATCTGAGCGACGACCGGCCCACAAACGAAACCCGCTGGCGACCGCATCCGCCACGCCATCGACGAGGCCCATCGCCACCGGACCCGCACCCAACGTCGTGACCAGCAACAGCGGGATCAGCGGTGCAACGATCTGCGACGACAGTTCGTTGAGAAAGCTCACGACGCCGAGCACGATGACGGTCTTGGAAACGGTTGGCCTCATCGTTCGCGTTCAACGAACGGGATGGGGTCCCATGGGTCCCTCTTTCCCGAGTCAGCGGCGGTCTGTGACGTATCGGGGCGGCCGTCATGCATGGTTGGAGTCCGCAAAGGTGAGCGTCAACGGCTCACCGGGCTGCTGTGGCCAGCGCACCGTCCATCCCAACCGTTCGCATAGACGACTGATCAAGGTCAACCCGAAGCCATTGTCGGACCGCTGTTGGTCGACATTCGGCGGCGTCTTCTCACCAGCCTCCGGCCAGGGGCTGAGTTCGATGCCCGCGGAGGTAATGGCAACGGATACCGCGGCCCCATTCGAAAGTTCGACCGCTCGGCGTAGCAATTGCCCAAACACCAACGATGCGGCACGTGGGGGAGCCAGCACGGTGACGCTGGCATCGCCGTGCAATTTCACCGACGTCGACGTGGCCTGCATCTGCTCGTCGACGAGGTGTTGCCATATGGCCCACACCGGAACAGGTTCGGCAACGATCGCCATGTCCGTCTCGTGACGGGCCAAGTAAAGCAGTGCATCGAGCAGATCGGTCAATTCAGTGGTACGCCGCCGCACCCGCTCGATGGCACGTTGGCCGGGAAGGCTTACCGTGGGGTCTTCCGCCAGTAGATCGACGCTTGCCTGTATCACCGACAGCGGTGAACGCAATTCATGACTGGTGTCTGCGGTGAACTCCCGTTCGCGCGTCAGGAACGCATCCAAACGTGCCTGGTAGTGCTCGAAGGCGACCGCCAATGCACCGACCTCGTCATTGGCGAAGTGGGTACGAAGCCGGTTATCACGACGGGGCGGCGCCGATGCCTCGACCCATTGCGCCAGTCGCTGAACCGGGGCAATCAGCCGACCGGCCAGGAGAAGGCCCAGCGCGCCTGAGACTAGCGTGCCGATCAGGATGACACCGGCCATCAACCAGCGCAGGAAAACTTCGCGCTGGGCGATGTCGCTCAGATCGATGACGAAGTACAGCCGCTGTGCGCCGTCGTCCGAGACGGCGACATAGGTTTCCCGATTCCCTTCGCGATCCAGTATGTGTGTCCCCGGTGGCAGGCCGGCCATTTCTGCGGGTACATCATGGCGATCGCTCACTCGGCTCACATACGCATAGATCCGCTGCGAGGCTGGTAGGGGCGTACTGGGTTGAATGTGAAGGTGTGCGATCAGGTTGCTGGTTTCGACCTGCAGCAACTCCGTCATCAGGATGCGTTCGAAGTCGGCCATCGAGGTGAGGGCCACGGCGGCGAACAAGCTGGACAACACCACGCCGAAGGCGAGGAACGCCAAGATAATCCGGGTGCGGAGAGTGAATCTAGGACGCATCGTCATCCGCCAAACGGTAGCCGATACCATGCACGCTGTGCAGTAGGGGTTTCTCGAAGGGTTTGTCGATCGCTTGCCGCAGGGCATGCAGGTGCGTGCGCATGGCATTGGGGTCACCCACCGCCTCGCCCCACAGCGCCCGTGCCAAATCCGCATGGCTCACCACGAGCGGCGAGCGACGCATCAACACCTCCAGCAGGCGCAGGCCGGCACGGGTCACCGTGACGGAAACACCCCCACGGCGAACCCGAAAACGAGCGGCATCGTATTCGAGATCAGCGACCTGCAGGGGCGCACCGAGCAGGGGCTGCACGCGTCGATGCAGCGCATGCAGCCGCGCCACCAGTTCCTTCATAGCGAACGGTTTGACCAGGTAATCGTCCGCACCCTCGGCGAAACCGCGCAGCTTGTCGTCCAGGGTCTCGCGGGCCGTCAACATCAACACCGGCATGTCGTGCTGGGCAGCGCGCAGATGACGGCAGACCTCCAGGCCATCCAGACGTGGCAGCCCCAGATCCAGCACGATCAGATCGTGCGTGCCCGTCAACGCCAGACGCAACCCGGTCATGCCGTCGTAGGCATGATCCACCGCGAAACCATGCAACTCCAGGTAATCCCACAGAGTGGTGGCCAAGTCGCGATTGTCTTCGATGAGCAGCACGCGCAACATGATCGTTAGGCCACCGCGGGGTTGGCGTCTTCCGGCGTATCGCGCTGGAAACGACCGTAACGCAGGGCCAGCGTGGGCAGCACCAGCAGATTGAGCGCCGTGCTGGTAACCAGCCCGCCGAGAATGACCAGCGCCATCGGTCCCTCGATCTCGCGACCCGGAGCACCACTGCCAATCGCCAGTGGAAGCAGCCCCAAGGCGGTGACCAGCGCCGTCATCAAAATGGGCGAGAGGCGTTCTTGCGCGCCGCGCAGGGCGGCCTCCGGCCCCCAGGTCATGCCTTCGACGTTGACCAGATGGTCGTAGTGCGACAGCAGCATGATCGAGTTGCGCAAGGTGATGCCAAACAGGGTGACGAAGCCCACCATCGAGCCGATGGAAAGGCCGCCGCCGGTGGCGAACACCGCCAGCACGCCGCCGACCAGCGCGAACGGCAGGTTGGCCAGCACCAGCAACAAACTGCGCATGCTGCCGAGCACCATGAACAACAACAAGACGATGGCGACACCGGCGATCAGTGAGTTGATCAGCAGATCATGCGTGGACTGGCTCTGCGCCGCCGCTGCACCACCAAACTCCACGTAGCTGCCGGGCGGCAGCGCGACCTTGGCGGCAATCTGTTGTTTGGCGGCGGCGACAAAGGCCGACACGTTGCCCCCGCTCACATTGGCGGTCACGGTCTGCACGCGTCGGGCGCCGTCGTGCAACACGACGTAGCGCCCCGCATCTTCGTAGATGTCGGCCAGTTCCTTCAGCGGGACATACGTGCCGGCGGCGTTGCGTATCGGCAATGCCCCCACTTCGGCCACCTTTCCGCGTTGTTGAGGCGCGAGGATGACTGAGACATTGAACACGCGGTTACCGTCGTAGACCTGACCGACCTGGTCGCCTTGATACGCGGTGCGGATGGCATCGAGCACTGTCACGGCATCGAACCCCCAGCGGGCCAACGCTTGTTTGCGCAGGCGCACCACCAACTGCGGCGTCCCCGGCGGTGACTGCACCTGGACATCCGCTGCGCCAGGCAGCTGCCCCAGAATTTTCGCGACGTCCGCCGCCTTGGTGTCGAGTGTGTCCAGGTCGTTGCCGTAGATATTGACCGCCACGGCGGCGGTAAAGCCCGACAGGGTTTCTTCGACACGTTCCGTCAGGAAGGTCTTGACCGCAAAGTTGACGCCGGGAAACGGTGCCAGCGCCTTGCGAATATCCGAGACGGCCGCTTCGGCGGCATCGCCGCTGAGAGGTTTGAGATCGACGTTGAATTCGCTGTATTGCGTGCCCCACGTGTCATCCGCCTTTTCGGCACGTCCCGCGTTCTGCGCCACCGAACGAACGAAGGGCAGCTTCAGCAGCGCGGCAGTCACATGGTTGCCGATACGGATCGACTCCTGCAGCGAGGTTCCCGGCACCGCCGACATGTGGACGATGAAATGGCCCTCACGCAGCTCCGGCAGAAAGCCGCCCCCGAAGAACGGCAGCGCCGCCACCGCCATCAGCGTCAGCACGAGGACCACGGTCATGACCGCACGGTAGCTGGTCTCTACCCGCAACAGCACGCCGCGATACCGGTCCTTGGTCCAACGCACCAAGGGAGCCTCGCGTTCCGGCAACGGGCGGTTGGCCAACAGCAAGTAGCACAAGGCTGGGGTGACCGTCATGGCCACCAGCAGCGAGGCGAGTGTCGCCAGCACATAGGCAATGCCCAACGGCGCGAACAGACGGCCGGCGATGCCCGACATGGTCAGCACGGGAATGAATACCAGCGCGATCGCCAGCGTCGCATAGACCACCGCGCTGCGCACTTCCAGCGAGGCGTCCAGCAGCACCGCGAAGACGGGACGCGGTACCTCGGCATGGCGATTCTCGCGCAGTCGGCGGTAGATGTTCTCCACCACGATCACCGCATCGTCCACCAGCAAACCGATGGCGATGGCCAATCCACCCAAGGTCATAGTGTTGAGGCTGAAGCCGAAGTATTCCAGCACCGTCACGGCGGCGAGCAGCGACAACGGGATCGCCACCAGCGAGATCGCGGCCGTGCGCAGGTTGTAAAGGAACAGCATCAGCACGATCACGACCAGCACGCCGCCGATCAGCAGCGAGGACTTGATGTTGCCGGTTGCGGTCGTGATGAAATTGGCCGGACGAAACAGATCGGCATGCAGGGTGATGCCCTGCGCGGTCAGACCGGACTTCATGCTGGCCAACGCCTTTTCCACGCTCTGAGTCACGACAAGCGTATTGGCGCCGTATTGCTCGGAAATCACCAGTTGCACAGCCGGATGGCCCATGACCGAGGACGCTCCGATGGGCGGCTCCGGCGCGACGACCACCTGCGCGACATCGCCCAAGGTGACATTGCCGCCCGCCTGATGCCGCACGATGGTACCGGCGATCTCCTGCACGGCGAGCGCCTGACCGTCGCTCTGCAGGACGATGCGCTGATTGGGCGTGTCGATGAAACCGGCACCACGCACCCCCGTGGCCCGCCGCGCCGCCGTCAGGACGTCGTCAACCGCGAGATTGTATTTGAGCAATTGCTCCGGGCGGATCTGGACCTGGTATTCCTTGGTGTCACCGCCGAACACCGCGACCTTCGCGACGCCCGGTACCGCCAGCAACGCCGGTTTCAGCGTCCAGTCGGCCAGCGTGCGCAGCTCCATCAGTGATCGCTTGTCGGAGGTCAGACCGATATCCAGCACCACACTGGTGGAAGAGGTCAGCGGCGACATCACGGGCACCTGCACGCCTTGCGGCAGCTGGGTGGCGAGCGCGCCGAGACGTTCCCCGAGATTCTGCCGATCCCGATAGATGTCGCTGCCCGGATTGAAGGTGATAGTGATCACCGACAAGCCCTGGATCGATTGCGAGCGCAGCGCCTGCAGTCCCGGCAGACCGTTGATCGCGTTCTCGATCGGCTGGGTCGCCAATACCTCCACCTGTTCAGGCGCCAACCCCGGGGCTTCGGTCTGAATCGACACCTGCGGCGGGGCAAATTCAGGAAACACGTCGTACTTGCTGCGCGACAGCGTGAGCGCGCCATAGACGATCAGGATGCCCGCCAGCACCAGCACCACGCCGCGAAACCGCAACGAGAAGCGGACGATCGCCGCCAGCAGACCCGGTGCGTCCTGCCTCATTGCTTGTCTCCGTCTTCACCGACGGCAATGCGTGAACGCTGCTCTTCCGACAGCAGCAGTTGCGCGCCCGTCGCCACGATCGGTTCGCCCCGCGCAAATCCCTGGGCCACGAACCAGCCACCGTCCACCGGGTTGTCGACCGGCAGCGCATGGCGCACAAAACGATCGGGCTGGTTGCGGCTATAGACCCACGAGCGACCCTGCCACCACACCACCGCCGAGCCGGGAATCATCGTTCCCTGGACCACCGTGCCCGAGGGTAGATACGCGGTGATCGCCATGCCAGGCAGGAGACCCTCAGCGGACACGGCATAGAAGAAACTGAGCCCTTGCAAACGGGGGTCCGTGCGTGGCGCGGGCGAGATCAAGGTGGCGGCGTGAAAGTCCCCGTTGACGGTCTGCACGCGCGCCTGGACAGGGGGGGCGAGTGCGGTGACCGCGGGCAGCACCACCTGGACGAGGACTTGCTGGCGGGTGGCCAGACGCGTAAACAACGACGTATTCGCGGCCGCCGCCTTCGCCAGGACGTCGCCCCATTGCTGGCTCGCGGTCTGTTGCGCGGCGGTCAGCGCGGCTTGCGCTGCCCGCGACGCGGCTTGGTCGGCATGCCACACCGCGGCGGCCGCCTGCAAGGCCTTGTCGGAAATGTTCCGTTCGTCACGATGCAACGACTGCAGTCGCTGGTATTCGGCGTGGGAAGCCTGCAGCGCGGCGTCGGCTTTGTCCGCCTGGGCCTGGGCGGCGACGTCGGCGTTGCGCAACGCGATCAGATCCGCCACATCCAGCACCGTACCGAACGTCTGCAGCATCGGACGATGGGCCATGGACTGTGGCGTGACCACGACGATCCCACTCTGCTTTTGATCCGCGGCATCCAGCGTGACCGCCGTCAGATCCTGCACTTGCGAGACGCGCGACGGCGCCTTCACCGGTGTCTCGCGCTGGGCCTCCGTAGCACGCTCCTTCTGGCCGGCCAGGAATCCCCAGACCGCTAGCGCCAGCACGATGGCACCCAGAAGGGCCGCGAGAATGGATTTCTTGTTCATGGCTGGGAATCCTGCATGCGGGGCGCGTTTTCAAGGGTATGAATGTCGGTCGCAAGTGCACCCAAGGGGTGCCGCATGGCATCTTCGAGCGCGCCCAGCGATTGCTGGGCCTGCAGGAGGGTATCGAGACGGGCCAGTTCGGCCGCGGCCAATTCCACCTGGGCGCCGATCAGACTCAACCGATCCGTTTCGCCCGCCCGGTACAGCGCTTCGGCGGAAAGGGATGCCTTGCGTTGGGCCGCCAGCAAGGCATCGGCCGTGGCGAGTTTGCGGACGACCTGGCGATAACCGGCCAGCGCCTGATCGACTTCGCCGATCGCCTGCGCTTGCACGGCAAGAAAGTTGGCGGCCGCTTGCTGACGACGCGCTCGGGCTTCGGCGATCGGGCCCTGATTGTGGTTGAGCAACGGCAGTACCAGTGACAACCCCAACGACCACTTGGCCTGTGCGGCATCCCACAGAAAGCCCGGACCGAGCGTGATGTCGGGATATTGTTTCGCCACTTCGCCTTGCAACGCGGCCTGACTGGCTTCGTAGTCCGCCAGTGCCGCGCGGACGTCGGGTCGATCCCGCAGCGCTTGCCGTCGCACGTCATGCGACGGCAGCGCGCTCAGGGGTGGTACCTGCTCGAACGCCGTCAGCGACAGCGTGATGCCATCAAGCGCACTCACGGGCAGGCCCAGGGCCGAGGCCAACTGCACCCGGTTTTCTGCGAGACGCTTCTGCGCCTCCTGCAGATTCAAGCTGAGCTGGTTGAGCGTGATGCGTGCCTGGGTGAGCTCCGGTTGCGATGCCTCCCCGGTTGCCGTGCGCCGTTCGATCAACCTGACCAGCTCCGCTTGTCGCTCCTGTTGTCGACGCAGCAAGGGCACGGTGGGATACACGCCAAGCAAGCTGCTGCGCACGCGACGGCGTACCTGCCACGCGGTCTCCGCGATATTCAAGCGTGCCGCTTCGGCCAGTTGCTGCGCCTGTCGAATCCGGTCGCCGCGCTTACCTGCCGTCTCGATCGGCACATTGAGCGTCGGGCCCACCGTCCAGGGCCCGACGCCAGCGGGTGCATCGACGTTGTACTGATTGGTGAAATCCAACGTCGGATTCGGACGGGCGCCGGCCGTGATCACCGCCGCCTCGGCAACGCGCCATTTCGCGCGCGCCACATCAAGATCCGGCTGATAGTACAAAGCCACCCACGTGAGGGAGCGCAGATCCCAGGAGGATGGCGTCGTGGTCGTGGTCGGCGTGGCGTCATGGCGTTGCAGAAACACCTGCAGCCCCGGATCGCGCAGCGACCGTTGCTCGAAGGCAGCGACGGTGGTGGCCGGTTCCAGCGGTCGTGGCCGATAGCTTGCGCAGGCGGTCAAACCGAGCGTCAGTCCGATGACCAGGAGGCGTGTAGCGTGCTTATTCATGAATCTTCCGCGCAGGAGATCAGTCGGTTCCTTCGAGGGAAAGGGCATCGTGCGAACCCTGCCTTCCCGTCAGTGTCATCACGCATCATCGGCGCCCCGTCATGGCGTCGACCGCAAGGGCGGCGCCGTTTCGTGTCGCGTGATAATGACACCGGTGGCTTCCCGGCCCAGCTCACGAAACGGCAGCCCTTCGCTGCGCAGCTGTCCCACCAGGTCGTCCGCGACCAACGCGATCGCATCGTGGCTGGCGCGCCAGCGCTGCTCGAACGTGGCGAGGTCGGCGATGTAGCCATCAGGCCGCGACGCCAAGCCGGGCGTCAGATCATCGGAATCCTGGTCGACCACGGTAACTGGCCGCCCGAGGTAGAACGGCAACGCCCGCAAATAGGCATGCACCGTGAATACTTCGGTGTGCGGTCCGAGCTCCGGTTGGATGAGGCGAGCGACCGGATCCGCGGAACGCATGTCGTTCAAGGGCTGCGATGACACTAGCGTGAGCTGCCACGCGATCAAGGTGGCCAGGGCAAGCCCATGGATGGCCGTACGGCGCCGGCCGCGATGCAACGCCCAGGTGCCCACCATCGCGGCGAGCGCCATCAGCACCAAGGCCAAAGACAAGCCGCTCAACACATCCTGCAACACGGCTTTCGGGATCGCCGTGCGCGCGGCGAGCGCGATTGCCGTGGCGGTGGCGGCACCCAGGGTCGTGAGCGTGGCGACCCACCAAAAACGGCGCACCAAGGCCTGCAGCGACAGCACCGTGGCTGCACGACCCAGCAGCAGCGCCAAAGCAGGAAACACCGGCAAAATGTAGAACGGCAGCTGGGAATGCGAGAACGAAAAGAACACGAAGACCACGCCCACCCATACCAGCAGGAAGCGTTGTGCGGGACCACCGGCACCAATGGCACGCCAACTGGTTTTGCTCCACGGCAACAGCAACGTCCAGGGAAACAGGCCGAGGAGCACGACGGGGAGAAAGAACCCAAAGACCTTGGAGCGACCGTCGGCCGAGGTCAAGAACCGCGTGAAATGCTCCCGGATGAAGAAATAGTCGAAGAAATCCGGATGCAGGCGGCATATCAAAATGAACCAAGGCGCGCACAGCACCAGCAGCACCAGTACACCGGGCACGAGGGACACGCGCCGCAGTACCCCCCAGTCACGCTGCCACAGCATGAAGATGCCCAGGATCATGCCGGGCAACACCACGCCGATGAGCCCTTTGGACAGCACCGCCAAGGCCAGCGCTGCCCACATCAGCAGATTCAGTCGCGTGCGCAGATGCCGTGCGGTCGGATCGAATTGCGCGACCAGAAAACACGCCATGCCCACGGCGAGAAACGCCGCAACCCCTATATCCAGCGTATTGATATGCGCGGCAAAGACGAACAGTAACGAGCTGCCGAGGATGACGGCCGCGTAGCCGCCCGCCTCACGACCGAAAAGCCGCGCCCCGGCCCAGCCGATCGCCACGATCGCCAGCAAACCGGTAAGCGCGCACCACAGGCGTGCGCTCCACGGATGCGCACCGAAGAGCGCATAGGCCGTCGCGCTGGCCCAGTAATGCAAGGGCGGCTTGTCGAAGAAATTGAAGCCATCCAGGCGGGGCGTGATCCAATCGCCGCTCGTGAACATCTCGTGGGCCACTTCCGCATACCGTCCCTCGTCGGGTTCGGCGAGCGCACGGCCAGCCAATCCGTAGAACCAGGCCGCGAGCCATCCGATCCCCAGTAGCACGGCGGCTGCGCTGAATCGCGCGTGCCACGCACCCGCTGGACGAACATCGTTCTGAGCCATGTGCTTGACGCTCATCGAGGGTCCTTGGTGGGAAGCGATGCGACGGCCACCGATGGCGGCGCGTCGGCGCGTGCCGTGCTGTGTAGCGGGGGCATCATCGGCACCTGACACGCCGTTTCGATCAGATAGATCGGCCGCTGTTTGACCTCGGCGTACACACGGCCGAGGTATTCGCCGACCACGCCCAATGCCAGCAGTTGTAGACCGCCCAGCACCAGGACCACGACCATCAGCGAGGGATACCCTTTGACCGGATCACCCCACAGCACGGCCTTGATGAAGGCCCCTGCGCCGTAGCTGAAAGCGCACACCGATGTGGCCACACCCACTGCCGTGGCCAGTCGCAGTGGCAAAATGGAAAACGAAGTGATGCCTTCCACTGCCAGATTGAACAGCCGCCAGTAGTTCCATTTGGTGCGACCCGCCTGGCGCGGGCTGCGCTGATACATGACCGCCGTATGGGGATAGCCGATCCAGCCGAACAGGCCCTTCATGAAACGTTGGCGCTCGCGCAACTGGCGCAGCGCGGCCACCGCACGCGCCGACATCAGGCGGAAATCACCGGTATCGTGCGGCACGTTGAACGCCGCCATGCGCGCCATCAATCGATAGAAGAGATGTGCCGTCGCTCGCTTGAACCAGCTCTCGCCTTCACGGTGTTCGCGAGTGGCGTAAACCACGTCGTAGCCATCGCGCCAGCGTGTCAGCAGGTCCGGAATGAGTTCGGGGGGATCTTGCAGATCGGCATCAATGATGACGATGGCATCGGCCTCATCCGTCACGGCGTCGAGACCCGCGGTCAGTGCGGCTTCCTTGCCGAAGTTGCGGCTCAAGCGCAGCGTGCCGATGCGCGGGTCTTGGCCCATCAGCCGGTTGAGTACGAGCCATGTGCCATCGCGACTTCCGTCATCGACATAGATCACCCGCGCATCGAGCGCCATCCCATCGAGCACGCCGACAAGACGCGCATGAAACAGGGGGAGCACTTCCGCTTCGTTGTACGCGGGCACCACAACGGTGAGGCGGATCGGGGCCACGAATATCCCTGCGCGCTATGACATCCGCGGCACAGTAGCGAGCGAGGCTCGTGCTGCCCCTCAACCATTTCTCAACTGTTCGTTAAGACACACTCGATGCGTCGATTCGCAACACTGCGAACGATTGTCGCTGGGAATAAGGCCTTGCCGAGTGAGTGAACGGGGTAGATGGCAGCACACTCTGGTCAGACACATTTTTCTGTGATGGCATACCCGCATCGACTTTCTATGGAAGAAGCCCTGATGCCTGTGAGCTACGTCACCGAGGAACAACGTGAGAGCTATGGTCGATACAACGGCCCACCTTCCAGCGATGATTTGGCGCGCTATTTCCATCTCGACGATGCAGATCGTGTGTATATCGCTCGCAGGCGCGGCCACGCGAATCGTCTAGGTATCGCGTTACAGCTCACGACACTCCGTTACCTTGGCGCGTTCCTCGATGACCCACTGGATCTTCCTTCGCTGGTGCTGTCCACCGTTGCCAAACAGTTGGGGATTACGGACACCGATCCCTCCCTCCATGGCTATCGCACGGGGGAGCTACGATGGGATCATCAGAGTGATATTCGTCGTCATTGCGGCTTTGTCGAAATCACCGAACCGTCCGTCGGCTTTCGATTGGGGCGTTGGCTGTATGCGTTGTGCTGGACGGGAACGGAGCGACCCAGCGTTCTGTTTGAGCGGGCAACGGCATGGCTCTTGACACATAAGGTGCTGCTGCCCGGTCGCAGCACGCTCGAACGGTTTGTCGCCCGTGTAAAGAGTCGCGTCGAAGAGCACCTATGGCGGCGATTGGGAACCAGCCTCTCCGATGAGCAGCGCGAACGACTGGAGCGCTTGCTGACCGTGCCGGCCGGCAGCCGAAATTCGCATCTGGATCAGCTGCGATCAGGTCCCGTCCGAGTCAGTGGCCCGTCACTCATCCAAGCGCTGACCCGGCTGCAGGTGGTCCGCGAACTCGGCATCGAGCTACCTACCGTAGCCCATCTTCCGGCCAGTCGAGTCACGGCACTGGCCCGCTTTGCGGGAGCTGCCAAAGCCAGCGCGGTTAGCCGTTTGCCCGATATTCGGCGCTTGGCCACCCTGGTAGCTTTCGTGCACTGCCTGGAAGCCACCGCGCACGACGATGCCGTCGAAGTCTTGGAAATGCTACTGCGGGACGTATTTGCCACGGCACGGAAAGAGGATCGAAAGACGCGTTTGCGCACGCTGAAAGACCTTGATCGGGCTGCCACCCTATTGGCCGATGCCTGCCAAGTGGTGTTGGACACCACACTCCCTGACAAGACGTTGCGCAAGACGCTGTTCGCCAAGGTGCCTCGTGACATCCTTGCACGGGCGCTTCAGGAAGTGAGCAACTTGGTGCGGCCACCCGACGATGTGTTTTATAGCGAACTGAGTGAGCGCTACCGACGCATTCGCCGCTTTCTGCCCTTCGTCTTGGAGAACCTTCGTTTCGGAGCAAGTCCGGCGGGTGAGGCGGTTGTTGCTGCCTATGAGTGGCTTCGTACGCACCCCGGACGATTCAAGGTCGATGACGATGTCCCTCGCGAGGTGATTCGCAAACGCTGGCAGCGCTATGCAGTACGCGAGGACGGCAGTATCGATCACCGGGCCTATACCTTCTGCGTGCTCGATGAACTGTACACGTCATTGCGCCGACGTGACGTGTTCGTCGCTCCCAGCTGGAAGTATGCCGATCCGCGCGCAGGCTTGCTCAACGGCAATGAATGGGAAACCGCGCGTCCCATCATTTGCCGCACGCTGGGTCTATCACCGACACCCTCGCCGACGCTCCTCGCGATCACCAAAGAACTGGATGACACCTATCGAGCAGTCGCTTCCCGACTGCCGGACAACCCAGCCGTGCGCTTCGAAGGAACGAACGAATTGGTCGTCAGTTCCCTCGACAAGCTCGAAGAACCCGCGTCCCTTCTGGCATTGCGCACCGCGGTCAATGCGCGTCTTCCGCGTGTGGACATCGAGGAAATTTTGCTGGAGATCGCCGCGCGTACCGGTTTCACCGATGCCTTCACGCATCTCACTGAACGCTCCGCTCGCGCCGCGGATCTCCCGATCAGTATCTGCGCCGTCTTGCTGGCCGAAGCGAGCAATACCGGATTCGAACCACTCATTCGCTCGGATATGGCCGCCCTGAAGCGGTCGCGTCTGTCGTGGGTCGACCAGAATTACTTCCGCAACGACACCATCACACCGGCCAATGCCATCTTGGTGGCGGCCCAGAACCGCTTGGTACTCGCCCAGCAGTGGGGAGGGGGAGAGGTGGCTTCGGCCGACGGCATGCGCTTCGTCGTTCCCGTGCGCACCGTCCATGCCGCCGCCAACCCGAAGTATTTTGGTCGAGAGCGCGGCGTGACTTGGTACAACCTGATCTCTGATCAGTTCAGCGGCCTCAATGACATCACCGTGCCGGGCACGTTACGCGACAGCTTGATCTTGCTGGGCGTCGTGCTGGAACAGCCGACCGAATTGCAACCGACCCAGATCATGACCGACACCGGCGCCTACAGCGATGTGGTGTTTGGATTATTCCGTCTATTGGGGTATCGATTCTGTCCGCGCTTGGCCGATGTCGGCGGCACGCGGTTTTGGCGTATTGATGCGCAGGCGGACTATGGTGATCTCAACGCCGTGGCACGCCAGCGTGTGAACATGCCATTGATCGAGCAGCAGTGGGATGACATTCTGCGGCTCGTGGGCTCGTTGAAACTGGGGTGCGTATCGGCAAACGGCATCATGCGGACCTTGCAGATTGGCGACCGTCCCACTCGCCTGGCACAAGCATTGGCGGAGTTTGGAAGGATTGAAAAAACGCTACATACGCTGACCTATATCGACGACGAAGCGAAACGACGCGGAACACTGACTCAGCTCAATCGCGGTGAAGGACGCCACAGCGTTGCGCGTGCGATCTTTCATGGAAAACGCGGCGAACTTCGGCAGCGCTACCAAGAAGGTCAGGAGGACCAGCTAGGGGCGCTGGGTCTGGTACTCAACATGGTTGTCTTGTGGAACACCATCTACATGGAGGCGGCATTGGACCAGTTACGTCAAGAAGGCTTTCCCGTACGCGATGAGGATGTCGCACGACTCTCGCCGCTAACCCACGACCACATCAACATGCTTGGACGGTATTCCTTTGCCGTGCCCGAGGCCGTAGCCCGCGGGGAGTTGCGTCCGTTACGGAATCCGGACGATGGCGAGGATGACTGACGGGGAGATGTCATCATCCGAAAAACATCTAAATCAATGTTTTTAAGTGGTAATTTTCCCTTATCCCGGTTTTCCGTTCCATTGCTCCCCGAACCCCAGCTTGGCGCAGATCAGGTAGCTGATGGCAATCAGGTGGCGGTCGGTGCCGTAGCCACGGGCGCGCGCCTTGGCAGCCTGGATGCGCCCATTGATCCCTTCGGCAAAGCCGTTGCTGAGGCCGGAGCGGAAGTGTTCGAGGATGCCGTCCCGATGCTTCTTGATGGTGGCCGCCAACCGCTTGAACGGCGTCAGCCGGCAACGCCGGGCCCAGCGGATCCAGCCATCGAGCAGCGCCTCGGCCTGCTCGATCATGCCGCCGCGAGCGAACACGTCGCGCAGCGCCTGCTTGAGCCGCCACGCCCGCGCCGTCTGCAGGTTCGTGCGCTGCAGCCAGTGCATCTGGTCGATCTGCGCGCGCGTCCAGTTCGCTGCATCCTTGAGCGTGCCCCAGCGGATGTGTTTCAGGTCACCCACCTGCTTGACCTCGGCGCGCCGCACTTGATCCAGCGCCGCGTTGGCCAGCGCCACCACATGGAACGGGTCGAAGCTGACCTTGGCGTTCGGGCAGTGCTCGCGCGTGCCGGCCTGGTAGGCCGCGCCCAAGTCCAGGCTGACGTCGGTGATCGCCTCGGCGTCGCCGCCGTGCGCTGCCAGATCCTCGGCGAAGGCCTTGAACGTCGCGGCGGTGCGGCCCTGCGTGGCAAACAGCAGGCGGCGCGCATCCAGGTCGCAGAACAGGGTCAGGAAGCGCTGCCCCTTGCGCGCACTGCGCTCGTCCGCGCTGATCCGGCGCACCTCGGCGTAGTCTTCGCGCGCACGCGCCGCGTTGACGTGGAAGTCCAACACACGCCAGATGCGGTCGTCGGAAACGCCCAGCAGCTGCGCCACCGCGTCCACCGGCATCTGCATGCACAATGCGATGACGAAGGCTTCCAGCGTTTCCGTGAACCCCGCACCCGCACGCGCCCACGGCACCCCGACTTGCGTGGTCTTCTCGCACTCCCGGCAGCCGACGCGCGGCACGTTGGCCCCGATGATGGCCCGGTACTGGAAGAAGTGCAGGTGTTGCCAGCGGCGCGACAGGCGATCATGGATGGGCTGATCGGCGGCACCGCACGCCGGGCAGGTCAGCCGTTTCGCCGTGTTCTCGACCGTGAATACGATGCGGCCTGCAGCCTGCTGAAAGTCGACGTTGACCACGCGCCACGGCGCGGCGAGCCCGAGGGCTTGAGTAAAGAGTGTTTCCATCGACCAAGCCTGCCTTCAACACGCCATCCATGGCAAGATCGGGCCGACGTCAACCACACCAAACGCGAGAGAGCCGAATCTATTTGCGGGATTGGCTGTCATCCTTGTGGCCTACGCCGTTGTGCGCTGGTATCGGCATCCCATGCTACGGATTGAAGCATTACTAAAAGGAGAAAATGAGGAAAGCATTGAATTCGAAGTGCTAGCTCGAAATCTTGGTCGGTTAAACTTCGCCACGAATGAAATCTATTGGCATATTTTTGTTGACGATAGAATTGAAATAGCAGCATCCACTCAAGAACCAGAATTCGACAAGCAAATTGTAGCTGGCAATACGATGAAGCATTTCAGCGGAGCAATTGATGGCGCGCTCTTTCCTAACCGACCATGGAACCTACTACGGATGACGGTGAAAAGACCGAACGCGAACGGCCTTGGGCTGCACTACTTCATTTCAACCGCATATGGTCAATTCCCTATATTTTTACGACGCTTAAATAATGGAGAATCTCGGCAACAGAATCTGCCGCGCTTTGCGGAGATCAATTCAAGTGGCTTGGTTAAATTGTAGGGAGCGTAGGGGCGAAAAACGGGGCCGAGTTCACTTACTCCATGAAGAAAAGCTTGCGCCGAAAATGAAGCCAGCCCTGTTCGCGAAACCCCTCCGCACAACCTGCGCCATCCCACCAAATGCAAACGGCCGGCACCTCGCGATACCGGCCGTTTGCGCTTGAGCGGCGACCGATCAGGCGGCCGCCTTGATCAGCCCTTCTGCCTCCATCGCCTTCTGCACCGCCGGCCGCTCCGCCACGCGCTTCTGGAAAGCCAGCAACGCCGGGAAGCCGGACAGGTCCAGGTCGATGTGCCTGGCCCAGTTGGTGACGGTGAACAGGTAGGCGTCGGCGGCGGTGAAATGGTCGCCCAGCAACCATAGCTGCTTAGCCAGCACGTCTTCGATCAACTGGTAGCGCTTCAGCAGGTATGCCTTGCGCTCGGCGCGGGTGGCCTCGGGCGTGTCCGGCTTGAACAGCGGGCTGTAGCTCTTGTGGATCTCGGAGTTGATGTAGCCCAGCATCTCCTGCAGGCGGTAGCGCGCCAGCGTGCCGTTGGCGGGCGCCAGGCCGCTCTCGGGCTTGAGGTCGGCCAGGTACTGCACGATCGCCGGGCCTTCGGTCAGCAGTTCGCCGTTGTCCAGCGCCAGCGCCGGCACGTAGCCCTTCGGGTTGACCTGCCAGAAATCCGCGCCGCCCTCGGTGCGCTTGGCCTTGCCGTCGACCTTTTCCAGCGGCAGCGCGATGCCGGCTTCCAGCGCCACGATGTGCGGCGACAACGAGCAGGCGCCCGGCGAGTAATAAAGCTTCATGTGTTTTCTCCGTGTTGGGGGCGTGGGGAAGAACCACCGCTGCGGCCGCGCGAGGCGGCTGCCTGCACGCGACACAGCGATGGCGGCATGCTAGCCATCATGGTTACCCATGGATACCACCTAACCATCGGTTAGCGGGAAAATGTAGTATCCCTCCGGTTACCGCACTCTCCGATGGAATTCCGATGGGCCTGCCCGTACGCAAGAGCAAGGTCACCGCACCGCCGGCCTGCCCGCTCACCGAGAGCCTGGCGCTGCTGCGCGGCGCGTGGGCGCCGAACGTGGTGTGGTACCTGAGCGCCGAACCGCGCCGCTTCGGCGAACTGCGCCACGACATCCCGCGCATCTCCGCGCGCGTGCTGAGCGCGCGGCTGCGCGAGCTGGAATCGCGCGGGCTGGTGACGCGGCGCGTGCTCGACACCTCGCCGCCGTCGGCCGAGTACGCGCTCACGCCACTCGGCCGCGAGCTGCTGCCGGCGATCCGGGCGCTGGCCAGCGTGGGCCAGAAGCTGATCGCGGAATGGGAAGCGGGGGCGTCGAAACGCGCACCCGCCGCCGCACGCGGAACGATCTCGGGCGGTCACCGGCAAGCCAGGGCGACCGGCCCATGACCACGCTCAGACTTCGTCCGAACCCTCGTTGACCCCCTCGAACAGGAAGGTCGACAGATACCGCTCGCCGGTATCCGGCAGCATCGCCAGCAGCACCGAGCCTTCGGGTGCCTCCGCGGCGACGTGCAGCGCCGCGGCCAGCGTGGCGCCGGAGGAAATACCGGTGAAGATGCCTTCCTGCTGCGCCAGCACGCGCGAGGTATCGCGGGCCAGCACGTCGTCGACCGGCACGATGCGGTCGACCACCTTGGGGTTCAGCACGGCCGGCACGAAGTCCGGCGTCCAGCCCTGGATCTTGTGCGGCTGCCATTCCTTGCCGGAGAGCAGCGCCGCGCCGGTCGGCTCGCTGGCGATGACCTTCACTTCCGGCCGCGCCACTTTCAGCACTTCGCCCACGCCGGTGAGCGTGCCGCCGGTGCCCCAGCCGGTGACGAAGTAGTCCAGCCGGCGGCCGGCGAAGTCGCGCAGGATCTCCGGCGCGGTGGTCTGCCGGTGATAGGCCGGGTTGGCCGGGTTCTCGAACTGGTTGGTGAAGAACCAGCCGTGTTTTTGCGCCAGCTCCACCGCCTTCGCCACCATGCCGGTGCCGCGCGCGGCGCCTGGCGTGAGCACCACCCTGCCGCCGTAGGCGCGGATCAGCTTGCGCCGCTCGAGCGAGAACGTGTCCGACATCACCGCCACGAACGGGTAGCCGCGCGCCGCGCAGATCGCCGCCAACGCCACGCCGGTGTTGCCCGAGGTGGCCTCGATCACGGTCTGGCCGGGTTTCAGAACGCCGCGCTGTTCGGCGTCGAGGATGATCGCCAGGGCAAGCCGATCCTTCACCGAGCCGGCGGGGTTGAACGCCTCCACCTTCACGTACAACTCGACGTGCTTCGGGGGGAGGCGATGGAGCCGGATGATCGGGGTATTGCCGATGGTGTCGAGGATGCTGTCGTGGATCACGGGAAGGCTCCGTTTGGCAGGGTGAAAAAGCGGTCGCGAAAGCATGCTCGCGCCCAGGTGAAACTACTGTCAGGCGCGGTGCACCGCCGCCAGCACGTCGGTGGCGACCGGGGCGGCCGCGCGCGCGGGGCGGATGTCGCGTACCGCGGCACCCAGCGGCGGCGCCCCGAACCAGGCCAGCGAAGTGGCCAGCGATGCCACTTCGCCCAGGATCAGCAAGGCTGGTGAACGCACCCCGTGAACCACGGCCCGTTCGGCCAGGTTGGCCAGGGTGCCGGTGACCACCCGCTGCTCCGGGCGCGAACCGTTCTCGACCAGGGCGAACGGCGTCGACGGGGCGCGGCCATGCCCGATCAGCCGGGCCTGCAGCTCGCCCAGCCCGGCCACGCCCATGTAGACGGCCAGGGTCTGCCGCTCCTGCGCCAACGCGGCCCAGTCCAGGCTGTCGTGCGAGGACTGGCAGTGCGCGGTGACGAAACGCACCGACTGCGCGTGGTCGCGATGGGTCAGCGGAACGCCTGCATGGGCCGCGCAAGCCACCGCCGCGGTGATGCCGGGCACCACTTCATACGGAATGTCGTGCGCGCGCAGGAATTCCAGCTCCTCGCCGCCGCGGCCGAACACGAACGGGTCGCCGCCCTTCAGCCGCACCACCCGCTTCCCGGCCCGCGCATGCCGCAGTAGCAGCGCGTGGATGCCGTCCTGGGTGGTGTGGTGGTGGCCGGCCTGCTTGCCGACCTCGATCCGCTCGGCGTCGCGCCGGGCCAGTTCCAGCACCTCGGGGCTGACCAGCCGGTCATGCAGGATCACGTCCGCCTCGTTCAGCGCACGCAGCGCGCGCAGGGTCAGCAGGCCCGGATCGCCGGGGCCGGCGCCGACCAGCACCACCGAGCCCGCCCGCGCGGGCGACGGCGCCGCCAGCGCCTGTTCGGCCGCCCGCCACGCCTCGTCCGGCCGGCCCTGGCGCAGCAGCGCGGCGACCGGGCCGGCGAACAGTGCCTCGTAGAAACCGCGCCGCGCCGCCGGCTGCGGATGGCGCAGGCGGATGCGCCGGCGCAGGCGCGCCGCCAGCGTGGCCAGCGCGCCCAGCGAATGGTCGAGCAGGGTTTCCAGCCGTTCGCGCAGCAGCCGTGCCAGCATCGGCGCCTCGCCGCCGCTGGAGATCGCGATGGTCAGCGGCGCGCGGTCCACCACCGCCGGCACGTGGAAGCTCGACAGCGCCGCGTCGTCGACCACGTTGACGAAGATCCGCCGCAATTCGGCGAAGGTGGCGATCAGCCGGTTCAGTTCGGCGTCGGAGGTGGCGGCCACCACCAGCCAGACCCGTTCCAGCCAGGCCTCGCGGAACGCATCGGGACGGTGGGCGATGCGCCCCGCCGCCGCCCAGCGCTGCAGTTGCGGCGTGAGCGTGGGCGCGTTCACCGTGACCTGCGCCTGCGCGCCGAGCAGGGCCGCCACCTTGCGCTCGGCCACCGCGCCGCCGCCCACCACCAGCACGGCGCGGCGGGACAGGTCGGCGAACAGGGGATAGAGCTTCATTCGGGCGGAACCGCATCGCGCAAGGGAGGGCGAAGCCACGCTACGCAGCCGTCACCGCCCCGGCAAATGATTTGCGCTTCCGCCGATATGCCGCCGCGTTATGACGCATGCCGGACCACGCCGCACTTGACCATTCACCAAAATAGACGTATAGACGTCCAATCATGACTCCCCTTTCCAACCAGAACGAACCCGCCCCCAACCCCTGGCCGGCCGCCTGCGCCCAGGCTCCATGCACGATGCCGGCTCGCGCCATGCGATGTATCCGTGTTCCGTCCGCGCCCCGATCCCACGATCCCGACCGCCCACGAGACCATCGCCATGACGCTGACCCAATTACGTTACCTCGTTGCCATCGCCGACTCCGGCCTCAACATCACGCTGGCCGCCGAGCGCGTCCACGCCACCCAGCCCGGCCTGAGCAAGCGGCTCAGGCAGCTTGAGGACGAGCTGGGCTTCCAGCTGTTCGTGCGCAAGGGCAAGAGCCTGGACGCGGTAACCCATGCCGGCCGCCACGTGCTCGAACGCGCCCGCACCATCCTCGCCGAGGCGGCCAACATCCGCTCGATCGCCGCCAATCTGCGCAACGAGGCGCACGGCGAGTTGCGCATCGCCACCACCCACACCCAGGCCCGCTTCGCCCTGCCCGCCGCGATCGGCGCGCTGAGCCAGAGCTATCCGCAGGTCAGCGTGCACCTGCAGCCGGGCCGCGACAGCGAAGTGCTGGCCCAGCTGGAGGCCGGCCGCGTCGACCTGGCGGTGATCAGCACGGCCGGCGCGCCGCCGGCCACGGGCATCGCGCTGCCGGCCTACCGCTGGCACCGGGTGATCGTGACGCCGCATGGGCATCCGCTGGGCGCGCGCGGGCAGCCGCCCACGCTCGACGAGCTGGCCGCCCTGCCGCTGGTCAGCTACGACTCCTCGCTGAAGGCCGACTCGTCGCTGAGGCGCGCGTTCGAGGCCGTCGACCTGCGCCCGCAGATCGCGATGACCGCCGGCGACGCCGACCTGATCAAGACCTACGTGCGCACCGGCCTGGGCGTCGGCGTGCTGGCCGAGATGGCGATGCTGGAAAGCGATACCGACCTGCACGCGCTGCCGGCCGACCATCTGTTCCCCCAGTGCACGACCTGGATCGTGCTGCGCCGCGAGAGCGTGCTGCGCGAATACGTGCTGGAGTTCATCTCGCAATTCGCGCCGCACCTGGACCGCCGCGACGTGGTGCGTGCGCTCGCCGCCGATACCGTGCCGGCCGAGTGGTCGGCGGTGCCGCACTGGCGCGAGCGTTCGCCCGCGGCGCTGCCCGATGCGGCCTGAAGCCTGATCGGCATCCCGCCGCGCCGGATGGGATGCCGGCGGGTTCGGGGCGGCGAGCCTACGCGAGGCTGTGCAGTCCGCATTCGCGCTTGAGCCCGAAGAAACGGGTGTCCTCGACGTCCATGCCCGGCTCCCAGCGATGGCTGGTGTGGCTGTCGCCGATCGAGACGTAGCCCTGCTGCCACAGCGGGTGGTAGGGCAGGCCGTGGCGCGCGAGGTACTGGCCGATGTCGCGATCGCTCCAGTCGGCCAGCGGGTGGAATTTCCAGCGGCCGTTGCGGATCCCGGCGAACTCGATCGCCGCCCGACTCCTCGATTGCCCGCGGCGCAGGCCGGCGAACCAACCCACCGCGTGCAGGTCGGCCAGCGCGCGCTGCATCGGCTCGACCTTGCGCAGCCGGTTGTAGCGGTCGAGCCCGGCCACGCCCTGCTCCCACAGCCGCCCGTGGCGCGCCTCCATCCAGGCGGGGCTGAGCGGCGAGCTGTACACCTTGAGGTTCAGCCCGAGCCGCTCGGTCAACTCGTCGACGAAGCGATACGTCTCGGGAAACAGGTAGCCGGTGTCGATCAGCACCACCGGCAGCTGCGGCCGCTGCCGCGTCACCAGGTGCAGCGAGACCGCCGACTGCGCGCCGAAGCTGGACGACAGCACGTGCTCGCCGGCGACGTTTTCCAGCGCCCACGCCACCCGGCGTTCGGCATCGAGCCGGGACAGCACGGCGTTCAATTCGGCCAGCGCCCGCGGCTCGTGCGGCGCCTGCTCGAGCAGCGCCGCGCTCACGCGACCAGCTCCGCCGGAATGCGCCGCGACGGCAGCGGCGCGAGGATGCCGGCGCGCAGCAGGAAATCGCCGAAGCCCTCGCCGTCCGTGCGCTCGGCGGCGTAGCGCGCGAACAGCGGATCGAGTGCGGCGAGGATCGCCGCCTCGTCCACGTTCTCGCGGTAGACCTGGTTCAGCCGCTGGCCGCTGAAGTCGGCGCCCAGGCGCAGGTCGTAGCGCCCCGGCCCGCGCCCGACCAGGGCGATCTCGCCGAGGTACGGCCGCGAGCAGCCGTTCGGGCAGCCGGACAGGCGCAGCAGGATCGGCGCGTCGGCGAGGCCGTGATGGTCGAGCCGCGCCTCCAGTTTCGGCAGCAGCGCCGGCAGGTAGCGTTCGCTCTCGGCCATCGCCAGGCCGCAGGTGGGCAGTGCCACGCAGGCGATCGCGTGGCGGCGGATCGCGCTCTGCCGGCGGTAGCCGTCCAGACCGTGCTCGCGCACGATCGCGTCGATGCGCTCGCGCTCGCCCGCCGCGACGTTGGCCACGATCACGTTCTGGTTGCAGGTCAGGCGGAAGTCACCGGCATGCGCCTTCGCCAGCTCGCGCAGGCCGGTGAGCCAGCGCCGTTCGCCGGTGTCGGCGAGCCGGCCGGATTCGATATGCAGGGTAAGATGCCAGCGGCCGTCGCCGCCCTCGACCCAGCCGTAACGGTCGCCGTTGTGTTCGAAGCGGTACGCGCGCGGCGCGGCAAGCGCGTACCCAAGGCGCGATTCCAGTTCGGCCTTGAACGCGTCCAGGCCGTGCCGGTCGAGCGTGTACTTCAGCCGCGCGTGCTTGCGTTCGGCACGGTCGCCCCAGTCGCGCTGCACGCCGATCGCCGCCTCGGCCACGCCGAACAATTGTTCAGGCGTGACGAAGCCGATCACGCTGGCCAGCCGCGGATAAGTGGTGGCGTCGCCATGGGTCGCGCCCATGCCGCCGCCGACGGCGATGTTGAAGCCGCGCAGCACGCCCTGCTCGGCGATCGCGATCAGGCCCAGGTCCTGGGCGAACACGTCGATGTCGTTGAGCGGAGGGATCGCCAGGCCGATCTTGAACTTGCGCGGCAGATAGGTGGCGCCGTACAGCGGTTCATGCTCTTCCACGGGGCGAGCGCCGCCATGCAGCTTCTCGCCGTCCAGCCAGATCTCGTGATAGGCGTGCGTCTTCGGCGCCAGTTCGGCGGAGAGCCGCGTCGCCCAGGCATACGCCTCGGCGTGCGCGGCCGATTCCACCGGATTCGCCGTGCTGACCACGTTGCGCACCACGTCGCCGCAGGCGGCGATGGTGGTGGCCAGCGCCTCGTGGATCGCCGCGATGGTCGGCTTCAGCCGGCGCTTGATGATGCCGTGCCACTGGAAGGTCTGCCGCGTGGTGATGCGCAGCGTGCCGTTGGCATGCTCGCGGGCGATGCGGTCGAACACCAGCCACTGCGCCGGCGTCACCACGCCGCCAGGCAGGCGCGCGCGCAGCATGAACGAGTACGCCGGCTCCAGCTTCTGCCGGCGGCGCTCCTCGCGCAGGTCGCGGTCGTCCTGCTGGTAGCTGCCGTGGAACTTCAGCAGCTTGGTGTCGTCGTCGCCGATCGCGCCGGTGACCGGGTCGGCCAGCCCTTCGGCGATGGTGCCGCGCAGATGGCGGCTGGCCGCCTTGATATGTTCGAGCTGAGAGGTCATGGGGTGCTTTTCTGAAGAGTGCGGCCATGGATGGCCGCTTCTTGACTCTCGCGTTCACGGATGAGCGCAGAAATAAATCTCAGTACACGTCGCGGGCGTAGCGGCCCTGTTGCAGGAGATCGCCGAGCCAGGCCTGCGCCTCCTCGGCGGAACGGTGGCCGTGGGCGGCGATCACGTCGACCAGCGCGGCATGCACGTCGCGGGCCATGTGCGTGGAGTCGCCGCAGACGTAGACATGCGCGCCGCCCTGCAGCCACGCGTACAGCTCGGCGCCACGCTCGCGCAAGCGCTGCTGGACGTAGGTTTTTTGCTCGGAGTCGCGGGAAAACGCCAGGTCGAGCCGATGCAGCGAACCGTCCTGCAGCGCCTGCTGCCACTCCACCTGGTAGAGGAAGTCGCTGGCGAAGTGGCGGTTGCCGAAGAACAGCCAGTTGCGGCCCGCGGCGCCGCTTTCGCGCCGCTCCTGCACGAACGCGCGGAACGGCGCCACGCCGGTGCCGGGGCCGATCATGATGATGTCGCGCGAGCCGTCGGCCGGCAGGCGGAAACGCTCGTTCGGCTCGATGAACACCGGCAGCCTGCCGTCCTCGGCGGCCGCGGCGAGGAACGAGGAGGCCGCGCCCCAGTGCGTGCTGCCGTGCGCCTCGTAATCGACCACGGCCAGGGTCAGGTGCACCTCCTCGCCCACCGCCTTCGCACTGGAGGCGATCGAATACAGCCGCGGCGCCAGCGGCCGCAGCGCGGACAGCAGCGCCTCGGGCTGCCAGGCGGCCGGGTAGCGGCGCAGCAAGTCGATCGGCTGGTCGCCGGCGAGCACCGCCGCCAGCTGCGCCGACCGCTCCGGCTGCAGCAGCCCGGCCAGTTCGTCATGGCCGCCGGCGGTCGCCAGCGCGGCGATGAAGCCGCGATGGAGCCGGGTGATCTCGCGCTCGCCCTCCAGCCATTGCCGCAACGGCAACGCGCGGCCCTGGTGGCTCACCTCGACCGTGCCATCGAGCTGCAGCACCTCCAGCCACTGCGCCACCAGCGCGGGCGGATTGCGCGGCCACACGCCCAGCGCGTCGCCGGGCTGGTAGCGCAGGCCGGAGCCTTCCAGCGACAGCTCGACATGCCGCACGTCGCGCGCACTGCCGCGCGCCACGATGCGCTGGTTGGCCAGCACCGCGGCCTGGAACGGCTGCTCGCGCGACCAGGCGCTGCGGCTGGGCACGACGTGCAGCGGGGTCGCCCGCACCGGTGCGCCGGCCTGCCGCAGCCGCTCCCGCGCCTGTTCCAGCGCCTGCTCCACCCACGGCCCGGCCACCGCCTCGAGTTCCACGTCCGCCTCGCCGAAGGCGGCGATGCGGCTACCGCCCAGCTCGGCCAGCCGCGCGTCGAGCTGGCGCCCGATCGTGCAGAACTGCGGGTAGCTCGAATCGCCCAGCCCCAGCACGGCGAACTGCAGCGCCGGCAGCTTCGGGGCGCGCTTGCCGCTGATGAACTCGAACAGGCCGCGCGCGTCGTCCGGCGGTTCGCCGTCGCCCTGGGTGCTGATCACCACGAGCAGGTGGCGTTCCTGCGCCAGCTCGCGCTGCGGGTAGGCATCGGCGCGCAGCAGCCGCACCGGCAGGCCGGCCGCCTCGCCCCGGCTGGCCAGCTGCTCGGCGATGCGCTTCGCGTTGCCGGTCTGGCTGCCGTAGACGATGCTCAGCCGCTCGGCGGTCCGCCCGGCGACCGCGACGGGGATGTCCTGCGGCGCCTGCGCCGCCTGCGCCGCGCTCCACGCGGCGATCCAGTACAGCTGGGCCGCCGTCAGGCTCTCCAGCTCGCGGATCAGCCTGGTCAGCTTTTCGGCATCCAGGCTCGGCGCTGGAAGGTTCGGCACGGCGACGGTATTCACGATGACTCCATTTGGACGTCCAAACTCTCGATGTGAAAAATATTTTCCGGACGCCCTTCTTGGAAAGGATGTGTCGGCATGTGCATATGCCGAGAGCTTATTTCCGCGCCATGAGGCCGCTTCCGATACTTGCTACACTTTTGCATCGCGCACGGATGTCTCCTGCCATGCCTCCGCTTTCCGAATTCCTCACCTTCGCTGCCGTGGGCGCGTTCGCCCAACTGGTCGACGGCGCGCTGGGCATGGCTTACGGCGTCGTCTCCGCGGCGATGCTGCTTGGGCTGGGGTTGCCGCCGGCCGTGGCCAGCGCCAGCGTGCACTACGCCGAGACCTTCACCTGCGGCGCCTCCGGCCTCAGCCATCTGGCGGCCGGCAACGTGCGGCGGCGGCTGTTCTGGACGCTGGCCATCCCCGGCGTGATCGGCGCCGTGATCGGTGTCTACGTGGTCACCCATGTCCCTGCAAGCTGGATGCGGCTGCTGCTCACCCCCTACATGCTTGGCATGGGCGTGTTCCTGCTGCGGCGGGCGACCCGGGGCGACCGCAGCCATGACGACGTGGTGCCGCGCGCGGCCCGCCCGCTGGGGCTGGTGGCCGGTTTCGCCGATGCCGTGGCCGGCGGCGGCTGGAGCGCCCTGACCGTGACCACCCTGGTCGCCCGCGGCGCCACGCCGCGCACGGTGATCGGCACCGTGCACCTGGCCAAGTGCGTGGTCAGCGCCGCCGCCAGCGTCAGCTTCCTGCTGCACGTCGGCGCCACCAACGGCGTGGCCGTGCTCGGCCTGATCGTCGGGGGCGTGACCGCCGCGCCGCTGGGCGCCCTGCTCGTCCGGCACATGCCGGCACGGGCCGCGACGTTGCTGGCCGCCACCGCGGTGCTGGTGCTGGGGCTCAACACCGTGGTGAAGGCGCTGCACTGACATCGCCCCTGCCGGTCGCCGCTACAATGCGCGCATGACCAAGCCAGCCCCCTTTCCGATCGAAGTCCGCGGCTCCGCGAAACAGCCCCTGGGCATGCCGCCCGCGCGTTTCCTGCGCGATTACTGGCAGAAGCGGCCGCTGCTGGTTCGCAACGCCTTCCCGGATTTCCAGCCGCCGCTGCAGCCGGACGACCTGGCCGGCCTGGCCTGCGAGCCGGCCGCGCTGGCGCGGCTGATCGTGCACGACGAGAAGCGCGACCGCTGGCAAGTCAAATCGGGCCCGCTCGACGAGGCCGACTTCGCCGGCACCCCCGACAGTCACTGGACCCTGCTGGTGCAGGATGTCGACAAGTGGGACGCGGACGTGGCCGGCCTGCTGCAACATTTCCGCTTCCTGCCGAGCTGGCGCGTGGACGACGTGATGGTCTCCTACGCCGAGCCGGGCGGCGGCGTCGGCGCCCACGTCGACCAGTACGACGTGTTCCTGCTGCAGGGCCTGGGCCAGCGCCACTGGGCGATCAGCGACGACCCGCTGGCGCCGAAGGCGTTCCGTCCCGACGTGGAGCTGAAGCAGCTGGTGCATTTCGAGCCGACCCACGAATGGCTGCTGGAGCCGGGCGACATGCTGTACCTGCCGCCGGGTGTGCCGCACGACGGCGTCGCCTTCGGCGGCCCCTGCATGACGTTCTCGGTGGGCATGCGCGCGCCCTCCCAGGCCGAGCTGACCGGCGACCTGGCCGACTACATCGCCGAGCGCCTGCCGGAGGAATTGCGCTACGCCGATCCGGACCTCAGGCCGGCCACCGCCACCGGCGAGATCGACCGTGCCGCGATCGAGCGGCTGAAGGACGCGCTGCCGTTTGCCGCCGCCCTGCGCGAGGAGCTGCTGCGCGACTGGTTCGGCCGCTTCATCACCCGCTACCGCAGCGCGCAGGCGCCGGCGGCACCGGACAGGCCGCTGACCGACGCCGCGCTGGCGAAGCAGCTCGATGCCGGCGCGCAGTTGCTGCGCCACCCGTGGTCGCGGTTCGCCTGGAGCCGCGGCAAGTCCGGCTGCACGCTGTACGCCAACGGGCAGGCATACCCGGCCACGCCGGCGCTGGCGCAGCAGCTGTGCGAGCAGCGCGCGCCCACCGTCGCGCGCAGGCTCGATGCCACCGAGCGCGCCCTGCTGCTGGCCCTGGTCAACGACGGCCACCTGCTGCCGCGCAAACCCCGCCGCCGATGAAACTGCAGGACTTCCACGTCGAGCCCGCCGACTGGTCGCGCACCGACCAGCGCAGCGCCCTGCTCGATCTGCGCGAGGTCGTGTTCATCCGGGAACAGGGGGTGCCCGAGCAGCGCGAGCGCGACGGACTGGATGCGGACTGCTGGCACGTGCTGGCGCGCGACGAGGCCGGCCAGCCGATCGGCTGCGGCCGGCTCACGCCGCAGCACAAGATCGGCCGCATGGCGGTGCTGCCGGCGTGGCGCGGTCGCGGCGTCGGCATGGCGCTGCTGCGCGAACTGGTCGCCCGCGCCCGCGCGCTGGGCTGGCCGCAGGTGGCGCTGGATGCCCAGGTCGGCGCGATCGGCTTCTACGAACGCCAGGGTTTCACCGCATTCGGCGACGAGTTCGAGGACGCCGGCCTGCCGCACCGGGCCATGCGTCTCGAACTGCCCGCGGCTGCCGGCCTGCGGGAGCCGCCGCGCGACGGCATCGCCCTGCCCACCGGCAGCCGCAGCGAGATCGCCGCCGCGCGCCTGCTACTGCTCGGCGACGCCCGCCACCGGCTCTCCATCCGCCTGCCGCTGCTGGAGAGCGACTGCTACGCCAGCACGGAGGAACTGGCCGAGTTGCGGCGCATCGCGAACTCCGGCCGCGCCGCGCAAATCCGCATCCTGCTGCACGACGCGGCCGCGGCCCAGCGCGACGACCACCGCCTGATCGCGCTGGCGCAGCGCCTGTCCAGTGCGATCCAGATCCGCACGCCGGTGGAGGAGGCCGATCTGGCCTATGCCTCGGCCTGCCTGCTCAACGACGCCGGCGGCTATCTGTTCCTGCCCGAGGCGGACCGCGTGCAAGGCCGCGCCTCCCGCCTCGACCGTCCGGCCCAGGTGCCGCTGCAGCAGCATTTCGATGAGGTCTGGGAGCGCTCCGAGCGCGCCAGCGTGCTGCAATCGGTGGATCTCTGAGCCGGCTGGACCGCCGCCCCTTTCCCCCGGGCGACGCCGACCCGCGTGGCAAACCCGCATGAAACCGCAACCTGCGGCGAAACGTGCCTTAGACCATCGTCGAAATGCCCGCCAACAGCCCGTTCCGGGCGGCCCGCGGGTTGCCGCGTCGCAGCAGCCAAAGGCTATAATCGTCGGGATTCTCCCCAGTCATCCGTACGAGCGGTCTGCCGGGCTTGAAAACCGGACGGAAACCGCGACTTCAAAGGTCACACGGATGGCTGCAAGCATCCCTTCCCTGCCGGTGGTGACGTGACTACAAACCTGATCCGCGAGTTCTTCGAATCCTCCCAACTCGCTGGCGGCAACGCCGATTACGTCGAATCTCTGTATGACGCCTGGCTGGCCGACGCCTCGTCGGTACCGGCCGAATGGGCCAGCTACTTTGCCTCCTTCAAGGGCCGCGAATCGGGGGACGTCTCCCACGCCGCGGCCATCGCGCGCATCGAAGCCGCGCAGAAGCAGCGCCACAACGGCGTCGCCGCCGCGCCGGTGAGCGACGAACACGCGCGCAAGCAGGCCGGCGTGCTGCGCCTGCTCACCGCCTACCGCTCGCGCGGCCACCTCGCCGCCGACCTCGACCCGCTCGGCCTGACCGAGAAGATGCCCGCGCCGGACCTCGGCCTCGCCTTCCACGGCCTCTCCGACGCCGACCTCGATACCGAATTCGACACCGGCAACTACGCCGGCGGCGGCCAGCGCCTGAAACTGCGCGAGCTGCTGGGCCGCCTGCAGAAGACCTACGCCAGCACGATCGGCGCTGAGTTCATGCACATCAGCAACCACGAGCAGCGCAACTGGATCTACAGCCGGCTCGAGCAGGCCACCGGCCGGAGCGGCCTGGACAAGGCCGGCAAGCAGCGCGTACTGGACGGCCTCACCGCCGCCGAAGGCCTGGAGCGCTACCTCCACACGAAATATGTGGGCCAGAAGCGCTTCTCGCTGGAAGGCGGCGACAGCCTGATCCCGATGCTCGACGACGTGGTGCGCGCCGCCGGCGACAACGGCATCAAGGAGCTGGTGATCGGCATGGCCCACCGCGGCCGCCTCAACGTGCTGGTCAACATCCTGGGCAAGCCGCCGAAGACCCTGTTCGACGAGTTCGAGGGCCGCTTCGACCACCCCGACGATCCGGCCCACTCCGGCGACGTGAAGTACCACATGGGCTTTTCCGCCGACGTCAAGACGCCCAAGGGTGGCGTGCACGTGGCGCTGGCGTTCAACCCCTCGCACCTGGAGATCGTCAACCCGGTGGTGACCGGCTCGGTGCATGCGCGCCAGACCCGCCGCCGCGACACCGCGCACACGCAGTCGATGGCCGTGCTGATCCACGGCGACGCCGCGCTGGCCGGCCAGGGCGTGAACATGGAACTGTTCAACATGTCGCAGGCGCGCGGCTTCAGGATCGGCGGCAGCCTGCACGTCGTCATCAACAACCAGGTCGGCTTCACCACCTCCAATCCGCAGGACGCCCGTTCCACCATGTACTGCACCGACCTGGCCAAGATGGTCAATGCGCCGGTGCTGCACGTGAACGGCGACGACCCGGAGGCGGTGATCCTGGTGACCCGGCTTGCCTACGAGTTCCGCAAGCAGTTCCGCAAGGACGTGGTGATCGACCTGGTCTGCTACCGCCGCCACGGCCACAACGAGGCCGACGAACCGGCCGCCACGCAGCCGGTGATGTACCAGATCATCCGCAAGCGCCCGACCGCGCGCGACCTGTACCAGCAGCAGCTGGTGAAGGAAGGCGTGCTGGCCGAGGGCGAGGCCGCGAAGCAGTTCGACGCCTACCGCCAGCGGCTGGAAGCGGGCGCGCCGATGACCGAGCTGGATCCGGCGCCGGTGCGCGACGGCCACGTCGACTGGGCCCGCTTCCTCGGCGGCAAGCTGTCGATGCCGACCGACACTACGGTGCCGAAGCAGAAGCTGCTGGAGCTGGCCGGCAAGATCCTCGCCCTGCCCGCCGGCCTCACCCTGCAGGCCCGCGTGGCGAAGATCTACGACGACCGCCGCAAGATGGCCGCGGGCGAGCTGCCGGCCGACTGGGGCTTTGCCGAGAACCTCGCCTACGCCACCCTCGTCGACGGCGGCTACGACATGCGCCTGGTCGGCCAGGATTCCGGCCGCGGCACGTTCTTCCACCGCCATGCGGTGCTGCACGA
The DNA here is from genome assembly GCF_001617365.1 of Rhodanobacter sp. FW104-R8. Lineage (GTDB taxonomy): Bacteria > Pseudomonadota > Gammaproteobacteria > Xanthomonadales > Rhodanobacteraceae > Rhodanobacter. The sequence continues at coordinate 66,415 of NZ_LVJR01000023.1, forward strand.
CCAGAAGGACGGCCACACCTGGATGCCGCTGGCCAGCGTGCGCGCCGGCGCCGACGTCGAGGTGATCGACTCGCTGCTCAGCGAAGAGGCGGTGATGGCGTTCGAGTACGGCCATTCCACCACCGACCCCGACACGCTCAACATCTGGGAAGCCCAGTTCGGCGACTTCGCCAACGGCGCGCAGGTGGTGATCGACCAGTTCATCAGCTCCGGCGAGGCGAAGTGGAACCGCCTGTGCGGTCTGGTGCTGCTGCTGCCGCACGGCTACGAAGGCCAGGGCCCGGAGCACTCCTCCGCCCGCCTCGAGCGCTTCCTGCAGCTGTGCGCGATGGACAACATGCAGGTCTGCGTGCCGACCACGCCGGCGCAGGATTTCCACATGATCCGCCGGCAGATGCTGCGCCCGGTGCGCAAGCCGCTGATCGTGATGACGCCGAAGTCGCTGCTGCGCCACAAGCTGGCGGTGTCCACGCTGGACGAGCTGGCCAACGGCAGCTTCCAGCTGGTGATCGGCGAGCATCGCGAGCTGGCCGCCAAGAAGGTCAGACGCGTGGTGCTGTGCTCGGGCAAGGTCTACTACGACCTGCTGGAGGAAGCCGAGAAGCGCAGGCTGGCCGACGTGGCGATCGTGCGCGTCGAGCAGCTGTACCCGTTCCCGCGCGCCGAGGTCGGCGCCGAGCTGGACAAGTACCCTTCCGCCAAGGAAGTGATCTGGTGCCAGGAAGAGCCGATGAACCAGGGCGCCTGGTTCCAGATCCGCCACCACCTGCAGGCCTGCATCGGAGCCAAGCACAGCCTCTCCTACGCGGGGCGCGCTCGCTCGCCGGCGCCGGCCGCCGGCCACCACAACACCCATGTCGCCGAACAGGCGGCACTCGTCGAACAGGCGCTGGTCGCCCCGGTCGGCACCGACCACTCCGCGGAGTAAGCTCCTTCGAATAGTGCGGCCACGGATGGTCGCTTTTTTGATCTTCGCACTCACGGATGAGTGCCTACCTAAGGGCCCGTTATGTCCATCGAACTCAAAGTCCCCGTCCTGCCTGAGTCCGTCTCCGATGCCACCATCGCCACCTGGCACAAGAAGGCCGGCGACGCGGTGAAGCGCGACGAGAACCTGGTCGACCTCGAAACCGACAAGGTGGTGCTTGAGGTGCCCTCGCCGGTCGACGGCGTGCTGAAGGAAATCAGGCACCAGGTCGGCGACACGGTGAACAGCGAGCAGGTCATCGCGATCATCGAGGCCGGTGCCGTGGCTGCCACCCCGGCCCCCGCGGCGGCGGCACCCGCGCCTGCGCCCGTTGCTGCGGCTCCCGCGCCGGCCGCGCCGAAGGCCGCCGCCAAGGGCACCGAGGATCTTTCCCCGGCCGGCCTGCGCGTGGCCACCGAAGAGAAGATCGACCCGTCCAAGGTCGCCGGCACCGGCCGCGACGGCCGCGTGACCAAGGAAGACCTGGTCAACTACGGCAAGGGCGGCAGCGCCCCGGCCGCCGCCGTACCCGCCGCGAAGCCGACCCCGGGCGCGCGTCCGGAAGAGCGCGTGCCGATGACCCGCATGCGCGCGCGCATCGCCGAGCGCCTGATGCAGTCGAAGAACTCGATCGCCATGCTCACCTCGTTCAACGAGGTGAACCTCGCCGAAGTGGTGAAGATGCGCAAGGCGCTGGGCGACGCGTTCCAGAAGGAACACGGCATCAAGCTCGGCTTCATGAGCTTCTTCGTCAAGGCCGCCGCCGAGGCGCTGAAGCGCTATCCGTTCGTCAACGCGTCGGTCGACGGCAACGACGTGGTCTACCACGGCTACCAGGACATCTCGATCGCCGTGTCCACCGACAAGGGCCTGGTCACGCCGGTGCTGCGCGACGTGCAGGACATGAGCTTCGCCGACGTCGAGCAGGGCATCGCCGACTACGCCGCCAAGGCGCGCGCGAACAAGCTGTCGCTGGACGACCTGCAGGGCGGCACGTTCACCATCACCAACGGCGGCACCTTCGGCTCGCTGCTCTCCACCCCGATCGTCAACCCGCCGCAGAGCGCGATCCTCGGCATGCACACGATCAAGGAGCGCCCCATCGTCGAGAACGGCCAGATCATCGCCGCGCCAATGATGTACATCGCGCTCAGCTACGACCACCGCATCATCGACGGCAAGGACGCGGTGCTGTTCCTGGTCGACATCAAGAACCAGCTGGAGAACCCGCAGCGCATGTTGCTCGGCCTCTAATCGCCGCCCCGCCTTGATCGCCTCGGCGATCAAGGCAAATCGGCAACGAGGCTCTCTGTCTGAATTTTGTGGATGCATCGTTTTCAAGTGTTGCGTTTTCAGTCTTGATGCCCATCTCCGCTACATCCGCGAGTGAACTGACTCGCCGAAAAGGAAGATTTTCATGAGCGACAAATTCGACGTCATCGTCATCGGCGCCGGTCCGGCCGGCTATGTGGCCGCGATCCGCGCCGCGCAGCTGGGCCTGAAGACCGCCTGTGTGGATGCCTTCGCCGGCAAGGACGGCAAGCAAGCACTCGGGGGCACCTGCCTCAACGTGGGCTGCATCCCGTCCAAGGCGCTGCTCGATTCCTCGCGCCAGTTCCACAACCTCACGCACAACTTCGGTGTGCACGGTATCACCGCCGACAACGCGAAGATCGACGTGCCCACCTTCGTCGGCCGCAAGGACAAGATCGTCAAGCAGTTCACCGGCGGCGTGGCGCAGCTGTTCAAGGCGAACAAGATCACGCCGTACTTCGGTACCGGCAAGCTGCTCAAGGGCAACAACGTCGAGATCACTGGTGCCGATGGCGCCAAGCAGACGATCAGTGCGACCAACGTCATCCTCGCTTCCGGCTCGGTGCCGATCGAGTTGCCGTTCGCGAAATTCGACGGCAAGGCGATCGTCGACAACGCCGGCGCACTGGACTTCACCGAAGTGCCGAAGCGCCTGGGCGTGATCGGTGCGGGCGTGATCGGCCTGGAACTGGGCAGCGTGTGGAAGCGCCTGGGTGCCGAAGTCACCATCATCGAGGCGTTGCCGGACTTCCTCTCTGTCGCCGACGCCGACGTGGCCAAGATCGCTGCCAAGGAATTCGCCAAGCAGGGCCTGACCATCAAGCTCAACGCCAAACTCAACAAGGCCGAGGCGAAGAAGGACGGTGTGCACCTCACCTATACCGACAAGGATGGCGAGCAGCAGCTCGTCGTCGACAAGCTGCTGGTCGCCGTGGGCCGCCGTGCCTACACCGCCGGCCTGCTGGCCGACGACACCGGCGTAAAGCTGGACGAGCGCGGCCGCATCGTGGTCGACGAGCACAACCATACCGGCGTCGACGGCGTGTGGGCGATCGGCGACGCGGTGCGCGGCCCGATGCTGGCGCACAAGGGCTCCGAGGAAGGCGTGGCGGTGGCCGAGTGGATCGCCGGCAAGGCCGGCCACGTCAACCTCGACACCGTGCCGTGGGTGATCTACACCGAGCCGGAAATCGCCTGGGCCGGCAAGACCGAGAAGGAACTGAAGGACGCCGGCATTCCGTACAAGGTCGGCACTTTTCCGTTCGCCGCCATCGGCCGCGCCGTGGCGATGAACGAGGCCGTGGGCCAGGTGAAGATGCTCGCCCACGCCGAAACCGACCGCATCCTCGGCGTGCACATGGTCGGCCCGGGCGTCTCCGAGCTGATCGCCGAGTGCGTGGTGGCGATGGAGTTCAAGGGCTCGTCCGAGGACCTGGCGCGCATCGTCCACGCCCACCCGACCCTGTCCGAGGCCGTGCACGAGGCCGCGTTGTCGGTCGACAAGCGCGCCATCCACAAGGGCAATTGATCGCCTTCGCATCCACAACGCGGCCCGCTCGTGGCGACATGGGCGGGCCGTTTCGTCTGCTGTAGGAGCCCGCTTGCGGGCGATGCTTCTGCTCTGATCCCAACCAAGAGCATCGCCCGCAAGCGGGCTCCTACGAAAACGCGTTTCAACAGAATCCGCATGCCCCAACCCACCGCCATCTGCGTCTACTGCGGCTCCAGCAGCGGCCGGCATCCCGAGTACGCCGAACAGGCGCGCGCGTTCGGCACGGAAATGGCCCGGCGCGGCATCGCGCTGGTCTATGGCGGCGGCAAGGTCGGCCTGATGGGCGTGGTGGCCGATGCGGTGCTCGCCGGCGGCGGCAGGGTGATCGGCGTGATTCCGCGCCAGCTGGTGGAACTCGAGGTGGCGCATCCGGGCCTGAGCGAGCTGGTGGTGGTCGAGACCATGCACCAGCGCAAGACGCGCATGTACGAACTGTCCGATGCCTTCGTCGCCCTGCCCGGCGGCTTCGGCACGATGGACGAGATGTTCGAGATGCTGACCTGGGCCCAGCTCGGCCTGCACCGCTATCCCTGCGCCTTCCTCGACGTGCGCGGCTACTACCGCGACCTGCGCACGATGATGGAGCACATGGTCGACGAGCGCTTCGTGCGCCCCGAGCAGCGCGACAGCATCTGGTTCGGCGACGAGATAGCCACCTTGTTCGACTGGATGCGGACCTACCAGGGCAGCTACATCCCCAAGTGGATCGACACCAGCAGCGTCAGCGCCTGAACGGCTGCCGAGGGACATCGAGATGACCAGCTTCCGCGCGTTCCGCATCCACAACGACGACGCCGGCTACCGCGCCGGCATCGAGGCCATGGGCACCGACGCGCTCTCGCCCGGCGAAGTGCTGGTCAAGGTGGCGTACTCCTCGGTCAACTACAAGGATGCGCTGGCCGGCACCGGCAAGGGCCGGATCCTGCGCAATTACCCGCTGAACGGCGGCATCGACGCTGCCGGCCACGTGGTCGCCTCGACCGATCCCGCCTTCAGGGAAGGCGACGCGGTGTTGTGCACCGGCAGCGGCCTGTCCGAGACGCGCGATGGCGGCTACGGCGAATACGCGCGCCTCGACGCACGCTGGACGATCCCGCTGCCGGCCGGCCTGGACCTGCGCGAAAGCATGATCATCGGCACCGCCGGCTTCACCGCGGCACTGGCGCTGCTGCGCATGCAGGACAACCGGCAGACGCCCGCGCTGGGCCCGGTCGCGGTAACCGGCGCCAGCGGCGGCGTCGGCATGCTGGCAATCGACATCTTCAGCCGCGCCGGCTACGAGGTACATGCGATCAGCGGCAAGGCCGACCACTTCGATTTCCTGCGCGGCCTCGGCGCCAGCGAGTGCGTCGACCGCCACCAGCTCGCCTTCAGCGGCAAGCCCATGGACTCCGCCCGCTTCGGCGGCGCGCTGGACAACGTCGGCGGCAGCATGCTCGGCGGCCTGCTGCCGCTGGTCAGCCCGTACGGCAACGTGGCGATCTGCGGCAACGCCGGCGGCGTCGCCTTCGACAGCACGGTGATGCCGTTCATCATCCGCGGCGTGAGCCTGCTCGGCATCGCCTCGGCCGGCACCGCGCGCGATCTCCGCGACAGGGTCTGGCGGCAGCTCGCCGGCGACTGGAAGCCGCGGCACCTCGACCGTATCGCCGCCCGTGAAACCGGCCTCGACGAATTGCCCGGCGTGTTTGCGCGTATGCTCGCCGGTGATTCCTTCGGCCGCACCGTGGTGCGCATCGGCAACACGGTTTGACGAAACCGTGCTTGGAAGTACCATCGCCACGGCTTAGAATTATCGAAACTCGCAGGGGATTATCACCTTATGGCACGCATCCTGATCGTCGACGACTCCCCGTCGCAACTGCTTGGCATCAAGCGGATCGTCGAAAAACTCGGGCATGAGACCCTTTCCGCCGAGGACGGTGCCGCCGGCGTGGAAGTGGCCAAGGCGGAGAAGCCCGACCTGATCCTGATGGACGTGGTGATGCCCAACCTCAACGGTTTCCAGGCCACCCGCACGATCAGCAAGAACGCCGAGACCGCGCATATCCCGATCATCCTGGTGACCACCAAGGATCAGGAAACCGACCGGGTCTGGGGCATGCGCCAGGGCGCCAAGGCCTACGTGACCAAGCCGATCAAGGAAGAGGAACTGCTCAAGGCGCTGCAGGAATTCCTGCCCGGCTGATCCCTGCCCCCGGCTTCTGCGAAAACGGCGCCCACGGGCGCCGTTTTCATTCATGCGATCCGCCGGCTCAATGGCGCGGATCGAAACCCTTGAACGCCTCATGCAGCGCCTCGTAGGCGGCACGCTGCTTGTCGCTGTCGGCCGGTGGCGTGCGAATCGACAGCTCCACCAGCTGATCACCCGGATGCGCGCCCGGCATGCCGCGCCCCTTCAGGCGCAGCTTGCGGCCCGATTGCGAGCCCGCCGGGATGCGCAGGTCGACCGTGCCGGCCAGGGTCGGCACCGGCACGGTGGCACCCAGTGCCGCTTCCCACGGGGCGATCGGCAACACGTGCACCACGTTGTGGCCGTCCAGACGGAAACGCGCATCGTCACGGATGCCCACCTCCAGCAGCAGGTCGCCGTTCGGTCCGCCGGCGGCGCCGCTGCGACCCTGGCCGGACAGGCGGATCACCTGTCCCGGCTGGATCCCGGCGGGAATCTTCACCTCCAGCACGCGCTCGCCACCGGCCGGATCCTGCATCGCCAGCCGCGTGCGGCCGCCGTCGAACGCGGTCTGCAGGTCGATCTGCACCGAAGCCTGCACATCCTGGCCGCGTCGCGGCCGCGGCTGGCCGCGATGGCCGCCGCCGGCGGCACGGCCGAACAGGCTCTCGAAGAAATCGCTGAAGTCGCCGTCGTCACCGCCGCCGAAACCCTGCTGGCCCTGCCAGCCCGGCGGCGGCCGGAACTGCTCGCCCTGCCGGTAGCCGCCGGCGCGCAGCTGGTCGTAGGAACGCCGCTTCTCCGCATCCCTGAGCACTTCGTTGGCCTCGTTGACCGCCTTGAATTTCTCCTCGGCGCCGGCCTCCTTGTTCTTGTCGGGGTGGTACTTGCGCGCCAGCTTGCGATAAGCCGCCTTGATCTCGGCCTCGCTCGCATCGGGCTTCACACCCAAAATCTCGTAGTAGTCTTTGAATTCCACGCACCACTCCCGCCGATTCGATCCCTTCCACACGCGACGACCTGCCGCGGATCATCGTCCGCGGCAGGTCGCCTCCGCAACACTCGCGGGATGTCTCAGCTGCCGGTATTGATGGTGATGCGGCGCGGCGTGGTCTCCGCCTTCTTCGGGATGACGATCTCCAGCACGCCATCCTTGCCGTGGGCGGTGATGCCATCGGCATCGGCGCTGTCGGGCAACGCAAAGCGGCGGTAGAACAGGCCGTGCGAACGCTCCAGCCGGGTGAACTTGCCGTTCTGCTCGCGGTTCTCCACGGTGCGCTCGCCCTTGATGTCGAGGATGCCCTTCTCCATGCTCACCTCGATCTTCTCCGGGTCCACGCCGGGAATGTCGGCGTAGATCACGAAGCGCTTGTCCTCTTCCTTGATGTCCACCCGCGGCGCCCACTGGCTGGTCACCACGTTGGACTGGTCCGCCTCGGCTGGGTTGCCGAGCAGGCGGTCGAAAGCCTCGCGGATGTCGCCGATATTGGCCATGTTGGCCGGGTTCCAGGGGAAATTGCGACTCAGATTCATGCTCGTATCTCCTCGTCGATGGGGGTTTTGCGGCTCGACGCCGCCTGTCCAGGAAGTGGGTTCTTATGGCTCCCGATTCAAGGCGACAAACCTCATCTGGCGGCGCTAGCATGGCGGGACCGCCCACGGAGGAAGCCATCACCATGACCATCCAGATCGGCCAGTCGCTGCCGGATGTCGAGCTGTCAGCGGTCGGCGAGGAGATCCGCCCCTGCCGCAGTGGCGAACTGTTTGCCGGAAGCCGCGTGGTGCTGTTCGCCGTCCCCGGTGCCTTCACGCCGACCTGTTCCAGCCGGCATCTCCCCGGCTACGTGCAACGTTACGCCGACTTCCACGAAGCCGGGGTGAAGGTGATGTGCCTGGCGGTCAACGATGCCTATGTGATGCAGGCCTGGGCCCGCGCCCAGCAGGTCCCTCCGGGCCTGCTGATGCTGGCCGACGGCAACGCCAGCTTTACCCGTGCGCTGGGCCTGGAACTGGACGGCACCGCCTTCGGCATGGGCCTGCGCGCGCGGCGTTTTGCGCTGTACGCGGAAGACGGCGTGGTGCGCCTGCTGCAGGTCGAGGCGCCCGGCGAACTGCGGGTCTCCAGCGCCGAGGCGATGCTGGTGGCGATCGGCCGCTAAAGGAAAAACCCCGGCATGACCGGGGTTTTCCTCAGCTCGCCGCGGGCTTACTCGCCGGCCTGTGCCGGGGAGCCGCCGTCATCGGCCGGTCCCGGCATATCGGCGGATTCGGCCTCCTCGCCGTTGTCCTCGTCCGCTTCCAGCCGCACCACGCTGACCAGGGTCTCGTCGGCGGGCAGGCGGATCAGGGTGACGCCCTGGGTGTTGCGGCCGAGCTGAGAGACTTCCGCCACGCGGGTACGCACCAGGGTGCCCTGGTTGGAGATCAGCATCAGCTCGTGCGCCGCGGTGACCTGCACCGCGGCCACCAGTGCGCCATTGCGCTCGGAGCACTGGATGCCGATCACGCCCTGGGTGCCGCGGCCCTTCTTCGGGAACTCGTCGAGCTGGGTACGCTTGCCGTAGCCGCGTTCGGTGGCGGTGAGGATGTCACCTTCGGCAGCCACGATCAGCGAAACGACTTGCGCGCCTTCGGCCAGCCGCATGCCACGCACGCCGGTGGCGGTGCGGCCCATCGAGCGCACGGTGTCCTCGTCGAAACGGTTGACCTTGCCGTTGGAAGCGAACAGCAGGATGTCGCTGTTGCCGTCGGTGAGTTCCACGTTGACCAGCGCGTCGCCCTCGTCGAGCTTGATCGCCTGCTTGCCCTTCTGCAGCTGGTAGGCGAACTCGGTTAGCGGGGTCTTCTTGACCGTGCCGTGCTTCGTCGCGAAGAACACGTAGCGGTCGTCGGTGTATTCGCGCACCGGCAGCACCGCCTGCACCTTCTCGCCGGCGGCCAGCGGCAGCAGGTTGATGATCGGCTTGCCGCGCGCGCCGGGGCCGGCGTCCGGCATCTGGTAGACCTTGAGCCAGTAGACGCGGCCGGTGCTGGTGAAGGTGAGCAGGGTGTCGTGCGTGTTGACCACCCACAGCTGCTCGACGAAATCCTCGTCCTTCAGCGCCGACGCCGAACGACCCTTGCCGCCACGCTTCTGCGCACGGTACGTGCTGGCCGGCTGGCGCTTGACGTAGCCGGTATGCGACAACGTGACCACGACGTCTTCCGGCGCGATCAGGTCGAGAACATTGAGGTCCTCCTGCGAATGCTGGATCTCGGTGCGGCGGGCGTCGCCGAACTCGGCCTTGATCACCTCCAGTTCCTCGCGGATCACCTCGAGCAGGCGGTTCGGGTTTTCCAGGATCTCGATCAGGCCGCGGATGGTTTCCAGGATCTGCCGGTACTCGTCGGAAAGCTTCTCCTGCTCCAGCCCGGTCAGGCGGTGCAGGCGCATCGCCAGGATTTCCTGCGCCTGCACGTCGGACAACTGGTAGCCGTCGGCCTTGAGGCCGTCGCGCGGGTCCATGTCCTCCGGGCGCGAGGCGCCGGCGCCGGCAGCGGAGAGCAGCGCGCCGACCATGCCCGGTTGCCACTTGCGCGCCAGCATGCGCTCGCGCGCCTCGGCCGGCGAGGCCGAGGTCTTGATCAGCTCGATCATTTCGTCGATGTTGGCCAGCGCGACAGTGAGGCCTTCGAGGATGTGCGCACGGGCTCGCGCCTTGCGCAGTTCGAAGATGGTGCGGCGGGTGACCACCTCGCGCCGATGGCGGATGAACGCCTCGAGGATGTCCTTCAGGTTCAGCAGCTTCGGCTGGCCGTCCAGCAGCGCCACCATGTTGATGCCGAACGTCACCTGCAGCTGGGTCTGCTGGAACAGGTTGTTCAGCACCACGTCGCCCATCGCGTCCTTGCGGATCTCGATGACGACGCGCATGCCGTCCTTGTCGGACTCGTCGCGCAGCTCGCTGATGCCCTCGAGCTTCTTTTCCTTGACCAGCTCGGCGATCTTCTCGATCAGCCGCGCCTTGTTCACCTGGTACGGCAGCTCGTGGACAATGATCGTCTCGCGGCCGTTCGGCTCGGTCTCGATCTCCGCCTTGGCGCGTACCAGGATGCGGCCGCGGCCGGTGCGGTATGCCTCGACGATGCCGGAGGAGCCGTTGATGATGCCCCAGGTCGGGAAATCCGGCCCCGGGATGTAGTGCATCAGGTCGTCGATCGAGAGTGAAGGCTCGTCGATCAGCGCGATGGTCGCCGCGATCACCTCGTTGAGGTTGTGCGGCGGGATGTTGGTGGCCATGCCCACCGCGATGCCGGCCGAGCCGTTCACCAGCAGGTTCGGCACGCGGGTGGGCAGCACCAGCGGCTCCTGCTCGCTCTCGTCGTAGTTCGGGCCGAAGTCGACGGTTTCCTTGTCGATGTCGGCCAGCAGCTCGTGGGTGAGCCGCGACATGCGCACCTCGGTGTATCGCATCGCGGCAGCGCTGTCGCCGTCGACCGAACCGAAGTTGCCCTGGCCGTCGACCATCAGGTAACGCAGCGAGAACGGCTGCGCCATGCGCACGATGGCGTCGTACACCGACTGGTCGCCGTGCGGATGGTATTTACCGATCACGTCACCGACCACGCGGGCCGACTTCTTGTACGGCTTGTTCCACACGTTGCCGAGTTCGTTCATCGCGAACAGCACGCGGCGATGCACGGGTTTCAGACCGTCACGGACATCCGGGAGGGCGCGGCCCACGATCACGCTCATGGCGTAATCGAGATAGCTCTGGCGCATCTCGTCTTCGATGTTGACGCGAATCACTTCTTTGGCGAGTTCTGCCATGAATCGGCTTCCCTGATAACGAAAAAAGGACGCTGGCACCGCGCCTCAAGCGCATGCGCAAGCGACCCGAAATCAACCTGTGGAGTATAGCACGAACGACGTCAAAACGGCAGTATTTAGTCAATATAAATCAATGACTTAGGATAACGTCCTGGTGGACTTGAAAAGCATCCCGCGCGCTGTCGAAAAATTGATCAGTGCGGCCACGGCGGAACCGGCCGCGGTGGCCGGTGCCGGCCAGCGCTGCAGCAGCGGGAAGCCCGCCAGCAGCAGGGCGTAAACCCCGTAATTGACCACCGCGCCAAGGCTCATCAGCCCCAGCCAGTGCAGCCATTCGGCATGTGCCGCGCGCTCACTGCTGCGTGCGGCAAAGGTGTAGCGGCGGTTCCACCACCAGGTGACCGTTGCTGCGACCAGGAACGACAGCACGCGGGCAAGATAGGGATTCCAGCCCGCCCAGCCGACCAGTGCCTGCACGATCCCGGCGTCGACCAGCAATCCCAGCACGCCGCCGACGGCGAACAGCGCGACCTCGCGCGAGAGTTTCATCATCCGAACATGGCCTGCATCGCCAGGCTGTTCGGCCGCTCGATCACGCCGCGCTCGGTCACGATGGCGTCGATCAGCTCCGCCGGCGTCACGTCGAACACCGGGTTCCAGGCCTGCGCGCCCTCGACCACGACGCGGCGGCCGGCGGCGTTGAGCAACTCGGCGGGGTCACGCAGCTCGATCTCGATTTCCTCGCCGCTGCCGGTGGCCATGTCGACGGTGGAGGATGGCGCCACCACCATGAATTTCACGCCGTGGTACTTCGCAGCGATCGCCAGCTGGTAGGTGCCAATCTTGTTCGCGGTATCGCCGTTCGCGGCGATCCGGTCGGCGCCCACGATCACCCACTGCACCGCGCCGGATTTCATCAGGTGCGCGGCGGCGGAATCGGCGATCAGCCGGGCCGGGATGCCGTCGCGCACCAGCTCCCACATGGTCAGCCGCGCGCCTTGCTGCCACGGCCGGGTTTCGCCGGCGTAGACCCGCGCGATCCGCGCCGCCGCCACGCCGGCGCGGATCACGCCCAGCGCGGTGCCATAGCCGGCAGTGGCCAGCGAGCCGGTGTTGCAATGGGTCAGCACGCCCGAACCGGATGAAATCAGGCCGGCACCCAGCTCGCCCATCCGCCGGTTCGCCGCCAGGTCCTCGTCCTGGATCGCCTGCGCCTCGCGCAGCAGCGCGCCCTCATCGGCGCCGGCCGCGATGCGCCGCTTCATCCGGTCCAGCGCCCACATCAGGTTCACCGCGGTGGGACGCGCGGCGCGCAGCGTGGCCAGTACCGGCTCCAGCGGCACGCCCTGCTGCGCCGCCATCGCCACGCCCCACGCGGCGGCAATGCCGATCGCCGGGGCGCCGCGCACGGCCAGGTCGCGGATCGCCTGGGTGACCTGCGCCGCGTCACGGCAGTCGATCCAGCGTTCCTCGCCGGGCAGCAGGCGCTGGTCGAGCAGGCGCAGGTGATCGCCCTGCCACTGCACGGCGCGGATGGAATCGTGGGTGTCGGTGGATGCGGTCATCCGTCCATTATCGCCTGCCGCGTGCGTATTTCACACGGCAGGCGAGGACGGTTCAGTCGCGCTGGCGCAGCCACTGGTGGATCGCCGGCGGCACCTCGCGCTGTGCGCGGCCCGACACGTAGATGCCGATGTGGCCGCCCTTGAACGCCAGCTGGGTGTAGTCGGTGCTGCCGACGTGCTTGCCCAGCGCGCGCGACGCGTCCGGCGGCACCAGGTGATCCTGCTCGGCGAAAATGTTCAGCACCGGCTGGGTGATCATGCCCAGATCGACTGTCTGGCCGCCGATCTCCAGCGTGCCCTTGACCAGCTTGTTGCCCTGGTAGAAATCCTTGATGAACTGGCGGAACGCTTCGCCGGCCTGGTCGGGCGAGTCGAAGATCCAGCGTTCCATGCGCAGGAAGTTCTCCAGTTCGACCGGGTTGTCGAGGATGTCGACCAGGCCGATGTATTTCTGCTGGTTCAGCCGCAACGGCTTGAGCGTGAGGTAGACGTAGTTCATCAGCCCGGCCGGGATGTTGCCCATGGCGTCGACGAACAGGTCCACGTCCATGTTGCGGCACCAGCTCGACAGCATGTTGTCCGGCGTGTGGAAATCCACCGGGGTGACCATCGTGACCAGGTTCTTCACCTTGCCCGGGTGCAGCGCGGTGTAGCACAGCGAGAACGCGCCGCCCTGGCAGATGCCGAGCAGGTTGATCGCCTCCAGCCCGTGGCGCTCGCGCACCGCATCCACGCAGCGGTCGAGGTAGCCGTTGAGGTAGTCGTCCAGTGTCAGCCAGCGATCGGCGCCGTCGGGATAGCCCCAATCGATCAGGTAGACGTCCTCGCCTTGCGCCAGCAGGTTGCGCACCATCGAGCGGTCGGCCTGCAGGTCGGTCATCCACACCGTGTTGACCAGCGCGTAGACGATCAGCAGCGGAGTCTTCGCGGTCGCCCTGCCGTGGCCGGTGAAGTGCCATACCTTCAGCTTGTCCTCGCTGTAGACCAGCTCGCGCGGGGTGTTCGCGTACTCGGGCTCGCGCATGTCGCGCAAGTGGCCCATGCCGGCGGCGAGCTTGCGCTGGAACGTGGCGATGTCGGCCAGCATCCTGGCCGGGTCGATGCGCAATGGCGTTTGCATCGCGGGTCTCCTTACTGGTGCTGGCGCTGGCTGTGGCCGGACGCAGCGGCCGGCTTGCGCGCCGCTTTGGCCGGCGCCTTCTTCGCCGCCACCGCGGGCCTGGCCGGCGCGGCCTTGCTCACTGCGGGTACCGCTGCCCGATTCTCGGCGAGCTGGCGCTTCAGCGCCGCCAGCTCGCGGCGCATGGCCTGCAATCGTTCGCCGAGGCTGGACACTTCGCTGCGCGTCGGCACGCCGAGCTGCTGGCAGAGCTGCTCGGTCTGCTGTTGCTGCAGTTTGCGCACGCGCATCTGCGCATTGACCATCTCGCCGTAGGCTTCGCGGAACTCGTCGGACAGCGCGATCTCGGCATAGGCTTCTTCCGAGGCGTCCACCCAGAGGTCGTACAGCCCCTTCAGCGAATCGATCTGGCGGCCCGGCTCGGCATGCCGGGCCAGTCGGTCCTGCAGGCGTTGCATGCCCTGCGTGTTGGCGCGCTGGATCAGCTCCTGGTACCGGGCGGAAGCCTGCATCGCTTCCAGCAACGCGGCGGTCAGGGCCTGCTGCTGCATCTGCTGCTCGCGGTTGAGGCCGAACGCCGGGGTCGGCCCGTGCGCACCCGGCAGGTCGCCGAAACCGCTGTGCTGGGCTGCCTGCATCCACGATTGCCACTGCCGCGCGAAGCCTTCCGCGCCGGCGCTGTCGATGCCGCCGAACGCCTGCGCGAACGGCTGGCTGGCACTGCCGAACATCTGCTGCAGCTGCTGGCGCCAGTCGCTGCCCGGCTGCGGGGCGGTGCCGCCGGCAGCGGCCGCCTGCATCCAGTCGAAGTACCCCTTCAGGCCGGCCAGCGTACGCTCCAGCATGTCGTTGCCGGCAACCGGTGCCGGCGGCGGGGCGAACGGATTCGCCGCGGGCTGCGGCTGGAACTGGCGCGCCCAGGCATCCCACGACTGCTGCGCCAGCGCCTGGTAGTCCCTGATGAAATCATTGGCCGGGTCGGTCATCGGTGCATCCTCGCGCAAGGTTCCACGGCATCCTAGCAAAAGCCCGTTGCACAAAATCATCGGCGCCAAAACGCACGAGGCCCGGCATGGGCCGGGCCTCGTGGAATCGCCTTGTCCGGAAACTCAGACGCCGGCGCGCTCTTCTTCGGTCACCGCCTTCATCGACAGGCGGATGCGGCCCTGCTTGTCCACTTCGAGCACCTTGACCTTGACGATGTCGCCTTCCTTCAGCTTGTCGGAGACCTTCTCCACGCGCTCGTCGGAAATCTGCGACACGTGCACCAGACCGTCCTTGCCCGGCATGATCGTGACGAACGCGCCGAAATCCATCAGCTTGGCGACCTTGCCTTCGTAGATGCGGCCCGGCTCGACGTCGGAAACGATCTGCTCGATGCGCTTGCGCGCCGCTTCGCCCGCCTCGCGGTTGACCGAGCCGACGATGATGGTGCCGTCGTCGCTGATGTCGATCGTGGTGCCGGTCTCCTCGGTGATCGAGCGGATGGTGGCGCCGCCCTTGCCGATCACTTCGCGGATCTTGTCCGGATGGATCTTGATGGTGATCAGGCGCGGGGCGTACTCGCTCATTTCCGCACGGGCGGTGCTGATCGCCTTGTTCATCTCGCCGAGGATGTGCAGGCGGCCGCGCTTGGCCTGGGCCAGCGCCACCTTCATGATCTCCTCGGTGATGCCGTCGATCTTGATGTCCATCTGCAGCGCGGAGATGCCTTCGGCACTGCCGGCCACCTTGAAATCCATGTCGCCGAGGTGGTCCTCGTCGCCCAGGATGTCGGACAGCACGACGAAGTCCTCGCCTTCCTTGACCAGGCCCATCGCAATGCCGGCCACCGGTGCCTTCAGCGGCACGCCGGCATCCATCATCGCCAGCGAGGAGCCGCACACCGAGGCCATCGACGAGGAGCCGTTGGACTCGGTGATCTCCGAGACCACCCGCAGCACGTACGGGAACTCCTCGATCGTCGGCTTGACCGCCTGCACGCCACGCTTGGCGAGGCGGCCATGGCCGATCTCGCGGCGCTTCGGCGCACCGAAGCGGCCGGCCTCGCCCACCGAGAACGGCGGGAAGTTGTAGTGGAACAGGAACGGATCCTTCGACTCGCCGACGGGCGCGTCGATGATCTGCGCGTCGCGCGTGGTACCCAGGGTGACGACGACCAGGGCCTGCGTCTCGCCGCGGGTGAACAGCGCCGAGCCGTGGGTGCGCGGCAGCACGCCGACGCGGGCGGTGATCGCACGCACGTCATCCAGCTGGCGGCCGTCGATGCGCACCTTGGTCTTCAGCACGCTGTCGCGCAGGGTGTGGTATTCGAGCTCGCCGAATTCCTTGGCCAGCTCGCCGGACGACCAGGCATTCGCTTCGGCCTGCGCCTTCAGCGACTCCAGCACGTCAGCCTTGATCGCGGCGATCGCGTCGCGGCGCTGCAGCTTGTCGCGCACCTGGAACGCTTCGGCCAGCTTGTTGCCTACGGCGCCCTTGAGCGCGGCGACCAGCGACTCGTTGCGGGCCGGCGCCTGCCAGTCCAGCGACGGGCGGCTGGCCTCGGTGGCCAGCTCGGCGATCGCGCGGATCGCGGCCTGCATCTGCCGGTGGCCGAACATCACCGCGCCGAGCATCACGTCCTCGGACAGCAGATGGGCTTCGGATTCCACCATCAGCACGGCGCCGGCGGTGCCTGCGACGACCAGGTCCAGCTGGGAGGTCTTCAGCTCGGTGGCCGACGGATTCAACAGGTACTGGCCGTTCGCGTAGCCGACACGGGCAGCGCCGATCGGGCCCTTGAAGGGGATCCCGGCCAGGCTCAGCGCGGCGGAGGCACCGAGCAGCGCGGGGATGTCGCCGTCGATCTCCGGGTCGAGCGAAACGACCTGGGCGATCACCTGCACTTCGTTCTTGAAATCGTCGGGGAACAGCGGGCGCACCGGGCGGTCGATCAGGCGCGAGGTCAGCGTCTCCTTCTCGGTCGGGCGGCCTTCGCGCTTGAAGAAGCCGCCGGGAATGCGGCCGGCGGAGTAGAACTTCTCCACGTAGTCGACGGTGAGCGGGAAGAAATCCTGGCCTTCCTTCTGCTTGGCGGCGGCCACGGCGGTGACCAGCACCACCGTACCCCCCATGCTGACCATCACCGCACCAGACGCCTGGCGGGCAATTTCGCCCGTCTCCAGTGTGACTTGGTGGTTACCGTACTGGAATGACTTGGTTACTTTTGCCACGTTGATTTCCTGCCTTTTTGAAGAGTGCGGCCATGGATGGCCACCTCTTGATCTTCGCGTTCAATGACGAACGCAATGGCTGAATTAGTGCGGCCACGGGTGGCCGCTCCTTGATTCTCGCGTTCGTGGACGAACGCAGGGATCACCGACGCAGGCCGAGGCGTTCGATCAGGGTCTGATAGCGCGCAAGATCGCGATCCTTCAGATAGCTGAGCAGGCGCTTGCGCTGGTTGACCAGCTTCAGCAGGCCACGGCGGGAGTGATGGTCCTGCTTGTGTTCCTTGAAGTGGCCGGTGAGATGGTCGATGCGGGCGGACAGCAGCGCCACCTGGACTTCGGTCGAACCGGTGTCGTTCGGCACGCGGCCGAAATCAGCAATGATCTTGCCGGTCTGTTCTGCGGTAAGGGACATGGATATGCGTTTCCTTGGAAGGCGATGCGAAGCTTGCGCTTGCGTCATCGCGATGACGCAAGCGCAAGCTTCGCCTAGTTGAATGAAAGCGTTGAAATAACTTGTCTATTCTACTGATGGGAGCGGTGTTACAACAAGTGCGACGCGGGCAAACCTTGCGAATTCGTCAATCCGGCGGAAGGTTGAAGCCGCGCAGGATGCGGGCACGCCCCTCGGCGTCGGGTTCCAACAACGCCAGCAACGCGCCATCGCTGGCGTACGCCACGCAGCGCCCGGCTTCCGGCAGGCCCGACAGGGTAATCTGCTGGCCGCGCGAGATCGCCATGCTCTGCGTCTCATCGAGCCGCAATACCGGCAAATCGGACAGGCCGGCCGAGACCGGCAGCAGCCATGCCAGCAAGGCCTCGTCGCCCTGCTCCGCCGCCTGCTCCAGCTGCGCCAGGGTCACCATCCGCGGCTCGCGGAACGGTTCGACCCAGATCCGGCGCAGCGCGGTCAGGTGGGCGCCGCAGCCCAGATCCTCGCCCAGGTCCACCGCCAGCGAACGGACGTAGGTGCCCGAACCGCACTCCACCAGCAACTGCAGCGTGTCATCGGTGCGCGCCAGCAACTCCAGCCGGTACACATCCACTTCACGCGGCGCCACCTCGACGGTTTCGCCGCGCCGCGCCTTGGCATACAGCCGTTCGCCGCCCCGCTTCAGCGCGGAGTACATCGGCGGCACCTGCAGGATGCGGCCGCGCAATCTGGCCAGCGCCGCCTCGATCGCGGCAGCATCGAGCGGCGGCAGCGGGCGTTGCTGAACGAGCTCGCCCTCGCTGTCGGCCGTATCCGTGGTGAGGCCGAGCCGGCACTCGGCCAGATAGGCCTTGCGTGCCCCCAGCAGGCTGCCGGCCAGCTTGGTCGCCTCGCCGAAGCACAGCGGCAGCAGGCCGGTGGCCAGCGGATCGAGCGCGCCGGTATGGCCGCCCTTGGACGCGCGCAGCAGCCGGCGCACGGCCTGCAGCGCCTGGTTGGAGCTCAGGCCCAGCGGCTTGTCGAGCAGCACGATGCCGTGCAGATCACGGAACTGGATGCGCGGCGGACGGCTCATCGGCTCGGCGGTGCCCAATGGCTGCGGTTCAACCCTGCTTGCCGCCGTCCGGCGGCGCCAGGTCCCGCGCCTGCTGACGCAGCAGCGACTCGATGCGCTCGCCTTTGTCGACCGAATCGTCGTACTTGAATTTCAGCTCCGGCACCCGCCGCATGCGCATGCCGCTGTGCGCCAGCGCGTGGCGGATCTCGTGGCTCATCTCGTTGAGCGCCTTCACCGCCGGCAACCCCTGCTCGGGAAGCATGGTGGTCACCCACACCGTGGCCCAGTCCAGGTCACGGGTAATTTCCACGTCGCACACGCTGGTCGACGGCAAGCCGTGGTCGCGCACGGCCGCATGCACCAGCAAGCCCAGCTCGCGGCGCAGTTCGGCACCAATGCGGTCGGTACGTTTGAAATCGCGGGAGGGCATGAAAAAAACCTGAGTAGTGAGTGATGAGGAGTGAGAAACGAGAGAGCGCGTTTGCGCTTCTCTCATTTCTCACTCCTGCCCACTCGTTTCTGCTTTAGAGCGTACGCGCCACTTCGGTGCGTTCGAAGCACTCGATCTGGTCGCCCGGCTTGACGTCGTTGTACTGCTTCACGGCAATGCCGCATTCCATGCCGGCGCGCACCTCGTCGACCAGGTCCTTGAAGCGGCGCAGCGATTCCAGCTCACCCTCGAAGATCACCACGTGGTCGCGCAGCACGCGGATCGGCTTGCTGCGCTTGACCACGCCCTCGGTGACCATGCAGCCGGCCACGGCGCCGAACTTCGAGCTGCGGAACACGTCGCGCACCTCGGCGGTGCCGATGATGTCCTCGCGCACTTCCATGCCGAGCAGGCCGGTGGCCGCCTGGGTCACCTGATCGATCACGTCGTAGATGATCGAGAAGTAGCGCACATCCACAGCGTTCGTCTCGATCACCTTGCGCGCCGAAGCATCGGCACGCACGTTGAAGCCGATCACCAGCGCCTTCGAAGCAGCCGCCAAAGTGGCGTCGGACTCGGTGATGCCACCGACGCCGGAAGCCACCACGTTGACCCTGACCCGGTCGTTGCCGATCTGGGTCAGCGACTCGCGCAAAGCCTCGACCGAGCCCTGCACGTCGCCCTTGACCAGGATGTTGAGCGTCTGCTGCTCCACGCCCTGGCCCATCTTGGCGATGATGTCCTCGAGCCGGTTGCTCTTGCTGACCATCCGCGTCTCGCGCCGCTTGAGTTGGCGCTCCTCGGCGACCTCGCGGGCCAGCCGCTCGTCCTCGACAGCGACGAAATCGTCGCCGGTTTCCGGCACGCCGGACAGGCCGAGCACCTGCACCGGGATCGACGGGCCGGCTTCGGCCACCTGCTTGCCGGTTTCATCGATCAGCGCGCGCATGCGGCCGTATTCGACACCGCAGACCACGAAATCGCCCTTGCGCAGCGTGCCTTGCTGCACCAGTACCGTCGCGACGGGGCCGCGACCACGATCCAGGCTGGATTCGATCACCACGCCGGAAGCGCGGCCATCGGCCACGGCCTTCAGCTCCATCACTTCGGCCTGCACCGAGATCGCATCGAGCAGATCCTCGACACCCGCGCCGGTCTTGGCCGATACCGGTATGAACTGCACGTCGCCGCCCCAGTCTTCCGGCACGACTTCGTGCTGCACCAGGCCCTGCTTGACGTTGTCCGGGTTGGCGCCGTCCTTGTCCATCTTGTTGACCGCGACGATCAGCGGCACCTTGGCGGCGCGCGCATGCTTCACCGCTTCCACCGTCTGCGGCATCACGCCGTCGTCGGCGGCCACCACCAGCACCACGATGTCGGTCGACTGCGCGCCGCGGGCGCGCATCGAGGTGAAGGCGGCATGGCCGGGGGTATCCAGGAACGTGATGACGCCCCTGGAAGTCTCCACGTGATAGGCGCCGATGTGCTGGGTGATGCCGCCGGCTTCGCCGGAAGCAACCTTGGTGCGGCGGATGTAATCGAGCAGCGAGGTCTTGCCGTGGTCGACGTGGCCCATGATCGTCACTACCGGCGGCCGCGTGACCTTTTCGCCCTCCAGTTCGATGTTCTGGGTATGCGCCGCCAGCGTCTCCTCGGCGTTGTTCTGGTTGTCGGCCACCGGCGTGTGGCCGAGTTCCTCGACCACCAGTACGGCAGTGTCGTGGTCGATGGTCTGGTTGATGGTCGCCATCACGCCCATCTTGAACAGCGCCTTGACCACCTCGGAGCCCTTGACCGCCATCTTCTGGGCCAGCTCGGCGACGATGTTGGTATCGCTCACGACCACCTCGCGCACCACCGGTGCGGTCGGCCGCGAGAAGCCGTGCGAGCCGGTCGGTGCGCTGCCGCCGCCACGCGGCGAAAGCTCGCGGCCGCCGCCGCGGGCCGCCTTGCCGCGCTTGCCGCTGGAAGAACGGCGGGCGCGGTCGGCCTCGCTGAGATGCATCTGGCCGCCGGCGAAACGCTTGCTGGCGCTCTCGCGCCCTTCCTTGTCCCCGGCAATGTCGTTGCGTTCGCGTGGATGCTTGGACTTGCCGCGACCGCCTTCGGCCGCGGCAGCCGCGGTCCCGTCACCCGCGGCGGGACGCACGGCCGGAGCGGCCGCAGCGGCAGGCGCCGCGACCGGCTTGACCAGCTTCTCGCGCTTGCGCGGTTCATGGATGCGCGGAAGGATCATGCCCAGCTCGCGCTGGTCGATCCGCTGGACCGATGCGTCCGCCTCGCCACCCGCGCTTGCCGGCGCCGCCTCGGCAGCCGGCGTCTCCACTGCCGCCGCGACGGGCTCGGTCGTATCCGGCTCGGCGGTACCGGCTGCCTCGACCTCGATCCGCGCCTTTTCCTCCTGCTGCCGCTCTTCGTCCAGGGCGCGCTGCTGCGCTTCGACCTGGCGGCGATGCTCGGCCTCGATCCGCTCGCGTTCTTCCTGCTCGCGCTGCTGCTGCGATTCCTGCAGTTTGCGCACGGCCTCCTCGCGCTCGGGCTCGACGCTGGCTTCCTCGGCGATCACGCTGCGCTTGACGTAGGTCCGCTTGGCGCGCACCTCGACGTTGACCGTCTTGGCTGCGCCGGTGGCGCCGCGGCCGCCCGGCGTGGCCACCTTCAATTCGCCGACCGTCCGCCGCTTGAGGGTGATCTGGCGCGGCGCGCTGTCCTCGACCTCCGCGGCGACTCCGCCCTTGCCGTGCGTGCGGCGCAGGAAGCCCAGCAGCTTCACCTTCTCGGTGCTGCTGATGACCTGCTCCTGGTCGGAGAATTTCATGCCCGCCTCGCCAAGCTGCGTCAGCAGCCTGTCGACCGGCATGCCCAGCACCTGGGCGAGTTGTTTGATCGTGACGTCCGACATCGTGTTCTTTGCTCCGCCGTTCCCGCGCTTATCATCTGTGCGGCACCATCTGCACCGCCACCCCCATCCATGGTGAAAGGCCCCTCATGGCCTTTCTCGGCACGCCCGTCCGGGGCGCCGCCGCCTGCGGTTAGCCGCCCTTCTCCAGCCGCGCGATCATCGGCGCACGCGCGGCCATGATCAGCGCTGCGGCGCGTTCCTCGTCCATGCCCTCGATATCGATCATGTCGTCCACCGCCAGGTCGGCCAGGTCGTCGACCGTGGTCACCTCGCGCGCGGCCAGCGCGTAGGCCGTCGCCTCGTCCATCCCTTCCAGCGCAAGCAGCTCGTCGGAAGGCTGATGTTCGTCGACGCCCTCCTCCACCGCCAGTGCCTCGGTCAGCAGCGCATCGCGGGCGCGGGCGCGCAGTTCCTCGACGATGTCCTCGTCGAAGCCCTCCACCGCCAGCAGTTCGGCGCTGGGCACGTAGGCGATTTCCTCGATGCTGGAAAAGCCTTCCTGCACGAGGATCACGGCAATTTCCTGGTCCACTTCGAGCTTCTCCATGAACAGCGCCTTCGCGGCCTCCTGTTCGGCCTCGCTCTTGGCGGTGACCTGGTCCTGGGTCATCACGTTGAGCTGCCAGCCGGTGAGCTTGCTGGCCAGGCGCACGTTCTGGCCGCCGCGGCCGATGGCCTGCGAGAGCTTGTCCTCGGCCACCGCGATGTCCATCGAGTGCTTTTCCTCGTCCATGATGATGGACTGCACCTCGGCCGGCGCCATCGCGTTGATGACGTACTGGGCCTGGTTCTCGTGCCACAGGATGATGTCCACGCGCTCGCCGTTGAGGTCGTTGGACACCGCCTGCACGCGTGAACCGCGCATGCCGATGCAGGCGCCGATCGGATCGGTGCGCGTGTCATGCGCCAGCACGGCGATCTTGGCGCGGTCGCCCGGGTCGCGCGCGCAGCCCTTGATCTCGACCAGGCCCTGGCCGACCTCGGGCACTTCCAGCTTGAACAGCTCGATCATGAACTCCGGCGCGGCGCGCGACACGAACAGCTGCGGGCCACGGGCCTCGGAGCGCACCTCGTACAGGTAGCCGCGCACGCGATCGCCCACGCGCACCGACTCGCGCGGAATCGTCTTGTCGCGCGGGATGAACGCCTCGGCGTTGCCGCCCAGGTCGAGGTAGATGTTGCCGCGCTCCACGCGCTTGACGATGCCGGTGACCAGCTCCCCCACGCGGTCGGCGAACGCGTCGACCACCTGCTGGCGCTCGGCCTCGCGCACGCGCTGCACGATCACCTGCTTGGCAGCCTGCGCCGCGATGCGGCCGAACTCGGCGTTCTCGATCTGCTGCTCGATATACTCGCCCACCATGGCGTCGGCGCGCTCGTCCAGCGCGTCCATCAGGCGCAGCTGATACGACGGCGACTCCATCTCGCCGTCGTCGGCGATGATTTCCCAACGTCGAAACGTCTCGTACTCGCCGGTGTTGTGGTCGATCGACACGCGGATGTCCGGCTCCTCGTCCGGATAGCGCTTTTTCGCGGCCGAGGCCAGCGCGGCCTCCATGGCTTCGAAAATCACTTCCTCCGGCACGCCCTTTTCATTGGCGACCGCGTCGACGACCAGCAAAAGTTCTTTGCTCATTGCAGCAGCTCCATAAACGCCCTGCGGCGTCCGATCGGTAACTTTTGCGTTCATCCCTGAACGCGAGGATCAAGAGGCGGCCCTCCTTGGCCGCACTGTTCAATTCGGTTTCTCTGCGTTCGTCCATGAGCGCGAAGATCAGTAAGCGACCTTCCATGGCCGCACCATTCAATTCAGCCAGCCCGCTTCTTGCCGGGCGCCTTGCCGCCGGGCTTGGGCTGCGGCGCATAACCGAGCGCCACCCAGTCCGGCACCACGCGCGCACTTTCCACCAGCGCGTGGTCGAATTCGAACGTCTTGCCTTCGGCTTCCAGCACGATGCGCCCGCCTTCCACCGAAACCAGCTTGCCACGCAGGCGACGACGACCTTCAAGCGGCGCCCTCAGCAGCACCTTCACTTCCTGCCCGCCGGCCCGCGCAAACTGCGCAGCGGTGAACAGCGGCCGATCCAGGCCCGGCGAGGAAACCTCCAGCACGTAATGGCCCGGAATCGGGTCTTCCACGTCGAGCAGGGCAGACAACTCGCGGCTGGCGGTCTCACAATCCTCGATACCGACCTCGCGGCGCTCGCCGTCGCCCGCTTCCTTGTCCAGCAAGTCCAGATAAACGCGCAGGGTACTCTGCCCGTGCGACGGGGTGAACTCCACGCCGAGGCATTCCAGGCCCAGATCGGCCAGGACCCCGCTGAAACGTTGCACCAGTGCCTGTGTATCCATGGGTAGCCTTCCCAGATCACCTGTGAGAATCGCAGAAACAAAAAATGGGCTCCAACGGCCCATTTCCCTATCTCGCCGATGTCCCACTCCATGCAGCTCTTTCCGGTGCGGGTGCTACCCGAGGCGCCCCCGCACGACGCATCCCTGCGCCCAACAAAAAAGCCTCACGAGGAGGCTTTCTTGCATCAAGAAAGATCTGGTAGCGGGGGCAGGATTCGAACCTGCGACCTTCGGGTTATGAGCCCGACGAGCTGCCAGACTGCTCCACCCCGCATCAGAGTCTGAAGAGTTTACCGGGGTGGCCGGTTTCTTGCAAGCCTCGACGCAATCCTTCCTCGCCGGAGCCAGGACCCCTTGCTCACAACCCGAACGCGCGTCGGCACCAGCCCAGCAGCGGTCCCCAGTACAAGCCCAGCACCAGCAGCGACAGCGCGTTCAGCGACAGCACCATGCGCAGCGGCTTGTCCGGCTGCACCCGCAACTCGCTGCCGGCGACCGGCTCGTCGAAGTACATCACCTTGACCACGTACAGGTAGTAGTACAGGCCGATGATGGCGAATACGATGCCGACGATGGCCAGCCACAGCATGTTCGCGTGGATCGCCGCCTCCAGCACCAGCACCTTGGCCCAGAAGCCGAACAGCGGCGGCACGCCGGCCAGCGAGAACATCGCCAGCAGCATCAGGAACGCCATCCACGGCGACTTCTGGTTGAGCCCCTTGAGATCGGCGATTTCCTCGCACTCGAAACCAGCACGGGTCAGCGCCAGCATCACGCCGAACGCGGCCACCCCCATCAGTGCGTAGCAGATCGCGTAGAACATCGCCGCGGCATAGCCCTCCGGACCGGCGGCGGAGAGGCCGAGCAGCAGGTAGCCCATGTGCGAGATGGTCGAGTACGCCAGCATGCGCTTGAGGTTGGTCTGCACGATCGCGACCAGGTTGCCGATCGCCAGCGAAACCACCGCCAGCACCGCCAGCATCAGCTGCCAGTGCTGCGACAGGTCGCCCATGCCCGCATCGAGCAGGCGGTAGGCCATGCCGAACGCGGCGAGCTTGGAGCCCGAGGCGATGAAGGTGGTGACCGGCGTCGGCGCGCCCTGGTAGACGTCGGGGATCCACATGTGGAACGGCGCGGCGCCCAGCTTGAAGCCGACGCCCACGACCATGAAGACCAGGCCGAACAGCAGCAGGGTCGGCGCCGTGGTGTAGCTCATCACGTTGTGCAGCTGCGCCAGGTCCAGGGTCGGCGTGCCGCCCATGCCGGAAGCGCCGTAGACCATCGACATGCCGTACAGCAGCATGCCCGAGGCCAGCGCGCCCAGCACGAAGTACTTGATCGCCGCCTCCGGCGGCAGCTTCGCGTCGCGGTTCAGCGCCACCAGCGCGTACGACGACAGCGACAGCAGCTCCAGCCCCAGATAGACGGTGACCAGGTTGCCGGCCGACACCAGCAGCATGATGCCGAGCACGGCGAAGATCATCAGCGTGTAGAACTCGCCGCTGACCAGCTTGCGGTCGATCAGGTACGGACGGGCGTAGACGAACACCATCGCGGTGGTGCCCAGCGCGAACACCTTGAGGATCTCGGCCACGTCGTCACGCACGAACATGCCGCCGAACGCGGTCACCGCCTGCGGCGGCTGGCCGGCGATCACCAGGTAGATCGCCACCAGCAGCACGGCGATCGAGATCCAGTGCAGCCAGGGACGCTGCGCCGGCCTCATGAAGGCGTCAGCGAGCAACAGCACGCACGCGGCCCCTACCAAATAGAATTCCGGCAGCAGGATCAGGATGTCATTCAAGGTTGGCATGTCGGGTCCCGATCAAATCTTGTGAATGGCCAGCTGCTGCACCAGCTGCGACACCGAGCTGTCCATCAGGTGGACCAGCGGCTGCGGCCAGACGCCCAGCGCCAGCACGGCGGCGGCGAAGGCGGCCAGCACGAACGTCTCGCGTCCGTTGATCTCCTTCATCTCCGCCACGTGCGGATTGGTGATCGCGCCCCACAGCACGCGCTTGACCAGCCACAGCGTGTAGCCCGCACCGATGATCAGGGTGAACGCGGCGAACAGCGCAACCCACGGATTGGCGGTGAAGCTGGCCAGGATCACCATGAATTCGCCCACGAAACCGCTGGTGCCCGGCAGGCCGCAGTTGGCCATCGCGAACAGCACGTAGAAGAAGCCGAACCACGGCATCGCGTTGATCACGCCGCCGTAGTCCTTGATCAGGCGCGTGTGCATGCGGTCGTACATCACGCCGATGCAGGTGAACATCGCGCCGGAGACGAAACCGTGCGAGATCATCTGCACCATCGCACCCTGCATGCCGAGCATCGCCGTGTCGGTCCTGCCCTGCTCGCGCACCAGCATGAACGCGATGAAGATGCCCAGCGTGACGAAGCCCATGTGCGCCACGGACGAGTACGCCACCAGCTTCTTCATGTCCTCCTGCACCAGCGCGACGTAACCGATGTAGACGATCGCGATCAGGCTGAGCACGATGACCAGCCAGGCGAAATGCGCACCGGCATCGGGCACGATCGGCAGGATGAAGCGCAGCATGCCGTAGGTACCGACCTTCAGCATCACCGCCGCCAGCACCACCGAACCGCCGGTCGGCGCCTCGACGTGGGCGTCCGGCAGCCAGGTGTGCACCGGCACCATCGGCACCTTGATCGCGAACGCGATCAGGAACGCGAAGAAGATCCAGGCCT
This sequence comes from Rhodanobacter sp. FW104-R8, assembly GCF_001617365.1. Taxonomy (GTDB): domain Bacteria; phylum Pseudomonadota; class Gammaproteobacteria; order Xanthomonadales; family Rhodanobacteraceae; genus Rhodanobacter. The sequence continues at coordinate 93,020 of NZ_LVJR01000023.1, forward strand.
GCTCCTTGAACGTCAGCGGCAGCGCCGCCAGCGTGGCCAGGTCGAACGTGTGCGCCTTCTGGTACAGGTACAGCAGCGCGATCAGCATGAAGACCGAGCCGAAGAACGTGTAGATGAAGAACTTCAGCGTCGCGTACACGCGGCGCGGGCCGCCCCAGATGCCGATCAGGATGAACATCGGGATCAGGATCGCCTCGAACAGCGCGTAGAACAGCAGCGCGTCGGTGGCGCAGAACACGCCGATCAGCAGACCCTCGAGGACCAGCATCGCGGCCATGTACTGGTGCGGCTTGTCCTGAATGACCTCCCACGCGCCGGCGATCACCAGGACGCCGACGAAGGTCGTCATCACGATCAGCGCCACCGAGATGCCGTCGACCGCCAGGCCGTAATGGACGCCCCAGGAGGCGATCCACAGGTGGCTTTCGACCAGCTGCATCACGGCGCCGGCGGGGTTGTACTGCACCAGCAGGAACAGGCTGGCCACGAAGGTCAGCACCGCCACCAGCAGCGACAGCCAGCGGGCGAGATTGGGCCGGGCCGAACCGGCAAGCAGCACCGGGATGGCGCCGACGACGGGTAGCCAGATCAGCAGGCTGAGCAAGTGATTGAACATGGATCCCGTTTCCCTTAGTGCCCGGCCAGCCCGGACCCGACCAGCCAGTATCCGCCAAGCAGCAGGATCAGGCCGAGAATCATCGCGAAGGCGTAGTGGTAGAGGTAGCCCGACTGCAGGCGGCGCATCGTGGCGGCGACGCGATGCACCAGGTTCACCGAGCCGTTGACCATCGCACCGTCGATCAGCGCCGTCTCGCTGGCCTTCCAGAAGCCGCGACCCAGCAGCACGCTGCCACGGGCAAACAGCGCGAAGTAGACGTCGTCGACCCAGTACTTGCGGTCGAGCACCGTCCACAGCGGCCGCAGCGCCGACTTGATCCGGTCCGCCAGCGCCGGGTTGAACAGGTAGATGTAGGTGGTGACCGCGAAGGCGACCAGCACCAGCAGGAACGGCAACTGGGTGAATCCATGCAGGGCCATCGCCGCCGCGCCATGGAACTCGTGGCCCAGCTCGGCCAGCACGTCGTTCGCCTCGTCCACGCGGATCGCGCCGCGGAACCAGTTGCCGAACAGCGTGGGGCCGACCGTGAAAAATCCGACCAGCAGCGACGGGGTCGCCAGCAGCACCAGCGGCAGCGTCACCACCCACGGCGATTCCTTCGGCGCATGCGCCAGCACGCCCGGCTCGTGATGGCCATGGTCGTCATGGCCGTCGTGATGGCCGTGGCCATGCGGCTCGACCACCTTGAAGCGCTCCTTGCCGTGGAACGTGAGGTACATCTGGCGGAACGTGTACAGGCCCGTCACCAGCGCGCCGGCCATCACGCAGAAATAGGCATAGTGCGCGCCCCAGCGATGCGACAGGCCGACCGCCTCGATGATCGCGTCCTTCGAGTAGAAGCCCGAGGTGAACGGCACCGCCACCAGCGCCAGCGAACCGACCCACATGGTGATCCAGGTGACCGGCATGTACTTGCGCAGGCCGCCCATGTAGCGCATGTCCTGCTCGTGGTGCATCGCGATGATCACCGAGCCGGCGCCGAGGAACAGCAGCGCCTTGAAGAACGCATGGGTCATCAGGTGGAACACCGCGCCCGAGTACATCGACACGCCCAGCGCCACCGTCATGTAGCCCAGCTGCGACAGCGTGGAGTACGCGATCACCCGCTTGATGTCGTTCTGCACGATGCCGATCAGCCCGGTGAACAGCGCGGTGGTGGCGCCGATCACCAGCACGAAGCTCAGCGCCGTGGACGACATCTCGAACAGCGGCGACATGCGCGCCACCATGAAGATGCCGGCGGTCACCATCGTCGCCGCATGGATCAGCGCGGAGATCGGGGTCGGGCCTTCCATCGAGTCGGGCAGCCACACGTGCAGCGGCACCTGCGCCGACTTGCCCATCGCGCCGACGAACAGGCAGATGCAGATCACCGTGGCCGCGTCCCACTGCGTGTTCGCGGTGATCTGCAGGGCCTTGCCGGCCAGGCCGGGGGCCGCGGCGAACGCGGTGGCGTAGTCCAGCGTGCCGAGGAAATACAGCACCGCCGCGATGCCGAGCAGGAAGCCGAAGTCGCCCACGCGGTTGACCAGGAACGCCTTCAGGTTCGCGAAGATCGCGGTCGGCCGCTTGTACCAGAAGCCGATCAGCAGGTACGACACCAGGCCCACCGCTTCCCAGCCGAAGAACAGCTGCATGAAGTTGTTGCTCATGACCAGCATGAACATCGAGAAGGTGAACAGCGAGATGTAGCTGAAGAAGCGCGTGTAGCCGTCGTCGTCGGCCATGTAGCCGATGGTGTAGACGTGCACCAGCAGCGACACGAAGCTCACCACCACCAGCATCAGCGCGGTCAGGCGGTCGACCATGAAGCCGACGCTGGCGTTGAACGGGCCGATCTGGAACCAGGTGTAGATGTTCTGGTTGTACTCGGCCGCCCCGCCCATGGTGAGCTGGTACAGCACGTAGAACGACAGCGCGCACGATACGGCCACGCCGAGGATGGTGACGCCGTGCGAACCGGCGCGCCCCAGGAACTTGCCCAGGAAACCGGCCAGCACGCAGCCCACCAGCGGCGCCAGCGCGATCGTCAGCAGGATGGAGGTGGAAAGACCCATGTGTTCAGCCCTTCATGCTGTCGATGTCGGCGATGTTGATGGTGCTGCGCGTACGGAACAGCAGCACCAGGATCGCCAGGCCGATGGCGGCTTCCGCCGCCGCCACGGTGAGGATGAAGAACACGAACACCTGCCCCGCCACGTCGCCGAGGAAACGCGAGAACGCCACGAAGTTCATGTTCACGGCGAGCAGCATCAGCTCGATCGACATCAGCAGCACGATCACGTTCTTGCGATTGATGAACATGCCGGCGACGGCGATGCAGAACAGCACCGCGCCGAGCACGATGTAGTGCGCGAGCGAGATCATGGCTGCGGCTCCTGGGGGGCGGTCGGTTCGTCGGGGCGGACGGCGGCCATCTTCACGATGCGCACGCGGTCGCGCGGATTGACCTTGACCTGCTGGCTGGCCGATTCGTAGCGCGCGTCGCGGCGCTCGCGCAGGGTCAGCGCCACGGCCGCCACGATGCCCACGGTGAGGATCAGCGCGGCGATCTCGAACGGCAGCAGGAACTTCGTGTACAGCGCATGGCCCAGCCATTCGGTATTGTTGCTCATGCCCGCGGCCAGCGCGGGGTCGGCGCCCATGACCTTCGCCTGCATCGCGCGCACGCCGATCAGGCCGAGCATCTCGACCAGCATCACCGCCGCCACGATCAGGCCGACCGGCAGGAATTTCACGAAGCCCTCGCGCAGTTTCTCCTGATCGATGTCGAGCATCATCACCACGAACAGGAACAGCACCATCACCGCGCCCACGTAGACCACGATCAGCGCCAGCGCCAGGAACTCGGCCTCGAGCAGAAGCCACAGGCAGGCCGCACTGAAGAAGGTAAGCACCAGCGCCAGCACCGCGTGCACGCTGTTCTTCAGCGTGATCACCGACAATGCCGCGGCGGCGGTGACGAAGCCGAAGGCGTAGAAACAGATGAGTTGCAACAGTTGGGGGTTCATCGTTGGCCTCAGCGGTACGCCGCATCCTGCGTGCGGTCGGCGGCAATCTGCTGTTCGAAGCGGTCGCCGATGGCAAGCAGCTGCTGCTTGTTCACCACGTTCTCGCCACGGTGTTCGAAGTGGTATTCGTGGATCGAGGTCTCGACGATCGAATCGACCGGGCAGCTCTCCTCGCAGAAGCCGCAGTAGATGCACTTGAACAGGTCGATCTCGTAGCGGGTGGTGCGGCGCTGGCCGTCGCTCTCGCGCGGCGCCGAGTCGATGGTGATCGCCAGCGCGGGGCACACCGCCTCGCACAGCTTGCAGGCGATGCAGCGTTCCTCGCCGTTCGCGTAGCGGCGCAGCGCATGCAGGCCGCGGAAGCGGTTCGACTTGGGGATGTGCTCCATCGGGTAGCGCATCGTGTACTTCGGCTTGAACAGGTAGCGCAGGGTCACGCCCATGCCCTGGAACAGCTCGACCAGCAGCAGGCTCTTGAAATAACCGGTAACGCGATTCATGGCTTATGCCCCCGTGCCGATGCTGACCAGGCCCCAGTACTTCAGGCAACCGGCCACGAAGACCCACGCGATGGCGATGGGAATGAACACCTTCCAGCCCAGCCGCATGATCTGGTCATAGCGATAGCGGGGAAAAGTGGCGCGGAACCACAGGAACATGAAGGAGAACAGGAACGCCTTGACCAGCAGCCAGGGGAAACCGCCGTGGCCGATGAAGCCCCACGAGGCCGGGAACGGCGACAGCCAGCCGCCCATGAACAGCACCGCGGCGAGGAAACTGAGCAGGATCATGTTGGCGTATTCGGCCAGGAAGAACAGCGCGAATGCCGAGCCGGAATATTCCACGTGGAAGCCGGCGACGATTTCCGACTCGCCTTCGGCCACGTCGAACGGCGCGCGGTTGGTCTCGGCCACGCCGGAGATGAAATACACCACGAACACCGGCAGCAGCGGCAGCCAGAACCAGTCGAAGATGCCCTTGCTGCCGGCCTGCGCGTTGACGATCGTGCTGAGGTTGAGCGAGCCGGCCAGCACCAGCACGCAGACCAGGCACAGGCCCATCGCCAGCTCGTAGGAGATCACCTGCGCCGCCGAACGCATCGCGCCGAGCAGTGCGTAGCGCGAGTTGGACGCCCAGCCGGCGATGATGATGCCGTACACGCCCATCGAGGTCATCGCCAGCAGGTACAGCACGCCCGCATTGGCGTTGGACAGCACCATCCTGCCGCTGAACGGCACCACCGCCCATGCCGCCAGTGCCGGCACCAGCGCGATCATCGGCGCCGTGTAGTACAGGAAGCGGTTGGCCTTGGTCGGCAGGATCACTTCCTTGATCAGCAGCTTCACCACGTCGGCGAAGGCCTGCAGCAGGCCGAACGGGCCGACCTTGTTCGGCCCCATGCGCACGTGCATCCAGCCGAGGACCTTGCGCTCCCAGTAGACGAACATCGCCACCGCGAGCACCAGTGGCAGCACGATGCATAGGATGTAGATGATCGGCCACACGATCTGGTTGATGAGTTGATCAGCCATGATGCTTATGCCTTGCCCAAGGTGATGGCCGCGCCGTAGGGCGGCAGCGTGACGGTGAGATCCTGGGCCGCCTCGATCCACGCCGTGCCGTCGGGCACGGCGGCATCGATCACCAGCGGCAGCAGCGCGTCGGCGGCGCGTACCTGGTCGCCGGCGGCGAGGCCGTGCCGGCCGGCTTCCGCCGCATTCAGGCGCACCGCGGGCGCACGGTTCAGCGGGTGCGCATTCAACGCCGTCGCGCGACGCAATACCGCATCGCTGCGGTAGATCGGCCAGGTGGCCAGGCGGGTCAGGCCATTGACGGCCGTGCGCACGGCCAGGCCGCTGCGCGGCATCGCCGCACGCTCGGCGATGCCGTCGCGCAGGCCGGCGAGATCGTCGAACTCGAAGCCGACCAGTTGCAGGGCGCCGCCCAGCGCACGCAACACCTTCCAGCCCGGCCGGGCCTGGCCCGGCGCCTTCGCGCCGGCGGCCACGCCCTGCGCCAGCCCATCGACGTTGACCAGGGTCGCGTCGATCTCCGGCAACAGCGCGATCGGCAGGATCACGTCGGCCACCTCGCGCAGCGCGGCACTGGCATAGGCGCTGAACGCCACCACCTGGTCCGCGCCATGCAGCGCCCGCAAGGCCGCGCCGCCATCGGCAAAGTCGTGCGGCGGCTCGACGCCGTACAGCAGGTAGCTCTTGCGCGGCTGCGCCAGCATCGCCTGCGCGTCCAGGCCGCCGTTGCCCGGCACCACGCCGAGCCGCGCCAGGCCGACGGCATTCGCGCCGACCGGCAGTTCGTCGTAGCCGGCGCCGGTGGCATCGGCGACGAAGCGCGCGACCGCCCGCAGCCACGAGGCCTGCGGATGGGTCACGGCGGCCTCGCCGAGGATCACCACCGCCTTGCCCTGCTCCGATGCAGCCTGTTTCAGCGCGGCGATCGCGTCGCTGTCGCCCTGGTCGTACTGCGCCGCGGCAACCGCCTCGGCCAGTGCCGCCGGCGCGGCCGCGCCGGCGGCCACGGCAGCCCTGGCCAGCGCCAGCAGCGCGTCGACCAGCGCCTGCGGCGCCACGACCGCCTCGCCGGCCAGCTTGTAGTTGAAATCGAAGTGCGCCGGATTGACCGCGTAGACCTTCGCGCCCTTCTTGGCCGCCTGATGCAGGCGATGGTTCAGCAGCGGCATTTCATGGCGCAGGTCGGAACCGACCAGCAAGGCGGCCCGGATCTGGTCGACTTCCGTCACCGGCAGCGCGAACGGCTGCGCCACGGCGTGGTCGGCGAAGTCGAGCTGGCGCAGGCGGTGGTCGACGTGCGCGCTGCCCAAGCCGCGCGCCAGCCGCATCAGCAGGTCGCCCTCCTCGTTCGAGGTGGCCGGATGCAGCAGGATGCCCAGCTCGCTGCCCGGCACCTTCTTCAGCGCCTCGCCCGCGGCCTGCAGCGCGTCTTCCCAGGTGGTCGCCTGCCACTGGCCGTTGCGCTTCACTTCCGGCGCGCCGATGCGGTCGGCGGCGACCATGCCCTGGTGGCTGTAGCGGTCGCGGTCGGACAGCCAGCACTCGTTGACGGCCTCGTTGTCACGCGGCACCGTGCGCAGCACCTCGCCGCGGCGGGTGTGCAGCCACAGGTTGGAGCCCAGCGCGTCGTGATAGCCGATCGACGGCTTGGCGACCAGCTCCCACGCGCGCGCCTTGAACTGGAACGGCTTGTCGGTGAGCGCACCGACCGGGCAGACGTCGATGATGTTGCCCGAGAGCTCGCTCTCGACGTTCTTGCCGATATACGTGCCGATCACATGGCGGTCGCCACGGTCCATGCTGCCGAACTCGTAGGTGCCGGCAATCTCGCTGATGAAACGGACGCAGCGCGTGCAATGGATGCAGCGCGTCATCTCGGTGGCGACCAGCGGGCCGATGTTCTCGTCGGTAACGGTGCGCTTGCGCTCGGTGAAGCGCGACACGCTGCGGCCGTAGCCCAGCGCCATGTCCTGCAGCTCGCACTCGCCACCCTGGTCGCAGATCGGGCAGTCCAGCGGGTGGTTGATGAGCAGGAATTCCATCACGTTGCGCTGCGCGTGCAGCGCCTTGTCCGAGCGGGTCAGCACCTTCATGCCTTCGGCCACCGGGGTGGCGCAGGCCGGCTGCGGCTTCGGCATCGGGCGACCGCCCATCTCCACCTCGACCAGGCACTGCCGGCAGCTCGCCGCGATCGGCAACTTGCGGTGATAGCAGAAACGCGGAATCGGGATGCCGGCCCGATCGGTGGCCTCGATGATCATCGAGCCCTTGGGTACCTGGATCGGCTTGCCGTCGACCTCGATGTTGACGAGGTTCGGCGCGGTGTTCTGGGTCGGCTGCGCGCTCATGCCGCGGCTCCACGCGTGGCGTCGACCATGGAGTGCCCATGCTCGACGTAGTATTCGAACTCATGCCAGTAATGGCGCAGGAAACCCTGCACCGGCCAGGCTGCCGCCTCGCCGAAGGCACAGATGGTGTGGCCCTCGATCTGGCCGGCCACCGTCTTGAGGCGATGCAGATCGTCGGCATTGCCCTTGCCGGCGACGATGCGCGTCAGCACGCGGTGCATCCAGCCGGTGCCCTCGCGGCACGGCGTGCACTGGCCGCAGGATTCCATGTGGTAGAACTGGCTGATGCGCTCGCAGGCGCGCACCATGCAGGTGGTCTCGTCCATCACGATCACCGCGCCCGAACCGAGGCCCGAACCGGCCTTCTGGATCGCGTCGTAATCCATGGTGAGGCCCATCATCGTCTCGCCCGGCAGCACCGGCATCGAGGAGCCGCCCGGGATCACCGCCTTGATCCTGTGCCCGTTGCGCACGCCGCCGGCCATCGCCAGCAGCTCGGCGAACGGCGTGCCCAGGCGGATCTCGTAGTTGCCGGGGCGGTTGACGTGGCCGGACACCGAGAAGATCTTCGGGCCGCCGTTGTTCGGCTTGCCGAGGTTGAGGAACCAGTCGGCGCCGTTGCGCAGGATCGCCGGCACCGAGGCATAGGTCTCGGTGTTGTTGATCGTGGTCGGCTTGCCGTACAGGCCGAAGTTGGCCGGGAACGGCGGCTTGAAGCGCGGCCAGCCCTTCTTGCCTTCCAGCGATTCCATCAGCGCGGTTTCTTCGCCGCAGATATAGGCGCCGGCGCCGAGCGCCGCGTAGACGTCCACGTCCAGCCCGGTGCCCTGCACGTTCTTGCCGAGCAGGCCAGCCGCGTAGGCTTCCTTCAGCGCCGCCTCGAAATGCTCGTACGGCTCGTGGTGGAACTCGCCGCGCAGGTAGTTGTAGGCCACCGTCGAGCCGGTGCAGTAACAGGCGATCGCCAGGCCCTCGATCACCGCATGCGGGTTGTAGCGCAGGATGTCGCGATCCTTCGCCGTGCCCGGCTCGGATTCGTCCGAGTTGCACAGGATGTATTTCTGCATGTCGCCCTTCGGCATGAAGGACCACTTTAGGCCGGTGGGAAAGCCCGCACCGCCACGGCCGCGCAGGCTGCTCTTCTTGATTTCGTCGACCAGCGAAACCGGGTCGGGCTTCTCGGCGAGGATCTTCCTCCATGCCTTGTAGCCATCGACCTTCTCGTAGCTTTCCATCGACCACGGCGTGTCGAAATGCAGCGTGGTGTAGACCACCTGGTGTTCCTGCGGAGCGGGTCCGACGGCCATCAGTGCTTCCCCTCGGCATCGTGGGCGTGGTCCGGGCCATCCATGCTCAGGCCGTCGAGAATCTCGTCGAGCTTCTCGATGGTCAGGTGTTCGTGATAGTGACCATTCACCGTCATCGCCGGCGCATACACGCAGGCCGCGATGCACTCCTCTTCCTTCTTCAGGTAGACGCGGCCGTCCGGCGTGCTCTCGCCCAGCTTGATGCCCAGCTTCTTCTCGCAGTGGTGCACCAGTCCCTCGGCGCCGTTGAGCCAGCAGGAGATGTTGGTGCAGATCGCCACGTTGTTGCGGCCGACCGGCTTGGTCTCCAGCATCGAGTAGAAGCTCGCCACCTCGTAGGCCCAGATCGCCGGCAGGTCGAGGTACTTCGCGACCGCGGTGATCAGCTCGTCGGTGAGGAAGCCGTGGTTCTGCTCCTGCGCGCCGAACAGCGCCTGGATCAGCGCCGAGCGTTTGCGGTCCGGCGGAAACTTGGCCACCCACTCGTCGATGTGATGGCGGGTATGCTCGTTGAGTTCGACGAGGGGGTCGACGTTCCTGACCTGCTCGTAATGTCCGGTGGCTTTCATGCGTTTCTCCGTCGTGCCGGCTCAGCGGTCCACTTCGCCGAACACGAGGTCGTAGGTACCGATCATGGCCACCACGTCGGCGAGCATGTGGCCGCGCACGATGGTGTCCATGGATGACAGATGGGCAAAGCCCGGGGCGCGCAGGTGCACGCGGAACGGCTTGTTGGCGCCGTCGGAAACCAGGTAGCAGCCGAACTCGCCCTTGGGCGCCTCGACCGCGCAATAGGTTTCGCCGGCCGGCACGCAGTAGCCCTCGGTGAACAGCTTGAAGTGATGGATGAGCGCTTCCATGTCCTGCTTCATCTCGACCCGCGACGGCGGCGCCACCTTGAAGTTCTTCACCATCACCGGGCCGGGGTTGGCGCGCAGCCACTCCACGCACTGCCGGATGATGCGGTTGGATTGGCGCATCTCTTCCACGCGCACCAGGTAGCGGTCGTAGCAGTCGCCGTTGACGCCGACCGGGATGTCGAAATCCATCTCGGCGTACTTCGCGTACGGCTGCTTCTTGCGCAGGTCCCATTCGACGCCCGAGCCGCGCAGCATCGCGCCGGTCATGCCCCACTGCTGGGCCAGCTCCGGGCTGACCACGCCGATGCCGACGGTGCGCTGCTTCCAGATGCGGTTGGTGGTGAGCAGTTCCTCGTACTCGTCCACCTTCGACGGGAAGTCGGCGGTGAACGCGTCGAGGAAGTCGAGCATCGAGCCTTCGCGCCAGCTGTTGATGCGCTTCAGGTCGGCGCCCTTGTGCCACGGCGACTCGCGGTACTTCGACATCTGCTCCGGCAGGTCGCGGTAGACGCCGCCCGGGCGGTAGTACGTGGCGTGCATGCGCGCGCCCGACACCGCCTCGTAGACGTCCATCAGTTCCTCGCGTTCGCGGAACGCGTACAGGATCACCGCCATCGCGCCCAGGTCGAGCGCGTTCGAGCCGATCCACATCAAGTGGTTCAGGATGCGGGTGATCTCGTCGAACATGGTGCGGATGTACTGCGCGCGCTCCGGCGCCTCGATCCCCAGCAGGGTCTCGATCGCGCGCACGTAGGCGTGCTCGTTGCACATCATCGACACGTAGTCGAGCCGGTCCATGTAGCCGATCGACTGGTTGAACGGCTTGGATTCGGCCAGCTTCTCGGTACCGCGATGGAGCAGGCCGACGTGCGGATCGGTGCGGACGATGGTCTCGCCGTCCATCTCCATGATCAGGCGCAGCACGCCGTGCGCAGCCGGATGCTGCGGGCCGAAGTTCATCGTGTAGTTGCGAATTTCCTGCATGCTCAATTCTCCCGCCAGTGGTCGGCGGCTTCGGCCCTGGCCTGCATCAGGTCGGCATCGTCGCGGATGGTGCGCGGCACCAGCACGCGCGGCTCGATCGACACCGGCTCGTAGATCACCCGCTGCTGCTCGGGGTCGTAGCGCACCTCGACGTTGCCGATCAGCGGGAAGTCCTTGCGGAACGGATGGCCGACGAACCCGTAGTCGGTGAGGATGCGGCGCAGGTCCGGGTGACCGTCGAAGATGATGCCGTACAGGTCGAACGCCTCGCGCTCGAACCAGTTCACGCCCGGCCACACCGAAGTCAGCGACGGCACCACCGGCAGGCTGTCGTCCTCGCAGAACACGCGCAGGCGCAGGCGGCGGTTGTGTTCGATCGAGAGCAGCTGGATCACCGCGGCGAACCGGCGCGGCTGGTTCTCGCCGTTGCCGCGCGGACGTCCGGCCCAGTCGAAACGCCCCTGTGCCTGGCCTTCCACGCCGCGCGAGAAACCGGTGCCGGAAACCGTTTCGGTATCCCACTCGACCTGACCATAACCGAGGTAGTCGATGCCGCACAGGTCGATCAATTCGCTGAAGCGGAACGCCGGCTCGTCGCGCAGCGCGGTGGCCACCGCGAACAGGTCGGCGGCGGCCAGTTCGGCCACGGTCTCGTTACGCACGGTGGTGACGGCCAGCGTGTCGCCGAATCGCGCAGCGAGCTGCCCGGCCAGCGAGGTCTTTTGGGTATCGGTCATGGACTGCGCCTTCAGAAACGTGCCATTCAAGAGCGCGCGATGGTGCTGGTGCGGCGGATCTTCTTCTGCAGTTGCAGGATGCCGTGGATCAACGCCTCGGCCGTGGGCGGACAGCCCGGCACGTAGATGTCCACCGGCACGATGCGGTCGCAGCCGCGCACCACGGAATAGGAATAGTGGTAGTAGCCGCCGCCGTTGGCGCAGCTGCCCATCGAGATCACCCATTTCGGCTCGGGCATCTGGTCGTAGACCTTGCGCAGCGCCGGGGCCATCTTGTTGACCAGGGTGCCGGCCACGATCATCACGTCGGACTGGCGCGGGCTGGGCCGGAAGATCACGCCGTAGCGGTCCAGGTCCAGCCGCGACATGCCGGCGTGCATCATCTCCACCGCGCAGCAGGCCAGGCCGAACGTCATCGGCCACATCGAGCCGGTGCGCGCCCAGTTCATCAGCGCGTCGATGCTGGTGGTGGCGAAACCGCGCTGCACCACCGGGTTGTCGCCCGCCGGCCGCAGGATGTCGTCGACCAGGTTCAGCGGCTCCGGGTTGTGCATCACCCGGCTGACGGAATCCATCACTCCCATTCGAGTGCTCCCTTCTTCCACACGTAGGCGAAACCGACGACCAGCAGCAGCAGGAACAGGCCCATCTCGATCAACGCGATGAGGCCGATCTGCTTGAACACCACTGCCCACGGAAACAGGAAGGCGATTTCCAGATCGAAGATGATGAACAGGATGGCGAGCAGGTAGTAGCGCACGTCGAAGCGCATGCGGGCGTCTTCGAACGCCTCGAAACCGCACTCGTAGGGCGAGAGCTTCTCGGATTCGGGGCGACGCGGCCCGGCCAGCAGGCCGATGGCCAGCAATGCCACGCCAAGGCCGACGGCAACGCCGATGAACAACAGGACAGGCCAGTATTCGGCAAGCACGATGCAACTTACCTCCGCGCCAGGGGCGCATCAGTGACCGCGGGGATTTGCATCCAGCAACGCACGGTCCGGCGACTTCGATTCGGCAGGCCGACACGGCCGTGGACTTTTCAGCCTTGCCTGCAGGCTCTGCCGCCGCGCGCAGGCATCCGATGTCTCGCGGGATGGATCCGCGAATCCCGCCATTGTATCAGTGCGCATGGGCACAACAAGCCTTGACGACCGATGTGATGCGCATTAACACCCGACTGCGTGCAGGCACCATGATGACGCCATCACATGGTGTGGGTGGGGCGCTCGGAGGTCAGCGTGCCAGCCAGGATGTTTTCGATCCGGCTGCGGGCGGCTTCGGCATCGCCCGATTCGTTGAAGTGGATGCCGATGCCGGCGGTGCGGTTGCCCTGCGCGCCGACCGGGCTGATCCAGACCACCTTGCCGACCACCGACAGACGCTCGGTCTCCTCGGCTAGGGTCACCAGCAGCACCACCTCGTCGCCCAGCGAATAGGATTGCGCCGTCGCCGCGAACAGGCCGCCATGCTTGAGGAACGGCATATAGGCGTTGTACAGCGAAGCCGCATCCTTGATTTTCAACGAGATGATGCCCTGACGGGCGGCCATGGGTTTCATGCTGGGCTCCTGTCGGGCGCCGGAACCGCCCGATCGACGCCGCCGATCTTAGACGCTGCGCCCCACCGGCACCACCGTCACGACGCTTCGGCGAGGGCAGCCCGGTCAACCGGCCTGCGCGAGAGCCGCCGCGGCACCGCGGGATCGGCCCGGCAGCTCGCACCAGCCCCAATGATCGAAGATCCATGGCGAACGCAAGGTCAGCGCCAGCCGCACGAAGCGGGGATGTTCCGCTCCGGCCGGCGGCAGGTGAAAACAACCGGCCGGGTCGCGCTGCAGGGGGGCGTCGCGCCAGCGCCAGCTATGCACCCCCGCCGCACTGGCCACGCTGAGCTGCAACCACGGCCGCAGCCACATCGGCGGTTGCCACGGCAATGCCGTCGCGGCGCCGGGCGAGGTTTCCGCCACCTCCGCATACGCATAGCGCTCGGGACGGGCGGCAAGCCGGGCCAGGCGCTTGCCGCTCAGGGCCATCTGGCTGCGATGCGCCGCCAGCGCCGCACGCTTGTTCGCGGACTGCGCCGCCGTACCGCGGATCTCAACGGAGCGGTGACTCTCTTCCCGGCCGTGCACCAGGTACGTCAGCAGTGCCGGCGGCCGCGCCTGCCCGGCCAGCGCCAGGCGCACCAGCACATGGGCGGTGCCATGGTCGGGATGACGATCCGACAGCGCCGGAACTGCCACCAGATCGGGGCGGAACTCGCCGATCGCCGTGGCCAGCGTCGCCATCGCCGCGCCATTCGCCTGCAGCAGCACCTCGGTGAGGCCCATGTCCGGCCAGCCCAGCGACTGCAGCGCCGGCTCCGGCACGCCGAGAGTCTGCAGTGCCTGCAGCACTTCCGCATGGCGCCGCCGCCCCCAGCGTCGGCGATCGGCGGCACGGATCAGCAGGCGCCGTTCCAGCCAGCGTTGCGGCCACGGATTGTTGTCGCCCGCGGTCAGCAGCAGGATCCGCACTTCGCCGCCTGCCGCACGCACCTGCTGGATCAGCAGGCCGGTCGCGATGGTTTCGTCGTCCGGATGCGGCGCCACCACCAGCAGGCGGGTGCGCGCGGAAAAAGGCGGCAGCCCGCCGGCTCGATCCGTCGCCGGCGACACGCTGGCGTGCGCTCCGCTCACCGCCATTGCGCCAGCAGTTCCAGCAGCAGCAGGTCGGCGCGCAACGGCCCGCGCAGGCCCTCGCGGGTGCGGTTGGCCGCGTCGTACCAGTGGCCGAGCGCCTCGACATCCAGCGTGCTGGCCAGCGGCCCGTTGCCCGGCAGCGCGCGCGCCTTGATCTCGTCGGCGGCAGCCTGCGCGGCGAACCACAGCCGCTGTGCCGGCTCGCTGTCCAGCCAGCGCTTGACCACCTCAGTCGGCTGGCCGCGGCCCGCGGCCAGTGCGGCCAGATCCTTGCGCACTTCCTGCCGTCGCTCCAATGCGCCCTCCCCGGCCCAGGCCCTGGCCAGGCCGGGATTGCCGCCGGCCGCGGCGAGTGCGGCCGGCGCATCGCGCACGCCCTGGGCCTGCAGCCAGGCCAGCGCATCCGCCGTGGCGGGCAACTGGAACTCGATCCGCTGGCAACGGCTGCGGATGGTCTGCGGCAAACGCCACGGCGCATCGGCCAGCAGGATCAGCATGGTCTGCGCCGCCGGCTCCTCCAGCGTCTTCAGCAGCGCGTTGGCGGCAGCCGGGTTCATCGCGTCGGCCGGGTCGATGACCGCCACCTGCCAGCCGCCGAACTGGCTGCTCATGGCCAGCCGCGCCGACAGTTCGCGGATCTGGTCGACCACGATCTCGCTGCGCTGCACGCCGTCCTTGCGCAAGCCGAAGCCCAGCGCCACCAGGTCCGGGTGCGAACCCGCGGCGAGCAGCAGGCAGCTGCGACAGTGCCCGCAGGCGTCGCCGCCCGCTGGCTCGCCGCACAGCAGGCCCCGCACGAAGCGCTGCGCAAACGCGCGCTTGCCCAGGCCCGCGGCACCGCACAGCAGCAGGGCGTGCGGCAGCGCCTCGCGCTGCCGGCGCGCCTGCAACCGCGTCCAGTGTTCGGCGTGCCAGGGCAGCCCGTTCATGCCTGCGCTTCCCCGAACCATGGCGCCAGCGCCTGGATGGCGGCCTGCAGCACGGCAGCAGGTGACTGGCTGGCGTCGATCACCCGGAAGCGCGCCGGCTCGGCCGCGGCACGCTCGCGATAGCTGGCGCGTACCCGCTCGAAGAACGCATCCGCCTCGACCTCGATGCGGTCGGCGTCGCCGCGGCCCGCGGCGCGGGCACGGCCGGTCGCCACCGGCAGGTCGAGCAGCAGGGTCAGGTCGGGTTTCACGCCGGCGCAGGCCCAGCGTTCCAGTTCCGCAATGCGCTCCGCCGGCTGGCCGCGGCCGCCGCCCTGGTAGGCGTAACTGGCGTCGGCAAAGCGGTCGCACAGCACCCATTGCCCGGCTGCCAGCGCCGGCCCGATCACCTCGCGCACCAGTTGCGCGCGCGAGGCGAACATCAGCAGCAGTTCGGTCTCGGCGGCCAGCCCGCTCAGGGCCGGGTCGAGCACGATCGCGCGCACCGCCTCGCCGACGGCGGTGCCGCCGGGCTCGCGCGTCTGCACCAGGGCAACGCCATGCCGTTCGAGGTACGCACGCAGGCCTGCCAGCAAGGTGCTCTTGCCGGCGCCCTCGCCGCCTTCCAGGCTGATGAATTTTCCGCGCGCGGTGGTCATCGGCAGCGCTTCCGCTGGTAGCAGTCGACGTTGCGATTGTGTTCCTCCAGCGTGCGCGAGAACACGTGCCCGCCGTCGCCGCGGGCCACGAAATACAGCGTGTCGCCATCGGCCGGATGCAGCGCCGCCACCAGCGCTGGCTTGCCCGGCAGGGCGATCGGCGTCGGCGGCAGGCCGGCGCGGGTATAGGTGTTGTACGGCGTGTCGGTGGTGAGGTCGCTCTTGTGGATGTTGCCGGCGTAGCTCGCGCCCATGCCGTAGATCACGCTGGGGTCGGTCTGCAGCAGCATGTGGTTGCGCAGGCGCCGCACGAATACGCCGGCGATCTGCGCGCGCTCGTCCGGTCGGCCGGTCTCCTTCTCCACGATCGAAGCCAGGATCAGCGCCTCGTACGGCGAGGCCAGCGGCAGGCCCTGCGCGCGTCCCGCCCACAGTTCATCGAGCGTCTTCACCATTGCGGCATGCGCGCGCCTGAGGATGTCCAGGTCGCCGTCGCCCTTCACGTAGGCGTAGGTCTCGGGCAGGAAACGGCCTTCCGGCGTTTCGCCGCCGGCGCCGATCTTCTGCATGATCGCGGCATCGTCCAGCCCGGCGCTGTCGTGATTCAGTTTCTCGGCCCTGGCCAGCGCCTGGCGCAGCTCGCCGAAGGTCCAGCCGTCGACGATGGTGACATTGCGCTGCAACACCTTGCCGGCCGCCATGTTCGCAAGCAGCTGGCGCGGCGTGATGCCCGGCTCCAGCGCATACTCGCCGGCGTGCAGCCTGCCGGCCACGTGCGTCTGCCGGGCCAGCAGCCGCCAGTACCACGAATTGGCCGTGCTGAATCCGCGCTGGCGCAACTCGCCCACGATGGCCTTGAAGCTGCTGCCGCGACCGACGTCGATGCTCTCGCCCCGCGCCGTCACGTTCAGCGGCGTGGTCCCGAAGCGGGCGTAGTCGTTCCAGCCATAGGCCAGCGCGCCGGCAGCCACCAGCAGCACGATCAGCAGCAGCCGCGGCCATGCGCGCTTGCGCGTCGGTTTGTCGCTCATCCGTCCTGCTCCATCGGAAATCCCAGGTTGCGCCAATGCTGCTGCAGCTGGCGGGTCGTCGCGCCCGGCGCGTAGCCGCGGTCATCCAGCGAATGTACAGGCACGATGCCGCGCACGCTCGAACTGAGGAAAACCTCGCTGGCGCTACGCAGCATGGCCAGCGTCAGCTCGCCGGCCCGCGCCTGCGGACACGCCGCCAGCACTTCGGCGCGGGCCACGCCGGCCACGCCGCAACGATCCAGCACCGGCGTCAGCAGTTCGCCGTCGACCACCGCGAACAGGTTGGCCATGGTCGCCGAAATCACCCGCTCGTGGCTATCGAGCAGCACGCCTTCGGCGATCGCCGGGTCATTCCATTCCGCGCGTGCCAACACCTGCTCCAGCCGGTTCAGGTGCTTGATGCCGGCCAGCAGCGGCTGTTCCGCCAGGCGGATGTCACACACGCGCATGCGTACGCCTTGCGCATGGATCCCGGCGGCAACCGGTGGCGGTGCGAATGCGGCCACCACCCGTGTCGGCCGCGGCAATGACGGCAAGCCGTAGCCACGCTCGCCGGGACCACGGGTGACGGTGATGCGCAATACCGACTGCGGCATCCCACGGCTGACTTCCAACGCCTCATGCCACAGTTGCGCCGGATCGGGCGCCGGTATCCGCAAACGTGCGCAATCTTCGGTCAATCGCTGCATATGGCGCGTCCACAGCGGCGCCGCCGTGCCGACCAGGCGGATGCTTTCGAACAGGCCGTCGCCATAGGCCAGACCACGATCCAGCGCCGGCACCTGTTCCGTCGCCACGCCGTTGACCAGCAGGCGCGCCGTCATCAGTCCGGCACTCCCAGCGCGCGCAGCAGGCCGCGCGCCTTGGCGCGGGTCTCGTCCAGCTCGCTCGCCGCCACCGAGTCGGCCACGATGCCGGCGCCCGCGCGCAGGCTGACTTCATCGCCGGCCAGGGTCAGGGTGCGGATCAGGATGTTCAAGTCGAGCCCACCGTTGCGATCGAGATAGCCCAGTGCGCCGGTGTAGGCGCCGCGCGGCGCGTCTTCCAGCGCGGCGATGATTTCCATGCAGCGCACCTTGGGGCAACCGGTGATGGTGCCGCCGGGAAAGGTGGCGGCGATCACCTGGCCCGGCGTCACGTCGGCGCGCAGGCGTCCGCGTACATTGGAGACGATGTGGTGAACGTGGGCGTAACTCTCCACCACCATCAGCTCGTCCACCTCGACCGTGCCCGGCACGCAGACGCGGCCGAGGTCGTTGCGCTCCAGGTCGATCAGCATCACGTGCTCGGCGCGCTCCTTCGGGTGCGCGCTCAGTTCGCGGATGCGCGCCGCCTCGTCGTCGCCGGGCAGCCGCGGGCGGGTGCCGGCGATCGGCCGGGTCTGCGCCACGCCGTCGCGCACCTCGACCAGCCGCTCCGGCGAGGAACTCGCCACTGCCCAGCCACGCTGCTGCAACAGGCCGGCGAACGGCGCCGGATTGGCCCGGCGCAGCGCCGCGTAGAGCGCCGCCGGCATCGGCGGCGGCGCGTAGCGCGCGCGCCAGGCGCGCGACAGGTTCACCTGGAAAATGTCGCCGGCGTGCAGATGCTCGTGGATGCGCGCCACCCCGTCGAGGAATCGCTGCGGCGCATCCTCCTCCCAGGCGACCGGGGCCGCCAGCGGCGGCATCGGCGACGCGACGGCGAGATCGGCCTCCAGCACGTCGAGCAGGTGCTCGTGGCCCGCCTCGGCGACCAGGATCGTGCAATCGCGTCGATGGTCGACGATCGCCGCCACCGGACAGCGCACGGCCAGTGCCAGCGGGATGGCACACGGCGCATGCAGCTTCAGCGTCGGCTCGATCTCGCCGGCCAGCTCGTAGGCCAGCAGCAGCACCCAGCCGCCATGGAACGGCAGCCCGTCGCGCTCCAGCGGCAGCCGCTCGGCCCGCCAGGCCGCATCCAGCGCATCGAGGAAACGCCCTTCGCGCACGACACCCGCGTCATCGCGCAGGACGCCGTCGGCATGCAGGGTCAGCCGCTCGCCCGGAAACGCGAACAGGATGTCGTAGCGCGACTGCGCGGTGCCGTGCACCACGCTTTCCAGCAGGCACGGATAGCGGCCGGGAAACGAAGCGGCCGGCGCGAGCAGGTCGCGCCGGCCGGTCAAAGTACGGCGATGGCAGGTCACGCTCAGACGCGGCGGAAAGCCAGCGTGCCGTTGGTGCCGCCGAAACCGAACGAGTTGGAGATCGCCACGTCAAGCTTCGCCTCGCGCGCGGTGTGCGCCACGAAATCGAGGTCGCAGCCTTCGCCCGGTTCGTCCAGGTTGATCGTCGGCGGCATCACCTGGTCGCGCAGCGCCAGGATGCTGAAGATCGCCTCGACGCCGCCGGCCGCGCCGAGCAGGTGGCCGGTGGTGGACTTGGTCGAGCTCATCGCCAGCTTGTAGGCGTGGTCGCCGAACACCTTCTTCGCCGCCATCACCTCGCCCAGGTCGCCCAGCGGCGTGGAGGTGCCGTGCGCGTTGACGTAGTGCACGTCGGCGGGGTTGAGGCCGGCGTCGTTCAGTGCGGTCTGCATGCAGCGTGCAGCGCCTTCGCCGCCCTCGCTGGGTGCGGTCATGTGGAACGCGTCGCCGCTCATGCCGAAGCCGACCAGCTCGGCATAAATGCGCGCGCCGCGCGCCTTGGCATGTTCGTACTCTTCCAGTACCAGCACGCCGGCGCCGTCGGACAGCACGAAGCCGTCGCGGTCCTTGTCCCACGGACGGCTGGCCCTGGTCGGCTCGTCGTTGCGGGTGGACATGGCCTTGGCCGAGCAGAAGCCGGCCATCGCGGTGCCGGTGGTGGCGAACTCGGCGCCGCCGGCGATCATCGCGTCGGCGTCGCCGTACTGGATCATCCGTGCGGCCAGGCCGATGTTGTGCGCGCCGGTGGTGCACGCCGTCACGCAGGCGATGTTCGGCCCCTTCAGCCCGAACATGATCGACAGCTGACCCGAGACCATGTTGATGATCGAGCTGGGCACGTAGAACGGCGAGACCCGGCGCGGCCCCTTCGCGGCGAGTTCCAGCGTGGTCGCCTCGATCGTGTACAGGCCGCCGATGCCGGCACCGACCGCCACGCCGATGCGCGGCGCGTTCGCCTCGGTCACTTCCAGCCCGGAATCGCGCAAGGCCTGGGTGCCCGCCGCCACGCCGTAGTGGATGAACGGGTCCATCTTCTTGACGTCCTTCGCCGGCATCCATTCGGCCGGATCGAAGCCGCTGACCTGGCCGGCGATGCGCGTGGAATAAGCGGAAGTGTCGAAGTGGGTGACCGGACCGATCCCGCTGACGCCCTTGAGGACACGTTCCCAGGCGCTGGCGATGTCGTTGCCGACCGGCGAGATGATGCCCATGCCGGTCACTACCACACGTCGCTTGCTCATGCTGATGTTCCTTACGTGATTGCGTGGATCTGCCGTTGCCGGCAGCCGTCCCGCGCGGAGAGCGGGGAACGCAGCCCGTTCGTGTCCGGCGGGCGGGCCGCCCACCATACGGGATCGGACGTTACAAATTGCAGAAACGAAAACTGCGCCAAGATGGCGCAGCGTTCGGTGCCGCCGCGTGGATGGATCGACCCGCGCGAAGCAGGCCGGCCCGGCCGGCGGCGATCAATTCCGTGGCGATCAATCCTTGGAGTGGGCCTTGATGTAATCGACGGCCTGCTGCACGGTGGTGATCTTCTCGGCGTCCTCGTCGGGAATCTCGGTCTCGAACTCTTCCTCGAGCGCCATCACCAGTTCCACCGTGTCCAGCGAATCTGCGCCCAGATCGTCCACGAACGAAGCGTTCGCCGTGACTTCATCTTCCTTCACGCCCAACTGCTCGACGACGATTTTCTTGACGCGCTCTTCGATGGTGCTCATGTTGCCCATACCTCTCAAGGAGTAATTGATTTGTCTGTGCCGGCGCGAGGCCCGCGAAAGGCCGGCGCATTGTAGTGGCTAAACCGCGAGGCCGCCACGATTGGCCGATGACGAAGGCACGCTGTCCCCCCATGACCGGCGCGAAAGTGCAATTGTCGCCTAAAATGGGGCCGCTGGCGACAACTGCGTCCACCTGTCCTACGGCATGTACATGCCGCCGTTGACGTGCAGGGTTTCCCCGGTGATGTAGGCCGCCGCCGGCGAAGCCAGGAAGCCCACCGCCCGGGCGATGTCCGCCGCCTCGCCCAGCCGGCCCAGCGCGATCTGGCCGAGCAGCGCCTGCTTCGATTCCTCCGGCAGCGCGCGGGTCATGTCGGTGTCGATGAAGCCCGGTGCCACCACGTTGACGGTGATGCCGCGGCTGCCGATCTCGCGCGCCAGCGACTTGGAGAACGCGATGATGCCGGCCTTGGCCGCGGCGTAGTTGGACTGGCCCGGGTTGCCGGTGAGTCCGATCACCGAGGCGATCGAGATGATGCGGCCCTTGCGCGCCTTCATCATGCCGCGCAACACCGCCTTGGAAGTGCGGTAGACCGAGGTGAGGTTGGTGTCGATGATCGCCTGCCAGTCCTCGTCCTTCATGCGCAGCAGCAACTGGTCGCGGGTGATGCCGGCGTTGTTGACCAGGATCGAGATCGCGCCGGATTCCTTCGCGATCGCGTCGACCAGGCCCTCGACCGCGGCGCCGTCGGTGACGTTCAGCACGCGGCCGTGGCCGCCGTGCGCGGCCAGCCGATCGCCGATCGCGGCCGCGCCGCTCTCGCTGGTGGCCGTACCGATCACGGTGGCGCCCATCGCCGCCAGCTCGTCCGCGATCGCCGCGCCGATGCCGCGACTGGCACCGGTGACCAGCGCGATTTCACCTTGCAGTGGGAGGGTCATGTCGTCTTCTCGTGCTGTTCGTTAATGCGATCGTCCATGATCGCGAGGATCAAGAAGCAGCCATCCTTGGCTGCACTCTTCACAAAAGCCGTCGCTGCCTAGCCCCACTCCGCGCGGGCGGCGTCGAATTCGACGGGGGTGCCGATCGCGCGCGCCTCGACGCTCTTGTCGATGCGCTTGACCAGGCCGGCCAGCACCTTGCCCGGGCTGCATTCGGCGATGCGCGTGGCGCCGCCGGCGGCCAGCGCCTGCACGCATTCGGTCCAGCGCACCGGCAGGTACAGCTGGCGCTGCAGGGCGCCGCGGATCTCCTCGAGCGTGGCATAGCTCTTCGCCTCGGCGTTCTGGATCACCGGGATCGACGGCAGCTGCCAGCTCAACGCGGCCATGCGCTCGCCCAGCCGGTCGGCGGCTCCGCGCATCAGCATGCAGTGCGAGGGCACCGACACGGCCAGCTTGATCGCCTTCTTCACGCCCAGCTCGGCCAGCCGGGCCAGGGCGCGATCGACCGCCTCGGCGTTGCCGGCGATCACCAGCTGCCCCGGCGAATTGAAGTTGGCCGGCGCCACCACCTGCCCTTGCGCCACTTCCTCGCACACTTGCGCGGTCTGTACGTCGTCACCGCCGAGGATCGCCGCCATCGCGCCCACGCCGGCCGGCACCGCCGCCTGCATCAACCGGCCGCGCTCGGCCACCAGCGCCGCCGCGTCGTGCAGCGACAGCGCGCCGGCGCAGACCAGCGCGCTGTACTCGCCGAGGCTGTGGCCGGACAACTGCGCCGGCCGGGCGCCGCCCAGCTTCTGCCATACCCGCCATACCGCCACGCTGGCGGCCAGCAGCGCCGGCTGGGTGTGTTCGGTGCGGTTGAGCTGTTCCTCCGGTCCCTGCTGGCTGAGCGCCCACAGGTCGACTCCGGCGCCCTGCGAAGCCTCGTCGAACGCGGACTGCACCTCGGCGTGCGCCGCGGCCAGTTCGGCCAGCATGCCGACCGACTGCGAGCCCTGGCCGGGGAAAACGAAAGCGAGCGAAGCGGAAGTGGAACTCATGGATACGCGGATCCCGGTCGACGAAAACCGCCATGGTGCCAGCATCGCCGCCCATACGCAGCTGTATTTGCATGGTCCCTGCGGTGGCGCCGCCCGGGCGGGCGGCATCATGCAGGTGCGACCGCTGATCAGTAACGCAGCAGTGCCGAAGCCCAGGTGAAGCCGCCGCCGAAGGCCTCCAGCAGCAGGTTCTGGCCGCGCTGCACCTTGCCCGAGCGCACCGCGTAGTCCAGCGCCAGCGGCACCGAACCGGACGAGGTGTTGGCATGCTTGTCGACCGTCACGATGACCCGCTCCATCGACATGTTCAGCCGCTTCGCGGTGGCCTCGATGATGCGCAGGTTGGCCTGGTGCGGGATCAGCCAATCCACCTGCGACTCGTCCATGCCGGCCGCCTGCAGGGTCTCGCCGACCAGCGAGTCGAGCGTCTTCACCGCGACCTTGAACACCTCGCGACCGGCCATGCGGATGCGCACGCCGTGGTTCGGCTCGTCGCTGAAGCCGACCGAGACGCCGACCGGGTTGTACAGCAGTTCCTTGTAGCCGCCGTCGGCATGCAGGCAGGTGGCGTAGATGCCCGGCTCGCTGGAGGCTTCCAGCACCACCGCGCCGGCGCCGTCGCCGAACAGCACGCAGGTTTCGCGCTCGCTCCAGTCGACCATCCGGGTCAGCGTCTCGGCGCCGATCACCAGCACCTTCTTCGACTGCCCGCTCCTGATGAACTTGTCGGCCACGCCAAGCGCGTAGACGAAGCCCGAGCAGGCCGCATTGACGTCGAACGCGGCGCAGCCGTTCGCGCCGAGGCGGTGCTGCACCAGGCAGGCGGTGGACGGGAAGATGATGTCCGGCGTGGTCGTGCCGAGCACGATCAGGTCGAGTTCGGACGCCTTGACGCCGGCTGCCTCCAGCGCCTGCTGCGCGGCGCGGAGGGCCAGGTCGCCGGTGGTCTCGCCGTCGGCGGCGATGTGCCGCTGGCGGATGCCGGTGCGGGTGCGGATCCACTCGTCACTGGTGTCGACGATCTTTTCCAGGTCGGCGTTGGTTACCACGCGCTCCGGCAGCGCGCTGCCGGTGGCGATGATGCGGGAGTAGATCTGGGCCATTCGGCTGTCCGTCAAACGTAAATGGGGATTGAACGCCGCGAACGGCGCCAGCGCAACCGCCCGATGCGGCATTTGCGGCATCCATCAACGCAAAACGGCGCGTCGCCGCGCCGTCTCGCATGATCGCATCGGGGAACCCGGGGGTTCCGCGAGGACGATCAGTCCTCGACCGACACCGCGCCCTTGGTCTCGACCACTTTCTTGCCGCGATAGTAGCCGTCCTTGGTGACGTGGTGGCGCAGGTGCACTTCGCCACTGGTCGGATCGGTGGACAGCTGCACGGTCTTCAACGCGTCGTGCGCACGACGC
>NZ_LVJR01000024.1 GCF_001617365.1 Rhodanobacter sp. FW104-R8
AACGCTAAAGTTGACTGGCTGCGGCGCGCAGCGCTTGATTGCCGCGACATCCTATACCCGCAGTCCGGTCGAACGCGCTGTTCGGGAGCGAGAGTGGCGGATTCCCGACGGGTTGTTCGGGCCTCGTCGCTTCCGATGGCGGACCGCAGCGACGACGAGGTCGTGTGTCTGAAAACAGCAAAGCGCCTGCGGCGGTCGGATCAACATCGTTATCCGACCGCCGCAGGCGCTTTGCTGAGTATTGATGATCGCGCGGCTTCGTCAATCCGGATGCTCCGCTGTCTTACGCAGGGACTTTCCCCTGAAACGTGTCCGCCGCTCTCGATGCCGAACGCTTA
>NZ_LVJR01000025.1 GCF_001617365.1 Rhodanobacter sp. FW104-R8
GCAACGCAGAATCGAGGTTCGGGACCGGGCCTTTACGGCCTTAACTCAACTGTCCGCGAAAACGGGGTAGAACCCCCTCCCTCCCCTGCTTGCAGGGGAGGGTTGGGGTGGGGTTCGCTCTTGCTCTGATCCTTCAAGTCAAAAGCACCCCCTCCCCACCTCGCCCTGCGCGCAGGGGGAGGAGTGATGCAGGCGCTACGGCATCGCGCCCCGGCTCATCGGCGTCGGCGGCGTCGCCACGTTCACCAGCGGCGGCAAGCAGAACAGCCGCAGCGCGATCAGCAACCCGGCCAGCACCAGCACGCCGGTGAACAGCGCCACGCCGTTCCAGCCGTGCGATGCGTAGAACAGCCCGCCGCTGGCGCCGGCGATGCTGGAACCCATGTAGTAGCAAAACAGGTACGCCGAGGCGGCTTGCGCCTTCGCCGCGCCGGCGCGCCGCCCGACCCAGCTGCTGACGATGGAGTGGCCGCCGAAGAAGCCGAAGGTGATCGCCGCGATGCCCAGGATGATCAGCGGCAGCGGCCGCGCCAGGGTCAGCGCCACCCCGGCCAGCATCAGTGCGAACACCGTCCACAGCACCTTGCGTCGCCCGAGCTGACCGGCCAGGTGGCCCATCCACGCCGAGCTGAACGTGCCGATCAGGTAGATCGCGAAGATCAGCCCGACCACCGCCTGGCTCAACTTGTACGGCGGCGCCATCAGCCGGTAGCCAAGGTAGTTGTAGACGGTGACGAACGCGCCGAGCAGCAGGAAGCCTTCGACGAACAGCCACGGCAGGCCGCGGTCGCGGAACATGCCGGCGAAGCGCCCCAGCAGCGTGCGCCAGTGCAACGGCCGCGCCGTGAAATGCCGCGACGGCGGCAGCGCGCGCCAGAAGACCAACCCGGCCACCACGCCGATCACGCCGACCACCGCCACGCCGATGCGCCAGCCGAAGAAATCGGCCAGCACGCCGCTGATCAGCCGCCCGCCCATGCCGCCGACCGCGCTGCCGCTGATGTACAGGCCCATGCCCAAGCCGATCGACTCGGCGTCCATCTCCTCGCCGAGATACGTCATCGCCACCGCCGGCAGTCCGCTCAGGGTAAGCCCCAGCAGGGTGCGCACCAGCAGCAGCGCGGTCCAGTCCGGCATCACCGCGGTAACCAGCACCAGCAGCGCGGATACCAGCAGCGACGCCGCCATCACCGGCTTGCGCCCCCACCCATCCGATACGCCGCCGGCGAACAGCATCGCGAACGCCAGCACGCCGGTGGTCAGCGACAGCGACAGCGCCGCGCCCGCCTCGCTCACCCCGTAGTGCCGGCTGAACTCCGGCATCAGCGGCTGCACGCAGTACAGCAGTCCGAACGTGGCGAAGCCGGCCGCGAACAGTGCGAGATTGGTCTGCCGGAACGCCGGCGTGCCATGGTGGATGTACGGCGCGGTCGCCTCGACGGTGGGTGGTTCTGCCGCGCCCGGCTCCACGTCACTCTTCATCTCATCCGCCTGCTGCTGGGTAGGTCGACCTGGCAAGGATAGAGCCGTGCGGCCGAACGAAGGCCAACGCGCGTCGCACCCGAGCCGATCTTACACGCCGGAAATACATGCGCTGGCGGAAGATCGCACGCTTGAACGCCTGTGTTCCGCCCGACGGCAGGGGCTTCGTCGCGGCATCCGGTGCCGTCTGCCCATGCCGGCCGGAGCCGCTGCGCTGCGCAATCGAACATCAGACACGGGCCAGCGCCACGGGGCCGGCGCTGGCGCAGGGGTGTCCCGGTCCCGCGTCGAAGATGCACCCGGTCGAGGAGATCGCTCATGGCGACTTATATCGGTCTTACCCATCTCACGGATCAGGGGATGCGCAACATCAAGGAAACCACCAAGCGGGCCGAGGCCGTCAAGGGGGCCGCCGGCAAGTTCGGGGTCAAGATCAAGGAGATCTTCTGGACGCTGGGGAAATACGACATCGTCATCATCTCCGAAGCAGCCGACGAGGCGGCGGCAACCGCTTTCATCCTGAGCATCGGCAGCCTGGGCAATACCCGGACGCAGACCATGCGGGCCTTTTCCAGCGACGAGATGACCGCCATCCTCGGCAAGATGCCCTGACGTCACCGGTATGCCGGCCCGACCGGACGAACCGCCGGCATATCTCCCGCCTCAGGCGCTGCGGTCGCCGCGCAAGGCGCGCACTTCCTCGTCGTGCCCTGCCGCGCCGCGCCCGCTGACCCAGCCGAACAGCGCAATGCCGACGATGATCGCCAGCGCGCCGGACGCGGCGTAGCCGCGCGGCCAGGCCTCGCCGAGGAACAGCACGCCGAGCACGGTGGCGAACAGCAGCTCGGCAGCCTGCATCGCCTCCACCGCGGCCAGCGCGGTCGGCTCGCTGCGCACCATGTCGGTGGCGCGAAAGAACAGGATGGTGGCGATGGTGCCCGAGGACAGCGCCACGCCGCCGGCCAGCAGCGCCTCGCGCGGCGTGGGCGGGCCGACCGTGATCCACGCGACCAGCGCGAACAGCAGCCACAGTGGCCAGCTGCACAACGTCATGCCGAACACCCGCTGCACCGCGTTGAGCCGGCTGCCGCAGTGCTCCAGGTGCAGCAGCAGCTTGCGGTTGCCCAGCGGATAGGCGAACGCGGACAGCACCACCGCGCCGATCGCCAGCCAGTCGCCGGCATGCAGCCGGCCCTGCGCATTGGCCCCATTGCAGCGCGAACACGCCGGCCACGATCAGCACGCCCAGCGCCAGCGTGCGCCAGGCCAGCCGGCGCCGCTCGTCGCGATAGATCAGCGGCGCCAGCAGCGGCCCGGCCAGCACGGTGGTCTGGAAACTGCCGGCGACCAGCCACGACGGCCCGCTGCTGGCCGCCCAGGTCAACGGCACGCCGAACAGCACGAAACCCACGCTGCTCCACAGCAGCCACGGCCGGGCATGCCGGCACAGCTCGCGCGGCAGTTCGCCCAGCCCGCCCTGCAGCGGCAGCACCATGGCCAGCAGCGGCAGCGTGATCAGGTAGCGCAGGATCACCGCCCACGCCCAATGCCCGCCGCCGGCGACGAGGCTGCGGTTGAGCACGTAGGTAAGCGTGAAGAACAGCGCCGAGACCAGCGCCAGTCCCACCGCGGCAAGGGCATTCGTACGCATGCGGCGCCATCGGGCAAAGTACCGAGTTTGGCAAATCGCGCCGCGCTTGCGTAGCCGGCGATGGCGCGGCGGGCGCGATCCCGCCCCGCCACGCCCGCCCGCGGGCGGATCAGCCGCCGGCCAGCCGCGCCACCACGTTGCGGTAGCGCGCCGCGATGTGCTCCTCGTCCCGATGGCGGAAGTCGCGCACCTGCCAGCGGCCGCCGATCATCACGTCGCGCACCAGCGGCGTGTTGCCGGCGAACAGGAAGCTGTCCAGCACCGAGCGCGCGTCGCGCGCGGCGAGCAGCGGCGAGTCGTCGTCCAGCACGATCAGGTCGGCGCGCGCCCCGTCGCGCAGCTCGCCGACCGGCCGGCCCGAGGCCAGCGCGCCGCCGCGCAGCGCGGCGCGCCACAGCGTCTCGCCCACGCTGTCGCCCTGGCGCCGCGCCGCGATGTTGCGGTGGCGGGTGGCCAGGCGCTGGCCGTATTCCAGCCAGCGCAGCTCCTCCACCGGCGAGATCGAGATGTGCGAGTCCGAGCCGATGCCGAGCGTGCCGCCGGCGTCCAGGTAGTCGGCCAGCGGGAACAGGCCGTCGCCCAGGTTCGCCTCGGTGGTCGGGCACAGCCCGGCCACGGCGCCGCTGCGCGCCAGCTGCGCGGTTTCCGCCGCGGTGAGGTGGGTGGCGTGCACCAGGCACCAGCGTGCGTCGACCGCGGCATGCGCGAACAGCCACTCCACCGGCCGCGCGCCGCGGGTGGCCAGGCAATCCTGCACCTCGCCGACCTGCTCGGCGAGGTGGATGTGGATCGGGCCGGTGGCCGCCAGCTCGCTGGCAAGCACCTCGCGCAGCGCCGCCTCCGGCACCGCGCGCAGCGAATGCAGCGCGATGCCCACGCACACCTCGTCGCCCTGCTGCCGGCGCAGCGTTTCCAGCAGGCGCAGCCAGGCGTCGACGGCATGGCCGAAACGGCGCTGGCGCGCGACCAGCGCACGGCCGTCGAAGCCGCCGCTGATGTACAGCACCGGCAGCAGGGTCAGGCCGATGCCGGCCTCGCGCGCCGCCTCGATGAGCGCCAGCGACATCGCTTCGGCCGGTGCGTACGGCGTGCCGTCCGGCTGGTGGTGCAGGTAGTGGAACTCGCAGACGCTGGTGTAGCCGGCCTTGAGCATCTCGACGTAGAGCTGGGCGGCGATCGCCTTGAGTTCATCCGGGCCGATCGTGGCGGCGAACGCATACATCGTCTCGCGCCAGCTCCAGAAACTGTCCTCGGCCTTGCCGCGGCGCTCGGCCAGGCCGGCCATCGCGCGCTGGAACGCGTGCGAGTGCAGGTTCGGCATGCCGGGCAGCACCCAGCGGCCGAGTGCCGTGCCGCCCGGCTCCGCCGTGGCCTGCAGCCGCCCGCCCGCGTCCACGCCCAGCGCGGCACCGGCCTGCCAGCCGTCGGCGCGCCACGCGTGGCCGGCCTTGAAGTGGGCTATGGCGTTGCTGCTCATGGTTCCGGCTCCGGATGACGATGCCGCGCAGTGTAACCGGCCCGATGAAATCGCCTTCACCCCGCCGCGGGCATACTCCGGCGATGGTCAGGAAAAACAGCGAAAACAAGCCGAAACTGCTGCTGCGCCAGGCCGTGCCCGCCGACGTGCCGGCCCTGGTCGAGCTCACCGCCCGGGTCTACACGCCCGAATGGGGCCACTCGGCGGAGATGCTGCGCTCGCAGCAGACGCACTTCCCGGAAGGCCAGTTCGTGGTCGAGTACGAGGGCGCGATCGTGGGCTACTGCGCCACCTTCCGTATCGACGAGGCCACCGCGCTGGCGCCGCATACCTGGATGCAGGTCACCGGCGGCGGCATGGGTTCGCGCCACAAGCCGGACGGCAACTGGCTGTACGGCATGGAGGTGGTGGTGCATCCGGACTACCGCGGCATGCGCATCGGCCAGCGGCTGTACCAGGCGCGCAAGCGGCTGTGCGTCGACCTGAAGCTGCGCGGCATCGTGTTCGGCGGGCGCATCCCGGGGCTGGCGCGAAACGTCGCGCGCTATGGCGACGCCGCGTCCTACGTGCAGGCGGTGGTGGAGGGCCGCCGGCGCGACCCCACGCTGAGCTTCCAGCTGTCCAACGACTTCGAGGTGATCGGCCTGCTGCGCGCCTACGTGCCGTCCGACCACGAATCGCTGGGCTACGCGGCGCACCTGGTCTGGCGCAACCCGCAGCTGCTCGACCAGCCCGACATCCCGCCGATCACCTCGGCACGGCTGCTGCCCGACTCGGTGCGGGTGGCTTCGGTGCAATACCAGCAGCGCCGGATCACCTCGTTCGAGGAATTCGCCACCCAGGTCGAGTACTTCACCGACATCGCCGCCGAGTACAGCGCCGACTTCGTCACCTTCCCCGAACTGATCACGCTGCAGTTGCTGTCGATCGAGAACACGGAACTGTCGCCGGTGGAGTCGATCCGCAAGCTGAGCCAGTACACGCCGCAGGTGAAGGAACTGTTCAGCCGCCTGGCGGTGCACTACAACATCAACATCATCGCCGGCACCCATCCCACCGAGCAGGCCAACGGCGACATCCACAACGTCTGCTACGTGTGCCTGCGCGACGGCTCGCTGCACGAGCGCGAGAAGCTGCACCCCACGCCGAGCGAGCGCAACGTGTGGAACATCACCGGCGGCGACAGCGCGGCCACCGTGCAGACCGACTGCGGCCCGATCGGCGTGATGATCTGCTACGACGCGGAGTTCCCCGAGGTGGCGCGCTACCTGGTCGACCAGGGCGCACTGATCCTGTTCGTGCCGTTCTGCACCGACGTGCGCGAGGGCTACCTGCGCGTGCGCTACTGCGCGCAGGCGCGCGCCATCGAGAACCAGTGCTACGTGGTGCTGTCCGGCAACGTGGGCAACCTGCCGGGCGTCAACAACTTCGACATCCAGTACGGCCAGAGCTGCATCCTCACCCCCAGCGACTTCCCGTTCGCGCGCGACGGCATCGCCGCCGATTCCACGCCGAACATCGAGACCGTGCTGTTCGCCGACCTGCGCCTGGAAAGCCTGGCCAGCGCACGCAACGCCGGCGCGGTGCAGAACCTCAAGGACCGCCGCTTCGACCTGTACGAGACGCGCTGGCGGCCGCGTTGACGGGGCAGTCTGCGATAATCGCGCCATGTCCGAGTCGCCCGAACCCGCAGCGAAGTCAGCCAACCCGCGTCTGCAGGCGCTGCTCGGCCACGAATTCTTCGCGCCGCACCACTGGAAACGCCGGCTGGTGCTGTGGTCCGGCGCCGTGCTGGTGGCGCTGGCGGCGATCCTGTTCGCCAAGGCCAGCACCTGGTCCTACCACTTGTTCCTCGGCATCCTCGGCCACGGCAGCTGGATCCCGCTGGTGCTCACCCCGCTGGTGTTCGGCCTGCTCGCCTGGGCCACCGAGGGGCGCCTGCGCGCCACCCGCGGCAGCGGCATCCCGCAGGTGATCGCCACGCTGCATGTCGAGGACGCGGGTTTCCGCACGCGGATGCTGGCGCTGCCGATCGCCGCAGGCAAGATGGCGCTGACCCTGATCGCGCTGGCCGCTGGCGCCTCGATCGGCCGCGAGGGGCCGACCGTGCACGTCAGCGCCGGGCTGTTCTATTCGCTGGGCCGCCGCTTCGGCTTCAGCGACCCCAAGGCTGCCTCGCGCTTCATCCTGGCCGGCGGCGCCGCCGGCATCGCGGCCGCGTTCAACACGCCGCTGGCCGGCGTGGTGTTCGCGATCGAGGAGCTGGCCGGCACCTTCGAGCACCGCTTCAGCGGCCTGCTGCTCACCGCGGTGATCATCGGCGGCGTGGTTTCGCTGGGCATCATGGGCAACTACTCGTACTTCGGCGAAGTCGAGGCCAGCCTGCCGCTGGGCCACGCCTGGCTCGCCGTGCTGCTGACCGGCGTGGTCGGCGGCCTGCTCGGCGGGCTGTTCGCGCGGCTGATCCTGCTCAGCCGGCACGGCCCGCTGGCGCAGGTCGGCCGCCTGCGCGCACGCTGGCCGGTCGCCTTCGCCGCGGCTTGCGGCCTGGCGCTGGCGCTGCTCGGCGTATGCACGCACGGCAGCGTCTACGGCACCGGCTACGACCAGGCCCGCGCGATCGTGCAGGGTACGGCCGGCATGCCGGACCAGGGTTTCGGCATCGCCAAGCTCGCGGCCAACGTGGTCTCGTACTGGGCCGGCATCCCCGGCGGCATCTTCTCGCCGGCGCTGGCGGTCGGCGCCGGCCTGGGCCAGAACATCGCGCACTTCCTGCCCGGCGCTCCCGCCGCCGCGGTGGTGCTGCTGGGCATGAGCGCGTATCTGGCCGGCGTCACCGGCGCGCCGCTGACCTCGGCGGTGATCGCGATGGAGCTGACCGACAACCAGGACATGGTGATCCCGATCATGGCCGCGTGCCTGCTCGCCCGCGCCGCGTCGTCGCTGTTCTGCCCCACGCCGGTGTACCGCGATTTCGCCGAACGCATGGTGCAGGACTTCGAACGCCGGCAGGCCAGCCCTCCGCCGGCCGACGAAGCCGGGGACGAACCGGACGAGCCGCTGCCGCCCGGCGGCCACACCAGCGCGTTCGGCGAGCCGGTCGCGCCGACCCGGCCGCAGGCACCCGGGCAACCCTGAGCATCCACACGGAATCGGTGCCGACATGAGCGAGACCCGCTGGGATCGACTGCTGCTGAATGCCACCCTGGCCACGTTCGCCGGCGACGCGCCGTACGGACTGATCGGGCACGGCGCGATCGCGCTGCATCACGGCCGCATCGCCTGGGTCGGACGCATGGACGCGCTGCCGGACGCCCCCGGCGCGCTCGCCGCCACGGTCGAGTCGCTGGACGGCGCCCTGGTCACGCCGGGACTGGTCGACTGCCATACCCACCTGGTGTTCGGCGGCGACCGCGCGCACGAATTCGAGCTGCGCCTGAACGGCGCCAGCTACGAGGAGATCGCCCGCGCCGGTGGCGGCATCGTCTCCAGCGTCAACGCCACCCGCGCCGCCAGCGAGGAACAGTTGTTCGCGCAATCGCTACCGCGCGCCCAGGCGTTGCTGGCCGACGGCGTCACCACGCTGGAGATCAAATCCGGCTACGGACTGGAGCTGGAGACCGAGCGCCGCATGCTGCGCGTGGCGCGCCGGCTCGGTCGCGAGCTGGGGCTCGGCGTGCGCACCAGCTTCCTCGGCCTGCATGCGCTGCCGCCGGAATACCGGGACCGGCGCGACGATTACGTGGCGCTGGTCTGCGACGCCATGCTGCCGGCGCTCGCCGCCGAGGGCCTGGTCGATGCGGTCGACGCGTTCTGCGAAGGCATCGGCTTCAGCCGCGAGGAAACCCGCCGCGTGTTCGAGCGCGCGAAACAGCTCGGCCTGCCGGTGAAGCTGCATGCGGAGCAGTTGTCCGATCTCGGTGGCGCGGCGCTGGTCGCCGAATACGGCGGACTCTCCGCGGACCACCTGGAACACCTCGGCGAATCCGGCATCGCGGCGATGGCGCAGGCCGGCACCGTCGCCGTGCTGCTGCCCGGCGCGTTCTACGCGTTGCGCGAAACGCGGCTGCCGCCGGTGGCGGCGCTGCGCGAACACGGCGTGCCGATCGCGATCGCCACCGACTGCAACCCCGGCACCTCGCCGCTGCTGTCGCTGCGGCTGGCCGCCGGCATGGCCTGCACGCTGTTCCGGCTGACTCCGGAGGAAGCGTTGCGCGGCATCACCGTCAACGCCGCCCGCGCGCTGGGCCTGCACGACCGCGGCACGCTGGCCGTCGGCCAGCGCGCCGACCTGGCGATGTGGAACGCGCGCCAGCCCGCCGAGCTGTGCTACTGGACCGGCGGCCCGTTGGTACGGGAAATCTGGATCGGCGGTGAATCAGCCGCGGTATGAGGCCGCGATCCGCTCGGCCAGCGCAGCGAAGAACGCCGCCGGCAGTTCGGCGCGGACCGGCACCCGCCACCAGTTCGCCTGGGCGAAGCGCCGGCATTTGACCGCATCCTTGTCGGTCATCAGCACCGGCAGGCCGTCCGCGAAATCCAGGTCCACCGGGACGAAACCGTGGTGGTCGGCGAACGCGTGCTCGACGACCTCGATGCCGGCGACGCGCAGGCTGTCGAAGAAACGCCGCGGGTTGCCGATGGCCGCCACCGCGTGGACACGCCGGCCGCTGAAGTCCGCCAACGCCTGCTGCCGGCCATCGGCCAGGGCCACCGTTT
The DNA here is from genome assembly GCF_001617365.1 of Rhodanobacter sp. FW104-R8. Taxonomy (GTDB): domain Bacteria; phylum Pseudomonadota; class Gammaproteobacteria; order Xanthomonadales; family Rhodanobacteraceae; genus Rhodanobacter. The sequence continues at coordinate 9,330 of NZ_LVJR01000025.1, forward strand.
CGCCGCCGCGCAGCTGCATCGGGTATTCGCCCGCCCCGGCCGGGCCGCCATTGCACACGCGCAGGTCGACGCGCTGCAGCCGGGCCAGCGGCTCGCGCAACGGCCCGGCCGGAAGCAACCGGCAATTGCCGAAGCGGCGCACGCCGTCGATCACGCAGATTTCCACGTCGCGCGCCAGGCGGTAGTGCTGCAGGCCGTCGTCGGCGACCAGCACGTCGCAGCCGGCATCGAGCAGCAGCCGCGCCGCGGCCGGGCGGTCGCGCCCCACCGCCACCGGCACGCCGCCGGCGCGGATCAGGCACGGTTCGTCGCCGACCTGCGCGGGATCCGGCGCATCGCCGAGCAGCAGCGGTTCGCGCCGGCTGCCGCCGTAGCCGCGGCTGACCACGCCGGGCCGGTAACCGCGTTCGCGCAGGGCTTCGACCACGGCGATCGTCAGCGGCGTCTTGCCGGTGCCGCCCACGCTGAGGTTGCCGATCACCACGACGGGCACCGGCAGGCGCACGCTGCGCAACCAGCCGGCTTGATAGAGCGCGCGGCGCAGACGCGCCGCGCCGCCGTACAGCGTCGCCAGCGGCCGCGCCCACCACGGTGCCCGGCCGACGCCGTACCAGGCTGATTCGAGCGTGTCGATCAGCGCCATGGAAGCTCCCTCAGTCGCCGGCCTGCTCGGCCGCGTGGTCGTGGAACTGCATGCGGTACAGCGCGGCGTACTGCCCGCCCAGCGCGATCAGCTCGGCGTGGTTGCCGCGCTCGATGATGCGGCCCTGGTCCATCACCGCGATCTGGTCGGCGCCCTCGACGGTGGACAGGCGGTGCGCGATCACCAGCGTGGTGCGGTCGCGCATCAGGCGCTGCAGGGCCTGCTGGATCAGCTGTTCCGACTCGGTATCGAGCGCGCTGGTGGCCTCGTCCAGCACCAGGATCGGCGCGTTCTTCAGGATCGCGCGGGCGATCGCAATGCGCTGGCGCTGGCCGCCGGACAGCATGTTGCCGCTTTGCCCGACCTGGGTATGGATGCCTTGCGGCATGCGCGCGATGAACTCCATCGCGTTGGCCGCCTCGGCGGCGGCCACGATTTCCGCCTCGCTGGCGCCGGCCAGTTCGCCGTAGGCGATGTTGTTCGCCACGGTGTCGTCGAACAGCACCACGCCCTGCCCGACCCAGGCGATCTGCCGGCGCAACGAGGCCAGCGTGTAGTCGCGGTAGTCCTCGCCGTCCAGCGCGATGCAGCCGGCACTCGGCTCGTAGAAGCGCGGCAATAGGCTGACCAGGCTGCTCTTGCCGCTGCCGGAACGCCCGACCAGCGCGGTCACCGTGCCCGGCGCGCAGGCCAGGTCGACCCCGCGCAGGGCCTCGAAATCGTTGCGCGGATAAGTCAGCCGCACATCCTCGAAGCGCAGGTCGCCGCGCGTGCGGACCAGCTCGCGGGTGCCGCGGTCGACTTCCGGCGGCATGTCGATGACCTCGAACAGGTCCTCGGCCGCGGATACGCCGCGCTGGATGTTCGCCTGCACGTTCGCAAGCCGCTTCAGCGAGGGCATCAACGCCCCCATCGCCGTCAGCACGGTGACGAACACGCCGGGGGAAATGTTCGCGATCACGTCGGGCCGCGTCGCCAGGAACACCAGCACCGCCAGGGCGACCGCGGCGACGGACTGGATGGCGGTGCTGGCGGTCGCATTGGTGGCGGCGATCTTCAGGTTGAGCCGACGGGCACGGTGGGTCACCTCGTCGAAACGGGCAGCCTCGTGTTGCTGCCCGCCGTAGACGCGCACTTCGTGGTGGGCATTGACCGACTCGTCCACCGCGCCGGTGATCGACCCCATCATGCCCTGGATGCGTCGGCTGATCAGGCGATAGCGGCGGCTCACCATGGTGGCGATGAAGGCAATGGCGGGCACCATCACCAGCAGGGCCATGGACAGGTAGGCGCTGTTGCTCAGCATCACGTACAGCATGCCGATGACCGTGACGCCTTCGGTCACCATGATCTTCACCGCATCGGTGGACGCCGAGGCCACCTGCTCGCTGGTGTAGGTGACGCGCGAGATCTGCTGTCCCGACGGCTCATTGCCGAAGAACGTCGCCGGCAGCCGCAGGTAGGCGGCGAACACGTCGCGCTGCATCGCCTGCACCACGTTGCGCCCGATGTAGGCGATGCCGTAGCTGCTGACGAAGGTGCCGATGCCGCGCACCGCGAAGATGCCGACGATCCAGATCGGCATCCAGAAAATCAGGTAGGCATCCTTCTTCGCGAACAGGTCGTCGATCATCGGCTTCAGCTTCTGGGTGAAGGCCGCCAGTGCGCCGCCATCCAGAACCATGCCGACCAGGGCGATCAGCCCCATCAGCCAATAGCGTTTCGTGTAGCCGAGCAACCGCGCGTAGACGCGCCAGGTCTGCGCGTCCCACACGGCGACCTTCCCGCCATTCATTTGCCCCGGCCCGGCTTGCTCGGCGTGGTGGCGATCGACAGCCGGGTGAAGCCGAGCTGGCCCAGCGCGTCCATCGCGGTGACCACGTCCTGGTGCGGCGTGTTCGCGTCGGCGCGGATCGTCACCTGGCGCTCGCGGTCGTCGCCCGCGTTGCGCGCGATGGTCTGCTTCAGCGCCTCGATGCCCTCGCCCATCACCTCGTCGCTGCCCACGAAGAAACGGCCGTCGCGGTCGATCATCACGGTCAGCGCCGGGGCGTTCATGTCGCGATCCTGCGTGCTCGCCTGCGGCAGGGTCACCTGCAGGCGCGAGTGCTGCACGAACGTGCTGGTCAGCACGAAGAACATCAGCAGGGTCAGCAGCACGTCGATCAACGGGATCACGTTGATCTCGAAGTCGTCGCCGCGGCGGTCGTTGCCGATACGCATGGGTGCGCTCAGCCTGCGCCCGGCACGGACGGCGCCGGCGTGCGCCGCGGGCGCGCCGGTACCGCCGCCGCGGGGGACAGGGTCAGGTCGTCGAGCAGGGCCGTGGCCTGCTTCTCCATCTCCACGCGGTAGCCGGCCACGCGCGAGCGGAAGTAGCGGTGCAGCACATAGGCCGGGATCGCCACGGTCAGGCCCGACGCGGTGCAGATCAATGCCTCGCCGATGCCGCCGGCCATCTTGGCCGGGTCGCCGATGCCGCCGGCCATCACTTCCATGAACATGCGGATCAGGCCGATCACGGTGCCGAACAGGCCCAGCAGCGGGCCGATCAGCGCGATCGTGCCCAGCGTGTTGAGATAGCGCTCCATCCGGTGGACGACATGCCGGCCGGTATCCTCGATGCGCTCCTTGATCAGGTCGCGCGACTGCCGGCGCACGACCAGGGCGGAGGCCAGCAGCTCGCCCAGCGGCGAGCCGTTGGCCAGGGTGTCGAGATGGCCCGGGTCGAGCTGGCCGGAACGCGCCCATTCGCGTACTTCCTCGCCCAGCCCCGGCGGCAGCACGGACTTGCGGCGCAAGGTCCAGCAACGCTCCAGCACGATCGCCAGGGCAATCGCCGAACAGATCAGGATGGGCACCATCGCCCACCCGCCAGCCATCAGAATCTCCAGCACTTTTCGACCCCGGACGCGCTACCTGACAGGAAGCGCGCATCATAGCAGTCCCGCCGGCCCGTACTGCGGCAGGCGTGGCATTCCTCATTCGCGCCAGTAGCGCGGCCGGCGCTGGCGCCAGCCGGCATCGCGCCGCGGCGGAGCATCGGCGGGGAAATCCAGCGGGATGGCGCCCAGTTCCGCCGTATTGAATACCGGCACGCGGGCGTCGGCATAGCGCGCCAGCACCTCCGGTTTCGGATGGCCGAAGCGGTTGCGCCAGCCCGCCGACACCACCGCCAGCGGCGGCTGCAGCGCCGCGATGAAGGCCGCTCCGGACGAGGTCTTACTGCCGTGATGCGGCACCAGCAATACCGGCCGCGGACCGGGGCCCAGCGCCGCCGCGACCCGGGATTCGGTCGCCGTGCTGATGTCGCCGGCCAGCAGCAGGCGTCCGCCGCGCCCCTCGACCAGCAGCACGCAGGAACTGTCGTTGTTGCGGTCGCCCTCGCCGGGGACCGGCCCCAGCACCCGGAAATGCACGCCGTCCCATTGCCAGGCCTGGCCGGCTTCGCACTGCTGCGTCGGCATGCGCATCCGCGACGGCTCGCCCGCGTAGCGTTGCGCCCGCGGAAACGCGCCGGCCACCGCCCCGGCACCGCCGGCGTGGTCGTTGTCGCCGTGACTGATCATCAGCATGTCCAGCCGCGCGATGCCCAGCGCGTGGATCGACGGCAACACCACCGCCTCGCCCAAGTCGAAGCCCGACGGGTAGCGCGCGCCGGCGTCATAGACCAGGGCATGCCCGCGGGTGCGCAGCAGTACCGACAGGCCCTGCCCCACATCCAGCACCCAGGCCTGGAACGCTCCCTCCGGCGGCCGCGGGTTCGGCGGCCACAGCAACGGCAGGAACAGCAGCAGCCCGAGCCAGCGCAGCGGCACGCCGCGCGGCAGGAACAGCCACACTGCGCCGAACAGGGCCAGCGCGAGCGCATGCAACTGCACCGCGGGCAGGTACCAGTTCGCACCGGGCCAGGTCGCCAGGTGCTCCAGCAGCCACCATTGCGCATGCACGATCCACGCTGCCAGCCACAGCACCGGCCCGGCCAGCGGCGGGCACAGTCCCAGCATCAGCATGCCGGCCAGGGTCGACGGCACGATCACGAAGCTGACCACCGGCACCGCGACCAGGTTCGACAGCGCGCCCACCAGCGAGGCCTGGCCGAAGAACCACAGGGTCAGCGGCAGCAGCGACACCGTCATCACCAGTTGCCCGGCAGACAGCTCGTGCAGGAACGCGCGCAGGCCGCGGCCGCGCGACTGCAGGCAAAGCATCAAGAACGCCACGCCCACGAACGACAGCCAGAACCCCGCCGCCAGCACCGCCAGCGGATCGGCCAGCAGGATCGCGATCATCGCCAGCGCCAGCGACTGCGGGCCGCTGCCGGCGCGCCGGCTGCAGCGCGCCAGCGCCACCACCGCGATCATCAGCAGCGTACGCACGGTCGGCAGCCCGAACCCGGCCAGCGCGCTGTACGCGCCGGCCACCAGCAACGCCGCCGCGGCTTGCGCCTGCGGCCGCGGCAGCCACAGGCCCAGCCGCGGCCACAACGCGTAGACCAGCAACGCCAGCCATACGCCGAACACCGCCGCCACACCGACGTGGAAGCCGGAGATCGCGATCAGGTGCGAGACCCCGTTCGCGCGCGCCACCGCCCAGTCGTGCGGCTGCAGCCCGCGCGTGTCGCCCACCGCGAACGCCTGCAGCAGGGCCGCGTCGCGGCGGTCGGGCACGCGCGCCGCGATGCCGCGGGCCACCGCGTCGCGCACGCCGTCGACGCACCAGGGCGCGCCGCCGAGCGGCGCGTTGTCGGGATCGTCGCGCACATAGCCGGTGGCGACGATGCCGCGCTCCAGCGCCGAACGTTCGCTGTCGGCGCCGCCGGGGTCGATCAGCCCGCGCGGCCGCCTCAGGCGCAGCTGCAGGCGCCAGCGGCTGCACGGCGGCAACGCCGGCGCGTCCTCGTACCAGGTCACGGTGACGCGACCGCGCAACGCGACCGGCTCGCCGTCCGCGGTGGCCCGTTCGACGTGCAACGTGAAGCGGCTGGCATCCGGGTGCGCCAACGGCAGGTCGGCGATGGTGCCGACGACGGCGAGATCGCGCCCCTCCAGCGCCGGCGGCAACCGCGACTCCATCGCCAGGCCGCCGCGCCACGCCGCCCACACGATGCCGCACAGCAACCAGGCGAGCCAGCGCCAGCGCGGGCAGCGCCAAGCCAGCAGGACGATGATCGGCAACGGCAGGCCCAGGCACCAGCGCGGCGGCAACTGCGGCAACCATTGCACCAGCAGCACGCCGGCCAGCAGGGCCACGGCCGCCGTGGTCGCCGTCAATCGCCTCATGCCGCCCGCCCGTCCATCCTGGAAGAGCCCCGAGCCTAGCGCCCCGGCGGCGGCGATGCGGATGAAAAACACGTAGGCGGACGCCGGCATCCGCCATCGCCCGCACCAGCGCGGGATTCACCCGCGGGGTTCAGGCCTTCGGGCTTTCCTGCAGCGCACCGTTGTGCAGCACCAGGGTGCGGTCCATCTTCGCCGCCAGGTGCGGGTCGTGGGTGACCAGCACAAAGCTGGTGCCGATCTCGCGGTTGAGTTCCAGCATCAGCGCGTAGACCTGCGCGGCATTGCCCTCGTCGAGGTTGCCGGTGGGCTCGTCGCCGAGCACGCAGGCCGGTCGCGTGACCAGCGCGCGGGCCACCGCGCAGCGCTGGCGCTCGCCGCCGGACAGCTCGGACGGCTTGTGGTGCGTGCGCCTACCCAGGCCCACCCGCTCCAGCAGGGCAACGGCTTGCTGCTGCGCCTCGGCGATCGCGGTGCCGCGGATCAGCAGCGGCATGCACACGTTCTCCAGTGCGGTGAATTCGGGCAGCAGGTGGTGGAACTGGTAGATGAAGCCGAGCGAGCGGTTGCGCACGCGGCCGCGCTCGGCGTCGGACAGCTTCGACAGCACGCGGCCGTCGACTTCCACCTCGCCGGCGCTCAGCGTGTCCAGCCCGCCGATGATGTGCAGCAGGGTGCTCTTGCCCGAACCGGAAGCGCCGACGATCGCCATCGTCTCGCCCCGCTTCAGGGTGAAGCTGACGTCGCTCAGCACGTCGGTGCGCAGGCCGCCCTCGTCGTAGGTCTTGGCGACGTGGCTGGCGCGCAGCACGTTTTCGGTCGTTGGGTTCATGACGGCCTTATTCATAGCGCAGCGCCTGCGCCGGCTGCGTGCGCGAGGCGCGCCACGCGGGGTAGAGGGTGGCCAGCAGCGAGAACGCGAAGGTCAGGAGCGCGGTCCAGCCCACGTCGCTCCACAGCAGGCGGCTCGGCACCTCGCTGATGTAGTAGACGTCCGGCGACAGGAAGGTGACGTGGAAGGTGTGCTCGATCCACTTGATGATGCCCGGCAGTTTCCACGACAGCAGCGAGCCGAAGCCCACGCCGAAACCGATCCCTACGAAACCCACCAGCACGCCCTGCACCATGAACATGCCCATGATGCTGCGCGGGGTGGCGCCGAGCGTGCGCAGGATCGCGATGTCGGCCTGCTTGTCGGTGACCAGCATCATCAGCATCGAGATCAGGTTGATCACCGCGACCAGGATGATCAGCGACAGGATGATGAACATCACCATCTTTTCCATCGACAGCGCGGCGAACAGGTTCGCGTTGGTGTCCATCCAGGTCTGCACCCGGTAGACCTGGCCCAGCTGGTCGGCCAGCTCGCGCGCGACCGGACGGGCGTTGAACAGGTCGTCGAGCTTGAGGCGGATGCCGGTGGGGCCGTCGAGGTCGTTGAGCTTCTCGGCATCGCCCATGTTGACCAGGGCCAGGCCGGAATCGAACTGCTCCATGCCCAGTTCGAACGTGCCCACCACGTGGAAGCTGCGCATGCGCGGCACGCTGCCCATCGGCGTGGCGCGCAGCTGCTGCACGGCCATGGTGACCCGGTCGCCGACGGCCACGCCGAGCGTCATCGCCAGCTCGCGGCCCAGCACGATGTTCCAGCTGCCCGGTGTCAGTTCGCCGAGCTTGCCCTCGATCATGTGCTTGTCGATGTCGACGACCTTCGGCTCCTGCGCCGGTTCGATGCCGCGCACCAGCGCGCCGCTGGAGCGCCGCGCCAGCAGCATTGCCTCGCTCTCCACGTAAGGCGCGGCACCGAGCACGTGCGGGTTCGCCTCGGCGACCTGCAATGCGCGCGGCCAGTCCTGCACGCTCTGGCCGACGCCGGAGACGGTGGCATGCGAGATCGCGCCGAGGATGCGCGAGCGCATCTGGTAGTCGAAACCGTTCATCACCGACATCACCGTGATCAGCGCGACCACGCTGATCGCGATGCACACGATCGACACGGTGGAGATGAAAGAGATGAACTGGTTGCGCCGCTTGGCGCGGGTGTAGCGCAGGCCGATGAAGAGTTCGAGCGGTCGGAACATGGGCGGGTCGCTTGTGGGGATCGCAGGGCGGGCCGCCCGGACGGGCATTATCAGGTATTCGTTCGGACCGCGCTGGAGCGTTGAAGTTGCCGCCCGGTCAAAGGCGCGGCACGGCCTCGCCGGGCTGCACGGTCGCCAGGCGCATGCGCAGGCGACGGCGGATGTCCGCGTCGCTGTTGTCCGGCACCAGCAGCAATGCCTGCGCGCCCTGCTCCGCCGTGCGCAGGCGCAGCAGCACGAAGAACACGCCGTACACCCGGAACGAGGCCAGCGTGGCCGGTACGTCTTCGTGGCTGCGCAGGTGCAGCGTCCAGGCGCCGTCGGCACCCCAGCCGGCGGCCGTGACGGGATCCGCGGCGAGCCGGCGCAACCGGCGCCAGGTCGCCAGCGCCACGGCCACCGCCAGCAGCAGCTTCAGCCACGCGGGCAGCGCGCTCAGCGCCACCGCCAGCACCGCCAGCGCGGCGACCAGGACCAGGGCCCGCCGCAGCCACCGCGACGGCCGGTACTCAAAGCCGATGGCGGGCGCGGATGTCATCGATGATCGCCTGCCAGTCCGCCCGCTCGGGGCGTGCATGGCCCATCACCCAGTCCCACAGGTCCGGGTCCTGCACGTCGAGCAGTTCGTCGAACGCCTGCCGCTGCGCTTCGCCCGCACCGGCAAAACAGTCATCCAGCCAGCCGCCGAACAGCGCGTCCAGCTCGCGGGTACCGCGGCGGGTGCGCCAGCGCAGGCGCTTGATGCGTGCAGCGTCCATAAGATCAAAGCGCGCGTAGCGCCTCCTTTGCCTCCTCTCCCCGCCGGGGAGAGGATTGAGGTGAGGGGTCAATCTTGCGGCATACCTGCGCCGGAAAGAAAGCTTCGACTATCTTTCCCGCGAACACCCGCCCCTCATCCGCCCTGCGGGCACCTTCTCCCCGGAGGGAGAAGGAACACGGTGTCGCCGCTTCGCGACGACGCGGCTTACGCGGAACGCCGCTCCACCATCAGCTTCTTGATCTCCGCGATCGCCTTGGCCGGGTTCAGTCCCTTCGGGCAAGTGCGCGTGCAGTTCATGATGGTGTGGCAGCGGTACAGCTTGAACGGGTCTTCCAGGTCGTCCAGGCGCTCGCCGGTGGCTTCGTCGCGGCTGTCGACGATCCAGCGGTGGGCCTGCAGCAGGATCGCCGGGCCGAGGTACTTGTCGCCGTTCCACCAGTAGCTGGGGCAGCTGGTGGAGCAGCAGGCGCACAGGATGCACTCGTACAGGCCGTCGAGCTTCTTGCGGTCTTCCGGCGACTGCAGGCGCTCCTTGTCGGGCACCGCACTCTGCGTGCGGATCCACGGCTTGATCGATGCGTACTGGGCGTAGAAATGGGTGAGGTCGGGCACCAGATCCTTCACTACCGGCATGTGCGGCAACGGGTAGATCTTCACGTCGCCCGAGGCCGCCTTGTCGATGGCGCAGATGCAGGCCAGCGTGTTGGTGCCGTCGATGTTCATCGCGCACGAGCCGCAGATGCCCTCGCGGCAGGAACGGCGCAGGGTCAGCGTGGGGTCGATCTCGTTCTTGATCTTCAGCAGCGCGTCCAGAACCATCGGACCGCACGCGGCCAGGTCGACCTCGTAGGTGTCGATGCGCGGGTTCTGGTCGTCGTCCGGACTCCAGCGATAGATCCGGAAGGTACGCGGCTTCTTCGCGTCCTTCGCCGGCCAGTGCTTGCCCGGCTGGATCTTGGAATTTTTCGGTAAGCTGAACTCGCCCATGGTTTTACGTCCGGGATTCGGGATACGGGATTCGGGATACGGTCAACGCGGTGCGGGAGCCGGCTGTGCCGCATCCCGCATCCCGATCCCGGCTCTTGCTCAATACACGCGTTTCTTCGGCGGCACCACCTCGACCTCGTCGGAGAGGGTGAACATGTGCACCGGACGATAGTCGAAGCTGGTCTTGCCGTTCTCGTCCACCTTCACCAGCGTGTGCTTCATCCATTCGGCGTCGTTGCGCTCGGGGAAGTCCTCGCGCGCGTGGGCGCCGCGGCTCTCCGGACGCTGTTCGGCCGAGTGCATGGTGCCTACGGCCTGGTCCAGCAGGTTGGCCAGTTCCAGCGTCTCGACCAGGTCGGAGTTCCACACCATCGAGCGGTCGCTGACGCGCACCTGCTTGAACGAGGCGTGCACGGCGTCGATCTTCCCGCAGCCTTCCTTCAGCGTCTCGCCGGTACGGAACACCGCGGCATCGGCCTGCATGGTGCGCTGCATGTCGAGGCGGATCTGCGCGGTGGGCAGCTCGCCATTGGCGTGGCGCAGGCCGTCGAAGCGGGCCAGCGCCTTGTCCAGCGCGCTGGCCGGCAGATCCTTGTGCGCGGCGCCCGGCTTGATGAGTTCGGCACAGCGGTGCGCCACCGCGCGACCGAACACCACCAGGTCGAGCAGCGAGTTGGAGCCCAGGCGGTTGCCGCCGTGCACCGACACGCAGGCTGCCTCGCCGATGGCGAACAGGCCCGGCACCACGGCGTCGACGTCGTCGCCCTTCTTCTGCACCACTTCGCCGTGGTAGTTGGTGGGGATGCCGCCCATGTTGTAGTGCACGGTGGGCAGGATCGGGATCGGTTCCTTGGTCACGTCCACGCCGGCGAAGATGCGCGCCGACTCGGCGATGCCCGGCAGGCGCTCGTGGATCACTTCCGGACCGAGATGCATCAGGTTGAGGAAGGCATGGTCCTTGTGTTCGCCCACGCCGCGGCCTTCGCGGATCTCGATGGTGATGGCGCGGCTGACCACGTCGCGCGAGGCCAGGTCCTTCGCGCTGGGTGCGTAACGCTCCATGAAGCGCTCGCCCTTGGAGTTGGTGAGGTAGCCGCCCTCGCCGCGCACGCCCTCGGTGATCAGGCAGCCCGCGCCGTAGATGCCGGTGGGATGGAACTGCACGAACTCCAGATCCTGCAGCGCCAGGCCCGCGCGCAGCACCATGCCGCCGCCGTCGCCGGTGCAGGTATGCGCGGAAGTTGCGCTGAAGTAGGCGCGTCCGTAGCCGCCGGTGGCCAGCACCACGGCCTGGCCGCGGAAGACGTGCAGCGTGCCCTCGTTCATGTCCAGAGCCAGCACGCCGCGGCAGACGCCTTCCTCGTCGAAGATCAGGTCGGTGGCGAAATACTCCACGAAGAAGGCGGCGTCATGCGCCAGCGCCTGCTGGTACAGCGTATGCAGGATGGCGTGGCCGGTGCGGTCGGCGGCGGCACAGGTGCGCTGCGCGGTGCCCTTGCCGTAGTGCGTGGTCATGCCGCCGAACGGACGCTGGTAAATGTGGCCGTCCTCGGTGCGCGAGAACGGCACGCCGTAGTGCTCGAGCTCGATCACCGATTGCGGCGCGTTCTTGCACATGTACTCGATCGCGTCCTGGTCGCCCAGCCAGTCGCCGCCCTTCACGGTGTCGTAGAAGTGGAAGCGCCAGTCGTCCTCGCCCATGTTGCCAAGCGCGGCGGCGATGCCGCCCTGCGCCGCCACGGTATGCGAGCGGGTGGGGAACACCTTGGTGACGCAGGCAGCCTTCAGGCCCTTCTCGGCGAGGCCGAAGGTGGCGCGCAGGCCAGCGCCGCCGGCGCCGACCACCACTACATCGTACTTGTGCTGCTGGATCTTGTAGCTTTCCACGGTTTCAGACTCCCAATGCGATGCGCAGCACGGCCAGCACGCCCGCGAGCGCACCCAGCACCGCGAGGAACTTGATCGCCACCAGCAGCACCACTTCCTTCCAGCGGGTGTGCACGTAATCCTCGATCACCACCTGCAAGCCGAGCACGGCATGCCAGAACGCGGTGACCACAAACAGAATCAGCAGCAGCGCATTCCACGGCCTGGCCACCATGGCCTTCGCCGTGGCGTAGTCGGCATGCAGCAGGGAGAGCACGGTGACCACGAACCACAGGCCGAGCGCGATCAGCGCGGCGGCGGTGACGCGCTGCGTCCACCAGTGATCCACGCCATGCTGCGCCGAGCCCAGGCCACGCGCATGCTTCATCGGGTGGCGCAGCTGGCTGCGCACGTCGTCGGTACCCGCGCGCAGGTTCATGCCGCACCTCCATGGATCAGTACGCAGGCCCAGATGGCGACCGTCAGCACGATGCTGCCGATCACCGACAACCAGCTCGAACGCACGAACTGGGGAATCGCGTAGCCCGCGCCGGTGTCCTGCACCAGATGGCGGATGCCGTTGCACAGGTGATAGCTGAGCGCCCAGCTCCAGCCCGCCAGCAGGATGAGGCCGACCGGGCTGCCGGTGCAGGTCTTGAATTGCTCGAAGGCCGCCTCGCCGGAGGCCAGCGCCAGAATCCCCCAGACCACCAACAGCGTGCCCACGGCAAGGGCGACGCCGGTGGCGCGATGCAAGATGGAAGTCACCATCTGTATCTGCCACCTGTATACCTGCAGGTGCGGGGAGAGCGGTCGTTGCGTATCTGCCATGGCGGCTATCCTGTGTGGAATCGCTGATGCCCATGCCGCACCTTCCCCTGTCCTGATACGCAACGGCGACGTGCGCCGCGCGGTCGTTCAGAAGTCGATACAGCGCCCGTTCTTTTCCCAATCACCATAACGCGTGGGATCGGGAGCCGGCCGCTCCCCCGATGCCTTGTCCGCTGCCGGGCCCACAGGCACGGCAGTCGTTTCCGCCGGAACGGAAACTGGTGTGGATTCGGCTGGAGAGGAGGTATCGGACATGGTTTTCTTAAGCCGCCAAAGGTTAATACTTGCGGCAGTGCAGTACAACCATGCGCCATGCTTCGGCGTCGCTGCATCACGATGTCGCCACTTGTGGCTTGCCCCGCCTGCCCCCAACTCCGCCAGTCTCATGCCGACACATCATCCCGCCGAAACCCTGCTGATCGAAGGCCCCGACGCGACGGCTTTTGCACATGCCCAGTTCAGCAGCGTGGTCAGCTCGCTCGCCACCGGCCAGTGGCAATTCGGTGCATGGCTCGATCCGCAAGGACGCGTGCGCGCACTGTTCCACCTGGCCCGGCTCGCCGACGATCGCTACCTGCTGCTGCTGCGCGGAGGCGTCGCCACGGTGATGGCCGATGCGCTGCGTCGCTTCGTGTTCCGCTCGAAACTCAGCGTGACGGCATTGCCGCCGCGCACTCTCGCGACTGGCCCGGCACTGCCGCTGCACACCGTCATGGACGATGGCGAAACCATGTCGCTCGGCTGCGATACGCACAGTCTGCGCATCACCACCTCCGGCATCGGCGACGACGCATGGCGCCTGCCGCAACTGCGCGCGGGCTGGCCCTGGCTGCCCGCGCGACTGCTCGATCAACTGCTGCCGCCAGCCCTGTCGCTGCATCGCCTGCACGCCGTCGCCATCGACAAGGGTTGCTACCCCGGCCAGGAGATCGTCGCGCGATTGCACTTTCGCGGCGGACACAAGCGGCACCTGCACCGCGTCAGATTGTCGCAAGCGATGGAGGCCGGCGATGTCCTGCGCGGCGAAGACCGCGATGCCGGTTGCGTAATCGACGCCGTCGTTGCGGACGAGGTCATCGAAGCGCTCGTCGTGTTGAACGACGACGTTGCTGCACATGCCGGCGGCGGGCGCGCACTTGTATTCGGCGACGGCATCACGCTGCAACTCGTCGCCTCGTGGCCGGCATGAATGATGATCGCGTGATGCCTGCGTGATGCATCGGTTTTTAGCGACGACACTTGTCAACGTATCGTGAGCGTCAGTTAAACTTCGCCGCCCCGGCACTTGCCAGCGGAAAATTCCGCCACTAGGCTCCGCCGATCGAATATCGCGGCATCCGGAACACGGGGTGCCGATACGCGCGACGAACCGGATGAATCCGAATCGGCGCGACCCGGCAGAAGCAGCGCCGGATGGAACACCGCCTCGCAGCCAAACGAGTGCGCAGCAGTCGATGGCAACACGGCCGATGCGGCCGCGCAACGCCCGACACCCCAATCCCGATCGGCATCGAATCCGCCGCTCGACCGCCACAATCCCGTGGCAAAACGCCGTGGCCACAAGTTTCGGCCATGGCGGTAGATCCAGGTGGAACGGCCTGCCCGCCCGTCCACCGCAACGGCGCATGAAGCTGCAATCCGGCTTCGCGCGTACAGCACGTTGGAGGCAGAACCATGAAACTTTCCATGCTGTTGTGGTTGACGTCCCTGATGCCCCAGCCCGTCGCCGACCAGGCCTGCCTGGCCGCCACGGTCTACCTGGAAGCACGCAGCGAACCCCTCAATGGGCAACTGGCCGTGGCCGAGGTCGCGATGCGCCGGCTCGATCGCGGCCGCTGGGGCAACACCGTGTGCAAAGTGGTCACGGCGCCGCACCAGTTCGCGATCACCACCACGCCGGGCTCGTTCGAGGTCAACAACCTGGAAGCCTTCAACAAGGCATGGCAAGTGGCCGGCACGTCGCTGCGCAACTGGCAGCTGCCGATCGCGCAGCGGCGCATGCTGGTGCCGCACGCGGATCATTTCGCCACGACCGCGATCGCACCGGCGTGGTCGCACAACCGGCCCAGCGTGACGATCGGCGAACATGCGTTCTACGCCGTGAACTGATCTTCGCACTGGCGTCGAAATAAAAAAGGCCCTCTTTCGAGGGCCTTTTCCGTTTGGACATCTAGACGTCCAGACGTCTTCACTCAGCGTGGATAGACGTGGTCGCCACGTACCTCGACATAGTCACCGTTGCGGACACCCGGATTCTCGCGTTGGGTCACCGTGGCGTACTGGCCATTGTCCAGCCTCACCACGATGCGCCATGCGACACCGCCGCCGTCATTGCGCTTGCCGATCTGGTTGCCGACCACGCCGCCGGCAACCGCACCCACCACGGTGGCGGCCTTGCGGCCGTCGCCCTTGCCGACCTGGTTGCCGAGCACGCCGCCGGCAACCGCACCGATGATCGCGCCCAGCGTGCCGCCGTTGCCGTTGCCATCGATGTTGACCTGCTGCACCTCCTGCACCACGCCGCAAGCCTGGCAGCGGACGTTCCGGTCGCCATAGCCGTAACCACCCTGCGACGAGCCCTGATAGCCGCGATCGTAATTGCCGCTGTTGCCGTAGGGGCCGGTGGCGCAGCCGGCGAGGGCCAGGCTTGCGGCCATCGCCGACACCAGGGCAAATTTGCTGGGGAGTGCATTCATGGGATCACGTCCTTTCCTGTGGTTGGTTTCAGCGAGCGTCGGACACGGCCGTCACGCCTTCCTGCACCTGCACCCGATCGCCGGGGTCGTGGTCCATCCGCACCGTGCGGGTGACGCCGTTGTATTCGTAGCGCACGTCATAGCCGACGATCTTGTTGCTGGTGTTGTTGACGGTATCGCACTTGCGTTCGACCGAAGTGCTCACCTGGGCATGCTGACGGCTGGCCTGGATGCGATTGCCGGCGTAACCGCCGCCGACCGCTCCCGCCACCGTGGCCAGGGTCCGGCCCTTGCCGCCACCGACCTGGTTGCCGAGGAGACCGCCGACCACGGCACCAATCGCCGTACCGGCGATCTGGTGCTGATCCTTCGGCGGCTCGGTGTGCGTGACCGTCTCGTCGTGGCAGACCTGTTTCGGGTTGTTCACCGTCGAGCGCACCGGATCGACGCTGACCACCTTGGCGTACTTGACCCCGGCATCCGCACTGGCGCTGGCGCCGGCATCGGCAGAGGCATTGGAAACACCCGCATCCGCGTTGCGGTTGCAGGCCGAGAGACCGGTGGCCAGCGCTGCCGCGACGGCGATATTGAGTACATTGACTGTCAACCTGTTCATCACAATCCTCTCCTCTGTTTTTGTTGGGCCGTATTGCCGGGTACCCGCCGCAGCAACCCGTGTGGTCATTGAACCGTTTTCCAACTGAATCGGAGCTAGCTCACGCCCGTTACATTATCTTCACGTCAAGGTCGCGGAACTCTCTGCCAGTGCACGAAAAACGAATCATGTTCCAGCTCGTCGACAGCCATGTTCACCTCGATGACCGCGCCTTCGCCGACGATCGCGCGGCAGTCATCGAACGCGCCTGCCTGGCTGGGGTCGACAGGATGGTCGTTCCCGCCGTCGATGCCGGAAGTTGGCCGAAAATCCGCGACCTCTGCGCCCGTCATGCCGGCCTGTATCCCGCCTACGGGCTGCACCCGATGTTCCTGTCCCAGCATGCGCCGAAACATGTCGAAGCGCTGTCTTCCTGGCTGAACGAAAACCATCCGGTGGCGGTCGGCGAGATCGGTCTGGATTTCCACGTGGACGGCCTCGACCGCGAGTTGCAGCGGCATTATTTCGCCGGTCAGCTGCAACTGGCGCGCGAACGCGACCTGCCGGTGATCGTGCACGCCCGCGGCGCGCTGGAGGAAGTCACCCTGACCCTGCGCCGAAGCGGCCGCTTGCGCGGCGTGGTGCACAGTTTTTCCGGCAGCGAGCAGCAGGCCCGGCAACTGTGGGCCATGGGTTTCCACCTGGGCATCGGCGGCCCGGTGACCTACGAGCGTGCACAGCGCCTGCGCCGCATCGTGGCGCAGATGCCGATCGAGTTCCTGCTGCTGGAAAGCGATGCCCCGGACCAGTCCGCTGCCGCCCACCGCGGCGAACGCAACGAACCGGCGTGCGTCGCCGAGGTTCTGCGCTGCATCGCGGCGCTGCGCGGCGAACCGGAGGCCGGCATTGCCGCCGCCACCACCGCCAACGCCCGCCGCCTCTTCGGCCTCGGCTGACACCCTGCCATCCGTCACTTGCAAGCCTCGCCGAAGGCTTGCTATCTTTTACTTCATTGGTGAATTATGAATCAGTGAAATGGCACGCATCACGAATTGTATTGCGATGATGGATGAAGGCATCGGCCGGGTGAGCCAGCTCATCCCGCAGATGCCCGAGCAGGAGGCGCGGTTGTGCCGGCTGATGCTGATGGTCGGCGCAAGCATGGAGGAAGGGCTCGAGTTCAAGCTCATGCCGCACAAGCTCAACCACAGCGAGTTCATCACCCTGATGATCCTGTACAGCCGCCCGGACGGCAGCTCGACGCCCGGCGAGCTTTGCGAGTTCACCAGCCAGGGCGCCACCAACATGACCCGCATCGCGAATGCACTGGTGAAGCGCGGCCTGATCACCCGCGGCACCAGCGAGGAGGATCGCCGCCGCGTGGTGATCCGCATCACCACGGCAGGCCGCCACTTCGTGCAGAAGATGCTGCCGCCGATGTTCCCCCGCCTGGACGCCATGTTCGCCGGCTTCAGCGCAACCGACAAACGGCACTTCAGCCGCCTGCTGCGCAAGCTCGCCCGCAACCTCGATCAGCTCGGCGAGGCCTCCCATCCATGAAGGAAACACCGATGAAGCACGCCCCGCTCCGCGGTCGCCCGGTGCTGGTCGCCGCGATCGTGCTGATGCTGGCCGGCTGCGCCACCGCGCCGGCCAGGCTGGGCCCGCCCGCGCTGCGCGACGACGTGCCGCTGGCCGGCCTGCAGGCACCCGCCCGCGCCGGCTGGCCGGCCGCCGATTGGTGGCGCCAGTACGACGACCCGCAGCTGGACGACCTGATCGACCGCGCCATGCGGCAGTCGCCGGACCTGGCCCTGGCGCAAAGCCGCGTGCAGGGCGCCGAGCAGTCGGCGAAGCTGGCGGCGGCCCAGCTCGGCCTGTCGGTCAACGGCAGCGCGCAGGTGTCGCGCCAGCGGATGAGCGAGCACGGCCTGATCCCGAGCAAGTTCCTCGGTTTCACCTGGTACAACCAGGCCGACCTCGGCGTGCAGCTGCAATACGACTTCGACTGGTGGGGCAAGAAGCGCGCGACGATGGAAGCGGCGCTGGACCAGGCGCGCGCCGCCGAAGCACAGCGCAGCGCGGCTGCCCTGGCGATCCAGTACGCCGTCGCCGATACCTATTTCGGCTGGCAGGCCGACCAGGCCCGGCTGCAGCTCGCCGACCAGTCGCTCGCCACGCAGCAGCGGCTTGCCGATGTCGCCGGGCTGCGCGTGCGCCAGGGCGTGGACCTGCCCGACGAAGCGCAGAAGGCGCAGGCCCAGCTGGCCGCGGCGCGCGAGATGCGGGTGGCGCTCGACGGCTCGGCGAAGATCCGCCGCGCCGCGCTCGCCTCGCTGCTCGGCGTGGCGCCGGCCGACCTGCCCGAACTGCAGGCGCGTCCGCTGCCGGCGATCGCGCGCGGCGTGCCGGCCGATGCCGGGCTGGACCTGATCGCGCGCCGCCCCGACATCGCCGCCAGCCGCTGGCAGGTCGAGGCGGCGCTGAAACAGACCGATGCCGCACGCGCCGAATTCTTCCCCGACATCGGCATCACCGCGCTCGCCGGCCTCTCCAGCATCGACCTGGACAAGCTGCTCACCGCCGGCAGCCGCACCTTCGCGCTGACCCCGGCGCTGCACCTGCCGATCTTCAGCGGCGGCGCACTCGAGGCCAACTACGGCGTGCGCAGGACCCAGCTCGACGCCGCCGTGGCGCAGTACGACGGCGCCGTGCTGGGCGCCGCGCGCGAGGTGGCCACGCAGGCGTTGAGCGCCGAGCAGGTCGCCGCCCGCCAGCGCGAGCAGCAGGCCCAGCTCGACGCCGGGCAGCGCCTGCTGGAGAGCGCGCGGGCGCGCGCGCGCCAGGGCGTTCGCGACATCCGCGAGAGCCTGGGCGCGCAGGCCGCGTTGTTGCAGCAGCGCGACGCCGCCGCCCAGTTGCAGGCCCAGGCCGTGAGCACCGACCTGGCCCTGATCAAGGCGCTTGGCGGCGGTTACCGCCGCGCCGGCGCAACCGACGCACCCTCCTCCCCTTCCGCCAACGCCGGAGCCGCCCGCCCATGAGCGCCACTGAATCCGCCACGACCTCCGTCGACGCCAATGACAGCGGCATGGCCGCGAAGGATCCGGCCAAGCGCCGCCGCACGCTGCTGATCGTGGCCGGCGTCTTCATCCTCGCCGCGCTGGCCTGGTTCCTGCTCTGGTTCTTCGTGTTCTCCACCCGCGAGAAGACCGACAACGCCTACGTGGGCGGCAACCAGGTGGCGATCTCGGCACAGGTGCCGGGCACCGTGGTGGCGATCCTCGCCGACGATACCCAGCGCGTCGAGGCCGGCCAGGTGCTGGTGAAGCTGGACAGCACCGATGCCGACACCCGGCTCGCGCAGGCGCGCAGCGCGCTGGCCCAGTCCGTGCGCGGCGTGCGCCAGCAGACCAGCTCGGCGACCAGTGCCGACGCGCAGGTGGTCGCGGCGCGGCTCGACCTGAAGAAGGCCGAGGCGGATCTGCAACGGCGCCTGCCGCTGATTGCCGCCCAGGCCGAATCGCCGGAGATCGTGCAGCACCTGCGCGACGGCGTGGACCAGGCGCGCGCCGCGGTGGACGCCGCCGCGGCGCAGTCCGCCGCGGCGCACGCGGCGATCGAGGGCACCGACGTGGCGCAGAACCCGGTGGTGATGCAGGCCCGCGCGAACTTCCGCGCCGCCTGGGTCGCCGCGCAGCGCAACGCGATCTATGCGCCGGTATCCGGCTACGTGGCCGAGCGCAGCGTGCAGCTGGGCAACAGCGTGCAGCCGGGCCAGCAATTGATGACCGTGGTGCCGCTGCACGACCTGTGGATCGACGCCAACTTCAAGGAAAGCCAGCTGCGCCACATCCGCATCGGCCAGCCGGCGACGATCGTCTCCGACCTGTACGGCAGCGACGCGGTCTACCACGGCAAGGTGGTCGGCCTGGGCGCCGGCACCGGCAGCGTGTTCTCGCTGCTGCCGGCGCAGAACGCCACCGGCAACTGGATCAAGGTGGTGCAGCGCGTGCCGGTGCGCATCGCGCTGGACAACAAGGAACTGGATCAGCACCCGCTGCGCATCGGCCTGTCCACCGACGTCACCGTCGACATCCGCAACGACCGGGGCAGCGTGCTGGCCAACCCGGCGACGCCGCAGCCGGTGGCGCAGACCGACGTCTACGAGCAGATGGCCAGCAAGGCCGACGCGGAAGCGGAGCGGATCATCCGCGCCAACCTGTCCCACGCCACCGCCGCAAACTGAGCCGCAGCATGGCCGCCACGCCGAACGACGCCGCCCCCGCCGCCCCGCCGAAGCCGCTGCACGGCGCGCCGCTGGCGCTGCTCACCATCGCCGTCGCGTTCAGCACCTTCATGGAGGTGCTGGACATGACCATCGTTAACGTCGCGGTGCCGCACATCGCCGGCAGCCTCGGCGTGAGCCCCAGCGAAGGCACCTGGACGATCAGCTCCTACGCGCTGGCCAGCGCGATCATGCAGCCGCTCACCGGCTGGCTGGCGCGCCGCTTCGGCGAGGTGAAGACCTTCGTCGGCTCGGTGCTGCTGTTCGTGATCTTCTCGATGCTGTGCGGCCTGGCCACCAGCATGCCGATGCTGGTGATCGGCCGCCTGCTGCAGGGCGCCGGCTCCGGCCCGATGGTGGCGCTGTCGCTGACCCTGCTGCTGTCGAACTACCCGAAGGAGAAACAGGGCATCGCGCTGGCGCTGTGGGCGATGACCGTGGTGGTGGCGCCGATCTTCGGCCCGATCCTGGGCGGCTGGCTCACCGACAATTTCTCGTGGCCGTGGATCTTCTATATCAACCTGCCGGTGGGGCTGGCGGCGGCGGCGGTCACCTGGGGCCTGCTGCGCAAGCGCGAGACGAAGACCTACAAGGCGCCGATCGACGCGATCGGCCTGCTGCTGCTGGTGGTCGGCGTGGGCTGCCTGCAGTTCATGCTGGACAACGGCAACGACCACGACTGGTTCGCCTCGCCGATGATCCTCACCCTCGGCCTCACCGCGCTGGTCTGCCTCACCTTCCTGATCGTGTGGGAGCTGCACGCGAAGCATCCGGTGGTGGATCTGTCGCTGTTCAAGGAGCGCAACTTCACCGTCGGCGTGATCAGCCTCTCGCTGGGCATGTTCGCGTTCTTCGGCATCAACGTGGTGTTTCCGCTGTGGCTGCAGATCACCCTGGGCTACACCGCCACCTGGGCCGGCCTGGCCACCGCGCCGGTCGGCGTGCTGGCGTTCCTGATCGCGCCGGTGCTGGGCAAGAACATGCACCGGCTGGACCTGCGCGCGGTGGTGACGTTCGCGTTCCTGGTGTTCGCCGGCACCGCGTACTGGTTCTCCACCTTCGACAGCTCGGCCTCGTTCTCCACCCTGGTGGTGCCGCGCTTCGTGATGGGCCTGGCCATCCCCTGCTTCTTCATCCCGCTGAACCAGGTCTACCTGTCCGGCCTGCCGGTGGACCAGATCGCCAGCGCCTCGGGCCTGTCCAACTTCTGCCGCACCATCGGCTCCAGCGTGTCCACTGCGATCATGGTGACCCTGTGGCAGCATCGCGGCGAATCGCACCATGCCAGCCTGACCGAATACGTCAGCCCCGGCCATCCGGCGGCGACCGAGTTCGTCGGCCAGCTGTCGCATGCCGGGCTGTCGCACACGCAGAGCCTGGGCCTGGTCGACCAGTTGCTGACGCGCGAAGCGCTGACCCTGGCGGTGAACGACGTGTTCTGGGGGTGCGCGATCCTGTTCGTGCTGCTGATCCCGGTGCTGTGGTTCGCCAAGCCGCCGTTCGGCAGCGCCGGCGGCGCGGTCGGCCACTGAAATGCTGCAGCCGCCGGTTGCAGCATGAAAAATCCCGTCCGACTGGTGCATCGCAATATCTTCTGCTAGCGTTCGCCGCATGGCACAAACCAAACGCATCATCAAGAAGTATCCGAACCGGCGTCTCTACGACACGGAGATCTCCAGCTACATCACGCTGGAGGAAGTCCGCCAGCTGGTCCTGGACAACGAGGACTTCGAGGTCCGCGACGCCAAGACCGGCGAGGACCTGACCCGTTCGGTGCTGCTGCAGATCATCTCCGAGCACGAGGACAAGGGGCAGCCGATGCTGTCGCCGCAGTTGCTCAGCCAGATCATCCGCTTCTACGGCGACTCGCTGCAGGGCTTCATGGGCCCTTACCTGGAGCGCAGCCTGCAAGTCTTTCTCGACCAGCAGACGCAGTTCCGCAGCCAGCTCAACAGCCTGATGGGGCAAACCCCCTGGAACACGCTGAACGACCTCACCGAGCGCAACCTCGCCGCGTTCCAGGCGCTGCAGCGCGGCCTGATGGACACCGCCGCCAAGGTGATTCCCACCCCCGGTGCGACCGGCCGCAGCGGCAAGAAATCCGGCTGATTCCGGCCTGACTCCCACGGCGCGCTTCGGCGTGCCGTTCGCTTGTCCCCCATCCCGATCGCTGCAGCACAACATATGCTGCCCTGCGGCATGAGCGCACCGATGGATCCGAACATGACTCGAACCGGCCTTTCTTCCCGCCTTGCCCTGGTCACCGGCGGCATCGGCGGCCTCGGCACGGAAATCTGCCGGCAGCTGGCCCGCACCGGGCGCAAGGTGGTCGCGCTGGACCTGGCTTCGCGCGAAGAGCGCGTGGCCGCATTCCACGATGAGGTCGCCGGCTTCGAGGGCGCCATCGCGTTCGAGCCGGCCGACGTCAGCGATTTCGACAACTGCCGGCATCTGGTCGAACGGATCGAGCAGCAGCACGGCAGCGTCGACATCCTGGTCAATGCCGCCGGCATCACCCGCGACGCCAGCCTGCGCAAGATGACGCCGCAGCAATGGCACGAGCTGATGCGGGTGAACCTGGACGGCGTGTTCAACATGTGCCGCCACGTGGTCGAGGGCATGGCCGCGCGCGGCTTCGGCCGCATCGTCAACATCAGCTCGGTGAACGGCCAGACCGGCCAGTTCGGCCAGACCAACTACTCCGCCGCCAAGGCCGGCGTGCACGGCTTCAGCATGGCGCTGGCGCGCGAGACCGCGCGCAAGGGCGTTACCGTCAACACCGTCTCGCCCGGCTACTGCGACACCCCGATGGTCGCCGCCGTGCCCGCCGAGATCCGCGCGCAGATCATCGCCGACATCCCGGTGGGCCGGCTCGGCCTGCCGTCCGACATCGCCCGCGCCGTGGCCTTCCTCACCGCCGACGACGCCGGCTACATCACCGGCGCCAACCTGCCGGTGAACGGCGGCTACTTCATGAGTTTCTGAGGAACGCTCCGGCCGCACGGGATTGCAGTCGCGCGCCGCTTGCGGAACAGTGGGCGGACTTTCTCCACGGACCGCAGCATGGCGCAGCCCACCATCACCCTCATCGGCGGCGGCCTGGTCGGCGCGCTGCTGGCGCAGCAGCTGGCCGGACGCGGCTTTGCCGTCGAGGTGTTCGAAAAGCGGCCTGATCCACGGCTGGCCGGCATCCTGGGCCGCTCCAGCGCATCCTACGCCCGCGGCACTCGTCCATCCATGGACAGCGGCGGCCGCTCGATCAACCTGGCACTAGCCGAGCGCGGCCTGCAGGCGTTGCGCACGGCGGGCCTGGCCGACGACGTGTTGCGGCATGCGGTGATGATGCGCGGGCGCATGGTGCACACGCAGGACGGCGCCAGCGGCCTGCAGCGCTACGGCGTGGACGACAGCGAGGTGATCTGGTCGGTCTCGCGCGGCGCGCTGAACATGCTGCTGCTGGACGCGGCCGAGGCGGCCGGCGTGCGCTTCCACTTCGGCCAGTCGCTGGTCGGCGCCGACCTCGACCGGCAGCGCATCCGGCTCGCCGACGAGGCGGGCGTGCAGCGCGAACGGGATGCCGGGCTGCTGATCGGCGCCGACGGCGCCGGCTCCGCGGTGCGCGCGGCGATGAACGCGCATGCGCCGCTGGGCGAACGGATCGAATCGCTCGGCCACGGCTACAAGGAGCTGGAGATCCCGCCGGCCGGCGAATTGCCGCCCGCGGTGCTGCAGCACAGCGGCGGCCACGACCAGTTCGCGCTGGAGCCCCACGCGCTGCACATCTGGCCGCGCGGCGGCTACATGTGCATCGCGCTGCCGAATACCGAAGGCAGCTTCACGGTGACCTTGTTCCTGCCGGCGCAAGGCGCCGCGCCGAGCTTCGCCACCCTGCCCGACGCCACTGCCGCGGCCGCGTTCTTCCGCGAACAGTTCCCGGGCCTGCTGCCGCTGATCCCGCGCTTCGGCGAGGATTTCGACAGCCACCCGGTCGGCACGCTGTCCACCCTGTACCTCGAGCGCTGGCACCTGGACGGCCGCGCGCTGCTGCTCGGCGACGCGGCGCACGCGATCGTGCCGTTCCACGGCCAGGGCATGAACTGCGGCTTCGAGGACACCGTGGTGCTGACGGACCTGCTGGCCGAGGCGCCGGACGACAGCGCCGGGGTGTTCGCCGAATTCCAGCGCGTGCGCCAGCCGAACGCCGACGCGATCGCCGCGATGGCGCTGGAGAACTACGTCGAGATGCGCGACTCGGTGGCCGACCCGCACTACCTGGCCAAGCGCGAACTGGGTGGCGCGCTGGCCGCGCGGATCCCCGGCCATTACATGACGCGCTATCGCCTGGTGACCTTCACCCACGTGCCCTATGCCTACGCGCTCGAACGCGGCCGGGCGCAGGACCATTTGCTGGAACAGCTGCTGCGCGACACGCCGAACGTGGCGGATATCGACATCGAAGCCGCCGCGCGGCTGTTCCAGTCAAAGCTAGAGCCACTGCCGAGACTGCGCCATGGATGAAGCCCTGCTCGAAGCGTTTCACGCCACCGCCTATCACGTCTGCCTGGATACGGTGACCTGGGCAACGATCCGCGTGGACCTGCCCCTGCCGGCCCGGCTCGCGGCCGCGGTCGGTTCGCGCCCGTGGGCATTCATTACGGCATGGAATCCGCAGGCGCGCCGACGCCCGCCGGCGGAGAACCTGGCCGCACAGGGCGAACTGCTGGCCGCACTGCAGGCCCAGCCCGGCGTCGTCGTCCATCCGGCCATCGGGGTCGGCACTTCCGGCTGGAGCGAGCCCAGCCTGTTCGTCGCGGGGGCGGCTGTCCCCGTGCTGGACAAGCTGGCCAGGACCCACGGGCAGCTGGCCTACGTGCACGGCGAAGCCGGCAGCGCCGCCCTGCTGCGGGTGCTGGACTGACCCGCGCAGCGGCAGCGCGCCGCATGGACAAGCGCCCTCGGCATTGCGGACAATCGAGGCGATGACCGCCGCCGACACCGCCATGCCCCTGCTCGAAGCTCGGGCCTTGAGCTTTTTTCGCCAGGACGAGCCGGTGTTCGCACCGCTGGACTTCCGGTTGCGCGCGGGCGAACTGGCCCTGGTCGAAGGCGACAACGGCAGCGGCAAGACCACCCTGCTGCGCATGCTGGCCGGGTTGCTGCACATCGGCGCCGGCGAGCTGCACTGGCGCGGCGAACCGCTGCAGCGCGACCGCTGCGCCGGCGAGATCCTGTTCCTCGGCCACCAGCTCGGTCTCAAGGCGGATCTCAGCCCGCGCGAGAACCTGCACGTCGCCGCCGGCCTGCACGGCATTCGTGACGGCGCCAGCGTGGCCGCGGTACTGGCCCGGATCGGCCTGCGCGGCTACGAGGACGAACCGGTGCGCCGGCTGTCGGCCGGCCAGAAGAAGCGCGCCGCGCTGGCCCGGCTGCTGTTGCTGCCGGCCAGCCTGTGGCTGCTCGACGAGCCATACGCGAACCTCGACCGCATCGGCATCGCGCTGGTGAACGCATTGCTGGAAGCGCACACCGACGCCGGTGGCGCGGTGATGGTCACCAGCCACGGCACGGTGAGCTTCCATGGCGGCGAGCCGCGACGGATCCGCATGCATGATTAAGGTGACCGGAAACTCCATGCATGGACCCCTCCCCCTGCTTGCCCCGAAGGGACTTCCTTCGGTCGCAGGGGAAGGCCGGGAGAGGGTTCACTCTTGCGCAAGAGCGTTACCCATCCCCAACCCTCCCCTGCGCGCAGGGGAGGGAGCACAACGATGAACCGTCCCGCCCTTACCAGCGCCTGCGCCGCGATGCTGCGGCGCGACCTCACCCTCGCCTGGCGCCGGCGCGGCGACATCGCGATGCCGGTGCTGTATGCGCTGATCGTGACTACGCTGTTCCCGTTCGCGCTGGGCCCGGAGGACACCCTGCTGCAGCGGATCGCCGGCGGCGTGGTACTGGTCACCGTGCTGCTGGCGATGCTGCTGGCGCTGGACGCGATGTTCTCCAGCGACATCGAGGACGGCTCGCTGGAGCAACTGGTGCTGGCGCCGCAGCCGCTGGCGCTGATGCTGGGCATGAAGATCCTCGCCCACTGGCTCGCCACCGCGCTGCCGCTGATCCTGATCGCGCCGCTGATGGCCGCGATGCTGCACCTGCCCGGCGCGGTGATCCCGGTGCTGCTGCTGGCGCTGGCGCTGGCCACGCCGCTGCTCAGCCTGCTCGGCGCGGTGCTGGTGGCGCTGACGGCCGGCACCCGGCGCTCTGGTATGCTGCTCGCCTTGATGCTGTTGCCGCTTTGCGTGCCGGCCGTGATCTTCGCCGCCGGCGCCGTGGCGGCCGCCCAACAGGGTTTGCCGTGGCTCGCACCGGTCGCCTGGCTCGCTGCCGCCCTGGTGCTGGCCGTGGTGCTGGCGCCACTGGCCTGCGCGGCGGCCCTCCGTATTGCCCTGGATGCTTGATGGGTTATGTCTAGCTGGATTCCGCTCTGGTTGCACAAGCTCGGCTCGCCGCCGACGTTCTACCGCTTCGCCGGCACGCTGCAGCCATGGGCGACGGCGCTGGCGCTGCTGCTCGGCGTTGTCGGGCTGTACGGCGGCCTGGTGCTGGCGCCGGCCGACTACCAGCAGGGCGACGCCTACCGGATCATCTTCATCCACGTGCCCAGCGCGTGGATGAGCATGTTCATCTACGGGGTGATGGGCGTGGCCTCGTTCATCGCGCTGGTATGGCGGATCAAGCTGGCCGAGGTGGTGGCGATGGAGTCGGCGCCGATCGGCGCGGCGTTCACCTTCATCACCCTGGTCACCGGCTCGCTGTGGGGCAAGCCGATGTGGGGCACCTGGTGGACCTGGGACGCGCGGCTCACCTCCGAGCTGGTGCTGCTGTTCCTGTTCCTCGGCGTGATCGGGCTGTACCACGCGTTCGAGGATCGCCGCCAGGGCGCGCGCGCCGCGGCGTTCCTCGCCATCATCGGCATCATCAACGTGCCGATCGTGCATTTCTCGGTGAACTGGTGGAATACCCTGCACCAGGGCAGCACGGTCAACGTGTTCGGCCCGTCGAAGATCTCCGGCGCCATGCTGTGGCCGCTGCTGACGGTGACCCTGGCCACCAAGTTCTACTACGTCGCCAGCCTGTGCCGCCGCGCGCGCACCGACCTGCTGGATCTGGAGAGCGGCAAGGACTGGGTGCGCCGGATCGCCGAAGACGAGGCCGGCCGATGAGCGCACTGCAGCACTTTTTCGCGATGGGCGGCTACGCCGCCTACGTGTGGCCGGCCTACGCGCTGTTCTTCGCCGTGCTGGTGGCCGACACCGTCGCGCCGCGGCTGCGCCGCCGCCGCGTGCTGACGGAACTTCGTGCCCGCCTGGCGCGTCAGAGCGCGCGACAGGAACGCAAGCCCCCTTCCACTCCAGCGTCCCCCTGACCGGGGCGGTCGATCGCCATGCCCATGAATCCCACCCGCAAGCGCCGGCTCACCATCGTGCTGTCGATCCTCGCCGCGGCCGCCGTCGCCGCCGTGCTGGTCGTGCTGGCGCTGCAGAACAACATGAACTACCTGCTCACGCCGAGCCAGGTGCAGTCGGGCGAGGCCGCCGGCTACAAGACGTTCCGGCTCGGCGGCATGGTCAAGGCCGGCTCGATCCAGCGTGCCAGCGACTCGCTCAAGGTCACCTTCACCGTGGTCGATGCCGGCGGCGCGATGCCGGTGGAGTACACCGGCATCCTGCCGGACCTGTTCCGCGACAACCAGTCGGTGATCGCCACCGGCCACATGGACAATGCCCACTTCGTGGCCACCGAAGTGCTGGCCAAGCATGACGAGACCTACATGCCGAAGGAGCTGAAGGACGCCATGGCCAAGGCGCACGCGGACAAGAAGATCGAGGAAGCGGCCGCCGTGCAGGACAAGCTGCCATGACCCCCGAACTCGGCCAGCTCGCGCTCATCCTCGCCCTGCTGCTGGCGCTGGCGCAGAGCATCCTGCCGCTGCTCGGCGCGTGGCGCGGCAACCGCGCGCTGATGGCGGTGGCGCGCCCGGCCGCGGTGGGCCAGGCGGTGTTCGTGGCGATGGCGTTCGGCATCCTGGCGTGGGCGTTCCTGCGCTTCGACTTCTCGGTGCAGTACGTGGCCGACAACTCGAACCTGGCGCTGCCGTGGTACTACCGCATCGCCGCGGTGTGGGGTGCGCACGAGGGTTCGCTGCTGCTGTGGATCTTCATCCTCAACGTGTGGACGGTGGCGCTGGCCGCGTTCAGCCAGAAGCTGCCCGAGGTGTTCGCCTCGCGCGTGATCGCCGTGATGGGGCTGATCGCGGTGGGCTTCCTCGCCTTCATCATCTTCACCTCCAACCCGTTCGGCCGGCTGCTGCCGATGCCGGGAGACGGCGCGGATCTCAACCCGGTGCTGCAGGATCCGGGCATGACCTTCCACCCGCCGATGCTGTACATGGGCTACGTCGGCTTCTCGGTGGCGTTCGCGTTCTCGATCGCCGCCCTGCTCGGTGGCGAGCTGGAGCAGGCCTGGGTGCGCTGGGCACGACCGTGGACGAATATCGCCTGGGCCTTCCTCACCTGCGGCATCGTCGCCGGCAGTTGGTGGGCCTACGCCGAGCTGGGCTGGGGCGGTTGGTGGTTCTGGGACCCGGTGGAGAACGCCAGCTTCATGCCGTGGCTGGTCGGCGCGGCGCTGATCCATGCGCAGGCGGTGACTGAGAAGCGCGGCTCGCTGCGCGCGTGGACCATCCTGCTGTCGATCTTCGCGTTCTCGCTGAGCCTGCTCGGCACCTTCCTGGTGCGCTCGGGCGTGCTCACCTCGGTGCACGCGTTCGCCTCCGATCCGCGCCGCGGCATCTTCATCCTGGCCTTCCTCACCATCGTGGTCGGCGGCTCGCTGCTGCTGTATGCCCTCAGGGCACCGCAGGTGCTGGGCGGCAAGCCGTTCAAGGTGCTCTCGCGCGAAACGGTGCTGCTGATCGGCAACCTGATGTTCGCGGTGGCCGCGGCGATGGTGCTGCTGGGCACGCTGTTCCCGCTGATCGGCGACGCGCTGAACCTGGGCCGGATCTCGGTGGGCCCGCCCTACTTCGGCTTCCTGTTCCCGCTGCTGATGCTGCCGGTGGTGCTGCTGCTGCCGTTCGGCCCGTTCCTGCGCTGGGGCAAGGGCGAGGCGCCGGCGATCGGGCAGGTGCTGCTGCGCGCCGGCGTCGCCGCGGCGGCCTGCGCGA
Organism: Rhodanobacter sp. FW104-R8; assembly: GCF_001617365.1. Taxonomy (GTDB): domain Bacteria; phylum Pseudomonadota; class Gammaproteobacteria; order Xanthomonadales; family Rhodanobacteraceae; genus Rhodanobacter. The sequence continues at coordinate 38,579 of NZ_LVJR01000025.1, forward strand.
TCGCGGCGGCCTTCCTCGTCGACGGCCAGCTCAAGGCGATCGCCGGCGTGGCGGCGGCGGCATGGGTGATCGCCGGCGTGTTGCTGTACGCGCTGAAGCGCTGGCGTGAACTGCCGCGCGGCCGCCGCTACCCGGCCGAGATGGCCGGCATGCTGCTGGCGCACCTGGGCGTGGGCGTGTTCGTGGCCGGCGTGCTGCTGTCCGAGTCGCTCAGCGTGACCCGCGACGTGCGCATGGCGCCGGGCGAGAGCCAGCACATCGGCAGCTACGAGTTCCGCTTCGACGGCGTGCACCGCGCCAACGGCCCGAACTGGAAGGCCGACCAGGGCGTGGTCACGGTCATCCGCGACGGCAGGGAACTCACCGTGATGCACCCGCAGAAGCGCACCTACCTGCGCGGCCAGGTGCAGACCGAATCGGCGGTTGACGCCGGCGTCACCCGCGACCTGTACGTGGCGCTGGGCGAACCGATGGATGCCGGCAACGTCGAAGGCGCCTGGGCGCTGCGGCTGTACTACAAGCCGTTCGTTCGCTGGATCTGGGCCGGCGGCCTGCTGATGATGCTGGGCGGCCTGGTCTGTGCCACCGACAAGCGCTTCCGCCTCAAGCGCGGCGCCGAAACCGAAACCGGCGCCGTCGCCGGCCTGCAGGTGCAGGAAAACCGCGCATGAACCGGCTGCTTCCCTTCATCGGTTTCATGCTGCTGGTCGGGCTGTTCGGCTTCGGCATCTGGTGGAATACCCGGCACGACCCGAACGCGATCCCCACGCCGCTGCTGAACAAGCCGGCCCCGGCCTTCAACCTGCCCAAGCTGTACGAGCCCGCGCAGACGGTGGGCAAGGCCGACCTGCTGGGCAAGCCCTACCTGCTCAACGTGTTCGCCAGCTGGTGCATCGAGTGCGGCGTGGAGCACCCGGTGCTGACCGCCGAGGGCCCGTCCCTCGGCGTGACGCTGGTCGGCTACAACTACAAGGACGCCCCGGCCGACGCGAAGAACTGGCTGGCCAGGCACGGCAACCCGTACGACCTGCTGATCGCCGACGAACCCGGCCAGACCGCGATCGACTTCGGCGTGTACGGCGCGCCGGAAAGCTTCCTGATCGACGCGAAGGGCGTGATCCGCTACAAGCACATCGGCCCGCTGACCCAGGGCGTGGTGGCGAAGGAACTCAAACCGGCGATCGCGGCGATGCTGAAGGAGGCGCCGTGACGCGCCACCACCCTTGTAGGAGCCCGCTTGCGGGCGATGCTCCTGCTTTTGCAGAGCCCGGCTCTCAACAGACGAATGTCTGGCTATCCCGAATCCCGAATCCCGTGAAGAGAGCATCGCCCGCAAGCGGGCTCCTGCGAGTGATCTTCGTGGTGTTGCTCACGTTTGCCGGTGTCGCGCATGCGCAGGCGATCGAGCCGATGCCGTTCCGGGACCACGCGCAGGAGCTGCGCTTCCAGCACCTCACCCACCAGTTGCGCTGCCCGATGTGCCAGAACGAGACGCTGGCCGACTCCAACGCGCCGATCGCGCGCGACCTGCGCAACCAGATCTTCCGGATGATGCAGCAGGGCAAGAGCGACGAGGAAATCAAGCAGTACCTGGTCGCGCGCTATTCCGATTTCGTACTGTACGACCCGCCGCTGAAACCGGGCACCTGGCTACTCTGGTTCGGCCCGCTGCTGGTCCTGTGCGGCGGCACCGGCGTGGTGCTGGCGGCGATCCGCCGGCGCAACCGCGGCGACAGCGTCGCCGAGGCACCCACCGATAACGGGGACGACTGGTGAAGACCGTTTTTATCATTGCCGCTGCCGCGATGATCGCCGTGGCGCTGGCCGTGCTGTTGCTGCCGCTGATGCGCCAGGGCCGCAAGTCCGGTCGGCCGCGCAGCGTGTTCGTGACGAGCCTGCTGATCGCCCTGGTGCTGCCGCTGGGCGCCGGCGCGCTGTACCTGCTGGTGGGTACGCCCGCCGCCCTGAACGGGGTGACCGCCCAGCCCGCGCCGATCAGCCTGCCGCAGGCGATCGCCGAACTGCGTACGCACCTGCAGCAGCAGCCGGACGACCTGCAGGGCTGGATGCTGCTGGCGCAGACCAGCAGCATGCTGCGCCAGCCGGCCGATGCGCGCGATGCGTTCGACCACGCGCTGAAACTCGACCCCAACAACGCCGAGGCGATGATCGGCTGGGCCGAGAACGATTCGATGACGCGCAACGACCACCTGATCGAGGGACGTGCGCTGGAACTGCTCAAGCGCGCCGTGCAGTTGCACCCCGACAGCCAGCGCGGCCTGTGGCTGCTGGGCATCGGCAACTTCCAGCGCGGCGAATACCGCGAGGCCGCCGCCACCTGGCGCCTGCTGCTGCCGCAGCTGGAGCCCGGCTCGTCGGTGGCGAAGGCGGTTGCCGAACAGATCGCCGTCGCCGACGCACGCGCCGGCGGCGCCCCGGCCAGCGCATCGAGTAGCGCCGCCGCACCTGCCCCGCAGGGCGCCGCCCTGCAGGTGCAGGTGACGCTGGCGCCGGCGCTGAAGGACAAGCTCGCCCCCGGCGATGCGCTGTTCGTCTATGCCCGTGCAGAGAACGGCCCGCCGATGCCGCTGGCCGTCGCCAAGATCGACCCGGCCCAGTTGCCCGCCACCGTCACCCTTTCCGACGCGATGGCGATGACGCCGGCGTTCAGGCTGTCCTCGGTCCAGCGCGTCTTCGTCGGCGCGCGGATCAGCCGCAGCGGCCAGCCAATCGCCCAGCCCGGCGACCTGGAAGGCGACGCTGGCGTGGTCGCGGTGGACAGCAAGGCGCCGGTCAAGATCAACATCGACAAGGTGCACTGACGATGGGCGACGCGCGCCGCTATTTCGCCCTGCCCTCGCCGTTCGCGATGAAGCGCGGCGGCGAGCTGCACGGTGCGCACGTCGCCTACGAGACCTGGGGCACGCTGAACGCGGCGCGCGACAACGCCGTGCTGGTGCTGACCGGGCTGTCGCCCAGTGCGCACATGACCTCCTGCGAGGAGGATCCCGCGCCGGGCTGGTGGCAGGAAATGGCCGGCCCCGGCAAGGCGATCGACACCACGCGCTGGTTCGCGATCTGCGTGAACTCGCTGGGCAGCGACAAGGGCTCCACCTGCCCTGCCTCGATCGACCCGGCCACCGGCGAACCGTACCGGCTGAGCTTTCCCGAACTGGCGCTGGAGGACGTCGCCAACGCGGCGCACGCCGTGGTCGCCAGCCTCGGCATCGGCCAACTCGCCTGCCTGATCGGCTGCTCGATGGGCGGCATGAGCGCGCTGGCCTACATGCTGCTGCACCCGCACAGCGTGCGCGCGCACATCAGCGTGGACACCGCGCCGCAGGCGCAGCCGTTCGCCATCGCGATCCGTTCGCTGCAGCGCGAGGCGATCCGGCTCGACCCGCACTGGAACGAGGGCCGCTACGACGACGCCAGCTATCCCGACATCGGCATGAGCATCGCGCGCAAGCTCGGCGTGATCACCTATCGCTCGGCGATGGAATGGAACGGCCGCTTCGCGCGCATCCGGCTCGATCCGGAACAGCGCGAGGACGAGCCGTTCGGCCGCGAGTTCCAGGTGGAATCCTACCTCGAAGGCCACGCCCGCCGCTTCGTGCGCCACTTCGACCCGAACAGCTACCTGTACCTGTCGCGCGCCAGCGACTGGTTCGATATCGCCGAGTACGGCCGCGGCAGCGTGCTCGAAGGGCTCAAGCGCATCTGTATCGAGCAGGCGATGGTGATCGGCGTCAGCACCGACATCCTGTTCCCGCTGCAGCAGCAGGAACAGATCGCGGAAGGCCTGGAAGCGGCCGGCGCGCGGGTGGAGTTCGTGGCGCTGGATTCGCCGCAGGGACACGACGCCTTCCTGGTCGACATCGACAACTACAGTCGCGCGATCGGCGGCTTCCTGAACCGGCTGCCGGCCTCCTGACCGCTGCGCTGGTAAGATCCGTTCCATCACGCATCCGACCGAGACCGTCATGCTCACCCTGGATTTTCCCGGCAGCCGCACCCTGATCGACGCGATCGACGCCGCCGTGGCCAAGCCCACCACCCACGAGCTCACCGACAGCCTGCGCCACAGCCTGTGCAGGCTGATCCGCGACAACGCCGTCACCCTGCCCGACTGCGTGTTCGAGGCCAACCCCGACCACTACGCCCGCCGCGAGCTGTACCGCAGCGAGGAGCACGGCTACTGCGTGGTGGCGATGACCTGGGGGCCGGGCCAGGGCACGCCGATCCACGACCACGACGGCATGTGGTGCGTCGAGGGCGTGTGGAACGGTGCGCTGGAGATCGTGCAGTACGAGCTGGTCGAGCACGATGCGCAGCGCTACTGCTTCCAGCCGGTCGGCTCGATCCAGGCCGGCGCCGGCTCGGCCGGCAGCCTGATCCCGCCGCACGAATACCACAGCATCTGCAACCCCAGCGACAGCGCGGTCACCGTCAGCCTGCACATCTATTCCGGCCCGATGACCCGCTGCTCGGTGTTCCGGCCGCTGCCGGAATACCGCTGGTACGGCCGCGACGTGCGCCAGCTGGGTCTCGACCGCGTGCACTGAACCCGGCATAATTCCCCGCTCGCACATGCCGGTGTGGCGGAATGGTAGACGCGGCGGACTCAAAATCCGCTTGTGGTGACACAGTGGAGGTTCGAGTCCTCTCACCGGTACCAAGGGTTTCAAGCGATGGTGCGCCGCGCAAGTTGCACCGCGTTTTACCTCGTGATACGCAATTTCTGCCGATTCTTCACAACACCGGTGGCGATCCTGTAGAAAACTTCATCGCCAAACTGGTTGATCGACAGGTTCACCGCAGCGCAAACGATGCGAACATTGTCGCGGGTGTAGCCTTCCGCTGGCTTGCGCCTGTCGACGCTAGGAACCCAAGGCCGGATGCGTTGACCCAGATAGACAGAAGCCGAGAATCTGATCCCGGAGACGGCGCACCGACCATCTTGCTCCGCGAGCATTTCTTCAACATCCGTTAGTGTGAGCGTGAATGGCAAGCCACGGCGGCGCGCCCTTTTTGCCGTCTGCGAAAACAAGCCCTTCGCAAATCCGCTCGGCATCGCCGCATTGGTGACTGGCTCGGAATTCAGCTCCTTGTACCGAGCAAGCGCCAAACCAAGATCGGTTCCCAGTGGGATTTCTTTACGGTCTCGGCCGCAGTAGTAATAGATCAGCTTTGCCCCTTCGCGCCTTCTTCTGCCGCGCATTCGTGGAGGCAAATCCGTGCTTACCGTTTTTCTTCTTCCCATGGTTTGATGATATCAGAAGCGACGATTAATAGCGGAGCAATCCTGCCGGTGCACCGCAATCCCGCGAGTTGCCCCGGCCATCGGCCCGCGCCTGATCGCACGTCGCCACGGTGGCTGACTATCGCCGGATGAGGCCTGACGGCCGGGGCATTATCCATTATCCCGACGTCGGGAAAATGGTTCTGTCGGCGGGCGACTTGCAAGTTATTCAGCCGGATTCGCAAACGATGTCGGCGGATGCCTACGGCTTCGGTGCGGGTTTCGCCTTCTTCGGTGCCGGCCAGCAGCCCAGCTTGACGCCGGTCTCGTCGTGGTCGCGGATCGCCTTGGCAGTCGGATCGGTCAGCACATCTGCGCGGCTGACGAAAATCGGCTTCCACGGCGTGCAGAAGTCCGTCTTGACGACGACGCGGTCAGCGCACCCAGCCATCATCGCGAAGCTTGCCAGCAGCAGAGGCAGGGTCAGCGTCTGCCACTTTCTGCGGCGGAGCGTCGGGCAGCCTAGCGGTTTCGACTTCGACTTCATGGCGCACCTCGTTGGCCTTGACCTGCTCTGTGGCCGCCGTGGCGGCCTCCTGCGCGGCTCGCGTCTTGACCTGCTCCGCTGCCTTGCCCTTGGCGCGTCCGTACAGCACAGCGGCGCCCAGTGCGGCCAGCAGCGCACCCGCAGCGATCAGGTAGCCCTTGAGTTTCAGCCAGAGGGTCATACCGCCACCCCCAGCGCCTTCCGTGCCGAATCCCATCGCGCGAGGCGGTCGGCGAGGCCGTTGGTGCCGCCGTTGATGATCCGGGTGATCCGCACGAAATCCTTCTTGTCCGCCAGCGCATTCAGCCCGTGCGACGTCCACCACCAAGCCGCAGACAGGGCGGCCATGTCGGGTTCTTCGAGGATTTCCGGATGGCCGATCAAGTCCAGGTGCAACGCCTTGCCGGCAGCGGCATAGTTCGCCCGCCCGGTGATCTGGATCAGGCCGCGGCCACGGTACCTCGATCCGTCGCCTGGCTGCGTATTGCCGAGGTCCGCGCGCCCCTCGTAACGCACCTGTGCCGGCGTTGGCCCCCACAACTCACGGGTATTGCGCAGGCCGCCACTCTCGTGGCCGATCTGCGCGAGGAAGGCCGATCGCCTTGCTGGCGTGTCGATGCCGAACTCGTGCATAGCATCCACCAACGGAGCCAACCACAGCAGTGCGCGGTTGAGCGTGGCCCCGGTGGCATCCGCCAGCTGCTGCACGTTCACGGCGCGGCACTCTGGCCGGCGTCATCGGGCGGCTTCGGCAGTAGCGACGCCTGTTGCCGGATGCGCAACAGGAAGCCCAGCACCGCCAGCGGCGGCTCGATCATCGCCACCACGGACGCCGGCAGCATTGCGCGCAGCTCTGGCGAGGCCAGCCACACGGACGGCAAGAGTGCCAGCGCCGCGAACACGTAGGTGCTGTGCCAGCGCCACCACTGGCGCGCATCGCTCACAAGATTCATCGCGTCCACCCCTTCACTTTCGCGTTATTGAGTTGTTCCCACCGCGCATCATCGGCATTTTGCCGGCGGATTAACTCGTTCTGATTGCTTTCGAGTTTCGTCACGCGATTATTCAGGCTAGGAATATCGCCCAGCGTCATCTGCAGGGATTCCACCTGCACCTGCAGCTTGATAATCGCCGAGCTTTGATTATTGATGGATGACGCGAGCCACAAGACACCGGCGAGGATCAGCCCCTGCATAATCATTCGCACGGATGCGCTCCAGTCTTTGTCGTGGTGGTCATGCAGCGGTGGTAGGTGACGCTCGTAATCGGTCATGGCGTCACCGGCCAGTCGATCGCCGCTGGGAACCCCGCCTGCGCTGGCACATCGCGCAGCGCCTGGCGATAGGTTGCCCATGCGGTCTTCTGCGTAGCCATCAGCGGCGAGTCGGGCATCTGCGTCCAGTCGCAGGCGGCAATAAGCCCGTCGCGCTTGGCGCGGGCATCAGCGGCGCGCGTATCAGGCGCTGGCTGCGGCGTGTTGCCAGCAGCCAGCCACGCCTCGTAGTCATCCCACCAGCGATGCCCACGCGGGATACTCGTGCCGTCAGCGAGGCGGATGACCAGATCGGGGTTTTGGGTAAGTTGGTACATGATCAAAGCTCTGCGTCGGCAAAGATGGAAAATCCCCGGTACACATAACCGTACCCTTGAACAAGGTTAGACGGCGGTGTGATATCGGCAGTGAATCCATTCACTGTAGGCGTGGCGGCAGTGAATGCAATAGCTGTTGCTATCCCAACAGCAACCCCGTTTCCGATTATCGTGCCAAAAGCCTTATTCGTTATTGTCGGGGCTGATCTCTTCGTCATGGCGAAGTTGTATCCAGCCATCATGTCCGTGGCTGAAAACGCGAAACCTAAAATCTGCGGGCCGTTCACAGCTTCGCCGTAACGCTGGCACAAACTCAGTTCAATCTGCGACGGCCGCCACTCAAACTCCGTCGCCACGCTGCCCAGTTCGATCTGCACGCGCTTGTAGGTGACCGCCGCGCCTGCCGGCGTCAGCGTCAGCGTCACGTTGCCGGTGCTGCCGGCAGGCACTGCGACGGCCACACCGACGCGGCCGCTGCCTGCGACGATGGTGCCGATCACCCCCTCCACGTTCACCGTCAGGTTGCCGCCGGTCAGCGCGTCGACGCTCACCGTGATCGTTTTGCCGGCCAGGTCAGGCGCTTCGATCACCTGCACCAGCGGGCCGCTAGTATGCGTCAGCACGCCCGCGCTCAGCGAGATATTGCAGCCGCCGGTACCCGCTTTCCAGCGATCGAACCCGTAGACGCCTGCCGCTAACGCCCCGCCCGCGAACACGCGCTGGTTGATCGCGAAGTCGCCGTTGATGAGGTAGTTCTTAAAACCACGATTCCAGTTGTCCGCGCCGGCCTGAAGGTCTGCTGCGGGGAGACTCGCGAGGTTCGGCATGTCAGTTTGTCACCGTGATGAAGTCACCGGCCTGCGTGACGATGGGCGTGCCGGCGATGGTGGTCAGAAATGATGCATGGACGGCATCGGAGGTGGCCTTGTTCGCGCTGATCTGCGCCTGCAGTTTGCCCAGCGCGCCGAGCACCGTATCGGTCGCGGCAATGACGGCGTTCGTGGCGGTGGACAGACCAGCCAGTACCGTCGCCAGCACGCGTGCGGCGGTGAAGTAGAGGTTTGCGCCTTCGGCCAGGTCGGTGGTGGTCGCTGCGCTGGTGCCGGACAGTCGCCCCCATGCATCGCGCACAAAGCGCTGCAGCGTGCCGCCGCCGGCGTCGGTCACCATGGCCAGGTCGATCGTCGGCAGCCCCGCCGAGGCGTCGCCGTTGGCGACCGTGATGCGGCCCGCGGTGCCGGTGATGGTCGCCGCCCGCGATCCGGTCTTGCGGCCCTTGGCGTCGAAGGTGGTCGCCAGCAGGGCGCCGGCACCCGAGTCCGTCAAGGCGGTCAGGTCGGCCGTGATGGACGTGCCGCCGACGTAGGCCAGGGTGACGTTGGTCGAGTTGGCCAGGATGCCGCCCACCGCGTCCTGCGCGCGCCGGCTGGTGAACCACAGGTTCCACTGGCCTTCTTCCAGATCATCGGTGGTGGTGATCGTGCCGGTGCCGGCGGTCGCTGTGCTGCCGAACAGCGCGGCCAGCTGCGCGAGCGTGCCTACCGTGCCATCGGGTAGCAGAAGGTTCACGCCGATCTGCGCGCCAACAGTCGCCGCAGGGTCGATCAGTACCGACTGCGTCGGGCTGGTGCGGTGGACGGGGACGCGGACTCGGGCCATGCCGGAAGCGTGACCAAGTGCGGCAAGGGGTCAACGGCAGGGCAAAAGAAAGGGCGACCGAAGCCGCCAGTGAAACCATCCCGTCCAGCAACGCTGACTCGTGGCCGAGGATTTACGGCCGCTGCCCCTGGCTTTGCGCTCCATGCACCTGGCCTTCCAGCATGAGAAGGTCGCCGAGCGCGCCAGGCTTCTTCTTCTGCGCCTGCTTCAGCAACGCCCGCTCGATCGAGTCAGCGGTTGCCTGCGAATCCAGCGCTGTCGATCCGATGCGCTGTGCGATCTTCGCGTTCACGCCCTGCGCTGCTTCCGGCAGCAGTCCGCCGAGCATGGCGCCGGCAATGCCAGCCCCCGGTACCGGGATCATGTGACCGAGCGTGCCGCCCAGGCCGATGCCGATGGACCGCGACAGCGCACCGGGTTTGCCGGCGAGCGGGTCACCGAACAGCCCGCGGCCAATCGCGGAACCTTGGCCAGCTTGCAGATCGGCCGCGGTGCCGGGCCCGGATGCGGCGAGCTTGTTGTCGGAGATCATGCGCCGCTCGAGGCTGGCGCGCACGGCGTCGAGCTGCTTGCGTGCGGCATCCGACATCGGGTAACGCGCCTTGTCGTCGCCCCTCAGAACTTGCCGAAGACGAGTAATTGCAAGCTGTGGATCGCCAGCAGCGTTAAGGCTATGAGGGCTGTTTGGATCAAGAAGCTTCCGTACCGACTCCATGGTATTGATCGGTTCGGAGTTGCGCGCGTACGTCGCCAGGTAATCAGAATACCCCGGTGCGTGGGCGTCGATAAGCGCCGTAAGCTTGGCTTTGACGGGATCAAGGGCCGCGATTTCCTGACCGGAGGCGAGTGCGCCATTGGGCTTGACGATGTAGTCCTTGATGTTCTGCCGCACCGAGTCAAGAACATCGACGGGAACCTTCCCACGGGTATTCTGTGACTCCTTGATCGTGTTGGCAATGGCATCCAGTGCCGGCCGGATCGTGGCTCGCGCTCCCTGACCCGTGTTCCGCAGCAGCGCGAGCTGGTTGATGATGGGCGTCGGGTCGATCATGTTGCGGTCGATGCTGCCGAACGCGCTCGCAAATGCCTTCTGTGCCCTTGGCGAGCTGACGCTTTGCTCCAGCTCCTGCAGCATCGGGTAGGCGTCATCTTCTTGCAGCGTGCCGCCCTTCACCTTGGCGACGATGCCGCGGGCCTCCTGCAACGCCCGGTAGTCATCGCCGCGGGTCATCGGCTTATTCAGCGCGTCGTCGATCTGTTTGCCGGCATCGTTCCAGCGGATCTCCGGCGTGGCCGGCGTCAAGTGCTGGTCGATGAATGGCTGCGCCGCCTGCTTGCGCGCCAGCTTGGCCGCCTCCAGGTCGGCATCCGTCCCGGCCAGCTTGGTCACGACGTCCATCCGCGCCGCGTTGTTGGCGTTGTCGCCGCGCACGAAGTCGGCCGCCGTCGCCGGGTTGTTCCGCAACACGCGCTCCTGCGCCACCGCTTCGGGCGACGGGTTGGCCTGCGCCGCGGTCAGGCGCTCCCCGGGAACATCCGGCACAGCCGCGCGAAGGTTCGCCACGGCCTGCGGGTCGTTGCCGAAGCGGGCCAGGATCTGCCGGTCGGCGATGGCCTGCGGGTCGCGGACATGCTCCAGCACGTCACTGACGCCGCTGCGGATGGCGCCGGCACCTTTGCCGATGCCGTGCAGAACAGGGCCGGTCGCGGCGCCCGTGCCGACCTGCAGCGCCTTCTGGGCCGCGAAGCTGCCGTCACCGAGCGCCGGCTGTGCCGCGCCGATCGCGCCGCCTTCCACGGCCAGCTGGCCGAGCTTCTGCAGGGTCGTCTCGGCCTTCGGGATCACGCCAGCGGCACGCAGCGAGCCGATACCGGCGGCGAACGGCGCAACCTCGCCCACGATGGCACCTGCCACGCTACCGGGGTTGGTCGGGATGCCGCTCTGATACGTCTCTTCCCGGTCGCGTGCGAAGCGATCTGCAGCATCCGCTGCGCCGCCGCCGATCCCGTGCGCCACAAGCTGCCCCAGGCCCACGGGGATGTTCTGCGCGTGATGCATGGCCGCCACCGGTGCGCCGATGGCGTTGTCTGCCGTCGTGTCGACCACTTTCCGCAGCGTCGAATCTTCCGGCAGGCTGGCGTCCGTTTTCATCCGCGCCAGGTTGGCGAGCGCTGCAACCAGGCCGAGCGGCGAGCTGCCGAGCGAGTCGTTGATCGCAATGGTGCGGTTGGCGCCCTGCTCCGCCCGCTGCTGGTCACCGGCGTGCACCACCTGCGTCGGCAGCTGCTCGACCGGTGCGGCCGGCGCCTGTCCGGTCAGATCGGACAGCTTCATGCGCGCCGGCGAGCTCGCCGTCTGCTGCGGAGCCGCGGTCAATTCGGAAAGCTTCATTGCACCGGCTCCACGTCGGGGTCATTCGGGTCGCCACCGGTCACGCGGTAGGGCTTGCCGTTGTGCATGATGATCTGGCCGATCTGGAAGCCACCTTGCGCCGGCGCAGGCGTCTGCGGTGCTGGAGCGGCCTGCAACGCGTCGCCGATGTTGCCGAAGTCATCCTGCGCCAGACCCGACCGCTGCATGGTCTTGTCGAACGCGCCACGCGCTTCCGGGCTGACGAGCGGCCGGAGATCCTTCGTCGTGCCCATGCCAGACGTGTACTGGTCCTGCAGCGCCGCCACCTTGCCGCCGATCAGCTTGGTGAGCGTGCCGATGGCCGCGTTGAGCTGTTCCGGCGACTGCGCGCCATCCAGGTTCTTCAGGTTCTCTTCGATATCCATCTGCGAGCCACCCGAGGCGCGCCACACTTTGGCGACCTCGTCGGCTACGGCCTTTTTCGCCGTGTTGAACTTGGCGATGTCCGGGTCACCGAACGTGGCGGCGACGGCGTTCTTGAGCTTGTTGTACGGCTGAAAGCCTGTGTTGTTGAGGTCACCCGCGTAATCCGACAGCGTGCCCAGATGCTCGGCCACGGTGTTCAGTGAGTTGACGGTGCGCGACTCCGGTCCGGAGGTGAACGCCTTGCGCGTGCCGGCGCGCGCGTTGTAGTTCACCGCGTCGAACGTCGGGTCGTACTGCGCCACGTCCTGCAGCATGCCCTGCCAGTACGCTGACTTGAGCGCGGTGCCGGTCGGGAAGGCCATGCGGCCCTCGGCCAGCGCCTTGACCTGCGCCGCCTTGGTCGGGTCGATGGCTTGCAGGTACGCATCCCCGTGCGGACCGTTCGGGTTGGCCGCTGGCACCGGCAGGCCGCCATCGCCGCCGGCGCGCGGGTTGAAGCCGCCCACCGACGTCTGTTTGTCGAACAGTCGCGCATGCGCCAGATCGGACTGTGCGCCGGCATAGTGCTGCGCCGCCGAGGCTCGCTTATCACCCACCATCGCATCGCCCAGCGCGGTCATCTGGATCGGTTGATCCGGCGCGGCGTAGGGGTTGAATACCTGGCCCTGATCCACCTTCGTGGCTTCCAGCGGCTTGCCCTGCGCCAGCGCCAGCTGCCGGTTCGCCATCGCAATGTCACCCAGGCGCGTGGCGTCTGCCGCATCCGCCAGCGCCTTGCCAGCGGTCGGCGCCTGCAAGACGCCAAGCTTGCCAAGGTCGACCACATCGTTGCTGCGCAGGATGCTGCCGAGCAACCCCGCCTGATCCGGCGCATAGCCCGCTGTCGTCAGCGCGCCGGGGTTTATCCCTTGCCGAGCGTCCAGACGATCCTCGCCGATCATCGCATCCGCACGATTCTTGCGTGCTGACGCCATGCGGTCAGCTACCTGCGCGCCGAGCGCCTGGCCCTGATAGTAGGCTTTGCCGTCGTCGGGCTGCCCGAAGATGAGCTGGCCGAGTTGCGAGCCGAGATTTTGTGCGCCGGTAGGCATGGTGAATCCCTCAGTAGCTCGGCATGTTGTAGGTGAGTCCGCCACCGGCTGACAGCGTGTTGCCGTATGCGTTGCCTGCGCCAGATGCCGCCGATGTGCCGCCTGACGCCACGCCACCCGCCGCGGCCGACATGAGGCCGGAAGCAAGGTCGATCTTCGCGTTGCGCCGGATCCGCCCCAGCTTCAGCTGATCGAGGAAGTTCTGGCCCTGCGACTCGCGCCCGATCAGGCCGATGTCCGTGGCGAGGTTGCCGTAGTCGAAGCCCTCCTGCTGCCGCTGGATGCCCGGCGCGTCCATGCGTGCCATCAAGCCGGCGGTCTTGTCGGCGTAGCTGCTGGCGTCGTTGGCGGCAGTGGCGGCGTCGGTCTTGAACGTGTCGCTGCCGATGTTTGGCGTCAGGCCGTTTTCGACGGTCGACCGGTTGCGACGCAACACGTTCATGTAGTCGTCGAGGCGAGACTGCTTGGCCGATGCCGCATTGCTGTCGGCCAGCCTGGCAACGGCGTCGTTGACCTTGGCGTCCGCTTCCTTCTGGATGCGCGACTGGTTGCGAATGCCGAGCGCAGCCTGATTGTCCTGGCGCTCTGCGGTCTTCGTGGTGTTGTAGTACTGGCCGCCAGCAGCTGCGGCAGCAAGGGCAAGGCCGATGGCGGTAGAGGTTGCGATAGCCATGTCAGAGCACCTTCGTGTAGGCGTGTTCGCTGGGCGTGTAGCCCATGCGGGAATAGATCGCCTCCGCGCCTTCGCACTGGCCTGCAAGGCACATCATGCGGATCATGTCGGCGCCCTTGGCGCGGCACGCGGGCTCGATGGCAGCCAGCAGTTCGGCACCAATGCCGGAGCGCTGGTGTTCTGGCTCGACCCACCAGACCAGCTCCGTGGCCATCGCCTTGGCGATGTTGAAGGTGAAGGGCTCGATGAACAGGCCGACCATGCCCACCACGGCGCCCTCGGCCTCCGCAATCAGCATGACGCCCTGCTCCATCATCACGATCGCCAGCCCCGCGGCCGACTCTTCCGCCATCGGCGCAATGCTGGCGTAGCGGGTCTGCGCGTAGAAGCGCCCCGCCATCTCCACGATGCGCGGAATGTCGTCGTGCGTCGCCTGCCTGATCATCCGCCGTACCCTCCGCTGGCGCCGCCGTAGAGCGCGACACGCTTGCCGCCCGGCGTCCCGTCGAGATAGCCCTGGCGGAACTTCTGCTGATCCTTCACGTTCTGCAGGAAGCTATTCGTTTGCCCGAACGAATCGGCGAGGCTGCCAAGCTGCGCTTCCGACCTGCCAGCCTCCAGATTCGAGCGCATCGCCGCCGATGCCTGCTGTGCGGCTGTCGTGGCATCCAGCCCGCTGGTCGCCAGCGAAATCAGCCGGGACCGCGCATCCTGATCAGCGGCGGACAGGCTGGCGCCGGCGCCCTGCGCCTTCTGCTCGACCTGCAGCAAGCCGCGGCCGTAGTCTTGCCCCAGCTGCTGCTGCTGATCGACCTGCGTGCTGCCGCCGGTCAGGCCGGACCGCGCCAGCGCGAACTTGAGGCCGCGGTCGGCGTTGCCTTTCTGGCGGTCCAGATCCTGCTGGTAGTAGCTGCGCGTCGCGTTGACGAAGTCGTTGATGTCCGCCTGGCGCTTCGGGTCGTTGAAGACCTGATTGACGCGCGACTGCGTGCCGCGAATAGCGGCCTGCCGCTGCGCCTCGGCCGCATTGGCTTCCTTCGCTGCTTTGTTGCCGCCACTGCTCATGCCTTGATCCTCGCAAATGCCACCGCGTCCTGGCCGTCGGCGAAATACCCGCGCAACACGCCTTCGCGCTGCATCAACAGGCTGCGCTCGTACCACGCGTGCGCCTGCGTGCGGCTGGCCAGCGCGAACGTCTCGATGCGGTGCGCGCCGTTGGACAGCAGGTCATCCATCAGGCCGCGGCACACCTTCGTCATCGCGCGCCAGTGATTCGCCCAGCCCTGCGGTGTTCCCGCCAGCCAGCCCTCGTACACGCCGGCGCGGACGGGGCAGAAACCGCCGACCAGCACCGGCAGCCCATCGCGACCCACCATCACGAACTGGCTCCCCGGCGAGGCGACCAGCGATCGCGCCGCCACGTCCGGCACGTATTCCGGCAGCCCGGTCAGCGCCAGATACTGCGCGATCTCGTCCGGCCGCATGTGGGCGGCGATGTAGGCAAAGTCCTGCACGATCGGCATGCCAAGGCGGATCTCGGGGAGCTGGTTTCCGTCGGCCATCACGGTTGCCCTCGCATGGCGTCGAGGTGAAGCGTCACCGCATTGACCGTCCATGCCTTGCCGCCGGCAAAGTCCAGCTTGATGCTGAAGGTCGGCGCTGCCACGGGGATCGGGATCGGGTCGCCCGGCAAGGTGTCCGGGTCGATCAGGTAGGGCGTGGTGAACGCACTGGCGTCGCGCTGGTCGTAGCCGATGGACAAGCTCGGGCCTTGGCCGGTGCCGACGTAGTCGAGGCTTTCGAGCATCTTCGTCACCCCCGGCTGCCCGTTGTCCAGCCACGCCCACTGCACCAACCCGGCGAAGTTGGTCGGCACGCCGGCCACGTTATCGGTCGCCACATCCTCACTGACCACCGACACCTCGTCGCCGTGGCGGATATACAGATTGTTGCCACGCTGCGCGAAGGCATCAACGGACCACGGGAACAGGTAGCGCGACCACTTGCCTTTGCCGCCGTTGAGGGTGTGGACGTAGACATCCGCCGTGCTCTGGTCGATGGTCACCGCTGGCGTGGTGCCGCTACCAACAGGCCCACTCGGCGGCGTGAACGCCTGCGTGTAGCGCGCCCAGCCTTTGGTGATGCGTATTTCATCGAGCCAGCCGGGCATTTGCCATGCCGTGTATGAGCTCTGACTTGTGCCAAGGGACACGGGGAACGTCGACGCCAGCGTCAGCAATTGCGCACTGGAAACCGTGGCCGCCGCTTGTCCGCCCCACCACAGAGTGATGGTCGATCCCGCCCTGACCAGTGCGAAGTGGATGAACCGATCCGTGGGAATGGTGCGATCCACCGTCGTATACGTGACAGTCATGCCGGCTGGCACGTTTTGCAGAGATACCGAGCGGGGAACCGTATTCGACTGCGTAGCCCACAGTTGAATGCCGAAATCCAGGAACATCGTGTTCCCACCGCTGTTGTCGTCTCCCGGATCGCGTCGCACGAGACCTTCGACACAGAAGTCCGTCGTGCTGTCGATCGCGCCAGAAGTCCCCAGCGCCGAGTACATGCGCGCCTGGCCGTAGTAGAAGCCTTGTTCGGGCGACTGCGTGGTGCCGGCGCGCGACATACGGAACGAGCCGGGACCAGACGCATAGGTCGATCCATCCCACTGAGGCCAGGTGAGCTTGGGGGCATACCCAATCTGTTCGGTCCACGGGCTGACCGTCCACGCCCGACCAGTCGCATCGGTCGTCATGTCGGTGTCGAAATGCAGCAGAGCGATCACAACCCCTGGATTGACGGTGAGGCTCTGTTCTAGATCAACATATCGACCCGCACCATCGGTAGCACGTACCGTCCAGGTGTACGTTCCGGCAGTGGTATACGCGCCCGAGTACGTGCCGGTAGCCAGCAGAGTGATGCCGGAAGGAAGCCCTCCCGATACAACGGCCACCGAATAGCCGCGAACCGCCCCGCTTACCCGGTAGCTTCCGTTTGCCTGGTCGCCAATCGCGCCATCTTTCGGCCCCCCCGTAAGCTGTAGCGTGAGGTGCTGAAATGAAATCCAATACTGTCCTGCGCTCGGATAGTAGGTTGAGCAAGGCATGATCCCGTCGTTCAGTAGCGACACGGACGCCCGCACCAGCACATCCACCGGCATGCCGATATCACCTGCCGCCAGGTTGTCCGTGCCCACCGCGATACCCACGCTGCGCACGCCGAGCTGGCTCAGGTAGAACAGGTCATTGCCCACCGGCTGCGCAGCGTGCTGCCACGTCGAGCCGATGCTTTCCAACTGGTCGAGCAGGCTCATTGCTGCCGGATCGGGGTCGACCTGCCAGTTCTGGAAGCTGGACGCGTTGAAGGCGGTCAGGTTGGAGCGGTACGGCGCCAGCACCGCCATGTCGTTGCTGTTGGCCTGCTGCAGCCCGGTCGGCAGGTAGCCGGCGTCCTGCGCGCTCGACCAGTCCAGCGGGTTCACGGTCGCGCTGAATCGCACGATGTCCTTGTCCGCGGCGAACACCTTGCTCGCCATGATCGCCACGACCTTGCTGTGCGGGCAGTTCGGGTCGGTGATCTGGCTGCTGACGGCAATCCAGTCCATGTTGCCGTCATGCACGATCGCGCCAACAACCGTTGGCCAGACAGGCTCGGTTGCGCCCGTCTGCATGATCGGCGACGCCTTCCAGACCACGCGCGAGGCGATCACGCCCTGCCAGGTCACCGCGTTGTCGGTGACCGAGATGCCGGCAGTCGTCGGCCAGGTCGGCTCGGCCGATCCACTCTTTCCCGGCGCTGCCTGCGTCGCCTTGAAGATCAGGCCCGGCGGCGGCGCTTGATAGGCGTAGTCCCAGCTGACCTGGTCGAACTCCAGCGTGCCGCCGTGCGTGCCGTTGTTGCCGTTGAGGCGGATGAAGGCTTTCGCGGCGCCGGCGGGCGCGGTGCCAGTGGCGGTCGTCGGCTTCCAGTAACCGCCCTGACCGTAGATCAGAGTGCCGAGCGTGGCGGCGCCCGGAATCTCCACATTGCTGGCGTCCAGCCAGACGATGATGATTTGCGCGCCCTGGTCATTCGTGCCGTTGTTGGTCAGCTTCGCCATCGCTTGCGCGGTGATGCGCTGCCCCACCCTCACCGGGACGATGTTCGTGTTGTTGAGCGAGTCGATGCCGGTACCGGACAGCACGACGCATTTCGTGCCGGCGTATGGCGTCGTGCTGGTGTTCGCCCATCGGCTCGCGCCCTGCGACCAGCCGGTCAGGTTGCCGGTTTCGAAGTCGCCGTTGGTCGGTTGTGGCTGCGCAACCGTCGTGGTGCTGGACGGCTTGACGAGCGCCCCGGGCACATAGGTTTTGCCGGGCTGCCAGATATCGGTCATACGTTGTACCGCAGCTTCGGGTTGCTGTAACGATTGCCGCCGGGCGCGCCGGGCGTGGATGGCGGCGGCGCGGGTGCGGGCGTGCTGTCGACATCCTCCGAGACTTGCGCGCCGTTGAGCTTCGGCCAATCCGGCTCGGTGGCGCCAGACGATGGGCTGGCGCCATCCACCTCGACCACCGTGTATTTCCACCCGTTGTAGACGGTCGGCTGCACCACGTCGCCGACAGCGCGCGGCACGTTCGGCGCCCACGCGGCAGGGTTGGATTTCAGCACCGTATGGTAGCGCAGCCCGTTGCGCACGGTCGGCAGGACGGTATCGCCCACCTTGTACATGGTGGACGCCGTCCAGGTGCCCCCGGACTGCAGCCAGTAGTGGAAAACATCGCCGTTGGCGAATTCGGCCGCCACGTAGATGAAGCCCATGAACGGCGCGGCGAAATGGATCTTGGCGATGGTTTGCGTGTCATCCGTGGGGTGCGTCAGCACTTCGCAGGTGTAGCCCGCCGGCATCGTTTTCGGCGAATTGGAGAACACCACCATGCCGCCATTGAAGGCGCACAGTCCCTTCGTTCCAGCCGGCAGCACCGCGTCCCGCACTGTGCCTGGCCGCGACTGGATCGAGCCGTCGATGGTCACGTAACCGTTCACCAGGTCGTACAGGCTCGACGGGTCGGCGCCGCCCTTCGTGCGCAGCCGGTTGATGCCGGTCTTCAGCGCATTGAGGTTGATGTCGGTCATGCGAAAGGCACCGTCGGCGTGGGCCGCGAATACACGTAGTCCTGCCGGCGGTCATGGCCGGGCAGATAGCGCCGTGTCTGGTGGCTGCCGGCGACCAGGTTGCCCATCAGGGTTTCCAGTTCCTGCACGTAGTTGCCGGCATCCGGCCGGCCGTAGTGCGCCTTGGCGTTGGAGAGCGCCAGCAGAAACACCAGCCGGTCGTCTATCGTGGTCTTGTCGGTGTCGGCGGCGAACGCTTCCAGCCCGAAATGACCCTTGATCACCATGCTGCCTTTGGTGGCGCTCGGCGCCGGCCAGACCTCGATGCATTGGCGGATTTCGTAGCGCAGCGGCCAGCCGTTGCCGTTGCCGTTGCCGTTGACCGAGTACATCTCGGGTTCGATGCCGCAAATCAGCGGGCACCAGAGGCCATCGCGAACCACACCAACCCATGTCACCTTGCGCGGGTCGAGCGTCTTGGGGCAGATCGCGGTGGTATTCGCTGTCGGCAGTGCGCCGGACGTGGCGGCTGCTCCGGTGTCTGTGTAGGTCGTCACCAGCCCCACGCTGGCAAGCAGCAGCTCGCCGCCAGCCGTGCGGCCATAGATGTCGTAACCCGTGACAGGAGAGGCCCCTGTGGGCGCTACAACGGCATTCCAGTTCACAGTAACCGTGCTGGTCGTGCCAGTCGTGGCGATGGTCGCCGCCGCAGAAGCCAGCGTGGTTCCATTGGCGTTCTTCGCAGCCACCCGGTAGGAGTACGTTCCAGCCGCCAGTGTTCCGCCTGCGGTGGCCGTGGTGAACGCTGCCAGCGTCGGCGTCGGCAGCACTGCCGCCTCGTCATTATTGGCCGGGGCGTACATGCGCACGCCGGCCTGCAGCGCCCACGAATAGAACCGCTCGGTGCGCAACACCTCGTAGCGCCGGTACAGCAGCTCCTGCGCCTCGATCAGGAAGCTGTTCAGCAGCGCGGCCATACCGGGCGGCGGGTTGTTGACCTGCGCGGCGAAGCCGAGGCGGATCATCATGTCGTCGCGCAGCTGCTTCAGCGTCTTGTTGTTGGTGGTGTCGTTGCAGTCGCAGTTGTAGATGGTTTCAGCCATGCCTATGCCTCATACAAAGACGGCCCGACCTTTCAGCCGGGCCGTTGTCGGCAACCACACGATGCCGCCGGTTACTTCGCCGCCGGCTTGTCCTTCGCCGCCGGTGCAGGCGCATGCGTGCGCACACCCGACTGCGGTGGCGCCTCGCGCACGCCGCGCCCCAACTCGAAGCCGAAATCCTCCAAGCCCTTCGGGCCGATGCGGTAGGCGATGCCCACCGGGTCGGACGCATTGACGCGCCGGTACTTGTTCTGCAGTCGCGCGAACTCGGCGTCGGCGCTGTTCGACAGTTCAACTTCCTGGTTGGTGATGTCGCCTTCGCGCACGTTCGACGGGCCATGCACCGCGCGCAGCACGTCGATCTCGTGTTTCGGCACGGCCACGGTCAGCACGTCGCGACCGCGTTCGATATGCACCTCGACCAGCTTGCAGATAATGGAATCGTCCACAGGTATCTCCGGTAGCCACAGGGAATGGCGCCCCGAAGGGCGCCGGGAAGGTCACGCCTCCAGGTACGCCGAGCAGGTTCCCGCGGTGCCCACGGCGGAGACGTTCAGGCGCATCAGCGCGTAGATCGTGACCTCATCCTTCTTGACCAGGCCGGTGATCGCGGTGACGGTGACCAGATCGACCCAGGTCGTGCCGCCATCGCTGGATCCCTGCACCTTGACGGTCGGCGTGCCCGTGGCGCCGGCCAGATGCACGGTGACGATGCCGTTGAAGTTGGGCGCGAACGGGGTGGCATTCATGGCGACGGCGGTCTGCGCGACGGCGGAGGTCAGCGAGATGGCCTCGCCGAGAACTTTGAGCTTGCTCATGGGACTTTGCCTCTTCTGCAAAAAGGGAGACGCCCGGCGGGTGAGGCCGGGCGGTGGATCAGGCGATGGTCAGCACCGCGAGCGCGTTGCGCTTGTTGGTGGTCAGGCCGTACTTCGACGTGAGGCCGAAGTAGGTGACGTAGCGGTCCGGCAAGCCTTCCGGCTTGCGGTTGCGCATCCACTCCCCCTTCAGCGGGCGCAGCTTCAGCGCCTTGCTGTTGAGGAAGTAGCAGGTCTTGGTCTGCGTGGTGGTGCTCATCAGCGCGTCCAGCGCCTCGAACGTCGGATCCCACTTGAGCGGGATGCCGTGGAAGTTCACCGCCTCCACGCTCGCATCCAGCGCCGCGCCGCCCTTGCCCTGCACCGCCAGATGACGCTGCACCGCCGACACGGACTGCGCCACGTAGTTCTCGTAGAACGCCTGACCGCAGACGATGAAGTCCGGCAGCATGCCACCGTAACGCATGCAATCCTTCCAGGTGAGCTCCATCTGGGCGATGACGTTCGCCGCCACGATCGCCGTGTTCGTGTTGTTGCGCCAGTACGTATTGGTGGCCGCGTCGATGCCGCCAACGACGCCGGTGGCCGGCGCCAGCTTGATTAGGTTGGCCAGGCCCGGGATCGCCTTCGCCGACTGCGAGCCGTCGCGCAGGTATTCGAATGCCAGCGCTTCCTGCGTGCCGGCCTTCAGCCCGCGGAAGGACTGGCCGAGCAGGTTGACCAGCGACTCCTTCTCGGCGGCGGTCGGCACCGACGCGCTGTCGTCGGACAGGTGGATGCCAGCGGCGATCAGGCGGTCCTCGTCGAACCAGAAGCCGTCGTGCAGGTTGGCGTAGCCGAAGTCCGTCCACTTGGCCGGGTTGCGCTCGTTGTAGGTGACCTGGTCGGCGCCGAAGTAGTTCTGCGCGTTGGAGCCGTTGTTGACGAAGATCGGCTCCTTGAACGAGCCGTTGCCGAACGTCGACAGCTCCTTGTTCTTGATCAGCCAGTCCAGCGTGACGTGCTGGATGTTGATCTGGTCGATCGGCTCTTTCTTCTGGAACGTGGCCAGCGAGTAGGTCGAGCCGGTCGCAATCTGTGCGGCGGTAAAGGGCATGGTCGTAACCTCGAAGTGATGGGGTGTGATCCATCCACGTCGAGGGAGGCGAATCCTCAGTACAGCCCTACCGGGCGCGACTCCGGCGTACAGCGTGCGTGGTGCGCTTTGTCGTGCGCGGTTGTGACTCTGCACGGTTTGCGCAAGGCGTCAACGGCACCGAAAAAACACCCCGCCGAAGCGGGGTACGGGATCAGCGCAGGGAGAACCTCTTTCACCGCAACGCGGAAGCTACGCCTCCCGCTGCCGGTGTTTGAGGCCACCGCCGGCTGGGCCCCTCAAATGATCGCTGCGACGGGACGCCTGCCGTTGGCACTTACCCCGCATATCCACCTAGGAGCGCGCAGCAAAGGGAAGTGGTCAGCCGCCGTTGGCCGCGGCAATGCCTTGCTCCATCGCTTCGAACGGGTCGTCGGTGACCGGAACCACCGCGGGACGGACGGCGCCGCCGCGCACCGGTCCGGGCGTGACGCGCGCTGGCGCTGGAGCAGGTGCCGGCGCCGCCGCGACCGCCATGGCCGGGATGCCGGCGTAGATCTTGCGCGCCGTCTCGACCCATTTCGCCGGCGGCGTGGTTTCCTGCATCGCGCGCAACGCGGCGACCAGCACGGGCGCCTTCTGCGCGTACTGCGGATCAGCGGAAAGCTCCGCGCCCAGGGCGTTCAGTCCCTCGACGCCGCGTTGCTGCTCGGCCTGCGCGTCGTGGCGCTGGTTCTCGATCTGGCGCCGGCCGCTGTCGAGCGCCTGGGCCTGCCGGAGCGCGGCAAGTTCCAGCGCCGCCGGTCGGCTGATCTCGCCCATGTTGATCTGCTGCTGCAGGTCCGGGTGATCGGCCAGTGGATCGTGCAGGCCGGGCACTTCCTTACCGAGCAGCTTGGCCAGGGCGGCCATTTCGCCGCTGACGATCGCATACGCCTGTTCGGCGGCGGCGCGATCGCCACCGTTCGCCGCGTTGACCACTTTCAGGTAATCCAGCGTCATTCCGTACTGCTGGGGCGTGGCGCCGGTGTCCTGCACCATGCCGATCAGCTCCTTGTAATCGGTCGCGTGCTGCACCAGCTCGGGCAGCTGCGCCACGTCCTTGATGCCGGCTTTCTCCAGCGCCTCCTTGATCGGCGCCATCGCCTTGATCTCGCCGGCCATCTCGCGGAAGCGCTCGGACGACTTGCCCTCCTTGAGCCCCAGCGCTTTGATCTCGGCCTCGGTGGTTTCATCCGGCGCGGGCTTGGCCTCGGCAGCCTTCGCAGCCGCAGCGGCATCGGCATCAGCAGCCACCGCCTCAGCGGTTCCGGGGACGGGCGCGGCAGCAGGATCGGCGACCGGGTCCTTGGCGGCTTCGGTAACCGGCGCCGCAGCTTCGGCAGGCTCGGCGGCCGTGCTCAGCCCCTCATCCATCGCGGCGAGCGCCGCCTCTTCGGCAGACGGCTCGGGCGCGGCAGGCGCGGCGGTCGTGGTATCGGTAGCCGGCGCGGCCGGCTGGCCTTCGATCAGTTCGTGGTCCATGGGTTACTCCGGTGACAGTGGGTTGCGGGACGTGGGCGAAAGCGGGTTGGTGGCGGATGGCACGCCGGGCGCCGGCATGCCGGGTGGCACGGGACTTGGCGGGCCGGGCTGACCGCCTGGCGCCGGCTGATCCGGTGGCGGCATCGCTCCCGGCATGCCCGGCGGCGGCGCGTTGCCGGACTGCGGGATCAGGCTGTCGATGTCGATGCGGTCGCCGGAGCGCTCAGCCGTGATCTTCAGCAGCCGCTCCAGCGCGTCGGCGATGTCGCCGGGATTCGACCCGCGTAGCTGGCCGATCTGCACGATGCCGTTCTGCAGCAGCGGCAACTGGTTCGCCCACGCCTGCCGTTCCGCCATCGTGTCGGGCTTGCCGCTGGAGCCGGCACGGATGTCCACGACGACCAGGCTGCGCAGATCGTCCGGGCCGGTGTAGTCGGGCCACATCGCATCGGGGCCGGCGATAGCCTGCGCATCCTCGGCGGTGACGTGCGCGCGCGCCAGCTCGGCGGTGTACTGAGCCATCTCGCCAAGCATGGTTTCCATGCCATCGCGCCGGCCACTGGTGCGGGCCTTGAATCCGCTCTGCTGGATATCCGCCTCGGTGGCGGTCTTGGCGGTGTTGATCGCGCCGGTCAGCGCCTCCTGCACGCCCCAGATGCGCTCCAGCTCCTGCGTGATGCGGCTGCGGTCGTACAGGCCGCGATCGACCGGCGCGTACGGTTTCTGGAAGAACACTTTGCGCAAGTCGACGTTCGGCATCGTCGTCTCGACGCCGGTCCACTCGCCCGTGGCGGCGCTGTTGATCTTGTTCATCACCTCCTGGCCAACCTGTCCCTTGTGGAACAGGATGCCGGGCAGGCTGCGGCGGCGATGCTCGGCTTCGGCGGAGCCGATGCGGTTGTAGTCATCGACCAGTTTTGCGCTGCGGCTGACCAGCGACTGCGGGTGCCGCTGCCCATCCACTTCGGACGTGCAGAGCACGAAGAACGGGTAAAACCGCGTCGTCGCGGTCGGGTTCCACGCCGGCTTCACCCACTTCTTAACGCCGTGAATGCCGGTCAGCACGCTGTTCGTGTCGCAGTCCCAGATTTCCTCCACCATCACGAAGTCGCCCGCGGTGTCGGAGCTGTATTCCATCGACGTGTTGGTGTCCTCGTACGCGTCGGCGTCGGCGGCTTTCGTCCCGTCGACCATGGCCGACTCGCGTTGCACCATCACCGGCTTGCGCGCGGCGAAGCGCGTCGCCTGCTTCATCACCTCGTCGGGCAGCTCGAACTCGGTCTGCGCGTCGCAGTAGCGCTTCGGGATGCGGTGGCTGTTCCACGGCGCGTCGACGTGATCGGCGATCGTGTAGCCGGGGGCGACCTGGAAATCCTCGGCCGGCACCAGGTCGATAGCGAGCCCACGCGCCACCACCTGCTCGGACTGGTTGCGCAGTGTCTCCAGCTGCCGCTCGTACTCGGCGCGCTTGGCGTCCTCTTCCGCGCCCTGCGCCTCATCAAGGTCCTGCCGCATGCGCGCCGCGCGCTGGATGTTCGCCTGCAGGTCGTTGATCGCGGTCACCGTCTCCGGGCTCGGTGCCGTGCGCTCCTGCCAGCTGACCTTGAGCACGCCCAGGCCGATGGTGAGCGCCGAACGCACCCAGCGGATGCCGCGGGCCTTCAGGCGGGCGTCCTTCCACAGCCGCGACACGATGATTTCCAGCGTCTCGGCGAAGGCTTTGGTGTCGCGCTGGCGGCGCTGGTAGCGCTTGCGGAGCTTTTCGTACTGCTCCTGGATCAGCTGCTCCTTGATCCCCTCGGCCGCCTGCTTCCCTGCCAGCGCCGCGGCCTGCTGGTCGCCGCCGCTGTCCTGCAGCACCGCCGCGAACGCCTGGTCATGCGCCTGCTGAATGTCCGGCAGGTCGCCCACGTAATCCTCGGCAGCGTCGCGCATCGCCTCCAGCGTCGGCGGCTCCGACGACGGCGACGGCCGCACGTCCACATCCGGGTCGCGGGCGTAGAGGAACGATTCCAGGATGTCGATGTACGTGCCGATCAGGTTCGCGTCAACCTCGAAACCGGAGTCTCCGCGGGCGTAACGCCGATCCTTCGCGTACTGCTCGCGCGCCGGCTCGTCGAACTTGCGGGCGGCTTTGACGCGGTCGAACCAGCGCTTGACGTCCGCCGCTTCCTTGGCCTCGGCCTTCTGCTTCTCGGCGGGGTCAGGTGCGACGACAGCCGCAGCCAACGGATCGGCGACAGGTGCGGCTTGCGTGGGGTCCATGGGCATCGTGGTCACCTGTAGTAACGGTCGCGATCGACGGCAGTCCGCTTGTCCGCGTTGTCGCGGGCGGCGAACCAGTCATCGGTGAAGGGTTTGGGTTCGGGTGCTGGCGGTGGTGGCGGCTGTGCGGCTTCAGGCATCTGGTCGATGCCGCGCGCCAGTAGCCCGCACACGTCCACCATGTCGTCGGCGCGGCCGTCCTGACCGGTGAAGGCGCAGAGCTGGTTGATCAGCCGATCACCCCACTCGGTGTTCGGAATCCAGACCTGGCCGGCACTGGCCAGCATGGCGAAGCCGAGCGCGCGGGATGCTTTGCTGCCGGCGGACGGGATCGACACGCGCTGCACGTAGGTCTTGGCTTTCTGCATCGCCTTGACGATGCTGCCGTTCGTGGTGCGCAGGATCACGCCCGACTCTTCGAACGCCATCAGCGGCTTGTTGCGGCGAATCAGCGTCAGCCAGCCCTGAATCCACACGTCCGGGTCTTCGCCCTCGCCCGTGTACCAGTCGATGAACCACAGGTCGCCGTTGCAGTCGAGGCCGGCGCAGCCATGTTCGGTGTTGTCCGGCTTGCGCTCCGGGTGGTCCGGGTCCTGGCCGCCGGCATAGTCGCTGGCGAGGAAGGTATTCAGCGCCGGGTGCTTGCCCAGCTCGTAACGGTTGAACCACTTCCGCTTGAACAGCAGGCCGGCTAGCGAGCGGCAATGACCTTCCCAGACGTGGTTGTACAGGTCGTCATTGACGGCCTTCAGCGCGCGGCGCTCGTCTTCCATCTCCGCGCCGAACCACGGGTTGTCCTGCCAGCCGATCTTGATCACCAGCGCGTTCGGGTCGGTGTTCTTGATGAAGCGCTCGTAGACGTAGTCGGTTTCCTGGTCCGGGTTGAACGTCGCCCAGATCTCGGAGCCTGCCTTGCGGATGGTCGGGATCAGCACGTTCCACGAACGCGCCGTGACGCTGTGCGCCTCTTCAACCCAGACGATGTCCGCGCCTTCCCAGCTCTTGATGCTGTCGGCGGTGTGATCCTTGAGGCCGGAGAACTCGAACGTCGAGCCCGTGGTGCGGCAGCGAATCTCGGTCAGCAGGATGTCGAAGTACGGAGACAGCCCCAGGCGCTCGATGTAGTCCTTCAGCACCTGCATCGACGACTGCTTGAGCGACTTCTGCACCTCGCGCACGCACAGGATGCGCAGCTTGCGCTGCATCGACAGCATGATCAGGATCTGCGCGACCGTGTGCGACTTCGCGCCACCGCGGCCACCGTGCAGGATCTTGAAGCGGCGCGGCTCAAGGAGCGGAAGCAACTTCGCCGGCATCTGCAACGGCACTTGCGGCGCGAGGTTGGCCGGCGCGGCGTTCATTCGGCCGCCTTCGTCGCGACGGGCTGGATGATGAACTGCGGCGCCGGCAGATTCGTGCCGTCGCCGTTGGCCAGCTGCACCTTGTCGCCGTAGCGGCGCGGGTCCCACTTGGCCAGGAGCTTCAGGTCAGTGTCGATGATGAGCTTGTCGCGCTGCACGTCACCGGTGCTATCGCCGCCCTTGCTTTCCCCCTTGCCGCGCGCCGTGGCGCGAGTGCGGTGCGCGATCGCGTCGTAACCGTCATCTCGTGCCGCATGGAACTGCTCGCGAATCCCCTCATCCTGCAGCCGCCAATCGTTGACGGTCTTCACTGGCACGCCGATGTCACGACAGACCACCGTCATCGGCTCGCCAGTCGCCAGCCGCGCGCAGATGACCGGTACCAATGCCTCGCGGTCGTGCTTGCGTGGCGCGCTCAAGCTCAGTCCTCCGCAGAGGGCGCCGGCTCCGCATGCGCCAGCCGACGCAACCCGGCCGCGGTCATGGCGTAGCGATCGCCGCTCTCACCGTCGCCGCGCTGCACGTAACCCAGGCTCTCGCAGCCTTCGAGCAGTGCAGAGCCGCCCGGGTGCTGGTCACGACGGAAATCGTCGCGGTGCACGCTCACCTCCTCGGCGACGTAGCGCAGGCCGGCGGTGATGCGGTCGGATTCTCGGATGCCCATGCACGCGACAGTGCAGGAACAGGCCAAGGCGTCAACGGCAGGGAAGCATCTCGCGCAGGTCGTCGGCCAGCCCAGCCAGGTCAGGCATGCCGCCGTAGCAGCCCACCCACTCGGCCGTGTGCTGCACCGCCCAAGGGTGGGCAGATGCCAGCTCCTCGCTCAGCACGTAGACCTGTCCATCGCGCACGAACACGTAGCAGCAGCAGCTGCGGGCGCGGGCGACGCGGGCGACACGGGATTGCACCAGCAGTGCAATACGCTCGATCGTGGCGGCGGACAGTTGCGCAATGGGCTTCGGTTCGCGCGCCTGCCGGAACGGGATGCCGGCGGTCTTGCCGCGGCGGCTCGCGTTGCGACAGGTCGGCTCAGTCACGCAAACCGCCTCGCTCCGCACCATCCTCCACCTCCCTCTGCCTGCAGTAATGCGGCGCCATCGGATACTGCGCGATCTTGCGCAACGGGCAGAAGCCAAGCCCCGCCGCCGGATTGATTGCGTCGCGTCGGAAGTGGATGCACTCGTCGCAGGTCATGGGCTCGGTCATGGCCGCGCGAACTCCCCGAAGAATTTCACCGCTGCTTTGGCATACGCCTTGGCGGCATCCTCTGGGCTTGCGTGACTTCCAAGGTGTCGATATCTGCCATGAACCTTGATCTGCGCGCACCACCGATTCTGGCTCTTGCTGACGCCCTTGAAGCCTGACGTATTGGTGGATGGAGTGCGCTTGTTCGCACAGTTCTGGCTTCGGCTAGCCTCGCGCAGATTGCACAAGCGGTTGTCAGTCCGAATCCCATTGATGTGGTCGATCTCTTTCGGGAACACGCCATTCACCATCAACCAGATGATGCGGTGAACCATGTAGCTACGGCCATCGACTTTCACGCGCCAGTAGCCGCGCTCGCTGATTGAACCAGCTACTGATCCAATCTTCCCATGATGATTCGACTTGTGGATTCTCCATAGTAGAACTCCCGTTTCGCGGTCGTAATCGAAGTACCGATTTGCCAACTCTGAGTTCATACCCGCACCCATTTGTGCGCCAGAAACTGCCTACCCTTCCGCCGCACGATCTTCCGCACCAGCCCGCGGCGGTGCATGGCCCGCAGCGCCGACTCGCAGCCCGTGAACGTGGTTCCGACGCGTTCGGCGAGGGTGTAGGCATCGATGGGTTCGGCGAGGTGGGGCAGGAGCTTGGGGGCGATGGTTTCGCGGGGTGGGCGGGTTCTCATGCCAGCAGCCTCCCTTGGCGTTGCGCGTCCTCGATGCGGCGACAGGCGATGTCGAAATACGCCGGGTCTCGCTCAATGCCGATGAAGGAGCGGCGCAGCCCCATTGCGGCAACTCCGGTCGAACCACTGCCCATGAAAGGGTCAACGATTGACGCTGGATCGGCAGCCTGCATGATGCACCACGTCATCAGTGCGACGGGCTTCTGTGTTGGGTGAACAGCTCCGTCCTGCGCGATGGCGGCGCGGTTCAGTGTGAAAACGCGCAGCGCGCCAGCCTGTGATGTCCATGCAAGCTCTGCATCTGCCTGGTCGATTCGCTGCCCCTTGTCCCACACCAGCCACTTGCTGCGCGGCGGCAGAATGTCGGCGAAGTAGTTACCACCCCACACCACACAAACGTCGCCAGCCGCCTGCACCAAACTCATCAATTCGCTGTTGGGGCGCTCGCAATCCCATCCACGAAACTCATAACCCTTGTGCCCGCCATGATTAGACGTCGATGGCGGCTTTCCGTCGCGCCTGATCCCATACGGCGGATCAGTAATCACCGCGTCCACCTTGGGCAAGGTCGGCAGGATTTCGCGGCAGTCGCCGAGGTACAGGGTGGCGTTGCCGATGGTTTCGATGCGCGTCGTCATGCCGCAGCCTGTTTGCGCGCACGACAGCGCGCCTCGTACACCGATGAGCGCTCCCGCTGGCAGGCTCGGCAAAACTTCTCGAAGTGCAGCACGCGCGTCATGCCGCGATGCTTGACGGGGAAGAACTCGGGCGTGAGCGGCCACCAACATTCGGCCAATGGCTCGCCGCGCTGCTGGCACAGGTAGCAGTAGCCTTCCATGCCGGTGATGGTCTGGCGGATGGCGCCGTGCGGTGGCAGTTGCGTGGATTGCATCAGAACAGCCCCGGCGCGATCGTCACGCCCCATGAGACAGGCTTGCGAATAACTAAACCATGTCGTTGCACAATTACCTGAAATAGTGCTTGACGCACTAGTGCAGGCGGCGCTATAGTCCATCCATGCCAGCCAACCCGGCGAGGCGCAGATAGGAGATCGACATGAGCAACACTCTCAGCACATCCGCGATGCGTCGCGCCGTTCTGGCTGACGGGATGCATTTCTCCGATGCCTCGCATCGGTGGTGCCGCGTGGATGCCACTTACGGCGCCGAGTATTTCGGCTCGCTGGCCGAGGCCTACGATGCCATCGGCACAGAACATGCGCTCCGCGCCGAGGACCGCGAATTGCAGGCGCGCCAATGCCGAGCAATGGCGTGGTAAAGCCCGACGCCTCCCGCCACGACCCGCGCCCGGAATACCTCCGGGCGTTGATCGAGAAATCTGGGCTGTCGCAGGTTGAGTGCGCGCGACTGCTCGGCATCGACGGATCAACGATGCGCCGCTACCTCGCCTCGCGGACCGCGACAGCGAAGCCGGCGCCATACCCTGTCCAATACGCGCTGGAGCAGCTGGCCGCGTCAAAGCGGTAGCTCTGGCGCGATCGCTTCGCGCACCAGCGGGCTGATCGTCACGACCACGCGGGCGCCGTGTTCGTCGGGCTCCATGCGCTCGGCGTCGATCCGGCGCACCCACGAGTCATCCTCGAACGCGATGTTCTTCAGCGCGTCCAACAGCACCTTCAGCGCGTTGTCCAGGTCGATGCTGCGCACGCTGTCGTCCCAGCCGTCCGGGTCTTTCGCGGCACGCTTCGCCCAGTCGAGCGGACGACCTGGGTACATGCGCACGGTCAGCGAGACACGGCCGCGTGTGATCGTCACGCCAGCCTTGCGGGCCAGCGTCGCCACCTCGTGCCGGTACGCCTTGGCCTCGGTCGTCGGGACGATGGTGATGTGCTTGCCGATGTTGACGGGGCGCCAGTAGCGGTTGGCCGAGAGAGCTGGTGGCAGCACCAGCGTGACTGGGCTGGCGATGGTTCGCGCGGGCGCGATGCTGGCGGGTTGGGTGCTCATGGGGTGGCCTTTTGGGGGTGACTTAACTGGCTCATGCGATCAGTTCTTCGGCCCAGCGACGGCCTTTGCTGGTGAGCGCGTAGCAGATGGCTGGCCGGCGGCTCTGCCGGCGAACACCGACGCGTCGGACGATGCTCGCCTCGTGCAACTGCAGCAGCCGATGGCAGGCATCAGGCTGCTTGATCGAAAGCGCAGCGGTGAGCTGTCGTGAGTCCATCGGCGCCAGCAGGAGCGCGGTGACGATGCGAGGGAGGATGGGCCGTGTGGTCATGCCGCGTCCTTGTGATCCCAGCCCATGCGCTTGGCGATGTCCGCGAGATGCTCCAGGCCACGACGGCGGTTGTCGTCGCTGTCGATCCGCGCGACCGGCGGCGCGCTGGGTAGTGCCGGCATCGCGTCGAGCAATTCGCGCGGTGTCGGCCAGCGCGTGCAATTCGCCATCAGGCGGCGGAACGCCTCGCGCAGTCGCGGTGCATCGCGATCCTCGTCCAGCGCTCGTCCCGCGGTGATGGCTTCGATCCACGCCGGCAGCGTGCCGCGGCTCAGCACGTCGTAGGCCGGAGCGTGGTCAAGATTCAGCAGCACCAGCTTCTGCAATCCGGAGCTGATTTCCCGGGTGATCCAGTTTTCCATTCTTCGCGTCCTCGAGGTCTTGGAGCACTTGCATCGTTGCGCTGATTCGCGGCGTGCCGTTGACGCGTGGCGGTCCGGTGCTGATCGGCTTCGGGCCTTCGGCGTGGCGTGCTCTGGCCGTCGTGATCGCCCAGGCGAACGGGTTCGTGGCGTTGGGCTTCTCGGCGTAGGTGTCGCGGATCGCTTCCGGCGTCACGCCCTCGGCGAGTGCGGCGAGCAGGTCGGGATTGCTGGGGTTGACCCGAGCGCAACCGGCTTGCCGGAGCAGAAGGCAGGCGCGCCCTGCGTCGGTGGTGGGCGGTGGGGTCGCGGGAGTGTCTGGCGAAGAAGGCGCGTGCGGAGCGGGTTCTTGCTTTTGATCTTTATTCCCTGTCCCTGTCCCTGTCTCTTGCGATCCCGACGGGACTCCCGACGGGATGCTTTTTGGATTCCCACCGGGATTATCTTTTGATCCCGACGGGACTCCCGATAACCGCCGCTTGGATAGCTGTCGGGATTGCGGATTGAGTGCCGCCAGGAGTGCGCGTGTCTGGATCATTTCCACTTCAATCGGCGCGGGATCGAACTCCGCCCCCCATCGCTTGGCGTTGCCGGCGCCACTGCTCAGGCGCTGCGCCAGCTTCTCCAGCCACGCCTCCAGCGCCTTCTCAGCCACCACGGGGTGGTAGTAGCGCCCGTCGTCGGCCAACAGCCAGCCGCGCATGACGTGCGCCTTGATCTTCGTCCAGCTCTTGGCCTGCGACAGGTGCGACAGCATGCGGTCGTTGTCCGGCAGTGAGCCGGCGGGTACCTGGTGCCAGCTCACCAACCACAGCGTCATTGCCGCGGCGCGCTCGTCGCCGTTGCCAAGCACCCACGTTTCGGACGTCAGCAGGCGCTGCACATCCACCGGCATAAACGCGAAGTCGCGCAGATCGACGCCGGCCGGAACGAGTGGTTGCATCACGCCGACTCCCTCCGCCCCGCACCCATCCGGAACCTCTGCAGCGCGCAGATCGCATCCAGCCAGGCGGCATGCTGCTCGGCAATGAAGCCATACGGCGCCGGCCGATGAATGGGCTGGTCGCGGTAGGCGCGGCGACGGAAGCGGATCATCAGTGCGCGAGCACGACTTTGCAGACGTGCCCTCCGCACTCGCGCTTCAGTTCGCGTGCCTCCCGCCGCGTCAGGTCGCGGATGACGGGCTCGTAGTTCTCGTCGACCAGCACCCATTCGAGGATGTCGCCTTCACGCGCGGTCTGTGTATCAATCGCGAGTTGGTTCATGGCTGGGATCCCCGCATGCGCCGCTCAGCCTCGGCGAACGCCTCGTCCTCGGTGAGCGGCACCCGCATGCCCTGCTTGCGCATCGCATCGCGCACGCGCTGGGCGAGCTGCAGGTCGAACAGGGGTTCACGCAAGCGCTGTTCGATCGTCAGGCCGTGCTCGGCCGCATCGTGCGCGCGTAGGTCGATGGTGGTGTTCATGCAGCCTCCTTCACCAGCCGTTGCAACTGGGCGACAAGATCAGGGATGGCGGCAATGGCCTGCTGCCTGAGCGTCGCGGAGTCCTGCAGGTGACGAGCCGCCCAGTACAGGGCTGGCGTGGTGTCGCCGAACTCGGTCATGTACTTCTCGATCAGCGACGAATCGAGGTTGCGCTCTCCACTCAACATCGTGCTGAGGTTGGATGGCGCCACGTCGCACGCTGCCGCCACCCGGCCCAACCCACGCTGGTACACGCAGGCGGCAAAACACTCGCGCATGTCGCGGTACCGCTGGGCCAGGCCGGGTTCCAGACTGAGGCTCAGTTGCTGCATGAGAATCCCCGATACGATGTGTTATCAGCCGTTATCAGACGGATCAGGCAAATTTTTTTGCCGTGACCAGCACGCTGAAAACTCGCACCCATGACTCAAGCCACCTCTTGCTTGGTGGGTTCGCCGAACACGTCGGGCCGCAGGTCGTGGCGCGTCACCGCGCCGCCGGTGGCTTGCTCGATGGCGATGCATCGAGCGGCGGGGACGCGTGGCGAAGCCCCTCGTGTCCTCCAGTTGCTCACCACGGATTGACGCACGCCGAGTTTTTCCGCGAGCGCGGTAACACCGCCGGCATGGTCGATTGCTTTGTCGAGTGCGTTCATGGGTGCCGATCATCACGCTTCGTGTTGTTTGAGTCAACACCATTCGTGTTAGACGGCCATCACGGCTCGTGAATCAATAGCGCCATGGAATTTGCTGCCAACCTAAAGCGCCTTCGCAAAGCGGCCAAGCTCAGCCAGGAGGGACTCGCCCTCGCCTGCGGCTGGTCGGGGCAAAGCAGGATCGGTAACTACGAATCCGGCTTGCGCGAGCCGGCGCTTGCCGAGATCCCGATCATTGCGCGCGCCATTGGTGTCCCGGTTGGTGAGCTATTTGGTGAGGCTCCAGGCCATTCTCACCCCCTGAAACTCGACCCGGAGATAGTCCGTAAAGCAGGCGCGGCATTGAACTTGCGACACAAAAGTGCCGGCGGCTACGACCTCGAGAAGTGCCCGGAAGAGTTCGTCCGAGCCTATGAATTGTGGCTTGGCATGGATGATGCCTACGAGGATCCCGAGGTCTACAACCTAGTGATCCGTCACGCTGACTTATCGCCACAGGGGGCGAGGGAAAATGAGCGAGGAAATAAAGGTGCGCCGACTCATGGCGCTCCTAGAGAGGGAGTTCGGGCCCGTCGAGGGAGCAAAGCCTAAGCTGACGATCGTCAAGGACCTCGTGCACACCAAGGCAGCGACGAGCGAGCGTCCGGCGATCTTCGCCTCGGGCTTGCTCGAAGCAAGGCGCAAGTCGGCGCGTGGGTGATCGCCACCAGGGGATTTGGGGGATGAATGATGCACAGAAAGCCAGGGAGATGGATTGCGGCCATCACGGTGGCGTTGCTTTGGTCGTGGCAGCCGGCGACGGCGCAGGTCGACAACACGCGGCACGCGGTGGAGTTGTACCAGCAGGTAGTGACCGGGCAGCGCAGCCTGGACAGGCTATCTCCAACTGACCGCGCGCAAGTATTGATGATGGCTCGCGCCATGCGATCAAGCTGCAGCAGCAATTCCCATAAGTGCGAAGCTGTGTGTGAAGCGGCAAGCCAACTGGAGTCGACATCACGCGATCTCGCACGGTGCGCGTCTGCGCACGACTACACCGATAGTTGCGACAGGCAGTTCCGAGATGTGCGCGACGCACATGATGATCTTGAAAACGCAGTCTCCGAAGCGTCGGGCGACTGCGATTAATGGTGAAAAGGAGAGAGCCATGAAACGAACCGTTACCATGCTTTTGCTTGCCGCCGCGTGCTTGCCACTGATCGCAGCCGCCTTCCCGCGCGGCTACCGCGCGCCATCGGCGCGCAGCTACACACCAAAGGCGTACAAGAGCACCACGTCGTACCACCGCGGCTACGTCACGAAGTCAGGCACCTACGTGGCTCCCCACGTTCAGACCGCGCCGAACCGCACGAAGGTCGACAACTGGTCGAGCAAGCCGAACGTGAACCCGTACACGGGCAAGGAAGGCACCAAGGATCCGTTCGCACCAGGGCACTGATCGGCGCGCCATCTGCCACCACCAAGCCCGCTCCGGCGGGCTTTTTTTCGTCATCATGCAAATAAATCACGAAATGTGTTGACAGAATAAAACACGATATGTGATCCTTTCTCTGCGCCACCACGGCACGGGAGAGACACATGGACATCCTCTGGGCATCCAGCCCCATCCAGATCCACGACGAGCTGCACGCCGACGTCAAGGCGACCGCCAGCACCGTCATTCTGGGCACGTACAACGACGCGGTGCAGGCCACCGAGCTTGTGCTCACCCCCGAGCAAGCCATCGAGCTGGCCGACGCGCTGACCGAAGGCGCCACGAAGTGCCTCGCGGCGCGGGAGGGCTGAGCGATGTACATCCTCACTCAGCACACCTCCGAAAAAGCTTCGCGCGCCTACCGCATCCACGGCGACCAGGACATCTGGGTCGAGCTGGCGCCCGGCCAGAAGATCGCGATGTCGCCCGCCGAAGCCCAGCAGCTGATCGCCGAGCTGCAGCGTGAGCTGTCTGCAGTCGAAGCCATCGCCCGCCGCGACGCCGCCATTGACCCCGACCACGCCGCGATGCTGCGCGATTCGGTCAAGCAGGTGTCCGCATGAGCGCCTCCATCAACGTCCTGACCGCCTGGACGGACGCCATCACCGAGCTGCGCGAGGCATCGGCCGAATACCTCGCGAACTCGCGCGTGCTGTCGGAACAATGTGCGCCGGCGCAGTCCCGGCTTGAGCAGGCGCTGTCGCAGTTCACCGACCATGCCCAGGTCGCGCCGCGCGACTACCGCGGCATGGAAGGCCGCATCCGCGAGCTGGAGGGTGATAACGCGGAGCTGAGCAAGGAGATGGAGGCGCTGTACGCACGCCTTGGGCGGGTCAACAGCCTGTTGCACGCGACCGGAGATTTCGCCGTCGGCGCCGGCTGCGATCCTGTCGAGGCCGAGGTGAAAGATCGGCTCGCCGAACTGGCGCCCACCAAGCGCAGCAAGCGGGGTGGGGCATGACCACCCAGCCCACCCCCCACATCGGCGCCACTCTGGCCCAGCGCGCCATCCTGCGCTACCGCCTGGAGCAGCGCGAACTGGACGCCGAGCGCGATCGCCTGGAGCGCACGACAGCCGCCCTGCAGGTCGACGCCATGCTCGATCGCGTCCGGCAGCCCGAGCCGGCCAACTTCTGCGCGCCGGCCGACGACGTGCCGCCAGCGCTGACCGGGCGGCAGCTGGCAGCCGTTGCGGCGCTCTGGCTGGCCGCGATGCTCGGTGCGCTGTGGCTGTGCACCGACGCCGGCACGCGCTTTCTCGATGCGATCTGGAGGCTGTCATGACGCGGCCGGTGGATGTGCTGGCGGTGATCCGGGCCCAAGAGGCGCGAAAGGCCGCTTTGCGTTTCTTTCCGCTTGCTCCGCGCAAGCAGCGAAAGACCATCAAGCAAGCCGATGTTGATGCGGCCGTTAGCAAAAAGCTCGACGAACTAGACCGGGAGTTCCGCCGCCTCGGGCTTGAGTTTCCCAAGTTCGCGCAGGCATACGACACCGCTCGCGTGGTTGTGAAAAACGCACGGAGTAAGGCATGAACACCACGGCATGGCTCATCAGCTTCACCGGCAGCGATGGCGTGAAGGTACAGAAGGTGCACACGCACAACTGCATCGCCGACTTTCGGACCATCGACCCAAACGCTACGGCGCAGGCGATTGATTGCGCAGCCGTGGCCGAGCTGATCGAGGCGGCCGAGCGCGCCGTCGAGGCCTTCGAGGAACTGGGCAAGGCGCGGGGCGTAGCTTCAAATCACTTTGCTAGGCGCGAGTGCGAGGCCGCGATGGTGGCCCAAAAGGCCGCTCTCGCCAACGTCAGGAGCGCGTCATGAACCGCGCCAACTGGAACACCCAGCGTCGCCGCGTCCGCGACAGCTACCCGAGCCGCGCCGACCGCGGCCTGCCCCACCACCCCGATGGGTCCGGCCTCGCCACCTGCCCGCGCTGCGGTGGCTGCGGCGCCATCGACCGCGACCACTGGCAGCCCGAGCTGTGCACCTCCGCGACCTGCAGCCTCTGCGACGGCTCCGGCTACATCGCCGACGGCTACCGCGACCCGCTGCTGAGGCTGCGCTATGCCCGGCAGCGTCGTCGGCGTGACCCGCAGGCATATGCGCACCTACGGCAGGTCTGCGCGGCATCGCGGCATGCGCTGCGGCTGATCGAGGCGGCGGTGGGTTGCGAGGTGGCGGCGAATCAGGTGGTGCAGGCGTGGAGGAATGTGGCATGAGCGAGCGGATCAAAGATGGTGGACCGGCGTTCCCAGCGACGAATTACTACATCATCCCGAAGGACCTTGAGGATCGGCATGTTGCGGCGTTGGGGAAAACCCAAGGCATGACCCTGCGCGATTACTTCGCGGCGAAGGCGATGCAGGGTGTTATTGCGCAAGCGTGCGGGACTGCCTTGGGATCTGATCCCAAGTACGCGGCGGATTACGCCTATGCAGCCGCCGACGCCATGCTCGCCGCCCGCGAGGCCAAGTCGTGACCGACCTGACCGAATTCGCCACCCTCCCGCTTCCGGAGCTGACCGCCGAGCTGGAACGCATGCTCGCGAACCATCACGCGCCGCGCCGCCATTACGCCGAGCGCACCACTTCAACGCTGACCGCAGCGCCGGCACTCCTTCCGGTAGATCACCCCCTGGATCGTGCTGCGGTCAGCACCTCTTCAACCGCCACGCGCAGCGGACAGGACGACCCCTCGCCTGCTGATCCCGCTGTGCGTGGCACCTATTCCGAGGAAATCGCATGAACAAGCTTGCAGCGTTTTGGGCCGTAGCAATGAGCCTCATCAAGGCGTCGCCGATCAAGTTGGCGGAGCCGAACAGTAATCGCGCCCGCATCAAGGTTCAGCGTCGCGGCTACTACGTCAACGGCAAGCGCGTGTATCACCGCCCCTCGGCACGCTGGCTGCCGAACAAGAAGGGCTATCGCTACGTGCGCGACGAGAGCAAGCCGGGCGTCGTGTCGAAGATGGTGCTCCGGTGAACACGTCGCTGATGCACACCCGCACGGTCGAGTCGATTCGCCCGCGCAGCAACGACGAGCGCCGCGCCCAATGGGCCGCGAAGTTCTTCGGCGCCGGTCACCACCGCCAGCCGATCAAGCCGCATCTGCGCGTCAAACCGCGCGTGCGCGTCGTCGCCTGACCACTTTCAACAGAGCCGGCCATCGCGCCGGCAAGGGATTCGACATGGAAAGCAACACCGAAAAGACCGCCGGCAGCAACCTCACGCCGATCGCGGAATACACCGAAACCGCTGCGGCCCTGGCCGACCTGCGCCAGCGTCACGCCGGCGTCGTGTACGACGTCACCGTGCCGAAGGAAATGCGCGCCGCGAAGGAAGCTCGCGCCGAGCTGCGTGGTCTGCGCACCGGGCTGGAGAAGAAGCGCGTCGAGATCAAGGCACCGGCGCTGGAGCGCTGCCGGCTGATCGACGCCGAGGCCAAGCGGATCACCGCCGAGCTGGTCGCGCTGGAAGAGCCGATCGACGTGCAGATCAAGGCCGAGGAAGCCCGGGCGGAGTCCGAGCGCCTGGAAAAGCTCGAAGCCGAGCGCCTGCGCGTCGAGGCGATCCAGAAGAAGATCCAGGCCATCCGCGACGTCCCCGGCTCGCTGGTCGGCAAGCCGTCCGTGATCATCGCCGGGCAGCTGGCCAAGCTGCAGAAAACGGTGCTCGACGAGGACGAATTCGGCGAACACTTCCTTGCCGCGCGCGACGCGCTCGATGCTGCGATTTCCAGAGTCAACCTGCTGTACATCGACCAGGTCGCCCACGAGGCCGAGCAGAAGCGCATCGCAGCCGAGCGCGAGGAGCTGGCCCGCATCCGCGCCGAGAACGAGCGGCTGCAGCGGGAAGCGGAGGAGCGCCGGCTGGCGGATGAGCGGAAGGCCGCGGCGGAGCGTGCGGAAGCTGATCGGCTGGCCCAGGTCGAGCGTGACCGGCTCGCCGCCGAGGAACGCGCCCAGCGTGAGGCTGAGCAGGCGGCGCGGGACGAGGCCGCCCGGGCCGAGCGTGAGGCGCAGGAGGCCGCCGACCGCGCGCGCCGGGAGCAGGAACAAGCCGCCCTGCAGGCCGAGCGCGAGCGCCAGGCCGAGGCGCAGCGGAAGCTGGACGAGCAGGCGGCGCAGCTCAAGCGCGAGCGCGAGGCGGCGGCGAAGAAGGCCGAGGCCGACCGGCTGGCAAACCTTGGGCTGCGCGAGGCGGCGGAAGCCGTGGTATCGGCGCGGAACGATGGCGGAAACGTCGATGCCGCGATCGATGACCTCGCTGCCGCGCTGGCCAACGATGACGACCGGAGTGCCAAGGCCGTGACGGTGAACCGCACGAAGCGGGCGGTGCGGGCATGAGCGAGCAATGGTCCGACGAGTACGCCCGGATGATCGCCGACTGCGAGAAGCGCGAGGGCAAGCTGTCCGACTGGGAGCGCGGGTTCATCGACTCCCTCGACCAGCAGATGGGGCGAGGAAAGATGCCCACGCGGAAGCAGGTCGACCGCCTCAACGAGATCTGGGAGCGCGTGACCGCATGAACGCCCAGCTCGCCCCCCTGAACCCGACCCGCGGTTACGTCGGCGGCGGCAACATCGCCGGCATCCTCGGCTTGTCGCCGTTCCGCACGCCGCTGGACGAATACCTGCTGATCGTCAACGAGCTGCAGGACGAGTTGACACCGGAGAAGGCGGAGTTCTTCGAAGATCGCCGCGACCTGGAGCCGTGGGCGGCGAAGAAGTTCACGCGCAAGACCGGGCTACAGATCGTCCGCACGAACAAGCAGTACACCGACGCCGAGTTCCCGTGGGCGAAGGCAGAACTCGACGGTGAAGTCGAGAATGGCGCAAGTCTGGAAACCAAGACGGTCCACCCGAACGCGGTCAACGGCTGGGGTGATCCCGACGCGGGCGAGGAGCCGCCGCTGTACGTCACGGCGCAGGCGATGTGGGGTCTGGGCATCACCGGCCGCCAGCTCTGCTACGTGCAGGCGCTGATCGGCTTCGATGATCACCGCATTTACGAAGTGCATCGCGACGACGAGCTGATCGCCGAGATTCGCCGGCAGGCGGAGCGGTTCTGGAAATACCACGTCCTGCTGCGCCGGCCACCGCCGCCGGTCAACGTCGATGATCTGCTGCGCCTGTACCCGCGCGGCACCGGTCGCGCCGTCGAGGCCGACACCGAAACCCAGCTGTCGATGAGCGAGCTGCATGCCCTGCGCCAGCGCATCAAGTTGCTGGAGGCGCAGAAGGCTGTGGAGGAATTCAAGGTCAAAGGCTGGATGCGCGACGCCACGACGCTCACCGCAGGCGGCATCGCGATCGCCACCTGGAAGCCTCGCTCGGACGGAATTCGCGTTTTCAACCTCAAAAAATAACCCGTTTTATAACCGGAGCAATCGCACCATGGCACAACAATCCACCCTCAAGCAGGAAATGCAGAACCGCAGCAGCGGCACCACCGCGGTTGCGGCGCAGCAGCCCGAACACAAGACCCTGGCCCACCTGCTGACCGATCCGAAGATCAAGGCGCAGATGGCGCTGGCCCTCCCGAAGCACATGACCGCCGACCGGCTGGCGCGCATCGCGCTGACTGAGATCCGCAAGGTGCCGAAGCTGGCGCAGTGCGACCAGACCAGCTTCCTTGGCGCGATCATGCAGGTCGCCGCGCTGGGCCTGGAGCCGGGCGGCGCGCTCGGCCACGCCTACCTGATCCCGTTCGACAAGCGCGGCAAGCTGGATAACGGCCAGTGGGGCGTCGTCGGCACCGAGGTGCAGCTGATCATCGGCTACCGCGGCATGATCGACCTCGCCCGCCGCTCCGGCCAGATCGTCAGCTTGTCCGCCCGCATCGTCTACGCGAAGGACAAGTTCAGCTATTCCTACGGCCTGGACGAAGTGATGGAGCACGTCCCGCACGAAGGCACCGACCCCGGTGAGATGACGCATGTCTACGCGGTCGCCAAGCTGGTCGGCGGCGGCGTGCAGTTCGAGGTCATGAGTCGGGCGAAGGTCGAGCAGACCCGCGACGGCAGCCAGGGCTACCAGGCGGCGGTGAAGGCGGCCTCGAAGTACAACAAGCCGGTCGACAGCCCGTGGACGAACCACTTCGACGAGATGGCGAAGAAGACCGTCATCCGCCAGTTGTTCAAGTACCTGCCGGTCAGCATCGAGATTCAGCGCGCCGTGGGCCTGGACGAACAGGCTGATGCCGGCGTGCCGCAGCACAACGCCCTGGTCATCGACGGCGACTACCGCGTCGAGACGCACGACGAGCATCCCGCCGGCGACGAGCCGCAACGCGTAGCCACCAGCCCCGATTTCACGGCGAAGGAAGTGCACGACGCCCTCGCCAACGCGACGACGCGCGACGCGCTGGACGCCGCCTGCGACCTCATCAACATGCTGCCGGTGAGCGAGCACGGGTCGCTGATCGAGCTGTACCAGAAGCGCGCGACGGAGATCGTTGGCGCGGAGTGACCGAACCCTGATGCAAGAGCCGGTCGCTCTGCGCCGACGCCAAGAACCGGCGCGTTCCGGGGAGGCTGAGGATCACGCATCGACGCCGGATGACGTAACCGGCACCCATTCCACGACTGGAGCACCACCGCATGAACAAGCGTATCGACACCGCAGAAACCGAGATCCCTGCCCCGGCCCTGATCGCCGCCGACACCATGCTTGGCGATCTCATGGCCTGCCTGATCGACGAGTTCAAATCCGCGCCGGACGTCTGGCAGAAGATGCCGGAGAACCAGCAGCAGGATGTGATTTATCGCGTGCAGCAGCGCGTGCAGGAAAACATCCGCGCCGCGGTCGAGATCATCGCCAGCGCGAACCGCCCGACCATCGTCGCCACCGTGGAAAGCGTCACGGTCAAGGAGGCCATCAAGGCCGTGGTCACGCTGCCGAAGTCCGACGCGCAGCGCCACAACCTGTTCGACGCCGCCGGCAGTGTGGTGCTGCTGATCGTGGCTGGCGCCGGCGAGTTCTACGGCGGTACGGACCAGGTGCAGGCCGATCCGGACCAGCCGGCGCTGAATGGGTTCGGGGGCGGCGAGGAAGTGGCGGCATGACCCGAACCACGAAGAGGATTGAGGGATGAGCGACTTTCGCGATTCATCAAGAAACCATTGGACCAGCAACACGTCGGTCGAGCACATCAATGCCGGCAGCCTTCAGCGCATCGCCGATGCAATGGAACTGTCCTGCAAGGATCGCGAGAGGCTGGAGCGCGATCTGGCCGAGGCGCGGCGCCAGCGCGACTATCACCGCAGCCAGGCGGAACACTTGGCACGAAGCAATGCGGCTCTGTGCGGCGCCATCAAGCGCATGAAGAAAGCGCGGGACGTGCAGTCATGACCCGCATCCCCATCCCCAACTTCCCCCAGCCCGAAACCCAGCTCCGCGAGAGGGCTTGGACGGATGAGCAGAGGCCCCCCGCACGACCTGTCGTGGTGAGCGATGCGGAATGCCTCGAGTTCATTCGCCA
Organism: Rhodanobacter sp. FW104-R8; assembly: GCF_001617365.1. Lineage (GTDB taxonomy): Bacteria > Pseudomonadota > Gammaproteobacteria > Xanthomonadales > Rhodanobacteraceae > Rhodanobacter. Next base: position 80,971 of record NZ_LVJR01000025.1, read on the forward strand.
GCTCCCCACGTATTGCGCCAGCGTGCCGATTGAGATAGTGCGCGCCGCCCTCACCAACTTCGCGAAAGGAGAACGCCATGAGTGAGTATTCGATGGGTCAGCTCAAGGATATGGCGAGCACGTTGCGTGCTGGCACTGCGCTGCTTTCCCAGGTAGATGATGCGGCGGACATGCTCGACGCCTACGCAGAGCGCATCAAGGCGGCCGAGAGTACGGTACCGCTGGCTTGGTGCTCGCTTACGCCGAATGGGCAGATAGCCTATTTCGACGGCCGACCGATGATTATGACCGGCAGGGTCGGAAACGAACATCATCCTGTGCCGCTATTCGCTCACCCGCCAGCACAGGCGGCGCAGGTGGAGCCTGACTGGCGCATTGCCATGTTCGATCGTTGGCGTGCAGCGGCGCAGGAAAAGGGCTACGCCGGTATTGCCGAGGCGGTCACCGCAGCACCCACCACGAGGACGAAAGCATGAGCGTGACACTGGATCAGGTGCGAGACTGGCATCGGCGCCGAGAAGATGAGTTCCGCATTTCCGGGTATGACGTTGGCGTAAAAAGTCACCTAGCCATGGCCGACGCCATCGACGCCCACCTCACCCAGCCCGCGCAGTCGGTGGATATGGTGGAGGTGCGCGAGGTGATTGCGGAAATGCGAAACGTCGCCGAGCAGGATGATCACTTACTGCATGGTTGGGCCGACAAGCTCACCGCCGCGCTACAGGGGCCCGCCCGTGGGTAACCACCTCCGCGCCCGCACCCCGAAGAAAACCGCCGGCTTCAGCTGGGGCCGCGTCGCCGACAACCTCGCAGCCATCGCAGCCACCCTGGACGCCATGCGCGCGATTGAGCGTCACGGCGGCGCCGAGATCCTGAACCGGGCATTCACCGGCTTTACAGCCATCGAGCACGAGAGCGCGGTGCACTGGAGCGATGTGCTGGGCGTCGATCGCTCAGCATCAAGCCTAGATATCGAGGCGGCCTATCGGCGCCTGCGTTCCCAGCACCACCCGGACAAGGGCGGCGATGCCGAGCAGTTCCAGCGGATCCAGAAGGCCTACGCGGAGGCGACAGCAGCATGAGCCTAGTCCTCACCCGCGAAGAGATCGCTGATCTGACCCGCTGCAAGTTCAAGGCCGGCCAGGTCTCGTTCTTCATAAAAAACGGCATCCGGCATTACGTCGACGCCCACGGCTGGCCCGTGGTGACCCGGGCAGCGGTTGAAGGCGAACCAGATCAGGCGCAAGCTGATGCGTCGTGGAAGCCCAACAAGGCCGCTTGAGCATGGGACGCAAGCCAACCCGTCCGGAAGCCATTCCCCGCCTGCGCGTGCGCAAGCAGCGATCTGGTCGACTGTTCTACTACTACGATCACGGCGGCAGCCCGCGACGCGAGGAGGCGCTGGGGAGCGATTACGGCCTGGCCGTCAAGCGCTGGGCGGAGATCGAGCGCGCCGGCAGCGAGAAGCCCGCGGCCATCATCACGTTTCGCTATGTCGCCGACAGGTATCGCGCCATCGTCATCCCGACGAAAGCCCCGCGGACGCAACTGGACAACGCGAAGGAATTGAAGCAGTTGATCGCGTTCTTCGACGATCCGCCCTGCCCGCTGGAGGCGATCGAGCCGCAGCACGTGCGCCAGTACCTAGCGTGGCGCAGCGCGAAGGCGAAGATCCGCGCGAACCGGGAAAAGGCGCTGCTGTCGCACATCTGGAACTGGGCCCGCGGTGAAGGCTACACGTCCCTGGCCAACCCCTGCGCCGGCATCAAGGGCAACCGGGAGACGGGACGGGACGTCTACGTCGAGGATGACGTGTTCGCGGCGGTCTGGAGGCTCGCCAGCGGCCCGCTGCGCGACGCGATGGACTTGGCCTATCTGACCGGCCAGCGCGTGGCCGATACGCTCAGGATGGACCAGCGCGACATGCGCGACGGCTTCCTTCACGTCAAGCAGGGCAAGACCGGCACGAAGCGGCGAATCGAGCTCAGCGGCGACCTGGCGCAACTGGTCGAACGGATCGCCACGCGGAAGGCCGGCTACGTTGTGCACGCCACCCGGCTGATCGTGGGCGACGACGGCCAGCCGTGGACGTATGACCGCCTACGCCGCGCGTTCCGGGACACCTGCAACAGCGCCGGCATCGACCCGGACGACTTCCAACTCCGCGACCTGCGCGCCAAGGCCGGTACCGACAAGGCTGATTCATCCGCCGACATTCGCGAGGCACAGAAGCAGCTGGGGCATTCGTCGGTCACCATGACCGAGCACTACGTGCGCAATCGCCGCGGCGCGAAGTCCACGCCGACCCGCTGAAATTTGCACCGCAATCGCAGCAGCCTCTAGCTGGCACAAGGGCCGCAAGGGACGGAATCGGCAGGGTTTGCGGTGCACGTCTGGCGTTACACCGCTGATTTCAAAACCGGATCGACCGGGACTCAAAATCCGCTTGTGGTGACACAGTGGAGGTTCGAGTCCTCTCACCGGTACCAATGACCAAGGCCCCGTTCGGGGCCTTTGTTTTTGTCCCGCAAATCCTGTCTCGCGGCTGAGCCTGCCCCAGGTTCGGCCGCGACCCGGACCGGGCTTGCGCATCGAACACACCAGCCACACGATCATCCCGGCGACGAGTTCACCGTCGGCCCCGCGCAGCGGGCCTGGCAAATCAAGCTGAACACGGAGCGGCGTGCAGCATCCTGGCCACGTCATGCTGCACGCAGTCGCGGCATCCACTTCACGGCATCTGCCACACGCTGCGCTCCCGCAGGATGACGCCGTAGCGGCTACGGCCGGCAGGTCGCACCCGGCTTATGGAGCCGCCCGCGCGGCGTCACCGCGCAGCGCCTGCTGCCAGACGTGCTGATAGATGTGATCGGCTGCGGCTTGCTTGTCGGCTTCAGTGAAAGGTGGCGTCGGCAAGTCGGCGTAGACCTTGTCGAGAATGAAGGTCTCGACATCTGCCTTGGTCTGTTCCTTTTCCCAGAAGCGGTCGAGTTGCCCAAGACGCTGCTGAATCGCAGCCAGCAGGTCGCGGCTGGCCTGCTTCACGCGTTCACGGTCCTTCTTGCTCAGGTCGTCACGCCGGATCAGGTCGAACAGCGCCAACTCCTCTTCGCTCAGCCCTTCGCGCAGGTGGCGGTCCTGCTCTTCGTCCAGGCTGTCGGCCAACTCCATCAGGCGGCGGAAGGTTTCCTCGATGGTGATGCGGTTCTTGTCGTTGTTGTAGTCGGCCACGATGTCTTCGTAGCGCTGCTGGTAGTCCATGCGCGTCGCGTTCTTGCCCAGCATCTGCGCGAGCTTCGCCTCCACGATGTCGCGGATGTCCTTGAGCACCGTGGCCTTGTGCTTCACCTTTTTGGCGAACTCGTCGCGCAGCCTTTCCATGTTGATTCTGGACAGGTCGTAGGTCCGTCCGGCAGTCTGGTCGCCACCCGGCGTTTCGGTGCGGATGGCGGCGTTGACGATGCGGTGCAGTTCCTTCAGCAGCGCCGTCACGTCGGCCGTGTCGCGGCGTTCGATGAGCTTCTTGTAGATCGCCTCGATGTTGTCGTGGCGCTCGGCATACTGCAGCGCGGTGGGTTCGGTCAGCAGCGCCTTGAAGCGGGTGAACACCTGCCGCGCCAGCACCTCGAAGCGGCGTTTGGCGGTGTCCGAGGTGTAGACGGCTTCCACGGCATCGCCGAACAAGCCCGTCCGCACAAAGCCGGTAGCGCCGGCGAATTGCGCAGGATCGAAGCCGAGGCTGCGCAAGTGCGCTTCGGTGGCTTCCAGCGCCTCGATCAACGCCTGTACGCGCTCCTCGATGGGCACCACGATGTCATCGTCGCCCTCGCCGTCATCACCCAACGCGTACTGCGCCAGCGCCTCGCGCAAGCTTTTCAGCATGCCGTTGTAATCCACGATCAGGCCGAAATCCTTGCCCGGATACACGCGGTTGGCGCGGGCGATGGCCTGCATCAAGGTGTGCGCCTTCATCGGCTTGTCCAGATACAGCGTGGACAGGCACTCCACGTCGAAGCCGGTCAGCCACATGGCGCAGACAATCGCGATGCGGAACGGGTGATCGGGTTTCTTGAACGCCAGCTCGATGTCGAGCCGCTCGCCGCCGGCGGTCTCGAAGCCCTGCTTCATCCGCGCGCGGTGCGGCACGATGTCGAAGCCCCAGCGCTTGAAGTCGGCCACTTCGTTTTGCGCCTCGCTGATGACGATCTCGATCAGCGTGGAATCCATCCACGCGGCCTGTTCGCGCAAGCGGTCGGCCTGCGCATTGAGCTGCGCGGAGGTGTCCGCATCGGTCGCGGCCTGCGCCTGCCGCTTGCGCGTCTCGGCCTCGGCGCGGATGGCCCTGGCCTTTGCCTGCCAGCGCGGCGCAATCCGCTGGTACATGCGCGCACAGGTGATCTTGTCCACGCACACGAACAGCGCCTTGCCCGATTGCCAGCGCGTCGCGCAGTGCTCCACGAAATCGGCAGCGATGCGGTCCAGCCGCTCGTCGGCGGTGATGATTTCGTAATCCTTGCCCAGCAGCTTTTCCAGCAGCGCCTGCTGGTCGGGATCGAGCTCGGCCTCCTCGATCTTGTCGGCGATGCGCGCATTCAGATCGGCGCAGGCCACACCCAGCTTTTCGCCGCGATTTTCGTACACCAGCTTGACGGTGGCGCCGTCCTGTTCGGAGCGCTTGAAGTCGTAGCGCGACACGTAATCGCCGAAGATGCGCCGGGTCAGCTCGTCCTGCTTGAACAGCGGCGTGCCGGTAAAGCCGATGAAGGCGGCGTTGGGCAGCGCCAGGCGCATGTTGCGCGCGAGCCGCCCGGCCTGCGTGCGGTGCGCCTCGTCGGACAGCACGATGATGTCGTCGCGCTCGCTGTAGGGTTCGCCCGGCTTCACGTCCTGATTGAACTTGTGGATCAGGCTGAACACGTATTCGTGGCTCTGCGCCAGGATCGCTTGCAACTCCTTGCCACTGGCCGCGCGCGGGGTGGCCTTGTCGGCGGCTCCGCAGCCGACAAAGGTTTGGTACAGCTGATCGTCCAGATCGTCGCGGTCGGTCATCAGCAGGAAGGTGAAGTTGCCGGGCAGCTTGCGCCGCACCTTCTCGGTGAAGAACACCATGGAATACGACTTGCCGCTGCCCTGCGTGTGCCAGAACACGCCGAGGCGCCCGAGATCGGGATGCGCGCGCTCGATGATGTCCACCGGGCCTTGCGGGATGTAGCTTCCCGCTTCTTCCGCCGCCTTGGAGTACTTGTCTTGCTTGCGCCTCCTGGGCGCCTTGCGCGCCAGCGGCAGTTCGATCACGCGATGGCGCAGCCGTTCGCCGACGGGCAATTCCGCCTTGATCGCCTGCTGCCGCGCCACCGAGGCCACCGCGCGGTTCACGCCCAGCAGCTGATGGTTGCGCGCCACCACCTTGCGCGTGGCGCCGGCGCGGCTGTCGTCGAACAGGATGAAGTTTTCGACAAGGTCCAACAGCCTGTCGTGCGCCAGCATGCCATTCAGCAGGCGCTCGGCATCCACGCGGCCGGCGTCGTCCTCGTCCAGCCGCTTCCACTCGTAGAAGTGTTCCCACTGGCTGGTGATGGAGCCGTAGCGCGCATGGTCGCCGTTGGACACGATCAGGAAGGCGTTGTGGTGGAAGGCATGGCCGATCACCTGCTCGTCCATGTAGTCGCGCAGGTTGTTGTCGAAGCCGGTGCGGATGTTCTTGTAGACGGCCTTCAGCTCGATGAACACCAGCGGCAGGCCGTTGACGAAACACACCAGATCGGCGCGGCGGTTGTAGTGCGGCGTGCGCAGGCCGGTGAGCTTCAATTCGCGCACGGCCAGAAAACGATTGCTGCCAGGCGCGTTGTCGAAGTCGATCACGCGCGCGCGGCCGTTTTTCTGGTGGCCACTGGCGTCGCGCCAGGTCACCGGCACGCCATGGCGCAGCAGGCGGTAGAACTCGTGGTTGTGTTGCACCAGCGAGCGGCTGGCGTCGAAGGCGGTGAGCTGCCGCAGCGCGGATTCGATGGCGGTGTCCGGCAGCTCGGGATTCAAGCGCACCAGCGCCGCCCGAAGGTCGCGCGTCAGCACGGCTTCGGTGGTGTCCTTGCGGCCCAGCGTGCCGTCCGGCCCGAAGGTTTCGTGGTTCCAGGCATAGACGGACTCCCAGCCAAGCTTGGCCAGATGCTCGGCGAAGGTGGCCTGCACCAGCTGGTCCTCGCTGTTGATGCCTGTCGCCGCCATGCGCTATCCCCTGCGTCGCCTCATACGGTCAGCTCGCCGCTCATCAGCCGCGGCAGCAGCAGGTCGCGGGCCTGGGCGAGTTTTTGGTTTTGAACCGCAAGTACGCTTTGTTGCCTTACGAACGGATCGACCATTTCACCAAATAGGCGCCGTAACGACACCGGTGGCAGAGCGAAGAAATACGAGCCCATGAAACCTTCAAAGTTAAAGTTCTTCAGAGAACTTGCACTCTCCTTCTGGTAGACCAGTATGTCACCGCGATCACGGTGCTCCCGGACATGGAAGTAGAAGTACAAGGCATCGTCGGAAGAAGAAAAGGAAAACCGCTTGCAGAAAGAGGCGCAAATGACGTGTTCGTTCCACATTCTCAGACGTTCTTCCGTCATTAGAAGCGTCCTTGCGACAGGTTGACTGGAGCTCCCACCGGACACCTCGAAAATAACATCGTACGGCAACAAAATTCTCGACTTGAGCGTGGCCGCGGCATGAAAACGCAATGAGACGGAGTCGATTTCTCCGTCTTCCACACGGGGGATGTCCGTTCCACGAATCACAAATGCCGGCTCACTTGCCTTGCCGCCTTGGTCATCGCTGCCCCAACCGCCACCGATGTGATGGCCGATAAGTTGGCTTGGAGAAATGCGTTGCCACCCTTCGGGCAGCCCGTCGATGAACTTGGAGTGTTCGTGGCCGGGGAAGCGGAAGTGGACGAACCACTCGCGGTAGAGCAGCCGCGCCGCCTCTTCCAGCAACGCGATCCGCCGCCGGTTGTTTTCAATCAGATCGTCGTAGGCAGAGAGAATGCCTCCAGCGGTTTTTTGGACGTCCAGCGGAGGCAAATTTGTCATGCGCAACCGTCTGATGTCGCGCATATTGACGTGCGTTGCCGTTGCACCCGTCTCGCCAGCGAGCAAAGCGCCTTGCTGCATTGGCGCAAGCAAGTAGTAACAAAGGAAGTCCGGATCAACCTTCGTTCGATCTGGCCGCAGGTGAACTGTTCTCTGTCCGAGGCACACCGTTTGCCCATCCTTGATTATCGCGACATTTCCGGCAGGAGCTTCCCTTGCCAGAATCAAGTCACCTGCTTGCGGAACAGCGCGCCTGGTCCACTCGTTGTAAGTCTCTTCGGATACGCGATTGACGCCTTCAAGAATGAGCCGACCCCGCCCAACGTTGGGTGTTCTTATGGAAGGAAATCCCGCGTCCTGGGTCGGAGCGGTGTTGTGCAGGCAGTCCACAATGAACTCGCAAATGTCGTCCAGAGTTTGTGGCGCCGCACTCACGACGCCAATTCCTCAAAATTCCTCGCAATCACCGCCGCGAGCTTCGCCGCCTCCTCGTTCAAATCCGCAAGGTCGCTATGGATGGCGCGCAGGGTTTCCTCGAAGTCGAAATCCTCATCGATCTCTTCCGGCGCCACGCCGACGTAGCGGCCGGGCGTGAGGCTGCCGTCGTGTTCGGCCACTTCCGCGCGGCTGACGCGCCTGACGAGGCCGGGCACGTCCACGAGTTCGGCATCCGGGAAGCGCTCCTGCAGCCAGTCGGCCTGCTTCACGAAGTAGCGGGTCAGGCGCAGGGCTTCGGCGGCATCGGCGCGCGCGGCTTCCAGCGCTTTCTTGCCCTTGTTGATGGCGGTGTTGTCCCAGCTTGCCGCGTCCTTCGCGTCGAGTTCCTTTACCGCCGTGTCGGCGACGCGTGCGGCGAGCTTGGTAGCCAGGTCGATCTGCCGGGTGAGGTCGCGGCAACGCGTGGCAACCTGGTGCAGCGCTTCGCGCATCCGGTGCAGCACAGCGTTGTCCGGCGCGACGTTCGCCTGCCAGATTTCCGCATGGGCAGCGACGGCATCGGCCAGCGCGTGTGCGTCGGCGGTGAGCGCGTCGCGGGTGGCGGTGAGTTCATCCCAGCCCGCGTTGAAGCTCTCGGCCTGCTTGTTCTTGCGCTGTGCCTTGGCGAAGGGCTGCATGCGATCAAGCTGCGCATTCAGTTCTTCACGGAAGGCGGTGAGCGGCGCGCGCACGGCCTGGCCGTGGTCGAGCGCGCCTTGCAGGTAGCGCTGCACCAGGGCGAGGAAACGTTCGCGCTGGCCGCGATACAGCCAGACGATGGCGGCGATGTTCTGCTGCTGCTCGGGGCTGAAATCCACGATGGCGCGGGTGACCTTGTGGTAGATGCCGCGTGCGTCGAGCATCAGGATTTCATCGCGGCGGGCCTCGTCGCGCTCTTTGGCGCGGTCGAAAAACCACAGCTGGCAGGGCACGGTGCGGGTGTAGAAGAAGTTGCCGCGGATGTCGATCATCACGTCCACGGCGCCGGTGTCCACCAGCCGTTGCCGCACGGCGGCTTCGTCGCGCCCGGCGCTGGAGGCCTGCGAGGACATCACCACGCCGGCGCGGCCGTTGGCGTTCAAGTAGCTGTAGAAGTAGCTCAGCCACAGGTAGTTGGCGTTGGAAACCTTCTTGCCCTTGTTGACGCCCGGCAGGCCGAACGGCAGGCGCGGATCGCCCTTGATCTTGTCGGCGTCCACCTCGTCCACGTTGAACGGCGGGTTAGCCATGACGAAATCGCACTTGCCGGCGAGCTCGTGCGGGTCCTTGTAATAGGTGATGGCGTCGTTGCCGGCGCGGATGGAACCTTCCAGCCCGTGCACGGCCAGGTTGAGATGCGCGAGCTTGGCGGTGGTTTCGTTTTTCTCGTGGCCGTAGAAGGTGACGCGGGCCATGGTGTCGGCGCCTTCGGCCTCGATGAAGTGGCTGGACTGCACGAACATGCCGCCCGAGCCGCAGGCGGGGTCGAGCACGATGCCGTGGTCGGGCTCGATCACGTTGACGATGGTCTGCACGATGGAGGGCGGGGTGAAGAACTCGCCGTTGTCGTGCGCGCCCTGCTTGGAGAACTCGGCCAGGAAGTATTCGTAGATGCGGCCGAACACGTCGCCACCCGCCGTGCGCAGGGCTTCGGTGTCGAACTTGCGCATCATGGATTCGAGCAGGTCGTCGTCGAATTTCTCGTATTCCTTGGGCAACTGGCCGGCGAGCGGCGGGAAGCGCGCTTCCACCGCTTCCATGGCGGCGACAAGCGCGTGGCCCAGGCTGCCGTCCTTGGGCTGTTTCAGGATCACGTCGTAGCGCGCGGCCTCGGGCAGGTTCATGGCGCGGCGCTGGGTGAAATCGGCATCGCGCAACGGGCGCTTGGGCATGCTGCCGGCCGCCTGGTCGGCGGCGATGGCCTTGCGCGCGGCGTAGTAGCGGTTGGTGGCGTGGCGCAGGAACAGCAAGCCCAGGATGGGCATGAAGTATTCGTTGGAGGCCAGCCCCGAGTTGGCGCGCAGCTGGTCGGCCAGCTTCCACAGGTCGGCGCCGAATTGGTCGAGGTGGGCGAAGTGATCGACGGTCATGAATCAGTCTTTCCGGCTTGCGGTACTGCCATACGGCAGCACGGGATGGTCGTCGCTGGTGAGCAGGCGGACGAAGTTGGGATGCAGGAACAGCTTTTCGCGCCCGACCTTGACCTCGACCAGCATGCCCAGATCGGCCAGCTGCTTGAGGTAGACGGAGGCGGTCTGGCGCTTGGCGATGCCGCCGTCCACCAGGTTCTGGATGCGGCAGTACGGCTGCACGAACAGGGCATCGACCAGCTCGCGGCTGTAGATTTTCGGCGCGTGCGTGCGCACGAAGTCCGTGGCCTGCGCGTGCAAGGCCTGGACCGCACGGATCTTGTCGCCGGTCCAGCGCGCGGTCTGGGCGACCGCGTCGAGCATGAAGGCGATCCAGTCCTGCCACGCGCCGTCGCGGGTGACGGCGAGCAGCAGGCGGTAGTAGTCGATGCGATGGCGCAGGATGTGGCGGGACAGGTACAGCACGGGCTGATCCAGCAGTCCCTGCTCCACCAGCAGCAGCAGGTTGAGCACGCGGCCGGTGCGGCCGTTGCCGTCGAGGAACGGATGGATGGCCTCGAACTGGTAATGCGCGACGGCCATGCGGATCAGCGGATCGATGTCCGTGGCGTCGTGGATGAAGCGCTCCCAGTTGGCCAGCTTGTCGCGCAACAGCGCCTCGCCCTGGGGCGGGGTGTAGACGACTTCGCCGGTGGCGGCATTCTTGAGTGCGGTACCGGGGACGCGGCGGACATCCATGTCGCGGTTCTTCAAGCGGCTGCACACGCGCACGGCGGTGCCGGTGCCGAGCGGGCGCTGGGCCAGCGATTCGAATCCCTCGCGCAGGGCGGCGCGGTAGTTCAGCGCTTCCTTGGTGGCCGGATCGGCGGCCTGCTCGTCCTGGGCAAAACGGAACAGCGCATCGCTGGTGGTGACGATGTTCTCGATCTCGCTGCTGGCCTGGGCTTCCAGCAACGGGATGGTGTTGATGAGGACGGCCTGGTTGGGGATGGCGGCGCCGACGCTCTTGAGCTCGGCCAGGGCGGCGCGGGCCTCGATGCAGGCCTTGAGCAGGGGGCGCGATTCGATGTCAGCCGCCGGTGGCAGCGCCGGCAGGTCGTCATGGGGCCGCTGTGGATCAAAAGGCATGTCGATGGTTCCCCTGAGTCATCGACACGTTTTGTCGGCCTGTCGAAGGCATCGACATTAGCCCACAACGCGTCGAAAAACAAACCATTTATCGACACATTTTGCCTATATGTCGATGGGATGGCCTGTCCAGCTTCAAACCAGGCTCCAGCGCACCCGGAACGGGGGAGACGCTGTGGCTGCGCTGGTTGAGCCGGCGCCCCAGTGCGGCGATCAGGGCATCCCACTTGGCCTCGATCGCGTCTTCGACGTCGAAGATCCCCTGCCGCTGGCAGCATTGCTGGCGTTCCAGAACCTTGATTTCGTCCTGAATCGCGGCTGCTCCTCCACGGTGCCGGCGGCGCAGGCGCGCCGTTTGGCATCCTTCAGGCGACCGTGGTGTCGTGCAGGCTTTGCTCGGCGGCCAGCAGTTGCATCTCGGCCCACTGGCCGAGTTTTTCCCGCTCGGCCTGAAAATAGGTGTTGTTTTCTTCCAACGCCTTGGTCAGTGCCGCTTCGATCTGATGGAGATTGAGGCCGACGGCGGCGTCGAATAGCGCCTGCCCGATCCGGTCCAGGTCACCGCCACGGCAGCGGCGAGTCAGCACCCAGGCAAAATACCTGGCCTGGACATCCGTGGTCTCGATCATCCCCTACCCGATCCACCACGAATCAGTCCAGTTTTTCGCGCCTAAAGCTCCCGCACCACCCGGAAGCCGACCCGGCCGCTGCGTGCGTCGCCGCTGCTGCCCTGGCGGTAGGCCGAGTCCACCTGGTCGGGCGAGCTGCCCCAGGAGCCGCCGCGCACCACGTGGGAACGGCAGCCCGGGTTGATCCAGGCGCTGCCGTCGCCGGGGGCGCGGATGTAGTTGTCGTGCCAGCAGTCCAGCACCCATTCGGAGACGTTGCCGTTGATGTCGTACAGGCCGAACGGGTTGGCGGCGAAGCTCATCACCGGCGCCGGTCCCCAGTAGCCGTCGCGATAGCCGCGGAAGGCGTGGCTCCAGCGCCGGCCGCTGCGCGAGCGATCGCCGGCGCCGGTGAGGTTCTCCACCGGATGCGTGGGCGTGCCGTCGCCCCACCAGTAGCGGCTGCGGGTACCGCCGCGCAGCGCGTACTCGAACTCCGCCTCGCTGGGCAGCCGGTAGGCCTTGCCGGTGCGCTGGCCGAGCCAGTCGGCGTAGGCCTTGGCGTCGTTCCACGAGACGTTCACCACCGGCAGATTGTCGTCGGCCTTGCGGCCGGCGTAGTCGTCCTGCCAGGTCGCGTCCGAATCGTCGCGCAGTGCGCCGCTGCGCTCGTCGTACACGCTGGCGCCGCCCAGCCGGACCGAGTCGGGCACGTAGCCGCTGGCGCGGACGAACTCGCGGAATTCCGCCACCGTCACCGCCGTGCGCGCCATCGCGAAGCCCTTGGCGATGGCGACCGCGTGTTGCGGCAGCTCGGCGTCGTTGCGGTCCTCGTCGTCGGCGGACGCGCCCATCTGGAAGCTGCCGGTGGGAATCACCACCATCGCCGGCGTCTTGCCCGGCAGGTCGATGTAGCGGTCGGTGAACACCTGGCCGGGCTTGTAGCTGGCGTACAGGCGCGCGTTGGTGAGCTGTTCATCGAACGCGGCCAGCGTCGGCAGGTTCGGATCGATCGCGCGCGCCTGCGTCGCCAGCTTCGTGGCCAGCTCGAGGTTGCCGGCATCCAGCGCCGTGTGCGCCTGCGCCAGCACGCCGCTGGCGCGCTGCACGCGCATGTCGTCGACGCGCTTGTGCGCGTCGACCATCTGCTGCGAACCGGGACGGATCGCCTGCGCCGCCGCCAGCTCGCGGTCGGCCCCGGCGAAATCGTTCTGCGCCACCGCCGCCAGTGCGCGATCCAGCACCGCGCGCTGCACCTCGAAGATGCCCTGCTCGGCCACCGCGTTCTGCGGGTCGAGCTTCTGCACCTCGCGGTACAGGTCCAGCGCACTGCCGCCCGGCGGCTGGTCCGCCTTGCCCCGCCGCAGCAGGCCGGCGGCATCGGCCAGCATCGGCCGCACCTTCTCCAGGGTCTTCAGGCCCGCTTCCAGCTGCGTCACTTCCGCGGCGGCGTTCGGCAGCGTGCGCAAGGCGACGAGCAGTTCCCGCGCCGCGTCGGCGTCACCCAGCGCGATGTCCTGGTCGATCTCCGCCACCAGCCTGGCGCGCACGTCGAACAGGCCCTGCGCGGCGCGGCGGCTGTCCGGCTTCTCCTTCAGCGCCTGTCCGAACAAGGCGGCGGCGCTGCTCGCGCCGCCGACCAGCTGGCCGGCGTGCAGGGCCCGGGTTGCCCGCGCCAGCAGGGCCTGCACCTCCGGCGGATCGGCGCTGAGCTGCTCGGGCAGGTTCGCGCCCCTGCCGCTGCGCGCGGCGATCACCGTCGCCGGCGCCAGCGTCAGCGGCGGCCCGGCATTGAGCTCGCTGATCGCCGAGCCCCGTTCCGGCTGCAATCCGCTGCCCGGCGCGGCGGCGCCGAGCGACATCGAGCGGCGCGGCGCCTCGGCCGGATTGACGTGGAACAGCCGCGGAAAGAAGTGGTACAGCAGCGCGAACCCCAGCACGATCACCCCGAGCGCGCCGCCGAGAGCACGCTGACGGCGCAGGGTTGCGTTGTTCGGCATAGATGGGCGTCCTTGGTGCAGCCTGTTATCGTGCGCTGCTCACCATAGGCACAAACCGCCTGCAGGGCAATCCGCGCCCGCAGCCTCCAAGGAGTACCGATGCCCCCATCCGAAACCGCCGCCGACTGGATCGACCGGCCCGACGCGTTGCGGGAGTGGCTGGCGGCGATGCCCGCCGACGCCATGGTCGGCATGGACACCGAGTTCATGCGCCGCAATACGTTCCACCCCCAACTGGCGCTGCTGCAGCTGGGCTGGAACGGCCGCCATGCGCTGGTCGACCCGCTCGCCTTCGACATCGGCGACGCGCTGCAGCCGCAACTCGGCGCCGGTCCGGCCACCACCGTCATGCACAGCGCCGGCGAGGATCTGGAAACCCTCGCGCCCCTGCTGCCGGACGGCCCGCACATCCTGTTCGACACCCAGATCGCCGCCGCCTTCGTCGGCATGGGCCTGGGGCTGAGCTACCGCGCGCTGGTCGCCGAACTGGCCGGCGTGGAACTGGACAAGGGCGAGACCCGCTCGGACTGGCTGCAACGCCCGCTCACCGACTCGCAACGCCGCTACGCCGCGCTGGACGTGGTGTACCTGCAGACCATCCACGAGCAGTTGGCCGAACGCCTGTTTCGTCGCGACCGCCGTGCCTGGCACGCCGAGGATTGCGCACGCCTGAAACAGCGCGCCAGCCACCGCGACGGCGACCCGCAGCCGCAGCGTGCGCTGCGCGCCGCCGCCGACTGGCCTGTCGCGCGGCAGGCTCTGCTGCGCCGCCTGCTGCTGTGGCGCGACCGCGACGCACGCCGCCTCGACGTGCCGCGCCCGTGGCTGCTGGACGACACGCTGGCGCTGAGCCTGGCGCAACAGCCGCCGGCCAGCCTCGCCGACCTCGAGCAACGCGGCCGCGGCCAGCGCGCGCTGCGCGCGGCCCAGCGCAGCGACTTGTTCGAGCTGCTCGCCCCCGCCGTCGACGACGGGGAGATCGCCGCCACCGCGCGCATCCCCGGCCACCCGCAGGGCGAGGCGAAGAAGGCGCTGGCCGCGATGAAGACCCTGGTCGACACCCTCGCCGGCGAACTCGACCTGCCGCCCGGCCTGCTGTGCCCGCGCAAGGCGCTGGAGGAATACGTGGTCACCGCCGAGTGGCCCGAGTTCCTGGAGGGCTGGCGCCGCGAGGTGCTGCACGACCGCCTCGTCCCGCTGCTGCCCGGCTGAATCCGCACGCGGGGTCTTGGCGAAGCCCCGTCACGCTGCTAACATTCGCCGCTTGTCGTGGGGCGGTAGCTCAGCTGGGAGAGCGTCGCGTTCGCAATGCGAAGGTCGTGGGTTCGATCCCCATCCGCTCCACCAATCAGAAACAACGATTTGGGCCACCCTCACCAGGGTGGCCTTTTTCGTTGCAAGCGCGCGGCAGGCGGGCACCGGACGACGGCGACGGCGGGATCGTCCTGGCGGATGCAAGCCGGGGTATCCGCCGCCGGCACGACGCCCGCGACTCAATGGCCGTTGCTGTTGACGCTCCCTGCTCCGCACAGCTTGTCCAGCAGCTCGGACTGCACGTTGCGCAAGGGTTCGTCGGCGACCATGGGCGGATGCGCGTAGGCGCCGTCGGGCTGCAGCAGCGAGGCACTGGTGTTGTCGGCGAGGTAGCGCAGCAGCGCGTTGTGGATGCGCTGCTGCAGTTTCTTGCCGTCGATCGGAAACGCGGTTTCGACGCGGCGGTCGAGGTTGCGTTCCATCAGGTCGGCGCTGGCCAGGTACAGCTCGGGCTCGCCGTCGTTGGCAAACCAGTAGACGCGGCTGTGCTCGAGGAAACGGCCGATGATCGAGCGTACCCGGATGTTCTCCGACACGCCTTCCACACCGGGGCGCAGGCAGCAGATGCCGCGCACGATCAGGTCCACCTGCACGCCGGCGATGCTGGCCTTGTACAGCGCGCGGATGACCTTCGGCTCGGTCAGCGCGTTGATCTTCAGGATGATCTGCGCCGGCTTGCCCGCGACCGCGTGCACGGTCTCGCGTGCGATCAGTTCGAGCAGGGCCTTCTTCAGCGTGAACGGCGCGTGCAGCAGCTTCTTCATGTGCATCACCTTGCCCATGCCGGTGAGCTGGCTGAACAGCTTGTGCACGTCCTCGCACAGCGCCTCGTCGGAGGTGAGCAGGCTGTAGTCGGTGTACAGCCGCGCGTTGCCGGTGTGGTAGTTGCCGGTGCCGAGGTGGGCGTAGCGCACCAGCTCGCTGCCCTCGCGGCGCTGGATCAGCATCAGCTTGGCGTGCGTCTTGATGCCGACCACGCCGTAGATCACCATCGCGCCGGCCTGCTGCAGGCGCGAGGCGAGCGTGAGGTTGGATTCCTCGTCGAAGCGCGCGCGCAGCTCGACCACCGCGGTCACCTCCTTGCCGGCGCGGGCGGCGTCAACCAGCGCATCGACGATCTCCGAGTTCGCGTTGGTGCGGTACAGCGTCTGCTTGATCGCCAGCACTTGCGGGTCTTTCGCCGCCTGGCGCAGCAGGTCGACCACCGGCGCAAACGATTCGTAGGGGTGCAGCAGCAGCACGTCCTGCCGCCCGATCACCTGGAACAGGTCTTCGGCGTGCAGCAGCGTCTTGGGCAGCGACGGCGTGAACGGCGGGTACTGCAGCCGCGGGTAGCTGACGTTGTTGGCGATGCGGAACAGCCTCGCCAGGTTCACCGGACCGTTCACCTCGTACATTTCCGACTCGTTGAGGCCGAACTGCTTGAGCAGGTAGTCGGTCAGCTCCTTCGGGCAGTTGTCGGCCACCTCCAGCCGCACCGCGTCGCCGAAGCGGCGCGAGTACAGCTCGCCGCGCAGCGCCAGCGCAAGGTCCTCGACGTCCTCCGGATCGAGCGTGAGGTCGGCGTTGCGGGTCAGCCGGAACTGGTAGCAGCCGAGCACGTCCATGCCCGGGAACAGTTCCTCCGCATGGGCATGGATGATCGAGGACAGCAGCACGTAGTTGTCGCCGCCCTCGCAGATTTCCAGCGGCAGGCGGATCAGCCGCGGCAGCACGCGCGGCGCCGGCACGATCGCCAGGCCGGAATCGCGGCCGAACGCATCCACGCCATCCAGCCGCACGATGAAGTTGAGGCTCTTGTTGACCAGCAGCGGAAACGGGTGGGTCGGGTCGAGCCCGATCGGGGTGACCAGCGGCGCCACCTCCTCGCGGAAATAGCGGCGCACCCACATCTTCTGCTTGTGCGTCCACTGCGTGCGCCGCACGATGCGGATGCCGTACGTGGCCAGCTCCGGCAGGATGCGCTCGTTGAGGATCGCGTACTGCCGCGCGATCTGCCGGTGCGCGATCTCGCTGATCTCGGCCAGCGCACGCTTGGGCGGGATGCCGTCGGGGCCGATCATCTCGTGGTCCAGCGCGATCTGGCCCTTCAGCCCGGCCACGCGGATCTCGAAGAATTCGTCCATGTTCGCGGAGAAGATCAGCAGGAACTTCAATCGCTCCAGCAGCGGCGTGCGCTCGTCCAGCGCCTGGTCCAGCACGCGGATGTTGAACTGCAGCTGCGACAGCTCGCGATGGATGTACAGCCGGCTGTCGCCGAGGTCCGGTCCTGGCGCCACCGGCGCGGCATCGTTGGCGGCCGGCGTGCCAGCATCGGTCGGCGAGGTTCCGCGAATCAGACGGCTGTTCATCGGTGCTCCATGCAACAGGAGGTGGATAGCATCCCGCATGGTAGCGCGCCGCCCGCAGGGCCCGCTCCCGATGCGGCCGGGCCGGGTCAGGTATCGCTCAGTCTGCGGCATTTCGCTGACGCCGCGGTGACACCTCTCGCCCGGATCCGGGCAGCGCTCCGGCACGGACACGGCCCGGCCGCGCAAGCCGCCATCGACGGCCGGCACATGCGGAACGGCGGCGGCTTGTCCTATGGTTGGCACCCCCCGCGCCGCCCCGTCCAGCCGAACACCCCCATGCAGACCCGCGTCGAAAGCGCCCCGCTGTCCCCTTCCGCGATTCCCCTCTCCAGCGATCCGGCGCCGCCCGGCGAATCCACCGAATACGCGGTACTCGGCGGGATCAGCTTCGCGCACATGCTCAACGACATGATCCAGTCGTTGATCCTGGCGATCTATCCGATCCTCAAGCACGACTTCCAGCTCAGCTTTGCCCAGGTCGGCCTGATCACGCTGACCTACCAGCTCACCGCCTCGATGCTGCAGCCGCTGGTCGGCATGGTCACCGACCGCCGGCCGATGCCGTACTCGCTGCCGGTGGGCATGGGCTTCACTCTGTGCGGCCTGCTGTTGCTGGCGACCGCGCCGAATTTCCCGGTGCTGCTGGCCGCCGCAGCGCTGGTCGGCACCGGCTCGTCGGTGTTCCACCCGGAATCCTCGCGGGTGGCGCGAATGGCCTCGGGCGGGCGGCACGGCCTGGCGCAGTCGTTGTTCCAGGTGGGCGGCAACACCGGCTCGTCGCTGGGGCCGCTGCTGGCCGCCTGGATCATCGTGCCGCACGGGCGCGGCAGCGTGGCGTGGTTCTCGCTGGCGGCGCTGCTGGCGATCGTGGTGCTGCTGCAGGTGGGGCGCTGGTACGGGCAGCATCATGTCGTGCGCGGCAAGTCGGCGGCGCGGCGGCGGCCCGCCGTGGCGCTGTCGCGCCGGCAGGTGCTCGGCGCGCTGGCGATCCTCGGCCTGCTGATCTTCTCCAAGTATTTCTACCTGACCAGCCTCAGCAGCTATTACACCTTCTACCTGATCCACAAGTTCGGCGTGTCGGTGCAGAGCGCGCAGGTGCACCTGTTCGTGTTCCTGTTCGCGGTGGCCGCCGGCTCGCTGATCGGCGGCCCGGTCGGCGACCGGATCGGGCGCAAGTGGGTGATCTGGGTATCCATCCTCGGCGTGGCGCCGTTCACCCTGCTGCTGCCGCACGCGAACCTGCTGTGGACCGGCGTGCTGACCGTGATCATCGGCCTGGTGCTGGCCTCGGCGTTCTCGGCGATCCTGGTCTACGCGCAGGAATTGGTGCCCGGGCGCGTCGGCCTGGTCTCGGGGCTGTTCTTCGGCCTCGCCTTCGGCATGGGCGGCATCGGCGCCGCCGTGCTCGGCGGGCTGGCCGACGCGCACGGCATCGAATACGTCTACCGGCTGTGCGCGTACCTGCCACTGATGGGGTTGATCACGGTGTTCCTGCCGAACCTGGAACGCCCGGCACGCGCCTGACCTTCCTGTAGGAGCCCGCTGGCGGGCGATGCTTTGACTCAGAAGCATCGCCCGCCAGCGGGCTCCTACAGGGGGTTGATCACGACCGGCTCCGGCTCCAGCTGCACGCCGAACTGCTCGCGCACGCCGTGCATCACCCGCTGTGCCAGCGCCCACAGCTGCGGGCCGCTGGCCTTGCCGTGGTTGACCAGCACCAGCGCGTGGCGGTTGGAGATGCCGGCGTCGCCCTCGCGCAGGCCCTTGAAGCCGGCGGCCTCGATCAACCACGCCGCAGACAGCTTGCTGTGGCCGTCCGGTTGCGGCCATGCGGCCAGCGCGGGATGTTCGCGCTTGAGCGCATCGGCCAGCGCGGCGTCGACGATCGGGTTCTTGAAGAAACTGCCGGCGTTGCCGATCACCGCCGGGTCGGGCAGCTTGCGCGTGCGCAGGCGCACCACCGCCTCGGCGACATGGAACGGTGCGGGCTTGTCCACGCCCATCCGCGCCAGCTCCTCGTCGATGCCGGCGTAGTCGGTGCGCAGCGGGCGGCTGCGCGGCAGCACGAAACGCACGGCGGTGACGATGTAGCGGCCGGGCTCGTGCTTGAACAGCGAATCGCGATAGGCGAAGGCGCAGGCGGCGTGGTCCAGCGTCGCCACGCGGCGCTCGCGGGTATCCCACGCTTCCACGCTTTCGACGAACTCGGCCACCTCGCAGCCGTAGGCGCCGATGTTCTGGATCGGCGCGGCGCCGACCGTGCCGGGGATCAGGACCAGGTTTTCCAGGCCGGCGTAGCCCTGGCCCAGGGTCCAGCGCACGAAGTCGTCCCAGCGCTCGCCCGCGGCCACCGCGATGCGCGCGCTGTCGCCGTCGCTTTCCACCTGCACGCCGCGGGTGGCCATCGCCAGCACGGTGCCGTCGAAGTCGCCGGTGAACAGTATGTTGCTGCCCTCGCCCAGCACCAGCAGGCGGTCGCTGCGCACGGCGGGAAAGTCGAGCAGCTCGGGCAGCTTGCCGGCATCGCGGATCTCGGCCAGCAGCTTCGCGCGCGCGGCCACGCGCAAGGTGTTGCGCGTGGTCAGCGAGGCATTCTCGGTGAGCGTGTAGCCGCCCATGTCGACGCGTTCAGGCGGCATCGGCGTCCTCGCGCTGGCGGCGGATCTCGTCGACGCATTCGGCCACCAGCAGCGGCCCGCGGTAGATCAGGCCGGTGTAGAGCTGCACCAGCGAGGCACCGGCATCCATCTTCTCGGCGGCGTCGCTGCCGTCGAGGATGCCGCCCACGCCGACCAGCGGGATGCGGCCCTGCAGGCGTCGGTGCATGCCGGACAGCACCGCGGTGGAACGGTCGAACAGCGGCTTGCCGGACAGCCCGCCCACTTCGTTGCCGCGCGGGTCGTCGGCCACCGCGGCGCGGTCGATCGTGGTGTTGGTGCAAATCACCCCGTCGATGCCGGTGTGCAGCAGCACCTCGGCGATCGAGTCGAGTTCCGCTTCGGAAAGGTCCGGCGCGATCTTCAGCAGCATCGGCTTGCGCCGGCCGTGCTGCGAGCCCAGCCGCTCCTGCGCCTCGCGCAGCACCGAGATGAAGCGGCGCAGCGTGGCCTCCTGCTGCAGGTCGCGCAGGCCCTGGGTGTTCGGCGAGGAAATGTTCACCGTGACGTAGCTGGCCAGCTCGTACACGCGGGTGAGGCAGAACAGGTAGTCGCTGACCGCCTTCTCGTTCGGCGTGTCCTTGTTCTTGCCGATGTTGATGCCGAGCACGCCGTGGTAGCCGGATTGCCGCACGTTGCGCACCAGCGCGTCGACGCCGGCGTTGTTGAAGCCCATGCGGTTGATGATCGCCTCGTGCCGCGGCAAGCGGAACAGGCGCGGCCGGTCGTTGCCCGCCTGCGGCCGCGGCGTCACCGTGCCGACCTCGATGAAGCCGAAGCCGAGCGCATCGAGCGCGGCGAGGTGCTCGGCATTCTTGTCCAACCCGGCGGCCAGCCCCACCGGGTTCGGGAAGGTGATGCCGAAAGCGCGGGTCGGCAGCTCGCCCGGCGGCCTCGCCAGCCGGTGGGCGAAGCCGCTGCGCTGGGCCACGCCCAGCGCATACAGGGTGAGGCGGTGCGCGGTCTCGGCGTCGAGCCTGAACAGCAGCGGGCGCAGGATGTCGTACATGGATCAGGCCGGTTGGCCCGCGCAGGCGCGGGTGGGGTGATCGAAGCCTGCCGCGCCCGCCCCGGCAATACCCGGCGCGATGCGGTGGCCGCCGGCGACGCGATATCCGCGGAGATCGAAGGCGGCGGAATGGGCGTCGGTATTCATGCAGCGATCAGTGCCAGCCCCACAGCGTGAAGCCGAACACCAGCATGGCGATCAGCACGAACGCGCCGAGCACGCACAGCACCAGCTGCGCGTAGCCGAGCACCAGCCCGGCCACCGCCATGCCGTCGCCATCGGCGCGGCTCTCGACCGGGCTGCGGCGGATCCCGCTGCGCGCCAGGTGGCCGCAGACGATCGCCACGATCGCGCCGATGAACGGCAGCACGCACCAGGCCAGGATGCCGAACACCAGGCTCACCACGGCCAGCGGACTGGTGCCGGAACCCGCACGGTAGGACGGTTGGTAGCTCATCGGTCTGCTCGCGGAATGAGGTGGGACGACGACGCCCTGCACCATCGCTGCGGGCGGTGCGCCGCCCGCAGCGGGTTCACGGCATCACAGGTCGAACTTGATGCCCTGCGCCAGCGGCAGCGCGTCCGAGTAGTTGATGGTATTGGTCTGCCGGCGCATGTACACCTTCCAGGCGTCCGAGCCGGACTCGCGGCCGCCGCCGGTCTCCTTCTCGCCGCCGAACGCGCCGCCGATCTCCGCGCCGGAGGTGCCGATGTTGACGTTGGCGATGCCGCAGTCCGAACCGGCCGCCGACAGGAACTGCTCGGCCGACTTCAGGTTGTTGGTGAAGATCGACGAGGACAGGCCCTGCGGCACGTCGTTTTGCATCGCGATCGCCTCGTCGATGGTCTTGAACGGCATCACGTAGAGGATCGGCGCGAACGTCTCGGCCTGCACCACCTCGTCCGAGTTCTTCAGTCCGGTGACGATGGTCGGCAGCACGAAGTTGCCCTTGCGCTCGGTCAGCGCCTTGCCGCCGGTGCGCACGGTACCGCCCGCGGCCTTCGCCTTCTCGATCGCGGCGAGATAGGCGCCCACCGCTTCCTCGCTGTTCAGCGGGCCCATCAGCGTGGTGGCGAGGGTGGGATCGCCGATCTTGCCCTCGACCTGCCCGTATGCCTTGACCAGGGTGTCGAGCACGCCGTCGAAGATCGACTCGTGCACGAACAGGCGGCGCGTGGTGGTGCAGCGCTGGCCCGCGGTGCCGACCGCGCCGAACACGATGCCGGGAATCGCCAGCTTCAGGTCGGCCGTCTGGTCCAGGATGATCGCGTTGTTGCCGCCCAGCTCCAGCAGCGAGCGGCCCATGCGCCGGGCCACGCGCTCGCCGACCATGCGGCCGACCTTGGTCGAGCCGGTGAAGCTGATCAGCGGAATGCGCTTGTCGTCCACGAAGGCCTGCGCCAGGTCGCTGCCGGCGTCGTTGAACAGGAAGAACAGGTCGGGGAAGCCGCCGGCCTTCAGCGCCTCGTTGCAGATGCGGAGGGTGGCGATCGCCGACAGCGGGGTTTTCGGCGACGGCTTCCAGATGCAGATGTCGCCGGCGATCGTGGCCAGCATGGCATTCCACGCCCACACCGCGACCGGAAAGTTGAACGCGCTGATGATGCCGACCAGGCCGAGCGGATGGTACTGGTCGTACATGCGATGGCCGGGGCGCTCCGAATGCATGGTGTAGCCGTACAGCATGCGGCTCTGGCCCACCGCGAAATCGGCGATGTCGATCATCTCCTGCACTTCGCCGTCGCCTTCGGGCTTGATCTTGCCCATCTCCAGCGCGACCAGCGAACCGAGCGCATCCTTGTGCCGACGCAGCGCCTCGCCGCACAGCCGCACCGCTTCGCCGCGACGCGGCGCCGGCGTGGCGCGCCACAGCTTGAACGCCTCCTGCGCGCGCCGGACGATCACTTCGTAATCGGCCGCACTGGAGGCGTGCACGGTGCCGATCACCTCGCCGGTGGCCGGGTTCACCGGCCGCAGCGCGCCGGCGTCGGTGGTCTTCGACCACTCGCCCTGGCCGAGGTAGCTGCCGGACTGCTCGCCGTCGAGGCCGAGCGCGCTGAGAATTGCATGGGACATGGATGTCTCCTGGACGTGCGGCGCCCGCGGGCGCCGTGGGTGAAATCGGCAATGGGCCATTCTAACAGGCCGCGCCCAACTCCCTCCCCCTGCGCGCAGGGGGAGGAGCAACAAAATCGCGCCCGCACGCGATCCATGCGAAAATCCCGCCGCTGCCCTCGTAGCTCAGTTGGATAGAGCGGCCCCCTCCTAAGGGGCAGGTCGGACGTTCGAATCGTCTCGAGGGCACCAGTTTCGTAACGCGAGGGCCGGTCATGCCGGCCTTCGCTGTTTTTGGTTCAGGAACTGCACGACAGCATCGAGCAGCCGGCCTTGTGCCGCGCCCAGTCCGGGCGCTTCTGCGCGAACGCCTCGCGGCCGGGCTGGTCGTCGTAGGGGTGGCGCAGCACCTCCAGCAGCTCGGCGATACCGCTGGCGTCGCCTTGCTCGGCGCGGTCGATCGCCTGCTGCGCCAGGTAGTTGCGCAGCACGTAGCGCGGATTCGCCAGGCGCATCCGCTCGCGGCGCCGGGCCGGCGACAACGGATCGTCGGCCAGCCGCGCCGCATAGCGGGCCAGCCAGTCGCCTAGCGCCGGCTCGGCCTTGCGCCGCTTCGCCTCGTCGTAGAACGCCTCGCCGAACGGCGCCAGCGTGGGCGCCTGCACATCCACCTCGGCCAGCGCGCGGAACCACAGCGTCATGTCGATCTCGGCCTGCTGCATCAGTACCTGCAGCGACTGCATCAGCGCCACGTCGTCGTCGCGGCACTCGGCCAGACCCAGCTTGGCGGCAATGTTGGCGCGGTCGGCGGCGGCGTACACGGTGGCGTAATGCTGCAGTCCGGCTTCCAGCGGCCCGACGCCATCGAACAGCGGCGCCAGCGCGCCGGCCAGGCAGCTCAAGTTCCACCACGCCACGTTCGGCTGCTGGCCGTAGCGGTAGCGGCGGCGTTGCGCGTCGGTGGTGTTCGGTGTCCAGTCCGGATCGTAGTCGTCGACCCAGCCGTACGGGCCATAGTCGATGGTTAGGCCGAGGATCGACATGTTGTCGGTATTCATCACCCCGTGCACGAAACCCACGCGCATCCAGTGCGCCACCATCGTGGCGGTGCGCTCGCACACCTGGGTGAACCACGCCGCGTACAGCGCCTCGCCCTCCCCGTCGAGCTCCGGAAAATCGCGCCGGATGGTGAACTCGACCAGCTGGCGCAGCAGCGCGACGTCGCCGCGCGAGGTAGGCAGCTCGAAGTTGCCGAAGCGGATGAACGACGGCGCTACACGGCAGACGATTGCACCGGGTTCCGGCGCGGCGTGGCCGTCGTAGAACATGTCGCGCACCACCGTCTCGCCGGTGCCGACCAGGCTCAGGGCGCGCGTGGTCGGCACGCCCATGTGGTGCATCGCCTCGCTGCACAGGAACTCGCGCACCGAGGAACGCAGCACTGCGCGGCCGTCCGCGCCGCGCGAATACGGCGTCAGCCCGGCGCCCTTCAGCTGCAGCTCCCATCGCTCGCCGGCGGCGTTGACCACCTCGCCCAGCGAAATCGCGCGGCCGTCGCCGAGCTGCCCGGCCCAGTGGCCGAACTGGTGCCCGCCATAGTTCGCCGCATACGGCTGCATGCCGTCGAGCAGCACATTGCCGCCGAACAACGCGGCGAATTCGGGCGTGGCGACGTCCACCGCGCTGAAGCCGAGCGTGGCCGCCATCTCCGCCGAGTACGCCAGCAGCCGAGGCGCCGCTACCGGCGTGGGATCGACCCGCGAGTACAGCGCGCCCTCGACCTGGCGCAGCCGCGCGCCCTGCTCCGGGTCGCCGGGCAGCTCGCGCACGAACGCATTGTCGAAACGAAGATCGAACACCAGGCCACCTCGGGGATTGCAGCCTATATCCGGGCGCCATCGGCCCGATGCAAGGCCGGGCCGCCGGCGCGGCCGATTCCTCCGGGCAGCTAGCGCGCCACGGCCTGCCCGCGGCGCGCCGGGCGATGGATCGCCTGCAGCCGCTGGTAGACGGTCAGCACGGCGGTGCCGTAATCCCTGGCCAGGGCCGGCGTGTGGCTGTGGTAGTAGCCCACGCCGAGCACCCGGTCGCGGGTCTGGCGCATGCCGTCGCGCAGGATCTTCGCGGCCACGGTGATGTTGGTGCGCGGATTCAGCAGGGTCAGCGGATCGCGCACCGCGTCGCGGTGCATCGGGTAGTAGACCTGCATGATGCCGACGTCCTGCACGGCCGAACCGAACTGGCTCGCCGCCGCCATCGCCAGCTGCACGTCGTGGCGCTCGCCGCGCACCAGGTGGTCGTTGACGCGGAACAGCCAGGGCGTGGGCGCGACCTTGCCGTCCGGGTACAACGCCTTCGACTCCACCAGGGCGATGCTGTACAGCAGCAGCGGATCGACGCCGGAGGCCTTGCCGACCTGCGACCACAGGCTTTCCCGCGAGGTGATGTCCAGATCGGGCTCCTCGATCGGCATCATCAGGTCCATCGTGCTGACGTCGGACAACAGCCTGCGGCCGCTCTCGGCCGGCCCGGAGCGGAGCGTGGACGAAACCGCCGGCGCGCCCGCCGGCACCGGCGCGGCAAGCGCCGACACCGGCCTGGCCGGCAAGGATGGCGCGCGCAAGGCGGATACCGGCCTTGCCGGTATGGCGGCCGCCACGCTGGCCGGCGTCGATCCCGAACCGAAGTGCGCCGAGCCAAGGCGCAGCAGCACCAGGGCGACGCCGGCGATGGCACCCATCGCGACGCCTGCCGCCAGCCGGCGCCGGTGCATCTTCGCCCGCCCGGACCACGACCGCTGGCGTGCCCGCATCCACGGTGCGATCCGCACATCGACGAGCCGGCGCAGACCGGCCGCTGCCGTCGTGCGCCATCCATCCAGCGGCCAGGTGGGAGGCAGCAGCCAGCGTTCCGCCGCCGGCCGCGGCGCCTGCGGGGGCAACCGGCCGGGCACCGCCCGTGAGCGGACCCATTGGGCAGGAGCCGGCATCACGACCGGCCGGGCCGCGGGACGATGGTGCGTCGGCGGGCTCCCGGATTTCCAGCGCGCCGGCGCCATCAGATACACGCGGCCCGGTTCCCTGCACATGCCTCGCACGGCCACGCGGCCTGCGGCCGGTTGCCTGCGCGAGCCCGTTGCCGGGCCGGCCTGGGCAGGAGGGCGAGGTTCGGCACACCGGGCCGATTCCCGCCGGCCCTCGCCCGGCACCTCCGTCGCATGAGGCATGGCCAGGCCACCACCGACCTCGGAGTACCCGCGGCTTTCGCCGTGCAAGGCATCTGCAGTCGTTGGGGTCGAACCATCCACGAGCGAATCCTGTTCCAGGGGCATGGCCGCCGCCGATCCCTTGGAGTCTGGCCGGGCCGGCAGGTTCCCGTGCCGGGGGTCGCCATTAAATCAGGTTTGCGAAACCGGTTCCCGCATCCGGCATCCGGCGGTCCCGCATAAAACCCGGCGCAAGCCCCGCAAGGCCTCCGGCGCCGCATGCACAAGCCCGTGCACCGGCCAGTCGCTATAGTCGGCTGCCGCACCCTCGCGAAAACCGCATGAACCCGACGCCTGCCAACGACCTCAACACCGACGCGCTGCCCGAGGACGCACCCTACCTCGCCGCCACCACGCGCTGGCTGGAGCGTGCGGTGATCGGGTTGAACCTGTGCCCGTTCGCGCGGGCGCCGCACGTGCAGGGCAAGCTGCGCCTGCGGGTGAGCCACGCGCGCGACACCGATGCGCTGCTCGACGATCTCTGCGGCGAGCTGCAGTCGCTCAACGCTCTCACTCCCGACGAGTGCGAGACCGGCCTGCTGATCCACCCGTTCGTGCTCGGCGACTTCCTCGACTACAACGACTTCCTCGACGTGGCCGACGCCGCCGTGCAGACGCTGGGGCTGGAGGGCGAATGGCAGGTGGCCAGCTTCCATCCCGGCTACCAGTTCGCCGACACCATGCCGGACGACGCCGGGAACCTCAGCAACCGTTCGCCTTATCCCACGCTGCACCTGCTGCGCGAATCGAGCATCGAGCGCGCGATGGCGTCGATGGACGACACCGACGGCATCTACCGGCGCAACATCGAGACGCTGCAGCGGTTGGGTCCCGATGGCTGGCGGGCGCTGTGGCGCGACGGCACGGATTGAACACGGCAAACCCACCCGGAGTTCACACTCGCGTCGGGCGAAGCTGCCACACTGACGAGTGAAAAATATCCCCGACCCCTACGCCGAAAGCGTCGACCCCGGCGTGCAATGCACGACCTGCGAAGCCGTGTGCTGCCGCCTCACGGTGGTCCTGATGCCTGAGGACCACGTCCCGGCCTGGCTGGTCGCCCGCGACGAACACGGCATGGAAACCCTGGCCAAGGGCGAGGACGGCTGGTGCGCCGCGGTCGACCCGAACAGCTTCCGCTGCACGATCTACGCGGACCGCCCCACGATCTGCCGCAAGTTCGCGATGGGCAGCCCCAGTTGCCGCGACGAGCGGCACAAGTGGTTCGGCAACGCGATTCCCACGGCGGTGCACGTGCTGTAGCCGCTCTTTTGTAGGAGCGCACCCTGTGCGCAATGCTCTTCGTCAGGTCACGGAAAAGCATCGCGCACAGGGTGCGCTCCTACGGATGGTGCTGCTGCTTTACGGCGCGAAGATCAGTGCGACCTCGTCGGCGTCGAGCACGCGCCATTCACCCGGCGGCAATTCGCCCAGCGCCAGCGCGCCGATCGAAACCCGTTGCAGCGTTTCGACGTGGTTGCCGGCGGCGGCGAACATGCGGCGTACCTGGTGGTAGCGGCCTTCGGTGACGCCGAGCCTGGCATGCCGCGGCCCCAGCACGTCGAGCACGGCCGGCGCCAGCGGTTCGGTTTCCGCTTCCAGCAGCAGCGTGCCGCCGGCGAACAGTTCGCCTTCGTCGCCGCGCAGGTCCTGCGCCAGGGTGGCCTCGTAGACCTTGGTCACGTTCGCCTTCGGCGAAATGATCCGGTGCAGCAGCGCGCCGTCGTCGGTGAACAGCAGCAGGCCGGAAGTGTCGCGGTCGAGCCGGCCCACCGTGGACAGCGCCGGCGAGCGCACGCGATAGCGCGGCGGCAGCAGGTCGTACACCACGCGGCCCGGGTCCTTGCGCGAGCAGGTGACGCCGAGCGGCTTGTTCATCATCAGCGTGAGTCCGGGCGGCGGATCGAGCGGCTCGTCGTCGACGCGGATGGTCTCGTACGGCACCACGTCGTCGGCATACAGCACCTCGCCCTCGGCATCGGTGATGCGCCCGGAGCGGAACAGCTGGGTCACGTCCTTGCGGCTGCCGTAGCCGAGGTTCGCAATCAACTTGACCAGTTTCATCCGCGCACTCCCGTCGCCTCGATCACCTTGAATCCTTCCTGCACGACCAGCGTGCGCACTTCATGGAAACGCGCGGCCAGCACATCCTCGTACGGCAGATGCCGGTTCGCCACGATCAGCAGCCTTCCACCCGGCAGCAGCGCCTCGGCCGCGCTGACGATGAAGGCGCGGCCCAGTTCGGGCAGGTCGGCGCGCCCCTGGTGGAACGGCGGGTTGCTGACGATGGCGTCGTAGCGCTGCGCCAGGCCGCGGGTCACATCGTGCCAGCGCACAGTCACCGCCACCGCGCGAGCGCATTCACGCTGCGCCCGCGCCAGGTTGCACCGTGCCGGCTCCAGTGCGCGCGCTTCGGCTTCGTACAGGTCGATCGCCACGACCCGCGGGCAGCGCGCGACGACCTGCGTGGAAAGATAGCCGTAGCCGGCACCGAGATCGGCCACGCGGCCATGCAGGTCCCTCGGCAGGTGCTCCGCCAGCAGGGCCGAGGCGCGGTCGATGCGGTCCCAGGCGAACAGGCCGGGGCGACTGATGTAGCCCTCGACGATGCTGCGCGGCTCGTCCAGCGCCAGCCATTCGGCCAGCAGGCCCTGGTCGACGTCGGCCGGCTGCGGCGTACTCCAGAACGCGCGGCACTTGTGCTTGGACAGGTGCTGCACGGCGCCGGCCAGTCTGGCGAGGTCTGCCTCGCCCGACTTCACGCCTTCGGCATTCGGCATCGCGGCCAGCACCGTGCCGCCCGGCGCCAGGTGCCACAGCGCGCGGGCGAACAGCGCGCGTGCTTCGTCGCGCTGGCGCGGCGGCAGCAGCAGCACCAGCGGAAATTTTTCATCGGCCGCCGGCTCGCCCACGCGCAGGCCGTTGCGGCCCAGTTCGTCGGCGAACGGCAGGAAGCTTTGCTCGCACAGCCAGCCGGGCTGCGCCATCTCGCGCAGGCGCACGCCGGCGCGGGCGCGCAGGAACACCACGCGGCCGTCCGCCGGCAAGGCCAGCTCGCCGGTCTCGAACGGCACGAACAGCGCGGCCAGCGCCGCATCCGGCGCGGCCGCGGAAAAACCGGCAGCAGTCACTCACATCCCTTCAGGTTGATCCCGAAGGCGGCATTGTACGTGGCCGCAGCAGCAACCCATCGAACTCAGCTGCCGCTGTGCTCGTGGACCGCGTCCATCACGCGGGCGGAAAACACCAGCGCCGCGCCGGCGTTGAGCGCCACCGCCACGCCCAACGCCTCGGCGATTTCCTCACGGGTCGCGCCGTGCTTCAGCGCCTCGCCGACGTGCACCGTGATGCAGCCGTCGCAGCGGGTGGTGACCGCCACCGCCAGGCCGATCAGTTCGCGGGTCTTGGCGTCCAGGTGGCCGGTCTTCCCGCCGGCGCCGGTCAGTACCTGGTAACCCCGCAGCGTATCGGGGCTGAGCTTGCCGATCTCGCCGATCCGGCCGAGCACTTCTTTGCGATATTGCAGCCAGTCCAACATGGGCAGTTCCTCGTACGCTTCGTCGCCGGACGGGATGCCCGGCGGTGGCGCCATGGTGCGCCACCGCCACGACAAGAACACGTGCAGGCCTACGCCTACGCCTACGCCTGTCCCATGCGACCGATCCAGCGGTACATCGCCCAGGTCACGCCCACGAACACCACACCGCCGATCCAGATCGCGGCGCCATGGAAACCCTCGCCCACCAGCGCCAGCGGCGCGTTGCGGTTGGCGAAGCCGAGCTTGTCGGAGAATGCCACCAGCGCCGCCACGACCACGCCGAGCAGGCTCTCGCCCACGATCAGGCCGGAAGCCAGCAGCACGCCGAGCTGCTTGGTGGGCTCGGGCCTCGGGCCGCGCTCGGCGCGCTCGTCGAACCAGGCGCCGACCAGCGCGCCCACCACCACCATCAGCGTGGTGGAGGTGGGCAGGTAGATGCCCAGGCCCACCGCCAGCGGCGGCAGCCGCATCGACTTGCCGGTGCGCGCCAGCGCCTCGTCCAGCACGATGATGCCCACGCCGATCACCGCGCCGATGATGATCAGGCTCCAGTCGATGTTGCCGGTGATCACGCCCTGCGCCAGCGCCGAGATCAGGCCGGCCTGCGGCGCCGGCAGCGCGCGCGCGGGGTCCACGCCCGGCGCGCCGAGGAAGCCGTAGGCCTGGTTCAGCAGGTCCAGCACCGGCGGGATCACCACCGCGCCGGCGATCACGCCGATCACCAGCGCCCACTGCTGCAGCGAAGGCGTGGCATCCACCAGCTGGCCGGTCTTGAGGTCCTGCAGGTTGTTGTTGGCGATCGAGGCCACCGCGAACACGATCGAGGTGATGAACAGCGCGAACGCCACCAGCGCCTTGCCCTGCTCGGCCGGCACCAGCGACTTCACGCCCAGCACCAGCAGCAACGCGGCGATGATCACCACCAGGATGCCCACGCCCGACAGCGGGCTGTTGCTCGAACCGATCAGGCCGGCCATGTAGCCGCACACCGCCGAGACCAGGAAGCTCAGGATCACCACGAACAGCACGCCGCCGACCACCAGCAGCACGGTGTGCTCGCCCAGCCCGCTGATGTTGCTGAAGTGGCCGAGCAGCCAGGCCACCGGGATCAGGCACAGCAGCGTGATCAGGCCCACCATGCCGATCGGCATGTCGTGCTCGGTGCGCGGCAGCGTGTGCAACTGGCCGCTCTTGCGCGCGCGCGAAGCGCGCATCGCGCCGGCCAGGCCGCCGATCACCGGCTTCACCAGCTTGGCCAGCGTCCAGATCGCCGCCACGCCGATGGTGCCGGCGCCGACGAAGCGCACGTAATGGCTCCAGGTACCCTGCGCCACGTCGGCAACCGGGCCGGCGACCGGATGCAGCAGCAGGAAGTGCGGCACCGCCCAGCCCCAGCCGATCAGCGCGCCGACCAGCATCGCCACGCCCACCCACAGCCCGACCAGGTGGCCCACCGCGAACAGCGCGAACGACAGGCTGAAATCGAAACCGGTGGCGGCGCCCTTGTCGCCCACGCGGAAATAGCTGGACACCGCATCGGCGAACAGCCGCGTCTGCACCACCACGTAGAACACCGCCGAGACGATCGCGCCGGCGACCACCGCCTTCAGCCCGGCACCGCCGGATTCCACCGACCCGGCCGCCTCCTCGCCGCCGCTGGAACCCACCTTCAGCACCTCGGCGCAGGCCACGCCCTCCGGGTACGGCAGGTCCGAATCGGTGACCAGCGCGCGGCGCAGCGGGATGGTGTACATCACGCCCAGCACGCCGCCGGTGGCGCAGATGCCGAACGACATCCAGAACGGGAAGCCGTTCCACCAGCCGATGATGATCAGGCCCGGCAGCACGAAGATGATCGAGGACAGCGTGCCGGCGGCCGAGGCCACCGTCTGCACGATGTTGTTCTCCTGCATCGTGGAGTTCTTCATCGCGCGCAGGATCGCCATCGAGATCACCGCGGCCGGGATCGAGGTGGCGAAGGTGAGGCCGGCCTTGAGGCCGAAGAACACGTTGGCGGCGGTGAAGACCACGGTGATCACGATGCCGATGATCAGGCCGCGGATGGTGAATTCGACGCGCGACGGCGCGACGGACAAAGGTTGTGCACTCACTGGACGCTTCTCCCCAAAGCGGATGTTGCGGTGGAAGATAGCGTGGAATGGCCGCCCATGGTTATCCGATGGCGAGGGAGAGCGGCAACCGGCCCGCCTCCCGCCATCACAACGCCAGCCGGCTCTCGAAACGCCGCGGCGCGCCGGACAGCGGGTCGTCAAAAGCCAGCTCCCGCGCCAGCAGCCGCAGCGGGTGGGCGTGATCGTCGGCGGCCGGCTCGGCCAGCTCGGGGTACAGGGTGTCGCCGGCGATCGGCGCGCCCAGCGCCGCCATGTGCACGCGCAGCTGGTGCTTGCGCCCGCTGCGGGGGAACAGCGCGTAGCGCCAGCAGGCATCGTCCCTGCCGATGACTTCGATCCGCGTCTCGCTGTTCGGCTCGCCCGCCACTTCGCGCATGCGGAAGAACGGTTCGCCGGCCACGATGCGCGAGCGCCGCAGCAACGGAAACGACGCTGCGGGCAAGGCCGGCGCCAGCGCCTCGTAGCGCTTGTCGATGCGGCGCTCGCGGAACAGCGCCTGGTACGCCGCCCGGCTCGCCGGGTTCGCCGAAAACAGCACCAGCCCGGCAGTGGCGCGGTCGATCCGGTGCAGCGGCACCAGCCGCGGGTTGCCCAGCCGCCGGACCAGGCGCCGCAACAGGGTCTGCTCGACGAACCCGCCGGCCGGCGTCACCGGCAGGAAATGCGGCTTGTCGGCCACCACCAGGTGCTCGTCGACGTGCAGCACGGCTTCGACGGACGGAATCGTCGGCTCGGCCGCCACCTCGCGGTAGTAGTGGATGCGCAGCCCGGCCCGGTACGGCGTCTGCGGCGTGATGGCCACGCCCCGCCCGTCCAGCACCCGGCCGCGTGCGATCCGCTCCAGCCACTGCGCGCGACCGATCGCGGCGAAGCGGGCGCACAGCGCATCGAGCACGGTCGCCCAGCTGCCGCCCGGCAGGTGCACGGTGCTGGCATCGCTGTCACGCGTGAAAGGCGCGGCGGAAGTCTCCATGTCGGCCCCAGTCTAATCCGCCGACGGGCGAGCCCTGCCAGCGCGTAGAATGGGCGGCTTGTTGTCCCAAGGCGCCCCCATGGCACTCAACGCCACCATCTACAAGGTCGAACTGCAGGTCAGCGACATGGACCGGCACTACTACGCCACCCACGCGCTGACCCTGGCGCGGCATCCGTCCGAGACCGAGGAGCGGCTGATGGTCCGCCTGCTGGCATTCGCGCTGTATGCCGACGGGCGGCTGGAGTTCGGCAAGGGCATCGGCGACGAGGACGAGCCGGCGCTGTGGCGCAAGGCGTACACCGACGAGATCGAGCTGTGGATCGAGGTCGGCCAGCCCGACGAGGCGCGCATCCGCAAGGCCTGCGGCCGCTCGCGCCAGGTGGTGGTGCTCAACTACGGCGGCAACGCGGCGGAACTCTGGTGGAACAAGACCGGCCACGCGCTCGGCCGCCACAAGAACCTCAGCGTGCTCGACATCCCCGCCGCGACGGTGAGCGCCCTGGTCGAACTGCTGCAACGGGGCATGCGCCTGCAGGCGCTGGTGCAGGACGGCCAGCTGCAGCTGATGAACGAGAACGACGCGGTTGCCGTCGATCCGCTCAAGCGGATGGTCGCGGCCGAGCTGGTCAGCTGACGGCCCGCTGCCGGCTGCCTCGCCGCGGTTTCCCGCATAATCCCCGCCCGATCCTTTCAACCGTCCGGAGTCTCCCCATGCGCTGGTTGCTGCCCCTGCTCGCCGTCCTCGCCCTCGCCGCCTGCAGCGCGCCGCCCCAGGCCCGTGCCAGCGGCAAGGTCGACAAGCTCACCGTGATCGACCGGAAAGTCGGTACCGGCGTCGAGGCGAAGGCCGGCATGGACGTGCTGGTGCACTACACCGGCTGGCTGTACGACGAAAACGCGAAGGACAAGCACGGCGCCAAGTTCGACAGCTCGTACGACCATGGCGCGCCGTTCAACTTCACCCTCGGCGCCGGCCGGGTGATCGACGGCTGGGACCAGGGCGTCGCCGGCATGCGCGTGGGCGGCAAGCGCACCCTGCTGATCCCCGCCGAGCTCGGCTACGGTGCCCGCGGCGCCGGCGCCGACATCCCGCCGAACGCCTCGCTGGTGTTCGACGTGGAACTGATCGACGCCGGCGCGCATTGAGTTTCCGCCCACTTCCCGCACAACCGATACCGTCATGCGCAATCCCCTGCAGGAACAGTTGCTCAAGGCCGGCCTGGTCAAGAAAGGCCAGGTGGCCAAGGTCGTGCGCGAGCAGGCGAAGAAGCACCTGGGCAAGTCCCCGCTGACGGCGGGCGCCGAGCCGGCGGAAGCGCAACGGCTGCAGGCGGAGAAGGCCGAACGCGATCGCGCCCTGGCGGCCGGGCGCAACGCGCAAGCGCGGGCCAACGAAGCGCGGGCGCAGGTGCGGCAGATCGTCGAGGCACACAAGGTGAAGCGCGAGGGCGAGATCGCCTACCGCTTCACCGACGGCGACCGGATCAAGGACGTGCTGGTCAACGAGGCGCTGCGCGCGCAGCTGGCCGCCGGCGCACTGGTGATCGTGCGCCACGGCGAGAGTTACGAGCTGCTGCCGCGCATTGCCGCCGACAAGGTCCGTGAACGCGACGCGGCGATGATCGTGCTAGACCACGGCCGCGCCGAGGCCGGCAGCGGCGCGGACGACGAGTACTACAGCCGGTTCCAGGTACCGGACGACCTGGTCTGGTAACGCGTCAGCGCTTCGGCTCCAGCAAGTCCCAGCCATTGCCGTACAGGTCCTCGAACACCGCCACCGTGCCGTAGGCCTCGTGCCGCGGTTCCTCGCGGAAGTGCACGCCGGCGGCGCGCATGCGCCGCCAGTCGCGCTGGAAGCCGTCGGTATGCAGCAGCAGGAACACGCGGCCGCCGGCCTGGTTGCCGACGCGCGCGGCCTGCTCGTCGCCCTTCGCCTTGGCCAGCAGCAGGCGGGTTTCGCTGGAACCGGGCGGCGCCAGCAGCACCCAGCGCTTGCCATCGCCCATGTCGGTGTCCTCGACCAGCACGAAACCCAGTGCGCCGGTGTACCAGGCGATCGCCTCGTCGTAGTCGGCGACCAGCAGCGCGAGCGCGCCCAGATGCTGCTTCATTTTTGTTTTGCCTCGAGGGTGGGATGCGGGCCCAGTTCGGCCTGCCGTTTTTTCGTCAGCCTCGCGCGCACCAGCACGTACGCGTCGAGGATGAATGCCTCCAGTTCCGCCGTGGCGAAGCGCCGCGGTTCGACGATCGAGATCCAGTGCGCCCGCGCCAGGTACGGCGCCGGGATGATGCCGGGCTGGTCGGTGAGTTCGAGGAAACGGTCGTCGGCCACCTTGAACGACAGCCGGCCGCCCCCGCTGCCGTCCGACGGCATCACCGCGAACATCTTGCCGGCCACGCTGAACACCATGTCGATGCCCCATTTGGTATCGCGGGTGACACCGGGCCAGTGGCCGCACAGTGCGGCCAGTTGGGCAGCGCCGAGGCCGCGGGGCGGTTTGCGGGTCACGCCATGCTCCATGGGGAAGCCAGTCTCGTCATTGTGCGGGGTGGCGCGCCGCCTGTCTGCCGCGTCCACGGCATTCCGTACTGCAACATGACGCCGGCCGGTTACGGCCGCTGTATCGCGCGCATGCGACAGCGCACCGCGGAATCCGTCATTGCAAATTCATGTTGCGCCGCACACAATACGCAAAAGTACGGAACTATCATGATTCCCGCCATCGACTTCGCCGCCCCGACCCGCTACGCCTCCCTTCCGCCACGCGCCCGCGAGCGCTTTGCGCGCCCGAGCGTGCAGTCCACGCCAAGGGGCGAGCAGGTGCGCACCGAGGACGGCCGCGAACTGGTATTGCGCGCGATCGAGCCGGGCGACGTGGCGGCGATGCAACGCTGCTTTACCCGGCTGTCGCCGGAAGACATCCGCCGCCGCTTCCTGCATGCGATGTCCGAGCTGCCGATGCCGATGGCGCAGCGGCTGTGCCGCATCGACCCCGCGTTCGAAACCGCTTTCGTGCTGCTGGACGAGTCGATCAAGCCGGCCGAGATGCGCGGCGTGGGCCGGATCTTCGTCGACGAGGCCACCGACAGCGCCGAGTTCTCGGTGCTGGTGGAACAGGACTGGAGTCGCCGCGGCCTGGGCGCCCTGCTGATGCAGCACCTGGTCGACGACTGCCGCCGCCGCGGCCTCGCCGAGCTGTGGGGCTACGTGCTGCTGGAGAACCGGCCGATGCTGCAGCTGTGCAGGGAGTTGGGCTTCATCCAGCGGATGCTGCCGGACGAACCGGGCACCGCGCTAATCACGCTGAAGCTGTAGGACCGTGTAGGAGCGCACCCTGTGCGCGATGCCGTTCGTTCCGTAACGAAGAGCTATCGCGCACAGGGTGCGCTCCTACAAATGGCGATGGGGACTGTCGGAGCCATCGCGTTACACTTGCCCGCTTTCCCCGGCGCGGCTTGATGGCGGCGCCTCGAACACGCGTCCCCCATGCCCAGCCCGATCAAGCACCCGCCCCTGCCGACCACCCCCAGGCAACGCCGCTACTGGACTCCGCCGCACGGCTCCGCCCGGGCGCTGCTGCTGGCCGAAGCAGCGCGCACGCACGAGGGCCTGCTGGTGGTGGTGGCGCGCGACACCCAGCGCGCGCAGGCGCTGGAAGCGGAACTGAAGATCTTCGCCGGCGGCCTGCCGGTGCTGCACTTCCCGGACTGGGAAACCCTGCCCTACGACGTGTTCAGCCCGCACCCGGAGATCGTCTCGCAGCGCATCGCCACGCTGTACCGGCTGCCGAACGTGAAACGCGGCGTGCTGGTGGTGCCGGTAGCCACGCTGATGCAGCGGATCGCCCCGCGCTCGCACATCACCGGCTCCGGGCTGGTGCTGGCGAAGGGCCAGAAGCTCGACCTCGCCGGCGAACAGCGGCGGCTGGAAGCGTCCGGCTACCGCCACGTGCCGCAGGTGGCCGAGCCCGGCGACTTCGCGGTGCGCGGCGCCCTGCTCGACATCTTCCCGATGGGCACCGCCGAGCCGTACCGCATCGAGCTGTTCGACGACGAGGTGGACTCGATCCGCAGCTTCGACCCGGAAACCCAGCGCTCGCAGCAGCAGGTGGACAAGGTCGATCTGCTGCCCGCGCGCGAGTTCCCGCTCACCGAGGAAGCCGCGAAGGAATTCCGCGGCAACCTGCGCGAACGCTTCCCGATCGACGTGCGCCGCTGCCCGCTGTACCAGGACATGAAGGAAGGCGTGACGCCGGGCGGCATCGAGTACTACCTGCCGCTGTTCTTCCCCCAGACGGCAACTTTGTTCGACTACCTCGCCGACGACGCGCTGTTCGTGCTCGGCGAAGGCGCCGGCGAGGCGGCCGACCAGTTCTGGGCGCAGACCGCCGAACGCTACGACCAGCGTGCGCACGACATCGAACGCCCGGTGCTGCCGCCGGCCGAACTCTACCTGCCGGCGGAGAAACTGCGCGAACAGCTCAACAAGCGGCTGCGCGTGGAAGTGGTCGACGCCGGCCACGAGCACGCCGTCGACAGCGGCACCCAGCCGGCGCCGGAGCTGCCGCTCAACCGCAAGGGCGAGGAGCCGGGCACGTCGCTGCGGTATTTCCTCACCAGCTATCCGGGCCGCGTGCTGATCGCGGCGGATTCGGCGGGACGGCGCGAAGCGCTGATCGAGACGCTGGCGGCGGCGGGGTTGAAGCCGCAGAACGTCGAGGGCTGGTCAACATTTCTCCTCCCCCTGCCCGCAGGGGGAGGTCGGGAGG
>NZ_LVJR01000026.1 GCF_001617365.1 Rhodanobacter sp. FW104-R8
GGTGGCCTCGACCGGGCGCGTCGCGTCCGCATCCGCTTCCATCGGCGGGGTGGTGGACCGCTTCGTGGCGGCCGCGTTCGTTCCCGGCTTCGTCGTATTCAGCCTGATCAGCGGCAAGCAGCCGCATTACCTGCTGCCGCTGCTGCCGGCGCTGGCCCTGGCCGGCGGGGTGCGCCTCGGCGCCGGCCGCTGGCGCGTGGTGGGCTGGCGCGTCGGGCTGGTGCTGGCGCTCATCGGCATCGCGGTGGCGATCGGCCTGGGCCGGCTGGCCACCGATCGCGCCGGCCGTGCGGGAGCCATCGCCTGCGGCGTACTCATCGTCATCGTGGGACTGGCGTACGTGTGGCAGCGGGCGCCGTCGCTGCCGGTGAGCCTCGCCGCGCTGGGCATGCTGGCGGCGCTGCTGCTGTGCAAGCTTGCCTTCGTGCTCGGCGCCGGCCCCCACTACGACGTCAAGACGGCGGCCCGGCGCGTGGCCGCCGCGCAGCAGGCGGGTGTCCCGCTGCTGTTCGCCGGGCCACAGTACGGCCTGCTCACCTTTGCCGGGCGGCTGACTGCGCCGATCCCGGCGACCACCGACCCGGCCGCTGTCGCGGCGTGGGCGCGCGTGCATCCGCAAGGGTGGGTCATCAGCGGCGAGCCGGGCTACCAGTACCCGGCCCCGCCGTTGTACCGGCAGCCCTATCGCGACGGCAGCCTGCGCATCTGGCATGCCGGCGACATCGTGGGGACGGCAGCGGCGCCACCGGTGGATCCTCGGCGTGGCTAGTAGGCGGCCCGGCCGGAACGCGCCGCGATCGCCTGCAGCAGTTCGAGGTTCAGTGCGTGCTGTTGCGCCTGCCAGCCGGCGAGCTGCGCGGGGTCGATCACCGGCTGCTCGTCCAGCGCAGACAGCTTGCGCTTCCACCATTGGCGGTAGCGGTAGTGCGAGACCTCGCCATTGATGTCGCTGCCGACCAGGCCGTGGCGCAGGCTGTCGATCAGCGCCCGCGCATGGTCGAGCTGCAGGCGGCCCTGGTCCCAGTTGGTGCGGGCCACCTCGGGCGCGAACGCGTCCTTGTCGATCGACAGGTAGCTCGGCGCGGCCTGCGTGCGCTGGTGCTCGACAAACGCGTCGACCAGCGCCGCAGGCGTATCGAAACCGTGGAACGCCCGCGCCAATCCGAGCCGGCGCGCCCAGCTGGTATCCACGCCGAGGCTCCAGTAGCTCAGCTTGCCGCGCCACAGCGGCGCGAGGTAGTTCTCCCAGGCGTGGCCGCCGCCGATGTCGGGCGAGGTAATGCCGAGCACGTGCACGTGGCTCACCTGCGGCAGCATCGCCACCTTGCGCACCCACGAGCCGCAATGCACGCCGAACGGGAAGCGCATGTTGTCCGGGTGGTTGTCCAGCACCACGACCTGGAACGGCGCGGCCGGCCGCAAGCGCGCGATCAGCGGCCAGCTGAGGTGGTGGAAATCGCCGCTGCCCAGGAACACGGTGCCGTACTCGGCCGGCAGCAGCTCGTCCAGCATGGTGCGGAAACGCCGCATGTCCGCCAGCGAGCAGCCGAAGCGGATCGACTCCTGCCAGTGTTCCAGCGGCAGCACCAGCCGGCCGGGCAGGGGGCCGACCGAGCGGTCGATGTCGAGCACGACGGGGCGGTTCGCGAGGTCATTCATCGGCGGCTTCCGCGGCCGCCTGCCAGTGGCGGTCGCTCTCGAAATGGCTGCCCAGCCGGCGCAGCAGCGCGCGCAGCAGGGGATTGCGGGCGTACACCGCATGGCGGGTGAAGGTCATGCGGGCGCCGAGGAAGGATTTCACCTCGGGGTCGGTCCAGCCGGCCACGTAATGGCTCAGGCCGCGCCGGCGCGCATGCCCGAGGTTGTGCATCCAGCTGACGAAGTACAGGTTGTGCTCGCGCGCCGCGGGGTAGGCGAGGCCGATGTACTTGTCGACCAGCTTGCCGCCGTACTCGTAGCACAGGTTCCAGCCGATCATCCTGCCTTGGTGGCGGTAGACGAACACCACGCCGCCGCTGGCCGCGTCCTGCAGCAGCAGGCGGAAGAAGTCCGCGCCGAGGCGGTCGAAGTGGATGGTGCTCTGCGCGTACACGTTGTCGAACAGCGCCTGGAACGCGGCCAGCGTCGCCTCGTCGCGGAAGCAGGCGTCGCCGGTGCGCAGCGTCTCGATCTCGAGATCGGCGCGCGAGCGCAGCTTGCGCCGGATGTTCTTCCGCCGGCTGTAGCTGAGCCTGGCCAGGTATTCGTCGTCCGAGCCGAAGTCGATCGGCACGAAGGCCAGCGCCTGGCCTTCCAGCAGCACGAAGCCCGCCGCCGCGCAGGCCGCGGCGAAGGCGCGCGCGTGGGCGTTGGCCGCGTCGTCCAGCAGCGGCGAATCCTGCGCGATGTCCTTCACGATCAGCAGGGCGCATTCGCCCCCGAAGGCGGCTTTCAGCCCCTGCGCCAGCGCCGCCGGCGCCACGTCCGGCGGCAGCGGCGCGTACTCGGTCACCGTGGTGCCCGCGAAGCGGGTGCGCCAGCGCAGCAGGCGGCTCCAGTGGCGGTACAGCGGCAGCGCGGCCACGCGGCGGCGCAGCGCGTCGTCGGCCGTGGTCAGCAGGTCGAACGGCGCCACGAAGGCCGGCATGCCCTGCGGCGAATGGTCCACCTCGAAGCCGGCCGGCGGCTCGGCCATGAACGCGGCGAGCAGCGCGTCCGGTTCCAGTTGCGAAATGAAAGGCATGCGTAAGCGAGTTTGCCTAGACTGTGCTGGCCAATAGCTTGACCGGCCCACCTTGCGCCGGCCTTCCATTGTCGCCCGCCACCAAGGACCCCGCCATGACCGGAACGATCCAGCAGCAAGTGTTCGAGCTCGTCGCCACACAGGCCAAGGTCGACGTGGCCAGCGTGAAGCCCGAGTCCACCCTGAAGGACCTCGGCATCGCCTCGCTGGAGGCGATCGAGCTGATCTTCGATATCGAAGAGCACTTCAACATCAACTTCCCCGACCAGCAGGGCGCCAATTTCGACAGCGACACGGCGCAGAGCCTGGTCGACGCCGTGCAGAAGGCGCTGGACGAAAAGGCCGCCGCCGGCGAGGGCGCGAAGTGATGCAAGGTGATCCGGCACGCCGTATCGCCATCACCGGGATGGGCGCGATCAGCCCGCTCGGCGTCGGCGCCGGGGCGCTGTGGCAGGGCCTGCGCGAAGGCCGCAGCGCGATCGGCCCGCTGCAGCATCCCGATGCCGGGCGGCTGCGCGTGAAGGTCGCCGCGCAGGTGCCCGGCAGCTTCGACCCGGCGGCGAACATCGACGAGCGCACCCTGCCGATGCTCGATCGCACCTCGGAATTCGCGCTGCACGCGGCGCGCGAGGCGGTCACGCAGTCCGGGCTGGACTTTCGCCAGGGCCAGCTCGGCCTGCGCACCGCAGTGATCGTCGGCACCGGCGTGGGCGGCGAAACCACCCAGGACGAACAGAGCCGGCGCCTGTACGGAGAGAATTCCAATCGCGCCCATCCACTGACCATCGTGCGGCTGATGACCAACGCCTCGGCCAGCCAGATCAGCATTGCCTGGGGCCTGCGCGGCCCCACCTTCGCGGTGGCCAGCGCTTGCGCTTCGGCCAATCATGCGATCATCCAGGCGGCGCAGATGATCCGCTGGGGCCTGGCCGACGTCGCCATCACCGGCGGCACCGAGGCCTGCCTCACCTACGGCGCGCTGCGCGCCTGGGAAGCGATGCGCGTGCTCGCCGACGACACCTGCCGCCCGTTCAGCGCGAACCGGCGCGGCCTGGTGCTCGGCGAGGGCGCCGGCATCTTCGTGCTGGAATCCATGGAACATGCGCAGGCGCGCGGCGCCACCATCCTCGCCGAACTGGCCGGCAGCGGCATGACCGCCGACGCCACCGACATCGTGATGCCCAGCGCCGATGGCGCGGCCGCCGCGATGGGCCAGGCGCTGGCCGACGCCGGGCTGAATCCCGCGGACGTCGACTACATCAACGCCCACGGCACCGGCACGCAGGCCAACGACGTCACCGAGACCCGCGCGATCCGGCTCGCCTTCGGCGCGCACGCCGACCGCCTCGCGGTGTCCTCGACCAAGTCCATGCACGGCCACGCGCTGGGCGCCTCCGGCGCGCTGGAGCTGGTGGCGGTGATCGGCGCGCTGCGCGACGGCGTGGTGCCGCCCACCGCGAACCTGGACCAGGTCGATCCGGCCTGCGACCTGGACTACGTGCCGAACGTGGCGCGCGAGATGCCGGTGCGCGCGGTGCTCAGCAACTCGTTCGCGTTCGGCGGGTTGAACGCGGTGCTGGCGTTGAAGCGGGCGCCGTGAGCGGCGGCGCCTCAAGCAAGCCCGCCTCCCGCTCGTCATTCCTGCGAAGGCAGGAATCGCAGTGCCTTAGCCTTTGTGTTGCTACAAGTCACAAAGCGGTTTCGTGCGCCTGCCGGTGCCCGAGTTACTTTCTCTTTGCGTGCTCAAAGAGAAAGTAACCAAAGAGAAAGAGCACCCCGATTGGCGCTTGCCGCCCATCCATGGGCGGCAAGTCTGTGAGGCGGGGCCTGGCTTTTCGGCCGGGCCTCCTGCCCGGTCGAAAAGGCATCGCCCTCCATGGCGATGCCCGCTGCGCGGCCTGATCGTCCACGCCTCACCGCCGCCGAGGAGCCCCGAAGAGTAGGCGCGCGTCGTGCGCGCCAGAAGCCAAGTGCCGCGAGCTTGCGGGCCATTGCCCCCGACAGCTTTTCACTTGACGGGTTTTGCGCTGATCACCGACGCACGTGAGATTTTTTCGCGCAGCATCTCCGCCTCGATGCTCAGAGTGACCAAGGATTTGCTCCATTCCGCATCTTGGATGGCTTGCTTGTCGTTCGGTGGTAAGTCGCCCATGACATCGGCAACGAACTGCAGCTGATCCGACTGACGGCGAACCGTGACGCGGAATCCATCCCCCTTATCCGTACGGTTGCCAATGATCGCGAAGTCGCCTTGAATATCCAGCACCTTGGAATGCTCACGCTCGGGCTGCGCAATTTCATGAGCTTCTTCAGCGGTAACCGGTACACCTTTGGTCTCGAACCTGTCGCCCGGGCGCGTGGCCTTCAAGAATCGGTTCGCCGTGATCTGTACATCCTCTTCAACGCTACGAAGCGCTGGCTGCCGAGTCATCGCATCACGCATGATTTCCATGCGCCGCGTCTCTTCCTGTGACTGCTGAATCCTGGCCTCGATATTCTTGCTGTCCAGTTCCGCGCGACTCTGCAGCTCTTTCTCTTTGATGCGGTGATTCAGCCACGCCTTGTACATCACGGGCGAGGTGATCATGAGCCCAATGCTCAGCACAGCAATCAATGCTTCCACACCGTTCATGCGTCCGATTGCCGCCTCTGTGATTTTAATGAGCTGATCCGACAGGTCCGCCGTGAACAGCGACGACCCCTTCTCGACTTTGACCACCACTTCAAGCTCGTCGCGCTCATCATCGCGTAAGCGACGCAGGTTTGCATCGCCGTATCGTACCCCCGCAAAGGCACGATTAATGTCCTTCTGAACATCGAGGAGCGGCGGCATGATGCGTGTGGGCACCGTGCTTTGCCAATCGTGTCCCTTCGCATCTAGCGACCAAACCGGCCAGCCCGCGAAGCGCAAACGCGCGGCATCGAGAGATGCTTCGCCGGAAACCGCTGCCTCCAAGGTATCCCATGCGTCCTCTTCGCTACGAATGACCAATGCGTTGCCGTCATCGTCACCCATGTATGTACTTGCTCCTGCCATTGCTTCTCTCCCCCTGTATCCAAAACGGGAGCAGAGTAGCTTGTCTGACAAACTGAGTGCACGCTCTGGACCTTTGAATTGACCGCGATGCTCGATGTGGTACTTCTGGCGCGCAGGATGCACGCCCGCTGTCCCGGGCCCTTCGACGGCGGTGGGAAAAAGGTGCCGCAAGGAAAAAGGTGCCAGGGACAAATAGCTGCAAAGCGAGGTCAGATTCAATTACCACAGCCCCACCATCCAGCACGGCTCACGCAGCCCGCGGCTGGATATGCGCCAAAGCCCCCTGCAACTCGCGCCGTGCGACCTCCAGTTCGTAACGCTTCTGCAGGTTCATCCACAGCTCGGGCGTGGTGCCGAAATAGCGGGCAAGGCGCAGTGCGCTGTCGGCGGTGATGCCGCGCTTTTCGTTGGCGATGTCGTTCACCCGTGCAGCCGTGACGCCAATGGCGCGCGCCAGCGCGTTGCTCGACAGGTCGAGTGGCCGCATGAACTCCTCGCGGAGGATTTCGCCCGGATGCACCGGCGGCAGCAGTTTGGTGGCCATGGTCGTTTCCATTCCCGTCGTCAGTGGTAGTCGCAGATTTCCACGTCGAAGGCGTCGCCGCCGTTCCATCGGAAGCACACGCGGAACTGGTCGTTCACCCGGATGCTGTGCTGGCCGGCACGATTGCCCTTGAGCGCCTCCAGACGGTTGCCAGGTGGTATCCGCAAATCTGCCAATACCGCCGCTGCGTCCAGGTACTCCAGCTTGCGGCGAGCAGGTCCTTCGATGTTCGCGAAGCGACGGACACGCGTGCCGTTGAACAAGGCTTCCGTATCCTCGTCGGCAAACGTCTTTATCATGAACTTACCGTATATCGAGTAACGATAAGTTGCAAGTCGGTGCGTTGCCGCTCTGATGCTTGCGGAGGCGGTGAGGCAAGGGCCTCCTCCCCCAAC
This sequence comes from Rhodanobacter sp. FW104-R8, assembly GCF_001617365.1. Taxonomy (GTDB): domain Bacteria; phylum Pseudomonadota; class Gammaproteobacteria; order Xanthomonadales; family Rhodanobacteraceae; genus Rhodanobacter. The sequence goes on from NZ_LVJR01000026.1 coordinate 6,699, forward strand.
CCTTCTCCCGCAAGCGGACGGGGGGAGAGCGAGATCATCGCGAGCACCCCCTCACCCCAGCCCTCTCCCCGAAGGGGAGAGGGAGAAAGGCGAAGGACCGAAAAACAAAAGGCCCGGCGGTTTCCCCCCGGGCCTTTCGTTTGTACCGTGAGCGCGATCAGCCCTTCTTGGCCTTCGTCAGCAACTGATCCAGCAGCGACATCGCCAGATCGATCTCCTCGTGCGTGATGTCCAGCGACGGCGCGAAGGTGATCACGTTCTTGTACCAGCCGCCCACGTCGAGCACGAGGCCGATCTTCTTGCCGTTGTGTTCCAGGTCGCCGGCGAGGCCGATGTCGACCATCTTGTCGAGCAGGGCCTTGTTCGGGGTGAAGCCGTCCTCGGTGCAGATCTCGGCGCGCAGCGCCAGGCCGAGGCCGTCGACGTCGCCGATTTCCTTGTGCTTCTTCTGCAGCCCGCGCAGGCCTTCGAGGAAATGCGCGCCCTTCACCGGCACGGTTTTCTCGTAGTCCAGCTCGTAGCCCATCTTGATGACTTCGAGGCCCAGCGAGGTGCCCAGCGGGTTGGAGTTGAACGTGCTGTGCGTGGAGCCCGGCGGGAAGATCGTCGGGTTGATCAGCTCCTCGCGCGCCCACAGCCCGGACAGCGGGTTGAGGCCGTTGGTGAGCGCCTTGCCGAACACGATCACGTCCGGGGTCACGCCGAAGTGCTCGATCGACCACAGCTTGCCGGTGCGCCAGAAGCCCATCTGGATCTCGTCCACCACCATCAGGATGCCGTACTGGTCGAGCACCTTCTTCAGGTCCTTGAAGAAGTTCATCGGCGGCACGACGTAGCCGCCGGTGCCCTGGATCGGCTCGACGTAGAACGCGGCGTACTCGCACTGGTTGGTCTTGGGGTCCCACACGCCGTTGTATTCGGTCTCGAACAGGCGCGCGAACTGGCGCACGCAGCTGTCCGAATATTCTTCCGCCGTCATGCCCTTGGGGCGGCGGAACGGGTACGGGAACGGCAGGAACATCGCGCGCTCGCCGAAGTGGCCGAAGCGGCGGCGGTAGCGGTAGCTCGAGGTGATCGACGAGGCGCCCAGGGTGCGGCCGTGGTAGCCGCCCTCGAAGGCGAACATCAGGCTCTTGCCCTGCTTGTAGTTGCGCACCAGCTTCAGCGAATCCTCGATCGCCTGCGCGCCGCCCACGTTGAAGTGCACGCGGCCGTCGAGGCCGAACTTCTTCTTCGCGTCCAGCGCCACCGTCTTGGCCAGCTCGATGCGGGTCTGGTGCAGGTACTGGCTGGCGACCTGCGGCAGCACGTCGATCTGGCGCTTCAGCGCGTCGTTGAGGCGCTTGTTGCCGTAGCCGAAGTTGACCGCCGAATACCACATCTGCAGGTCGAGGAACGGCGTGCCGGCGGTGTCGTACATGTAGCTGCCTTCGCCGTGGCGGAAGATCTTCGGCGGGTCGACGTAGTGCACGGTGTCGCCGAAGGAGCTGTACTTCGCCTCATCGGCGAGCAGTTGCGCGTCGTCGATGAAACCGACGGCGTTCTTGTCGATTTTCATGGTCTGGGTCCGGGAAACGGTTTCTGGGGATGCTGCGGGGAAGGGGCAGGCGGCGCCGGCGGTCAGGCTGCCGCTGCCTCGTGGTAGCGCACGTGATGCACCAGGCTACCGTCGAGCAGGCGCGGCAGGTACTCCAGCGCGTCCTCGAAGCCGGTGATCGGCATGTAGGGGATGCCGGCGGCGCGGCAATGCTCGATCAGGCGGTGCTTGGCGAACACGAAGTCGACGCGGTCGGCCGCGCAGAAATCCGAGGCGCCGTCGCCGATCAGCAGGGTCTTCGCGCCGCCCTGGCGGGCCTGCGCCACGCAGGCGCACTTGCAGGTGCCGCTGCGGCAGCCGTCGGCCTGGAACGGCGAGGTCAGCTGCCACTGCTTCGGCGGCTCGGCCGGCGCCAGGTGGTTGGCGGCCAGCGGCAGATCGTCCAGGCCGTAGCGGCCGAGGATCTGGTGGATCGCGTAGTCGAGGCCGTCGCTGACGATGCGGATCGGCACGCCCAGCTCGCGTGCCTTCGCCACGAAGCCGGGGAACGCATGGTCGATCCACAGCTCGCGCAGGTGCTCGTCCAGCTCGGCGCGGGTCATCTGCAGCAGGTCGACCTGGCCGGCCATGCACTCGCGCGAACCGATGCGGCCGGCACGCCAGTCCTGCTCCAGCACTTCCCAGCCCGGGCGGCCGAAGCGGTCGAGCAGGGAGTCGATCACGTCCTCGACGGAAACGGTGCCGTCGAAATCACACAGGATGGTCCAGCCAGAGGGGGACATCGGAAACTCGCAACCATGACGATGGCTTGCAGGGTAGGCAGCCTGCCTTTCGGCCTCCTTTCCCTGCGTGCCCGCGCCGCGCGCCGCGACCAAACCGCAGCTGAGCGGCGCGCGGGCGCGGCCAACCGCCGGCGTCCCAGGCCGTTTAAGCTGCCGACCTCCCCGGCCCGTCCCCTTCATGCATCCCGATCGCCTGCCCCTGCTGCTTGCCTTGCTGTGCCTGTCGCTGGCGCCGGTGGCGGCGCGCGCCGACGACGGCGCGACCACCGTGGCGGTCGGCGCAGGCATGCAGCGCATGCCTGCCTGGGCCGGCTCGCGCCACGAGCGCGTGGACCCGATCCCGTTCGTGGACATCGAGCTGCCGCGCGCGGGCTTCAGCCTGTCCACCCAGAACGGCCTGCAGTTCGACCTGATCCGCGGCCAGCAGCTGCACGGCGGCCTCTACGGCAGCTTCCAGTGGGGGCGCGACCGCGACGATCTGCGCACGCTGGCCGGCAAGGTGCCGGCGCTGGCGTCGCGCGCCACCGGCGGCGGCTACCTGGAGTGGGACTTCACCCCGCAGCTGAACCTGAGCGCCTTCCTCAGCCACGACCTCGCCGGTGCCGGCGCCTACACCGAGCTGCAGCTCGAGTGGGACCCGCCCATGCCCGGCCTGATGGAGCAGTCGCTGCAGCTGCGCTGGCAGTCGATGAACGGCGCGGCGATGCGGCGCTTCTTCGGCATCACGCCCGACGCCGCGCAGGCGCTGGGCGTGCCGGCGTGGGCGCCGGGCGCGGGCAGCCAGCAACTGGCGCTGGCCTGGGACCTGTTCCTGCCCACCAGCCGTCACACCGGCCTGGCCGCCTCGCTGGAATACGCCCGCCTGCTCGGCAACGCCGCGTCCAGCCCGCTGGTGGCCCGCTTCGGCACGCGCAACCAGGTGTCCTGCTCGCTGGCCTTCGTCTACCACCTGTAGGCCGCCCGGAGCCCGTGCATGGCCAGGCCGCAGGCAGGTAAGAAAGAACTAAGCGGCCGCCGCCAGAATGACCGCATGCGCCTTCCCCGCCTGCTGCCATTCACTGTTGGACCGTCGTGTCCGCGCCTGCCCGGCCTGGGCCTCGTGCTGGCGCTGGCCGGCTGCGCCAGCTACGCGCCGCAGCCGCTGGGCACGGGGCAGGGCGCGGCCGACGTGGCGCACCTGACCGCGCCCACCGCGGCGATGTCGCTGCCGACGCTGGCCGCGCATCGCTTCGACCCGAGCGACGGCCTGGACGCCACCGAGGTGGCGATGCTGGCGGTGGCGAACAGCCCGGCCCTGAAGCTGCAGCGCGACGCGCTGGGCATTGCCCGCGCGCAGGCCTTCGCCGCGGGCCTGCTGCCCGATCCGCAGCTCAGCTTCGGCGCGGACTTTCCGCACGACTCCGGCAGCGGCCTCACCCGTGCCTACAACCTCGGTCTCAGCCAGGACGTGAGCGCGCTGCTGCTGCGCTCCTCGCGCCGGCACGCGGCGAACGCGCAGGCCGAACAGGTGAACCTCGACCTGCTGTGGGCGGAATGGCAGACCATCGCGCAGGCGCGCCTGCTGTTCGGCCAGGTGCAGGGCCTGCGCGCGCAGCAGGTCGAGCTGGATGCCGAAGTGCAGGCTCTGGCGCCGGTGGACCGGGCGGTGCAGGCGGCGCTGGCCGCGGGCAACCTCAACTACGACGGCGCCAGCGCGGGGCTCAACGCGATGGCGGACGCGCGCAAGCGCGCGGGCGACAACGCGGTGGCCCTGCACCAGGCCGAAAGCGACCTGCGCCAGCTGCTGGGCCTGGCGCCCACCGCGCCGCTGGAGCTGGCCGGCGCGCCGTACCAGGCCGAGCCCGATGCCGCGCAGCTGCAGGCGGCGCTGGCCGACCTGCCGCGGCGGCGCCCCGACCTGCTGGCGCTCGAGGCCGGCTACCGCGCGCAGGAGGCGCGGCTGCGCGGCGCCATCCTCGCCCAGTTCCCCGCGATCACCGTGGGCCTCACCCGCGCGCGCGACACCAGCAACATCACCACCAATGGTTTCAGCATCGGTCTGACGCTGCCGCTGTTCGACCGCAACCGCGGCAACATCGCGATCGAGACCGCCACCCGCCAGCAGCTCAAGGACGACTACGACGCACGCCTGCTGGCCACGCGCAGCGACATGCAGCGCCTCTCTGCCGACCTCGCCACGCTGGACCGCCAGCGGGCGGCGCAGATCGCGCATGCGCAAAGCCTCGACGCCGCGCGCCGTGCCGCGGAGCAGGCCTGGCAGCAGGGCCTGCTCGACTGGCCGACCTATCTCGCCATCCGCGGCAACGCGCTGGCCGCCGACATGGACCTGCTCGCGCTGCGGCAGGCACGCGCCACCGCCGCGATCGCGCTGGAGGCCTTGCTGGGCCACACGGATCTCGCCAATGAACGGACGTCCAAACCATGAAGCGAACCCTGATGGCGCGCGCCGTCGCGCTGGGCCTGATGACGCTGCTGGCCGCCTGCGCCAAGGGCGGCGGCGACGATGAACACGCCGGCGAGGCCAAGGGCGTGGCGCTGGTCACCACGGCGATGCCGGTGCAGCGCAGCTTCCACGACAGCGTGGCGGCCTGGGGCAGCGCGGCGGCCGATCCGCATGCCGCGCGCTCGATCAGCCTCGCGCACGGCGGCCAGGTGGTCGCGCTCAAGGTCAGCGCAGGGCAGACGGTCGGGCGCGGCCAGCCCTTGCTGGTGGTGACGCCCGATCCCGCGGCGCGCAGCGCGTACCAGCAGGCGCAGAGCGCGGCGACGCTGGCGCAGGGCGAGCTGCAGCGCACCGAACAACTGGCGGCACAACACCTGGCCACGCAGTCGCAAGTCGCCATCGCGCGCAAGGCGCTGGCGGATGCGCAGTCCGCGCTGGCGGCGCAGCAGGCGCTGGGCGGCGGCGCGGCCGAGGAAACCGTGGCGGCGCCGGACGACGGCGTGGTCACCGCGGTGCCGGTGACGCTGGGCGACCGCTTCGCCGCGAACGCACCGCTGCTCGGCTTCATGCCCGCGCATGCGCTGATCGCCGCGCTGGGCGTGCAGCCCGATGCCGGCACACGGCTGCGCGCGGGCATGCCCGTGTCCGTGCATGGCGTGTACGGCGACGGCGCAACCTTCACCGGAAAGCTCGTCATGGTGGGGCGCGCGGTCGACCCGCAGACCCACCTGCTGCCGGTGCAGGCCGAGCTGCCCGCCGGCGCCGATGCCACGCTGGTGGCCGGCGCCGCGATCGAGGCCGCGATCCAGAGCGGCGACTACACCGCCTGGGCGGTGCCGCGCGCCGCCGTGCTGCACGACGAGCAGGGCGACTACCTGTTCCAGTTCGACCACGGCAAGGCGCATCGCGTGGACGTGCAGCTGCGCCAGCCGGCCGGCGACAGCGTGGGCGTGCTCGGCAAGCTCGACGCGCAGCTGCCGGTGATCGTTCAGGGCGCCTACGAACTGGACGACGGCGCGGCTGTGCGCCAGGGCGATCGCCAGGCCGACGGCGAGCGCAAGCCGTGATCGCCGCACCGATGACGATCACCCAGTGGATGCACCAGCACCGGCGTTCGCTGCTGTTCCTCGCCTTGATCCTCGCCATCGGCGGCATCGCCGGCGCGTTCAACCTGCCGGTCTCGCTGTTTCCCAACGTGTCGTTCCCGCGCGTGCGCGTATCGCTGGACGCCGGCGACCAGCCCGCTGACCAGATGGTGGTCGCCGTCACCCGGCCGGTGGAGGAGGCGATCCGCCGCGTGCGCGGCGTGCGCGAGGTGCGCTCCACCACCAGCCGCGGCAGCGCCGAGATCAACATCGGCTTCGACTGGGGCGCGGACATGGGCCGCGCCCTGCTCGACGTGGATGCCGCGATGGGCGAGGTGCTGCCGCGCCTGCCGCCCGGCATCAACGTGGCGGCGATCCGGCTCGATCCCACGGTGTTCCCGATCCTCGCCTACAGCCTGCGCTCGGACACGCTCACGCCCGCCCAGCTGCACGACATCGCCGAGTTCCAGCTGCGTCCGCTGCTGTCCGGCGTCGGCGGCGTGGCCCAGGTGGACGTGCAGGGCGGCGACGTGGCCGAGTTCCACGTGGACGTGGACGTGGCGCGGCTGCGCGCGCAGGGCCTCACCCTGGCCGACCTCGATCACGCGGTGGCGAATGCCGCCACCATCCAGTCGATGGGCCGCCTGCAGGACCACTACAAGCTCTACCTGCTGCTGGCGAACAACCAGCCGGCCACCGCCAGGGCGCTGGGCGACATCGTGCTGCGCGCCGATGCGCACGGCGTGCTGCGCCTGGCGGACGTGGCCACGGTACAGATGAGCCACCAGCCGCAGTGGGTGCGCACCACGGCGGATGGCCACGACGCGGTGCTGATGCAGGTGTTCCAGCAGCCCAGCGGCAACAGCGTGCAGATCGCCCGCGACGTGAAGCAGCGCCTGGCCGACTACGGGAAGCAGGCGCCCAAGGGCCTGCGCATCGCCAACTGGTACGACCAGAGCCAGCTAGTGCTGGGCGCGGCCGGCAGCGTGCGCGACGCGATCCTGATCGGCATCGTGCTGGCTGGTCTGGTGCTGTTCGTGTTCCTGCGCAACGCGCGGGTGATCCTGGTGGCGATGATCGTGGTGCCGGGCACGCTGGCGATCACCGTGCTGCTGCTCGACCTGCTGCACATGAGCTTCAACATGATGACGCTGGGCGGCATGGCGGCCGCGGTGGGCCTGTTGATCGACGACGTGATCGTGATGCTGGAACACATCATGCGCCGGTTGCGCGACGGCACGGGGCCGGTGCGTGAGCGCATCGCTGGCGCGGCGTGGGAATTCACCCGCCCGCTCACCGGCTCCAGCGCGGCCACGGTGGTGATCTTCCTGCCGCTGGCCTTCCTCACCGGCGTCACCGGCGCGTTTTTCAAGGCGCTGTCGCTGACCATGGCCAGCGCGCTGGTGATCTCCTACCTGCTCACCTGGGTGGTGGTGCCGCTGCTGGCCGAGTGGCTGATCGACGAGCGGCATGCCGTGGAGCATCCGCCGGGCCGTTTCTCGCAACGCCTGCTGGCCGGCTACGAACGCACGCTGGGGCGCCTGCTGCAGCGGCCGGTGCTGGTGCTGGCCGGGGTAGTGCCGCTGCTGGTGGCGGGTGCGCTGGCCTATGGCCAGGTCGGCAGCGGCTTCATGCCGAGGATGGACGAGGGCGGCTTCGTGCTGGATTACCGCTCGCTGCCGGGCACCTCGCTGGACGAAACGGACCGGCTGCTGCAGCAGGTCGAGCAGATCATCCGCGCGAATCCCAACGTGGACACCTACTCGCGGCGCACCGGCCTGCAGCTGGGCGGCGGCCTCACCGAGGCGAACACCGGCGACTTCTTCGTGCGCCTGAAGAACGGCGCGCGGCCATCCACGGCCACGGTGATGGAGCAGGTCCGCCAGCAGGTCGTGGCCAGGGTGCCGGGCCTGGACGTGGACGTGGCGCAGCTGATGGAGGACCTGATCGGCGACCTCACCGAGGTACCGCAGCCGATCGAGATCAAGCTGTACGGCGACGACGAGGCCCAGCTCGGCACCACCGCGCAGCGGGTGGCTGCGGCCATCGCCAAGGTCGACGGCGTGGCCGAGGTGCGCAACGGCATCAACCCCGCGGGCGACGCACTGGACGTGCAGGTCGATCCGGTGAAGGCCGGCCTCGCCGGGCTCGACCCGGTGGCGGTGGCGCAACAGGTCTCCGACGCGGTGGCCGGCAACGTGGCCGCGCAGCTGCCGCAGGGGCCGAAGATGGTCGGCGTGCGCGTGTGGCTGCCGCCGAATGCGCGCGCGCAGCTGGAGCAGTTGCAGGCCTTGCCGATCCGCGCCGGCGACGGCCACGTGCTGCCGCTGTCCGCGCTGGCCACGATCCGCGCGGTGCAGGGCCAGCCGCAGATCAACCGCGACAACCTCAAGCGCATGGTGGCGGTGACCGCGCGCATCGTGGGCCGCGACCTCGGCTCTACCGTGAATGACGTGAAGCGGGTGCTGGCGAAGCCGGGTCTGCTGCCGCCGGGCATGTACCATGAGCTGGGCGGCCTGTACGCGCAGCAGCAGATCGCCTTCCACGACCTCACCGTGGTGATGCTGGCGGCGATCGCGCTGGTGTTCACCCTGCTGCTGTTCCTCTACGAGAGCTTCCGCGTGGCGCTGGCGATCATGGCCGCGCCGCTGCTGGCCCTGTCCGCCGTGTTCGTGGGGCTGTGGGTCACCGGCATCGAGCTCAACATCTCCGCGCTGATGGGCATGACCATGATCGTGGGCATCGTCACCGAGATCGCGATCTTCTACTTCACCGAGGCGGCCGACGCCGAACAGCGCATGCCGCTGCCCGACGCGCTGCGCTACGCCGGCCACCACCGCATGCGGCCGATCCTGATGTCCACCATCGCCGCGATCCTCACCCTGCTGCCGCTGGCGTTCGCGCTCGGCCAGGGCTCGCAGATGCAGCAGCCGCTGGCGGTGGCGATCATCGCCGGCATGTTGGTGCAGGTGCCGCTGGTGCTGCTGGTGATGCCGGTGCTGTACACGGTGCTGCGCCGGCGCGGCGCCGCGCCGGCGACCTGAACCGCCGTTTCCTAGCCACGAGGACCGCTGCCATGACCCTGTTGACCCGCACGCTCCTGTCTGCCGCGCTGCTGGCGTCGGCCTCCGCCGCCAGCGCCGCCACGCCGCCGCCCAGGCTGCTGAACCAGCTGCAGCTGGGCGGGCCGGGCGGCTGGGATTACCTCAGCTTCGACGCGGCGCACCGCCACCTGTTCGTCAGCCGCGGCGACCGCGTGCTGGTGGTCGATGTCGATGCCGGCCGCCAGGTCGGCAGCATCGCCGGCACCGGCGGCGTGCACGGCATCGCGCTGGCGCCGGCGTTGCACCGCGGCTTCACCAGCAACGGCCACAGCGCTTCGGTGACGGTGTTCGACCTGGACACGCTGCAGACCGTGGCCACGGTCGGCGGCACCGGCGCCAACCCCGACGCGATCCTCTACGACGAGGCCTCGCACCACGTGTTCACCTTCAACGGCAGGAGCCGCACGGCCAGCGTGATCGACCCGGCGAAGAACGCGGTGGTCGGCAGCATCGCGCTGCCCGGCAAGCCGGAGTTCGCGGTGGCCGACGGCGCCGGCCACGTCTACGTGAACATCGAGGACAAGTCGGAGCTGGTCCAGCTCGATTCGATCGCCGGCAAGCTGCTGCAGGCCTGGCCGCTGGCGCCGTGCGAATCGCCCAGCGGGCTGGCCCTCGACAACCCGCACCACCGGCTGTTTGCGGTGTGCGACAACCGCACGATGGCGGTGCTCGACGCGGTGGACGGCCACCACGTGGCCGATGTGCCGATCGGCGACGGCCCGGACGCGGTGGTGTTCGACGCGGCCGAGGCGACGGTCTACAGCTCCAATGGCGAGAGCGGCACGGTCACCGCCGTGCACGAGGACGACCCGGACCACTACCGCGTGACGGCGACCATTCCCACCCAGACCAGCGCGCGCACGCTGGCGCTCGACCCGAAGCTGCATCGGCTGTACCTCTCCGCGGCACGCCTCGGCGCGACCAGACAGGCCAACGGCCGGCCGACGGTCGAGCCGGACAGCTTCGGCATCCTCGTCGTCGGGCGGCCCTGAGCCGCCCGTCAGGGCAGCGGCGGGATCACCACGCGCACGCGCAGGCCGCTGCCGTATGGCGAGTCGAGCAGCTCGATGCTGGCGTGGTGCAGCTCGGCCGCGCGCTGCACGATCGACAGGCCCAGGCCGTAGCCGTCGCCGCGGCTGCCGGTCTCGCGGTGGAAACGCGCGAACACGCCGGCGCGGTGCTCGGCGGGAATGCCGGGGCCGTCGTCGGTCACGTCGACCAGCGCGCCCTGCGCGGTGCGGTCGAGCGACAGCTGCACCCGCCCGCCGGCCGGGGCGTGGCGCAGCGCGTTCTCCAGCAGGTTGCGCAGCAGCGCCGCGAGGGCGGCCTCGTAGCCCTGCACCGCCACCTGCGGCATCAGCCGCGCGAAGCTCAGCTCCGCGCCGCTCTCGGCGATCACCGGCGCCAGTTCCTCGATGACGTCCATCGCCACGGCGACCAGGTCGACCCGGCTGCGCTGGCCCGATGCGGCGCCCGCTTCCAGCCGGGCCAGCGCCAGCAGCTGCTCGACCCGCCGCGCCAGCGCGGCGAGGCCGTGCTGGGCGCTGCCCAGCGCGAGGTTCAGTTCGGCCGGGTCGGTGCTGGTCATCGCGCTTTCGAGGTTGATCGTGGCCGAGGCCAGCGGCGTGCGCAGCTCGTGCGCCACGTCGGCGCTGAAGCGTCGCTCGCGCTCCAGGGCATCTTCCAGCCGGGTCAGCTGTTCGTTCAGCGCCGCCAGCACCGGCTGCAATTCCTGCGGCGCGTCGCCCAGCAGCACCGGCTCGTGGCTGCCCGGCTCCCGCGACGACAACGCACGGGTCAGCGCCTCCAGCGGGCGCAGGCCGCGGCGTATCGCCCAGCCCACCAGCAGGGCCAGCAGCGGCAGGCCCACCAGCAGCGGCAGGCTGTGCTCCAGCCACACCGCGTGCATGATCTCGTCGCGGCTGTCGTAGCGCTCGCCGGTGCGGATCACCACGCGGTTCGCGGTGTCGTGCAGGGTGAACACGCGCCAGCGGTACGGCCCTAGCCGCACGTCCTGGAAATCCGCGTCGCCGGCCTGCGGCGGCGGCATGCCGGCGAGGTTGGCGGTGGCCAGCACCATGCGGCCGGTGCGGTCGAACACCTGGAAGCCGACCTCGGACTCGTAGGTGTAGCGCTGCCGCGGCGGGCTGCCGACGAGGCGGGCCTCGATCGGCACCAGCAGGCGGTCGGCATCGCGGCGCTGCAGGGCGTCCAGGTCGGCATGCGCGATCAGCACCTGCAGCGTCCGCGCCGACTGCGCCAGCCGGCCGTCGGACAGCTCGCCCACTTCGCGGACAGTGCGCTTGAAGCTGAGCACGCCCAGTGGCAGCAGCACCGCGGCGAGCACCACGATGATCAGCCAGCGCAGCCGGCCGTGCAGGCTCGCCGGCCTCACTTCGGCTCCCGCGCGATCATGTAGCCGAAGCCGCGCACGGTCTGGATGGTGTCGAAGCTCAGCTTGCGGCGCAGGGTGTGCATCAGCACCTCCAGCGCGCTGGAGCCGACCACGTTGTCCAGGCCGTACAGGGAATTTTCCAGGTTCTCGCGGCGTACCAGCCGGCCGGCGCGTTCCATCAGGATCTGCAGCAGGGCGAACTCGCGCTTGGTCAGCTCCACCCGCTGGCCGCGGAAAACCACCTCGGAGGTGCCCAGGTCCAGGCTCAGCGCGCCGGCCTCGATGCGGTTGGCGGCCAGCCCCTGCGTGCGGCGGGTCAGCGAGCGGATGCGCGCGGCCAGTTCCTCCAGGTGGAACGGCTTGGTCAGGTAATCGTCGGCGCCGGCGTCGAGGCCGCTCACGCGGGCCTCCAGGCCGTCGCGCGCGGTCATCACCAGCACCGGCGTCTTGACGTGCGCGCGGCGCGCCTCGACCAGCACGTCCAGGCCGTCCTTGCCGGGCAGGCCGAGGTCGAGCAGCACCAGGTCGGCGGTCTCGTCGCGCAGCGCGAGCAGCGCCTCGCGGCCGTCGCGCAGCCAGCTCACCGTATAGGCGAGGCGTTCCAGCGCGCGCTGGATCGCCGCGCCGAGCTGGAGATCGTCTTCCACCAGGATGATGTGCACGGACAGGTTCCTCCAGCCGACCTGCGCGCAGGTCGGCGCATGCGGGGATTATCCAGCCATCCGCTTACGAAGTGCTTAAGCCGGGCCGTCATGCGTTGCGGCGCATTTGCCGCCCGTTCGGGCCGGACGATAGAATCGGGCGGCGTGACGTGTGGCCATTCGGGTGATTGCAAGGATCGCCCGCGGTACGGCATGCGGTGGCGTTGTCCCGCCATGGCATGCGGATGCCCATGAAGTGCCGGGGTGCCCGTCCCGTTGCCGGCGGCACCGACGACCTTTCCAATGAGCGCTGCGACCGATGCCCGACAACGCCCTGCCCAGCGCCATCGTCTGCCTGCCCTTCGCGGCCAGCGTGGCGGTGTCCCTGCTGCGTGGCCGCTGCGGCGGCCACAAGCTGGCGGCGTGGCTGATGACGGCCACCGCGCTGCTCGGACTGGTGCTTTCGCTGTGGCTGTACCCCGCGCTTGCCGCCGGCGGGGTATGGCGCCAGGTCATCCCGTGGGCGCCGGGGCTGGACCTGGTGCTGCGGGTGGACGGTTTCGCCTGGCTGTTCATGCTGCTGGTCTGCGGCATCGGTGCGCTGGTGGGGCTGTACGCGCGCTACTACATGTCGCCGGACGATCCGCTGGCGCGCTTCTACGCGTTGCTGCTGGCGTTCATGGGCTCGATGCTGGGCATCGTGACGGCGGGCAACGTGATCCAGCTGGTGTTCTTCTGGGAGATGACCAGCCTGTTCTCGTTCCTGCTGATCGGCTACTGGCACCACGGCGCGTCGGCCCGCGACGGCGCGCGGATGGCGCTGATCGTCACCGCCGGCGGCGGCCTGTGCCTGTTCGCCGGCGTGCTGCTGCTGGGCCATATCGCGGGCAGCTATGATCTCGACGCGATCCTCGCCGCCGGCGACGCGGTGCGCGCACATGCGCTGTACACGCCCACGCTGCTGCTGGTGCTGCTCGGCGCGTTCACCAAGAGCGCGCAGTTCCCGTTCCACTTCTGGCTGCCGCAGGCGATGTCGGCGCCCACCCCGGTGTCGGCCTACCTGCATTCGGCCACCATGGTGAAGGCCGGCGTGTTCCTGCTGGTGCGCTTCTGGCCGGTGCTGGGCGGCACCGGCGAGTGGTTCTGGATCGTCGGCGGGGTGGGCCTGGTCACGCTGGTGCTGGGCGCGTACTCGGCGATGTTCGAGCAGGACCTGAAAGGCGTGCTGGCCTATTCGACGATCAGCCACCTGGGCCTGATCACCATGCTGGTCGGCCTGGGCAGCGCGCTGGGCGTGGTGGCGGCGATCTTCCACATCGTCAACCATGCCACCTTCAAGGCCTCGCTGTTCATGGCCGCCGGCGCGGTCGACCACGAGGCCGGCACGCGCGACCTGCGCCGGCTCGGCGGGCTGCGCCGGGTGATGCCGGTCACCGCCACGCTGGCCCTGGTCGCGGCGGCGGCGATGGCCGGCGTGCCGCTGCTGAACGGCTTCCTGTCGAAGGAGATGTTCTTCGCCGAGACGCTGGCCGGCCGGCATGGCCCGCTGCTGGACGTGCTGACGGCGGTGCTTGCGGTGGCGGCCAGCGCGTTCGGCGTGGCCTACTCGATCCGCTTCGTGCGCGGGGCGTTCTTCGGCCGCCTGGCTACTGGCCTGCCGCGCCAGCCGCACGAGCCGCCGCTGTGGATGCGCGTGCCGATCGGCCTGCTGGCGCTGGCCTGCCTGCTGGTGGGCGTACTGCCGGCGCGGGTGATCGGGCCGTCGCTGCGGCTGGCGGCCGGCGCGGTACTGGGCGACGGCATGCCGGCCTACAGCCTGGCGGTGTGGCACGGCCTGACCACGCCGCTCGTGATGAGCGTGTGCGCGTTCGTGGCCGGCTGCCTGCTGTTCGCCGGCCTGCGCCGCCGTTTCGCCGGCCTCGAGGCGGCGCCGCTGACCGGGCGGCTCAGCGGCAAGCGCATCTTCGAGCGCGCACTGGCGGTGTTCGCCGCAGATATCCCGCGGCGGATCGAGCGCCGCTACCCGAGCCGCCGGCTGCAGCCGCAGCTGCTGCTGATCGTGCTGCTGGCGTTGCTGGCCGGCACCTTGGCGGCGACCAGCGCGCCGTTCGGCTTCCATCCGCGCTGGTCCAGCGTCGACCCGGCGTTCGCGCTGCTGTGGCTGCTCGGCGCGGCCTGCGCGATCGGCGCGGCGAGCCAGGCCAAGTTCCACCGCCTCGCCGCGCTGGTGCTCACCGGCGGCGCGGGGCTGGTGTCGTGCGTGAGCTTCGTGTGGCTGTCGGCGCCGGACCTGGCGGCGACCCAGCTGCTGGTCGAGGTAGTCACCACGATCCTGATCCTGCTCGGCCTGCGCTGGCTGCCCAAGCGCATCGAGGGGCTGGCGCCGGAGAGCCGCGCGCACCGCTTCCGTCGCCGGCGCGACGTCTTCATCGCGATCGCGGTGGGCCTGGGCGTGGCCACGCTCGCCTATGCGGCGATGATGCATCCGGTGGCCGACTCGATCTCACGCTTCTTCCTCGAGCGGGCCTATACCGAGGGCGGCGGCCGCAACGTGGTTAACGTGATCCTGGTCGACTTCCGCGGCTTCGACACGCTGGGCGAGATCAGCGTGCTGGCGATCGTGGCGCTGACCGTGTTCGCCCTGCTGCGCCGCTTCCGTCCGGCGGCCGAGAGCATCGACGCGCCGCTGCAGCAGCAGCGGCAGGCGGCGCCCGACGCGGACCAGCCCGGCCGCGCGCCCGACCATTCGCTGACCGACTACCTGATGATCCCGGGCCTGATCATCCAGCTGATGTTCCCGCTGATCCTGCTGTTCGGGCTGCACCTGTTCCTGCGCGGGCACGACCTGCCGGGCGGCGGTTTCGTCGCCGGCATCACCGTGTCGGTGGCGCTGATCCTGCTGTACATGGCGCGCGGCGCACGCTGGGTGGAGGCGCACCTGCGCGTGCTGCCGGTGCGCTGGATCGGCGCCGGCCTGCTGCTGGCGGCGGGCACCGGACTGGGCTCGCTGGCGTTTGGCCGTCCCTTCCTCACCTCGTATTTCCGCTACGCGGAGCTGCCCCTGCTGGGCCAGCTGCCGCTGGCCTCGGCGGTGCTGTTCGACCTCGGCGTGTTCTGCGTGGTGGTGGGCGCCACCACGCTGATGCTGATCGCGCTGGCGCACCAGTCGCTGCGCCGTCCGCGCCAGGCGGCGGATGCGCCGGCCGCGGCGGGAGGGCCGGGCTGATGGAACTGGTGCTTGCCGCTGCGATCGGCATCCTCGCCGCCTCCGGCGTGTGGCTGCTGCTGCGCCCGCGCACGTTCCAGGTGATCATCGGGCTGACCCTGATCTCCTACGCGGTGAACCTCTTCATCTTCTCCATCGGCGGCCTGCGCACCGGCGCCGACCCGGTGCTGCAGGGCGCGGCCGGCGACCTCGCGCAGTACGCCGACCCGCTGCCGCAGGCGCTGGTGCTCACCGCGATCGTGATCGGCTTCGCCACCACCGCGCTGTTCCTGGTGGTGCTGCTGGCCTCGCGCGGGCTGACCGGCAACGACCACGTCGACGGCGAGGACGGCACGCCGTGAACAACCACCTGATCATCGCGCCGATCGTCACGCCGCTGCTGGTGGCCGCGCTGCAGCTGCTGGTGGGCGAGAAGCGCCGGCGCATGGTGCTGGCGCTGAGCATCGCCTCGTGCGTCGCGCTGGTGCTGCTGGCCGCCGCGCTGATGCTGGCGGTGTCCGGTGACGGCGCGCCGGCGGCGGTGTACCGCCTCGGCGACTGGCCGGCGCGTTTCGGCATCGTGCTGGTGGCCGACCGGCTGTCGGCGCTGATGGTGCTGCTCACCGGCGTGCTCGCACTGGCGCTGCTGCCGTACGCGCTGGGCCGCTGGCAGCACCGCGGCGGCCACTTCCAGCCGCTGCTGCAGTTCCTGCTGATGGGCCTGAACGGTGCCTTCCTCACCGGTGACCTGTTCAACCTGTTCGTGTTCTTCGAGGTGCTGCTGGCGGCGTCCTACGGCCTCGCCCTGCACGGCTCGGGCGCGCGGCGGGTCAGCGCGGGGCTGCACTACATCGCGGTGAACCTCACCGCCTCGATGCTGTTCCTGCTCGGCGTCAGCCTGATCTTCGGCGTCACCGGCACGCTCAACATGGCGGCGCTGGCCGAGCTGATTCCGCACGTGCCCGAGCGCACCCGCGCGCTGCTGCATGCGGGCGCGGCGCTGCTCGGCGTGGCGTTCCTGATCAAGACCGCGATGTGGCCGCTGGGCTTCTGGTTGCCGCGCACGTATGCGGCTGCGTCGCCGGCGGTGGCGGCGATGTTCGCGCTGATGACCAAGGTCGGCATCTATGTCTTGCTGCGGCTGGGCCTGCTGCTGTTCGGCGCCGGCGCCGGTCCGGCGTCCGCCCATTTCGGCAGCGGCTGGATGCTGTGGGGCGGGGCGGCCACCGTGGCTGCCGGCGTCGTCGGCATGCTGGGCGCGCGCGACCTGGCCAAGCTGGCCGGCTACAACGTGGTGATCTCCTCCGGCACCCTGCTCGGCGCGATCGGCCTGCAACAGCCGGCGGTGACCGCCGGCGCGCTGGCCTACCTGGTGATCTCCACACTGGCGATCGCCGCGTTCTTCCTGGTCGTCGGCCTGCTCGCCTCCGACGGCGACGACGAGACCGACGACAGCCTGAGCCTGGAGCCGTACGAGCAGCCGGGCGAAACGGCAGCGAACGAAAGCCTGTACGCGCAGGAGGACGAGCGGCCGGTGGTGATCCCCGCGCCGATCGCGATGCTGGGCGTGAGCTTCAGCGCCTGCGCGCTGCTGCTGGCGGGGTTGCCGCCGCTATCCGGCTTCCTGGCCAAGTTCGCGCTGCTGGCGCCGATGCTCGACGGCGGCGCGCGGTCCGGCGCGGGCGTGCTGTTCGCGCTGGTCGTCGTGGCCGGTTTCGGCACGGTGATCGCGCTGTGCCGCGCCGGCATCCAGATCTTCTGGGTCGAGCCGGAGCGGATCTTCCCGAAGGTGCATCTGGTCGAGAGCGCCTCCATCGCGATCCTGCTCGGCCTGTGCCTGCTGCTCACCGTGCTGGTCGAGCGGCCGCTGCGCTACCTGCGCGACACCGCCGGCCAGCTGCATGCGCCGGCCGGCTACGTCCACGCGGTGCTGCCGCCGGGGGAGGCCGCGCCATGATCCGGCGCTGGCTGCCGTACCCGATCCTGTCCGCGCTGCTGCTGGCGGTCTGGCTGCTGCTGCAGCAGAGCGTGGCGCCGGGCACGATCCTGCTCGGCGCGCTGTTGGGCGTCGCGCTGGCGAAGGTGTTCGGCCTGCTGCGCCCGCCGAAGGCGCGGCTGCGCCACTATCCGCTGCTCGGCCGGTTGTTCCTGCGCGTGGTGCTGGACATCTTCCGCTCGAACCTCGCGGTGGCCCGGCTGATCCTGCGCCGCGACAGCCGCACGCGCTCCGGCTTCGTGGCGATCCCGCTGACCCTCACCGACCACCACGGTCTCGCCGTGCTGGCGTGCATCATCACCTCCACGCCGGGCACGATCTGGGTCAGCTACGACCCCGACGCGAACATCCTGCTGATCCACGTGCTGGACCTGGTCGACGAGGCGGGCTGGATCGATTCGATCAAGCGGCGCTACGAGCGCCCCCTGCTGGAGATCTTCCAATGAGCCACGGCCTGCTTGGCGCCGCCGTCATCGTCGCGCAGATCCTGCTGCTGCTGGCGATGAGCTTCTCGATCATCCGCATGGTGCGCGGCCCGCGCGCGCAGGACCGCGTGCTGGCGCTGGACGCGCTGTACGTCAACGCGATGCTGCTGCTGCTCACCGTCGGCATCCGCAGCGGCAGCCTGCTCTACGTCGAGGCCGGCCTGATCATCGCGCTGCTCGGCTTCGCCGGCACGGTGGCGCTGTCGAAATTCCTGATGCGCGGGCAGGTGATCGAATGAGCCGCCTCGACGCGCTGCCGCCGTGGGCGGCGATCCTGGTGGCGGCCTTCGTGCTGCTGGGCGCGCTGTTCGCCTTCGTCGGCTCGCTCGGCCTGCTGCGCCTGGAGAACTTCTACCAGCGCGTGCACGCACCGACCCTGGGCACCACGCTGGGCACGTTCTTCATGCTGGCCGGCTCGATCACCTGCTTCTCGGTGCTGCACGGCCGGCCGATCTTCTACGAGATCCTGATCGGCGTGTTCCTCACCCTGACCACGCCGATCACCCTGATGCTGCTGGTGCGCGCCGCGCTGTACCGCGACCGCGAGGAAGGCTCGCAGGACGTGCCGCAGCTGACGCCGAAGGACTGACGCGCGGAGCCGCCGCAACCGCAGCGACCCCGTGCGATACCGGCGGGATTACAGCGTCCGCTCGAAATCCCGCACCTGGCGCTTGGCCTCGTCGCGCGCGATGCCGTAACGCTCCTGCACCTTGCCGACCAGATACTCGGTATTGCCCTCGGCCCGGGTCAGGTCGTCGTCGGTCAGGTCGCCCCACTTGGCCTTGATCTTGCCGGTGAGCTGTTTCCAGTTGCCCTGGATGCGGTCGTCGTTCATGTCGTGTCACTCCGTTTGCGAATAGGGATGACAGGCGTGCCGTTGCAACCCGTCGCGGACCACTATCCGCACGGTGGCGTTAGGGCCAGGTGGTGGCGACGTGCATGGGTGGGGCGGGCGTTCAGGCGGTGGTGCATGGCGGAGGGTTCTAACCCGAGCGATGAACGCCGTTCGTGGCCGATTCCCACCAGTGGTCACACGGTGATTAGGATTCCGGTGTACGGATCATGATTGATTGGTGCTACTGAACGACTTCATCGGTGTGTGCAACCCAAAAGCCCGACGTCAGCGACAGATCCTCAACCAATCGATCGTTCTGCAGATCGAACGGCACGACCCGAAGGTGTAGATGCTGCGAATAGGTGAACACCGGCAACGGCTGCTGGAACCTGTGGGTCATGGGGTAGATCAGCAGCATCTGTCCTTCCGCGGGTAGGTAGCGGTGGCCGTAGGCGAAGAGCTGATAGAAGTCGGACTGGCTGAGGCCGTACTTATCCTTGGTGCCACCCAAGGCCTGGTCAAGCAGCTTCCACTTGGTATCCAGTACCCAGGTCCGCTCACCCTGCTTGATGAGAAAGTCGGGTTTGAGCTGAAACCAGTTCTGGCTGTCGTGTTCGCACAGGTACTGGCTGGACGCCTGCGTCTTGATTGTCGCGTCACGGGGTAGCGTCTTGCGCAGGCAGGCCTCGACATAGCGTTCGAAGATCTTCTCCATCGGGAACAGCAGGCTGGTGCCATGCCACTCGCCCATGACCGACAGCGGGGTCCGCTCGCCGAGTATCAATGCGCACCACGGACGTGCTGGTTGGTAGTGCGTGAGTAGGCGATCGCTGCGCCAGCGGCGGAAGTCCTCGTTGACATTGCGGCTGCGTGGCACCGGCGCGAGAAAGGTCGCCAGCTCGTGGGCTAGCCGCCAGTTGCCAGCGTCGCGGGTCAGCCGACAGACTCGGTCCAGCGCTAAGCACAGCAGCCGATTCTCGGGTCGGTCGGCATCAAACACGTCGTGCTCGATCTGGAACAGGTGGTCGCGTCCCGGCGGCTGGCGCAGCTGGCGCGGTACATCCAGCCGGCCGCGCAGAAAACGCTGCTCTTCCTGCACATGGTGGTAGTCGAAGCGCAGGCCGCGTTTTACGAGCTTGTCCAGCGCTTGCAGGAACTGACGCATCACCCATTCGGTCAGCGGTGCGTCAAAAGTCTGGATCTCGGTGGGCGACGTTTCACGGGCTGGCACATCCAGGCAACGTGCCAGCATCTTTCGCAGCAGCCGGCGGGCCGCGTCGCGGTTGTCGCCGTGTTCTGCCGTCTTTGGCAAGATCTCGATGCGCGTTCCGCAAGGCGTCTCGATCACGCCGACATAGCTGTCCAGCCGCAACCAGCGGCGATCATCCACCTGCACCAAAGCAGCGCCGGACTTCTGCAGTCGTGCGCTCTCACGGCACAGCCAGTCGAATGCCGATTCCGATACACGGGCGACGTCTAGCGAGCCCTCTGCAACGGCTGACGTGGTTAGCCGAGCGTATTCCCTGACGACGACAGGCTGGCGCACCTGTTCAGACCTTGCCGTCACCGAGAATGCCCAGGTAAGTCTGGGGCTTATTGAAGGCTTCTTCGTCCAATCGCCATGCCTTGGCTTCCGGTACGACGTCGCCCGTGTTGCCGAACAACGAGTCCATGGAATAAGTGGCGGGCACGACGAAACGGAATCCCTTGTCTTTGCGATGGTCGTTCAGGACCCACGCAATGCGCTGCCAGTCCTCAAAGAAGTATTCCTGAAGGAGCGGGATGATCTGCTTCAGGAAGATGCTCGACAGCCTCGACAGGTCGTTGCTGTTCTCGAGCGACATGAAATAGGCGTGACCAATCTGGTGGTCACGATCGAGCAAGATCTCGATGCGGCGGTTCATCGTTTCAAGTACAGCCGACATGTCGATTTCGGCCACTTTGATGCCTGTCAGCTTGTCCGGCCTGGGGGGCATTTCCACAAAGTCGAAGCGTCGACGAAGCGCTATATCGAGGCCGGCCAGTGAACGGTCAGCCGTATTCATGGTGCCGATCAGGTACACGTTATCCGGCACGCTGAATGGATCTTTCGAGTAGGGCAGCAAAACCTCGAGCGCCTCGGCAGCACCTGAGCGCTTGGATGGCTCGATCAGCGTGATCAGCTCGCCAAAGATTCGCGAGACATTGCCCCGATTGATCTCGTCGATGATCAACACGCGCGGCCGGTCAGGACCGGCCCCCGTGTCTTCGGATTTCAGAAGCGCGCGAAACTTGTCGTAGTTGATCGAGCCCGCTCGCAGCTCGTATACGGTCATCTGACTGAAGCGGTTTTCCATCAGCGCGCCGTAGGGCAAGGCGGGCTTATAGGCGCGCAGCCAACGTACAGTTCGCGCCTGGGAGTAGTTGTCACTCTCACGAGCAACCAACTCATAGTCGGCGGTGATCTCGCCAATGGCACGGAACTTCAAGTTGCCTTCGCTCACGACAACGAGGTCGCCCTTCTTCATCTGGCGGACAAAGGTATTGATGGCCGTGATCGGGTAGTCACCCAGCGAGAGCTGCTCACCGGAGGCGGCAAAGACCTTTTGGATATCTTCGCGGGATTGGCACTGAGAAAAGTCTGCATTGTTGCCAAAGCCCATCAGGGCAAGGCCTTTCTCCATGCACTCCTCGTAGATGTGTCCCTCGGTGTTGGAGTCGCCCAGCGACAACTTCCAGATGCGCCGCCCCGACAGCTCCAGTGGAGCGTCGTCGCTCCTGCGTACCAGCCGGGTGCGCGCGGATTCACAGAGCTCCTTGAAGACGCCGTCTTCCACGTCATAGCGGATCTGCCTGGTATCGGGATCAGAGCTCGCGCTCAAACCCTCGACGAAGTTCTCGTAGCTGAAGCTCTGGTGGAACGTCACGAACTGCACAAGGCCTTCCTTCGCCAGTTCGTCGTAGCGCTGCTTGAGCTCCTTCCGGCGCTCGTCGCTTTCGTCATCACCCAACCGCAAGAGAAATGAAGGGTCGAGGATCTCCAGAGCCTTCTCGATGGCCTGGTAGGTCTTCCCCGTCCCCGGCGGTCCGAAAAGGATCTGATTCAAAGGGGGGCGCTCGGCGGCACAGTCTTTCGCCGAGGTCGCAGTGGAGGTTGTTGCAACCGGTGCCACCGGACCGACTGCATGGGTCGCCACCTTGGAGGACAAAAGGTAGGTCCCATTACCGTCCTGAGTGACGGTGATGACGTCACCTGCCGCTGCACCAATGTCCTTGAAGTAGCTGCCCAGCCGGTGACGTAGTCGACCGCTGCCGGGGCTTGAAACGCGTATGTCGGTGTCGAACTCCAGGCCCGAGTCGGTGCGGAAGTGCGCCGTGTCGGCGGCGTCTTCCGGCGTCTTGCCGCCGTACATGGTCTCCGGGAACGGCGCGGAGATGAGGTTGACCGGGAGATAGCCGTGCTTGACAGCTCCCTCGCTCAGCTTGACGACAAACGGTGTGTTGGCCACCCAGTCTTTCCAGAGCCGTTCGCTGAACGCGAAGATGCTCTCATCCGCCTGGCGCAATTTCGCGAGGGATCGATAGAGCTCACTTTGAGGTGTCGTGCTATCGGAAGCCGGCAGGCCGAGAAGGTGCAAAAGAGGCTTGCGCACGTATACGCAGGGGATGCTCGGGTTCTGCAGCGGCTGATAGTGAAAGGCAATTTTCCAGCGATAGGCCGCGCCAAGCGGGCTGCTGTCGATCTCGTCCAGGCGACCGTCACGAGCAGCCTTGGCCACGGCTACCACATGGCCACGGATGGCCTGAAATGCCTCTTCAGGGGAGCTGCCGAATCGGCGGTACCACCCGTAGTGCTCGTCGTAAGCCAGCGCCGTGTCGCCATCGCGCGCCACGGTGTCCTTGCGGGAGAAGATCGCGAACTTGAAAGCGGAGCCCCCCGCGATGCTGCCGTAATCAATCAGCCGGAATTCCAGCCAATAGATGAAGCAGTCCTTGTCACCCGCCGTGGTGTACTGGGCCAGGGTCATGGTGCGTAGCCGCTCCAGCGGCCACACCTGAAGAAACTCGCGCCACAACGTGTCGTCCGGGCTGAAGGCCATGGGTCAAAACTCCATCGTGGTTTGTTGCATCGTGCGCGGCGGGTGACCGAGGGGGACGACATCGTTCTGGCGCATCCACCCCAGCCATTTGTGCAGCTCGGCGGGCGCAAAGCGCTGCTTGCTGGCGTGCCAGTGCTCGCGCACCTCTTTGACGATCCAGTCGTCGTCCAGCGTGTGACCATCAAGCAGGGCGTCGTTCCAGGCAGCAAAAAGGGTGGCGATGATCTCGACCTGTTCGGTCTTCAAGCCACCCATCAAGTCGATCAGTCGATCCATCTCTTCGCGCAAAGGGCCAAGCACGGCGACGCCTTCTTCGGCCAACGCCTTGAGAGCCTTACCGGGCACGTAGCTCACCTTTTCCTTACCGGAAGGAAGCGTCTCGACGCGGTGGGTGTACCAGTCAGCGGCCTCGGCCTGCTTCTCCAACGCGTAGATGCCGGTGTCCAGCGGGCCGGCTGCTTGGCGCATGTAGCGGCCACTCAGATTCAGGCCAAGGCGCGACTCGGCCAGATAGAGGTGCTTCATGTGCGCGGTACGGCCGAAGTTTCGCTTGGAGGCGAGATGCGAGACCACGTAGCCGCTCACGGCAGCGCGTGGATGTTCGATGTTCACCGTTGGAGCAGGGGCCAGCGCTTCGTGTAGCAGTGCGTCGAGCAGGCGACTGCGGGTGGTTTCGCTGGTGGTGAGGCTGGCTTCCAGCTGGTCACACAGCATCATCAGCTCGTCGAGTTTGGCGACGATACGGTGCTGTTCCGCGAGTGGCGGCAGTGGCAGTAAGGCTCGCCGCATATCCGACACGTTTACGTGTCTCGCGCCAATTCCCTTGTGCCGCTCTAAGAGTCTTTCCAACGATGAGGGCTCCGATATAGCGAGTTGAAAGTACTTTGGAGTCATTAAATCCGAGGGACGAAAAAGCATGACTCTTTGGCCCATACAGCAGCGCATCCCCTCGGGGACCACCGCCGATTCGCCAACGCTGCCCTCCCTCGCAAAGATGATGTCGCCGGCCTCTGGTGTAAGGCGGCGGATGCGGTCCCGATAGACTTCTTCGCTTACGAAGCGAAGCTTGGCGTGTAAGACGGTGCCGCCCTTGACGCTGTTGGTGTCAAGACAAGCGATTCCGTGCGAACTAAACACAGGGGTGGAATGCGGGCAATCCACGATTGCTGCGCATATTTCTTCTGTGGTCGCCCATATCCAGTTGACCGGAAGCTCATACGGCGTTGCGCTATCAGCGGTGTGGCGGCGGCTCTCATCTCTATCGTCTGATTTCCGCTTTGCTGATTTGAGTAATTCTTGCTGGACCTGTTCGCAATCGTGGCGTTGGGCCACGAGCTTGCCGCGGACGGCGAGGTTGAGGATGGTTTGGCGGAGTTGCTTGATCTGGTCGGGGCGGGTGGTGAGAGCCGGGAGGGAGTCGAGGGCGAAGCGGGCGTCGGCGCGGAAGGTGTCCGGATCGGGCGCGTTGAGGCGAGTCAGGCTTGCCGCGGCCAGCCGGTCGCGCGTGGCCTCGCGCTGCGTCCGCGCTGCTTCCAGCTGATCGCACAGCGCCATCAGCTCATCGACCTTAGCGACGATGCGGTGTTGTTCGGCTAGCGGAGGTAGTGGGAACGGCGAATAGGCAAAGTAGTCGGTCGGCACACGCTTCTGCCCCGCAGTGCCTGTCATCCTGGGGATGCCTGATTCGATGAAGTGCGGACTCTTGAGGAAAATGAGCACGTAGTCCGGATTGATCAACAACGGCCGAACGATGTGCAACTCCGTTGTTCCACTCCCTAACTTCCCGGACAAATTCCTGAATACGGTGGACTTGCCGTTCTCGAAGCAGGGCGTGATCTTCGCCAGTCCAACATCACCCTCCGAAAAATGCGTATAACCCTTTTTGATTTCCCGCCATACGCGAACCTCATGGCCATTCGGTGCCCCGTACTCAGCGGCAATCAAGTTCATCGGGACAAAGGACGCCTGCATATCATCAGCCGCGTCGTTGCGCGGGCTCAATATCCCGATCTCGGCGATCTGTGACCACGTCCAATCGGATGGGATCGCAAAAGGCGCTTCTTCAGGTGGCGGGGCCGACTTTGCCTTTCTGACGGTCTCTGTTTGGATAAGCCGCGTCTTCTCGGCAGTGACCCTCTCCAGCAGTTTGCTGGCGGGCTCGTCGCCAGACTCCTGCGCCACCAACTTTCCCCTTACCGCCAGGTCCAGCACGAACCGCCGCAGCTTTGCGATCGCATTCGGCGCGTCTGCGATTCGCGCGTAGTGCGTCAACAAACCTTGGACATTCATCGCGCCAGCGCCTCGGCCAGGATCGCCTTGAGCTGGTCGCGCAACCGCGCCGTCTCGGCTTCGGCGGCGTCGAGGTCAACGAGCAGGGTCTCCGGGTCTCCGTGGTCTTCGGCTTCGGTGTGCGGGTTCCTGATGTCGAGGTTGTAGCCGCGGGCTTTGATCTCCTTCGCCGTCACTTTCCATGCCTGCGGGGTTTCGACACGGCCTTCGCGGCTGGCGCCGCCCCACCAGTCGACGCAATCCTGCAGGTGCTCGATCCTGATTGGCCGGGTCATGGAGTAGGCCTTCTGGCCTTCGGGCACGCGGTGCTCGTAGTACCAGATGTCCTGCGTGGGGCTGCCCTTTTCGAAGAACAGCAGGTTGGTGCCGATGCTGGCGTAGGGTTTGAACACGCTGTTGGGCAGCCGCACGATGGTGTGCAGGTTGCACTCTTCCAGCAGGTGCTCCTTGAGGCGGGTCTTTACGCCTTCGCCGAACAGCGAGCCGTCCGGCAGCACGATGGCCGCGCGGCCGCCGGGCTTGAGCAGGCGGATGAACAGCGCCAGGAACAGGTCGGCGGTTTCCTTGGTGCGGAAATGCGCGGGGAAGTTGGACTCGATGCCGTCCTCTTCCTTGCCGCCGAAGGGCGGGTTGGCAAGGATGATGTCGACGCGCTCCTTCTGCTCCCAGCTGATGTAGGGCCGGGCCAGGGTGTTGTCGTGCTGCACGAAGCTGGGGTCTTCGATGCCGTGCAGCAGCATGTTGGTGACGCACAGCATGTGCGGCAGCGGCTTTTTCTCCACCGCGCGCAGGCCCGCTTGCAAGGCCTTTTCGTCGGCCACCGATTTCACGTAGCGGTCGCGCATGTGGCGGATGGCGCATGTGAGAAAGCCACCCGTGCCGCAGGCCGGATCGAACAGCTTTTCGCCGGGGTGCGGGTCGATGCGGTCGACCATGAAGGCGGTAACCGCGCGCGGCGTGTAGTACTCGCCGGCGTTGCCCGCGTTCTGCAGATCGTTGAGCAGCTGCTCGTAGACCTCGCCGAAATGCTTGCGCTCGGCCAGGTCGTTAAAGTCTACGGTGTTGATCTTGTTGATCACCTGACGCATCAGGTGGCCGGACTTCATGTAGTTGTAAGCATCACCGAACAGGCTGCGGATGACGCGGGCGCGGTTGGCCTGCTTGCCTAGCGCGGGCAATTCCTTGAGCGCGGGAAACAGGTCGTCGTTGACGAAGGCCATCAGCGTGTCGCCGGTGTCACCCTCGGGATCGGCGGCCCAATTACGCCATTGCAGGCGCGGCGGGATCGGCGAGGTGAAGCCGTCCTGCATCAGCTCCAGCTGCTGATCCTGATCGTCGATGATCTTGAGGAAGAACATCCAGCACAGCTGGGAGAGGCGCTGGGCATCGCCATCGACGCCGACATCCTGGCGCATGAGGTCCTGGATGGATTTAACAGTGGTGCGGGCTGACATCGATTACTAACCTAAATGCTTGAGGAGCTTGAAGAGCGGATCGCGAGAGTTGGGGTAGAGAGCGGTGCGCGCGACCTTTGGGAAGTCAGGATCTGCCCAAAAGCAGCGCAGATCGAGACAAAACTTGGCAATCAGCCTCCTACCGAAATCGATTTCGTAGTGCCTGTAGTTCTGCTTCTGTTCGAAGTCGGGCATCTCCGGGTATTCACCGAGTAAGTAGCCCTCCTGGATATACGGGCGAACAGCGTTGGGCGGGCAGATGCCTGCCAGCTTGACCGTCTGCAGGCCCGCTTCAGCGCTCGCACTGATTACACCGCTGATATTGGGCACGGCGAGCACATAGACGAACGCTGTTGGCCCTCTTCCCACGGATGCAAAAGAGGCAGCAATCCGAATGGATTGCGACACATCGAGGAGTGGTGTGCCGCATTTCTCATAGTGCTGGAGAATCGACCAACGAAGAAGGCGGTGCCTCGCGACGCGCTGTCTGCCTAACGCCTCGCTGAATTCAAGGGTTTCCATCAAGCGGCGTTCGTAACGTTTGAGCTCCTCGAACCTCGATCTCAACTCCTCAGGAACCGGGGGGATGAGAGGTTTTTCAGGATCAGAGCGAAGAATGCTCGGCTTCAACGTGGTGTTACGCGCACTGTTCTTGAAGTCGGTGGGTTGTCCTCGGAAAAAGAGCACGTGCTCCTGGTTATAGAACTGGAGCTCGGCGACTTTCTTCGCTAGCTCAAGATAGGACGAGACTGGATGGCCATCGCCTGCTCGAATTTCACTGTTTGTCGCTTGCTTTATCTTCTTGGTGTCGTCAAAGAAGGCGAAGACTTTGGCTTTTCCGACCTCTTCCATGGCTATGCTGTCTCGTCGTAAAGCGCGTTCTGAAGCTCGTGCACAGCGTGCTCGAAGCCGGCCTTGCCGCCGAAGGGTTTGATGAGCTGAATGGGCGTGCCCATCGCGTTGAACGGAGGGATCTCCAGCACCCGCACATTATCCAGATCGGTGACCACGCCTTCATCCCGGTATTTGTCGAGCAGCGCTTCCAACACCGCGCGGGCTTGCGGGCCGTATTTGGTGAACACGTCGCGCTTGGTCACGTTGTCGGCACGCTCGCGTCGGCTCATCGGTGGCTGGTCGAAGGCGATGTGACAGATCAGGTCGAAGGGATCAAGATCCTTGCCCACCTCTTGCTGCAGCGGCTCCAGCAGTAGGCCTTCCTCGGCCAGCTCGGCAATCAGCGACTCCTTGCGTTCGGCTTCGCGCCAGCGGCGCAGGAAGGCATCCAGACTGATGAAGTGGCGGCGAATGGTGTTGCGGCTGTAGTCGCGCAAGGACTCGGTGACCAGCTTGCCGGATTCATCGAGGTATTCCACGCGTTCCAGCACTACGGTGACCGGGCGCTGCCTGACGTAGAACTTGCGGGGACGGTCGTCCTCGACGCTGGGCGGCGGAATCTGTGGCGGTGATTGATCGACGATGGTCTCTTCGTCGGTGGGCTGCGGCGGTAACGGCGTGCCGTCCTCATCAAGAGGCACATCATCGGGAGGAACCGGCGAGTCGTAGGCCTCGGGCTGGTAGATTTGCACTGGTTCGCCGTCGAAGTCGGGGTCAGCGAAGTGGTTAGTGGCTTTGCGGAAATCGACCAGAGTGAAGTAGTACTTGTGGGTGTCCTCGTGGACGCGCGTGCCACGACCGACGATCTGCTTGAACTCGGTCATTGAGCCCACTTCGCGGTCGAGCACGATCAGGCGGCAGGTCTGCGCGTCCACTCCCGTGGAAAGCAGGCGCGACGTGGTAACGATCACCGGCCAGGTCGACTCGGGGTCGATGAAGTTGCCAAGCTGCGCAGTGCCCTCAGCATCGTCGCCGGTGATGCGCATGACATAGCGTGGGTTCACCTTCACGAGGTCGGCGTTTTCGTTGACCAGCGCTTGGCGCATGCGCGCGGCGTGCTCGGTGTCGACACAGAACACGATGGTCTTCTGAAAGCGGTCGCCGCTCTGCTTCAGGTAATCGGAAATCCATTTCGCTACGCGCTGGGTGCGCTCATCAATCACCAGAGTGCGGTCGAAGTCCTTCTCGTTATAGAGCCGGTCGTCAATCGCGTAGCCATGCTTGTCGGTTTCGCCGCGCTGCGGGCGGTAACCCTGCACGTCGACATCCAGATGCACCTTGATCACCTTGTACGGAGCCAGGAAGCCGTCGCTGATGCCCTGCTTGAGCGAGTAGGTGTACACCGGCTCGCCGAAGTAGTGGATGTTGGAGACGTACTCGGTCTCCTTGGGCGTGGCGGTGAGGCCGATCTGGGTCGCGTTACCGAAGTACTCCAGAATCTCCCGCCAGGCCGAATCTTCGGCTGCGCTCCCGCGGTGGCACTCGTCGATCACGATGAGATCGAAGAAGTCCGGCGAGAATTCGCGGAACAGCTTCTGGCGTTCTTCCGGCCCGGTGATCGCCTGGTACAGGCCGAGATAGATTTCGTAGGCCGGGTCGATGCGGCGCTTCTTGTCCAGCGCCAGCGTCAGCTCGATCTCGCTGCCGTCCGCGCGCTCGATCGTCTTGCTGGCGGTGCTGAGCTTGGCCATGGCCGCGCCGAATGGGCGGAAATCGTTGACCATGGTCTGATCGATCAACACGTTGCGGTCGGCCAGGAACAGGATGCGTTTCTTCTGCCCCGCCTTCCACAGCCGCCAGATGATCTGGAACGCGGTATAGGTCTTGCCAGTGCCGGTGGCCATCACCAGCAGGATTCGGTTCTGCCCCTTGGCGATCGCCTCGACGGCGGCGTTGATGGCGTTGCGCTGGTAGTAGCGTGGCTCCTTGCCGCTGCCATCCTCGTAGTATGCCTGCAGGACGGTACTTTCCTGTGCGGGCTGCAGGCCCTTCCAGCTTCGGTAATGGTTCCACAGTTCGTGCGGGCTGGGGAACGCGTCCATCGACAGCGACTGCTCAAGCGGCACCGAAACGCCACTGCGGTCGTGGAACTGGAAACCTTTGCCGTTGGAGGAGAAAACGTACGGGATATCGAGCGTGGCGGCATAGCCCAGCGCCTGCTGCATGCCGTCGCCGACGGTATGGGACTGATCCTTGGCTTCGATCAGCGCCAGCGGGAGATGCTTGTAATACAGGACGTAGTCAGCCCGCTTTGCCTTGCCTCGGGTGACCAGCCGGCCGCGCACGATGATGCGACCTTTGGTAAAGCCCACTTCCTCGCGAATTTGTGTCTGCACGTCCCACCCGGCAGCCACCAGCGCTGGGGTGATGAATTTGGTGCAGACATCGCGTTCGCTCAGTTTCGCCCCTGCGTCCACTGCCCTAGGCCCCTGGTTGCCCGTTCGAAGCGCGGGTGTTCCCAGAGCTTAACAAAGGATGCCTCAAATAATGCCTTCTGAGAGCTTTGGAATTGGTCGGTTGGAAACAGACCCTAGGGAGATCTGTGTGCGATGCCTGTGGAGTTGGCAGCCGTCTAGAGATCCCGCATAAGCTAACCAGCTCCTGTGGATGGCAGCGCCAAACTTTTGAAGAACGCATGGCGGGCGCCACGCGCGCAGGATGGTGGGCCCACCAGGACTCGAACCTGGAACCAAGGGATTATGAGTCCCCTGCTTTAACCATTGAGCTATAGGCCCGCGAGCGTGGGAGTTTACCGTAGGGCGCGGCGCGCCCACGAGATCGGACCTTCGCCGGAACGAAGAAGCCCCGCGTCGGCGGGGCTCCCTGGCGGGCGCGGCGGGTTGTTCGGTCATTGCCGGGCTTGCTGCGGCACCTTGCGGATCTTGTCCATGGGGTAGCCCAGCGCCTGCACCCGGGCCAGCAGCGCGTCGTAGTCGGCCTGCGGAATGGTCGGCGTGCGCGCCATCACCCAGGTGTAGTCGCGCGCGTCGCGGGCCACGATGACCTGGCTGTAGTCGTCCTTGAGGTAGGCCACGATGTACTGCGCCTTCAGCGGCCAGAACACCTGCACGCCCCACACCGCATTGCCGCTGCCGGGCTTGACGATGCCGGTGGAGTGGATGTCCTTCTTCTCGCCGTCGAAGCTGCCTTCGCGGAAATGGAACGAAGTGGCGACGTCGCCATTGGGCTTGAGCGCGTAGACCTCCAGCGCGTCGTAGGCGTTTTTCTCGAAGCGGGTGGGGATGCTGGCGATCACGTACCAGTTGCCCATGAAGCGGGGCAGGTCGACGTGGGCCACCGGGGTGATCGGCGGCAGTTCGCTGGCGCAGGCGCTGGCGTTCAGCAGCACGGCGCAGGCCATCAGCAGGGTCTTCGAAAGTTTCATGGTCGCTCCGGGCGAAGGTGGTGAGGGGCGCGCAGTCACGGCCGCGCGAAGCGGTAGTGCGCCACCAGCCACTCCTGGCCGTCGGCGTAGCCGAACAGTTCGGCGCAGGACATCCAGAACATGCGCCAGCGCTGGAACCACAGCGGCGCCGCCTGCCGTCCATAGGCTTCGGCGAGTACGTTCATCACCTGCTCGCGGTGGGCATCCTGGTTGGCCAGCCAGTGGTTGGCGGTGCGCTGGTAGTGCGTGCCGTCGACGTGCCAGCGCTGTTCGAGGTGCAGCGCGGACTGGAACCACAGCAAGGTGTCCGATGCCGGCATCAGCCCGCCGGTGAAGAAATGCCGGCCCATCCAGTTGTCGTCGCCCGCGGTCTCGAACGGGTACATCGCGGTCTTGTGCGCGAAGATGTGCACGAACAGCTTGCCGCCGGGCCGCAGCCAGCCGGCGATACGCTGCAGTAGGGTCTCGTAGTTGCGCATGTGCTCGAACATCTCGATCGACACGCAGCGGTCGAACTGGGCTGCTTCCAGTTCCAGCCGGTTCACGTCGCAGGTCGTCACGCGCACGTTGAACAGCCCGCGGCTGCGGCACTGTGCCTCGATGTATTCCCGCTGCTGGTTGGAATTGGAGACGGCCCTGATCCGCGCATTCGGATAGCGCTCGGCCATCCACAGGGTCAGCGAACCCCAGCCGCAACCCAGCTCCAGGATCCTCTGCCCATCGGCCAGTTCGGCGCGTTCGCTATATAGCGCCAGCATGGCCTCCTCGGCTTCGTCCAGCGACTCGTCGCCGCGCGGGTAGTGGCAGCCGGAATATTTCAGCCGCTTGCCCAGGCACAGCTCGAAGAACGCCGGCGGCAGTTCGTAGTGTTGCGCGTTGGCCTTGTCGGCATGGATCGCCACCGGGCTGTGCCGCAGCATCGCGATGCGTTCGGAGTAGCGTGCGGCCTGGGCGTCGAGGCCGCCGGCCTGCTCTTCGCGCAGGCGCTGCGCGCACAGCCGGCGGATGCCCCGGCGCAGCAGGGCATCGGGGATATGGCCACGTTCGGCCATGCCCAGCAGGCCCGGCGCCGGGCGCTCGCCCGGCAGTTCGGTGATGGCGGGGGCGGCGGTATTCATCGGTCGTTCCTCCTGGGAAACCAGGGAATCAGCATCGGGGTGGTGCGCTGGTATTCGCGGTAGTCCTCGCCGCGACTGCGCAAGGCCTGCGCCTCGGTGTACGGCACGCCGCTGATCCAGCGCAGGAACACGTACATCAGCAGCGGACCGGACCAGGCCAGCCAGGCGATCGGCGAACCGATGGCGAGGCCGACGTAGGCGAACCAGTGCAGCCACTCGAAGAAGTAGTTCGGGTGGCGCGACCAGCGCCACAGGCCCGCACGGCAGGTACGGCCCCGGTTGGCCGGGTCGCTGCGAAAGCGTGCCAGCTGCGCGTCGGCGATCGACTCGCCGATCACGCCGAGCAGCCAGATCGCCGCGGCGACGAGCAGCCACAGGCCGGAAGCTTCCGGGTTGCGCGACACCGCCACGAACGGCAGCGCGAACAACACGACCAGCACGGCCTGGAACTGGAAGAAGGCGAAGAACCTCCACTGGCTGCCGTGCCAGTGCGCGCGCAGGTTCCGGTAGCGGCCGTCCTCCGGCTCGCCGCGCACCCGTCGCCACAAATGGACGGCCAGACGGCCGCCCCACAGGCCGCCGAGAACGGCCAGCAGCAGCCGCGTCCACGGCGCGCCGCTGCCGGTGATCGCCAGCAGCACGGCACTGCCGCCCACGCCGGCGGCCCACAGCGCGTCGACGATGCCCGCATTGGCGTGGGTGCGCTGCCAGCGCCAGCCCAGGCTCATCATGGCCGCCGCGAGCGTCCACACGATCAGCAGTTGCCAGCAGGCATTCATGCGGCCTGTCCTCGTGCCGGCCGGGACGAAGCGGTCGTGCGCGACGACGTCGAGACGCGCCTCGCCAGCCAGGCCAGCGCGGGGGTCGCCAGCGCCCAGCCGGCGGCAAGCACCAGCAGGCCGCGCCAGGCCGGCTCGGCGAAGCTCACCACCTGCCAGCCGCGCGCGGCGCCCAGATAGGCCAGCGGGCCGCCGGCCAGTCCCAGCAGCGCCGCCAGCCACAAGTGATTCTGCAGGTGGCGCAGCGACTGGCTGAAGGTCAGCGCGAAGGTGATCCACAGCGCCAGGATCCACGCCGGGGCCAGTCGCGGATTCGGCCAGCCGCTGGCATAGCTGACCAAGCCATAGCGGATCATCCCGCCGTCGAGCAGGACACCGAGCACCGTTGCGGCCGCGATCAGGCTGAGATCGACGCGGATATTCCGCGCCAGGGCCAACTGGGCCACTGCGTAGACCAGCATGCCGAGCACGCCCGGCCAGGCCATGCCGTGGCCGGCACCGATCACCGCGGCAAACCACACTGCCTGGTAGCCGATCAGGCTGGGCCAGAAGCTCATGCCGGCATCTCCACGCCAGCGGCCAGCCCGGGCAGCACGGCGGCGCGGCGATGGCCGGGCTTGGCCAGCAGCAGCTGCGCCACGCCGATCGAGCGCTCGCGGAAGCCACCTTCGCAATACGCCAGGTAGAACTCCCACATCCGGATGAAGCGCTCGTCGAAGCCCAGCGCACGTACCTGCGGCAGCTTCGCCATGAAGCGTTCGCGCCAGGCTTTCAGGGTCAGCGCGTAGGAGCTGCCGAAGTCGTCCAGCCGGGTCAGCGCCAGGTCGCTGGCGCGGGTCTTCGCCGCCAGCAGCGCGTTGATCGACGGGATGAAGCTGCCGGGAAACACGTGGCGCTTGATGAAGTCGACCGATTTCACGGCCTGCGCGTAGCGGTGATCCTCGATGGTGATCGCCTGCAGCAGGGCCAGGCCATCCGGTTTCAGCAGGCGGCCGAGCTTTTCGAAATAGACGTCCAGGTAGGCCGCGCCGATCGCCTCGACCATCTCGATCGAGACCAGCTTGTCGTAGTGGCCGTCGAGGTCGCGGTAGTCCCGCAGCAGCAGGGTGACGCGATCACCCAGGCCCGCAGCCGCGACGCGGGCGCTGGCCAGCGCATGTTGCTCGCGCGAGATGGTGGTGGTGGTGACATGGCAACCGTAATGCGTGGCCGCGTACAGCGCGAAGCCGCCCCAGCCGGTGCCGATCTCGATCACCCGGTCGGTCGGCTTCAGGTCCAGCTTGCGGCAGATCCGCTCCAGCTTGCGCGCCGAAGCGGTCTCCAGCGTGTCGGCCGGATCGGTCCAGAGCGCGGACGAATACATCAGGTCGCTCGACAGGAACAGGCCGAAGAAGTCGTTGCCGAGGTCGTAGTGCGCCGCGATGTTGCGCCGGCTGCCGTCGCGGGTGTTCCGGCGCAGCGTGTGCCAGGCGCGCATCGCCATGCCGCCGAGGCGGGCCAGCCCGCTTTCCATCCCGTCGAGCAGGTCGCGGTTGCGCAGCAGCAGCTGGATCAGCCCCACCGGATCGTCGCAGCGCCAGTGGCCGTCCATGTACGACTCGCCGGCGCCGACGCTGCCGTTGCGCGTCACCGCGCGGTAGAACTCGGGGTCCAGCACCCGCAGCTGGATCGAAAGATCCGGATGCGCACCGGCCGGGTCGCCCAGCTCGACCGTGCCGCAGGCGTCCATGAGCAGCAGCCGGCCGTGCCGCAGGCCGCGCAGCCGGCGGAGCAGTTGCTGGCGCAGGAAGCGGTCGATGGCGCCGAAGGGCGCGTTTTCACCTGCAAGGGTGGTGGCGATGTCGTTCATGTCGGGTCTCGGGGATGTCTTCACTCGGAATCACGGGAATGCAGCGAAGGGTGGTCGTGCACCGGGTTGCGCTTCAGCCACAGCCGCAGCGCCTGCCAGTGGATGGCGCCGACCACCTGCGCGGTCATCAACGGGTAACGCCACAGCACGCGCGCCAGCGACGCGCCGCCGAGCGGCCGGCGCGTGAGGTTCAGCGTGGCGTCGAACGTGCGTGCACCGTCGCGCAGCACGTTCATGTGCACGCGCAGGTCGTCGCCGGGCACGGTGAAGCGCCAGTCGTAGGCGCAGTCCATCGGCATGAACGGCGAGACATGGAAGGTCTTGGCGAATGTCCAGTGCAGCGCGCGACCGTGGATGCGCGCGTGCTCGATCGGCAGCACGTAGGCGTGGCGCTCCTTCCATGGCGTGTTGGTGACCTCGGCCAGCACCGCCACCAGGGTTTCGCCGTCCAGGGCGTAGCAGTAGTAGAAGCTGACCGGGTTGAACACCAGGCCGAAGTAGCGCAGGTGGGTGAGCAGGCGCACCGGCCCGGCCGGGCGCTGGCCGGTGGCCTGCTCGACGCGGCGGCGCACCGCTTCGGCCAGCGGCACGCCGGCGGGGCCGAGATAGTCGCTGCGGCGGAA
The DNA here is from genome assembly GCF_001617365.1 of Rhodanobacter sp. FW104-R8. Taxonomy (GTDB): domain Bacteria; phylum Pseudomonadota; class Gammaproteobacteria; order Xanthomonadales; family Rhodanobacteraceae; genus Rhodanobacter. Next base: position 41,677 of record NZ_LVJR01000026.1, read on the forward strand.
CTGCGCCACGTTGCCGTGCGCGGTCGACCACAGCCAGCGCCGGGCGAACACCTGCTCGACCTCGTCCAGATCCAGATACAGCTGGGCCATGCGATAGGCGAACGCGTGCGGGTGCGGCGCGTGGCGGCGATGGCGCACCACGCCTTCATACACCGCGCTGCGCGGCTGCCACTTCGTGCTGGCGGTTTGCGCCGTCACGCCACCAGCTCCGCTTCGCGCGCCATCGTTGCCGGCATCGGCCCGGTGCGCAGCGGCCAGTGCACGCCAAGCGCGGCGGCGACTTCCACCGCGCTGCGCATGCCGTCCTCGTGGAAGCCCCAGCCCCACCAGGCGCCGGCGAACCAGGTGCGGCGAGCGCCCTGGATTTCCGCCTTGCGCGCCTGCGCCTGTACCGATGCGCGGGTGTAGACCGGGTGGTGGTAGCGCATGCACGCCAGCACCTTGTCCGGGTCGATCGCCGCTGTGCGGTTGAGCGTGACCACGAACGGTTCGGGCGAATCGATGCCCTGCAGCAGGTTCATGCAGTAGCTGACCGTGCAGGCAGCGTCGGCATCGCGTGGCAGCCAGGCGTTCCACGCCGCCCACGCCTTGCGCCGGCGCGGCAGCACGCTGGCGTCGGTATGCAGCACGGTGTCGTTGGCCTGCCAGGCGATCGCGCCGAGGATCGATTGCTCGCGCTCGCTCGCATCGGCGAGCAGGGCCAGCGACTGGTCGCTGTGGCAGGCCAGCACGATCTGCTCGAAACGCTCGGTGCCGGCGGCGCTGTCCACCTCCACCCCGTCGTGCTGCCGCCGGATGGAGAACACCGGGCAGTTCAGCCGCTCGCGCACCGGCCAGTGCGCGCGCAGCGCCGCCACGTAGGTCGACGAGCCGTCCTTCACCACGCGCCACTGCGGACGGTCGCTGAGCTGCAGCATCTGGTGGTTGGCCATGAACTGCACCAGGTAGCGCGCCGGAAACTGCAGGATCTGCGTGGGCGGCGACGACCACAGCGCCGACGCCATCGGGACCAGGTGCTCGTCGCGGAACGCCGCGCCGTAGCGGTGCTGATCCAGGTAGGCGCCCAGCGTGGTCGCGTCATCACGCTGCGACAGCAGCGCCGGGGCCTCGCGATAGAAGCGGGCCAGGTCGCGCACCATGCCCAGGAAGCGCGGCGACAGCAGGTTGCGGCGCTGGCAGAACAACGTGTCCAGCGTGGCCGCGTTGTACTCCAGCCCGCTCGCCTCGCTGTGCACCGAGAAGCTCATCGTGGTCGGCTGCGAGGCCACGCCGAGCTGCGCGAACATCTGCGTCAGCAGCGGGTAGTGCGCCGGGTTGTGCACGATGAAGCCGCTGTCGATGCGGTAGCGCCGGCCGGCCTGCTCCACCGCGTGGGTGTGGGTGTGCCCGCCGAAATAGCTGTTCGCCTCGAACAGGGTGACCTCGTGCTGGCGCGACAGCAGCCACGCCGAGGCCAGCCCCGCGATGCCCGATCCGACCACGGCGATGCGCATGGCTTCAGTACCTCGCCCTGGCCAGCACCCAGGCCGGCACCGGCTTCAGGCCGCGCACCAGGCCAAGCGCCGCCATCAGCTTGAGCCCGTACCAGGTCAGGTCCACTTCCCACCAGCGGAAGCCCTGGCGGCTGGAGCCGGGAAAGAAATGATGGTTGTTGTGCCAGCCTTCGCCGAAGGTGAGCAGGGCCAGCCACAGGTTGTTGCGGCTGTCGTCCTTCGTCTCGAAGCGGCGCCTGCCGAGGCGGTGCGCCAGCGAGTTGATCGTTACGGTGGCGTGGAACAGCACGATGGTCGAGACGAAGAAGCCCCACACCAGCATCTGTCCGCCGCTGGTGCCAAGCTGCGGCGCGATATCCTGCAGCAGTACGCCCAGGCCATACAGCGCCAGTGCCAGCAGCACCGGCACTGCAATGTCATAGCGATCCAGCCAGCGCAGTTCCGGATACCCGGCCAGATCCGGTACCCGCGACAGGTCGGTGCGGAAGTTGCGCGGCGTGAGGAACCAGCCGACGTGGCTCCACAGGAAACCGTGCACGCCCGGCGAATGCGGGTCGTTCGCGGTGTCGGCGTGGCGGTGGTGCTGGCGGTGGTGCGCGGCCCACCACAGCGGCCCGCGCTGCACGCAGGAGGCACCGATCGTGGCGAACACGAACTGCACCGTGCGCGAAGTCTGGAAGCTGCGATGCGAGAAATAGCGGTGGTAAAACCCGGTCAGCGCGAACATGCGCAGCGCATACAGCGCCGCCGCCACGAGCAGCGCAATCGGCGACACGCCCACCCAGGCCACGCCGAGGCAGGCCAGGTGCATCGCCACGAACGGCACGGCACGCAGCCAGTCGATGCGGTCCTCGCGCGCCTCGTCCACCTCCACCACCGCGCTGGTATCGAACCAGCGGCGCAGCGTGCGCAGCAGCCAGGCGGGCTTCGGGCTGGCCTGATGTGTCGCGCCGCCGGTCGAGGCTTCGACTCGGCGGGGCAGCGCAATCCGGGGCGGTCGGGGAGTGGCCATGAAAGGTGCCTGTCAGCGGTATCAATGACAGATACGGCGGAAGCCGCGTAGCGGATGCATGGGCGGTGAAGCGGACGCACTTCACGCCGCTTCGCCACGGCCTGTGTGAAGAAGCGGATCCGGAAGACCGCGCAACTCGTATGTGATGACACACGCCGGGAGAGACGCATGTCGGGCATGAAACAGATCGTTGGAGTGATCGGCTGGCTGTTGCTCAGCTTCGCCGCCGCCGCGACCGGTGCGATGGCCTCGGTGCAGGCCGCCACTTTCTACCGGCGATTGGCGCAGCCATCGTGGGCGCCGCCCGCGTCGGTGTTCGGCCCGGTGTGGTCGGTGCTGTACGTGCTGATGGGCATGGCCGCCTGGCTGGTCTGGCGCAACGGCGGTTGGCGCCGGCAGCATGGCGTGCTCGCGCTGTTCGTGATCCAGCTGATGGCCAATGCGCTGTGGAGCTGGCTGTTCTTCGGCTGGCACCGCGGTGCGCTGGCCTTCGCCGACATCGTGCTGCTGTGGCTGCTGATCGTCGCCACCGCGATCGGCTTCTGGCGCGTGCGGCCACTGGCTGGCGCGCTGCTTCTGCCGTACCTGGGCTGGGTCGGCTTCGCCATGGCGCTGAACTACGCGGTGTGGCATCTCAACCCGTCGACGCTGGGCTGATACTGCTGCTTAGCGGATGGACGCATAGGCGTCCAGCGCCTGCTGGCGTGACTGGCCCAGGTCGATCATCGGCACCGGATAACCGCTGCGCTTGAGCAAGGCGGTGTCGGTCCACGGTTCGTGCAGCAAGGGCAAGGGCGCACTGGCCAGTTCAGGCAACCAGCGGCGCAGGTAGTCACCGCTCGGGTCGAATTTTCTTGCTTGCGTCACCGGATTGAACACGCGGAAGTAAGGCGCGGCGTCCGCACCGCAGCCGGCCACCCATTGCCAGCCCAGCGTGTTGCTGGCCAGGTCGGCATCGACCAGGGTGTCCCAGAACCAGCGCGCGCCGTGCCGCCAGTGCTGGCGCAGGTTCTTGGTCAGGAAGCTGCCCACGATCATGCGCACGCGGTTGTGCATCCAGCCGGTGTGCCACAGCTCGCGCATGCCGGCGTCGACCAGCGGGATGCCGGTGCGGCCGCGCCGCCAGCGTTCGAGCAGCGCGTGGTCCGCGGGCGCCCACGGGAAATCGTCGAAGCGCGGATTGAAGTTGCCGGCGGCTGTGTGCGGAAAGTGCCAGAGCAGGTGGTGGGCGAATTCGCGCCAGCCGAGTTCGCGCAGGTAGGGTTCGAGATCGGGGCGGCGCTTCGCATCGGTGGCACGGGCGCGGCGATCGAGTTCGAAATGGATCTGCTGCGGCGAGATCTCGCCGAAGTGCAGGTGCGGCGACAGCCGCGAGGTGCCGTGGCGTGCGGGCAGGTCGCGTGCGTGCGCGTAGTCGCCGATAGCGTCGTCGGCGAAGAGCTCCAGCAACTCGCGCGCGCCCGCGGCGCCGGGTCGCCAGCTTTCGGCCAGCCCGCCGGCCCAGGCGATGCGCGGCAGCAGTTCGAGCGCGGCCAGCGGCAAGCCGCCAGGCAGCTCGTGCCAGCCCGGAACGCGCGCTGCGGGCAGCGGCTCCGTCACCTGCAGTAGCGGGCGCAGGTTGCGCCAGTACGGCGTGAACACCTTGTACGGGTCACCCTGCCGGGTGGCGGTCTGCCAGGGTTCGCGCCACAGCGTGGCGTTGTGGCTGTGCACCGCGATGCCCTCGGCCCGCAGCGCGCTCTTGACCCGCGTGTCGCGCGCGATCGCGGCCGGTTCGTACAGCCGGTTCCAGTACACCGCGTCGGCGCCGCTGCGGCGGACCAGTTCGCGCAGTACTTCAAGCGGGTCGCCACGGCCCAGGTGCAGGCCAGCTCCATTCGCGCGCAGCTCCCGCTCGAGCGCGGCCAGCGAGTGGTGCAGCCACCAGCGGCTGGCGGCGCCGGCCGCCCACTCGCCGTCGTCGCCGGGTGCGTGGATGAATACCGGCAGCACCCGCGCGTGCGCGGCGCACGCGGTGTCGAGTGCCGGGTTGTCGGCCACGCGCAGGTCGCGCCGGAACAGCACCAGCGCCGTGCTCATCGGCTCGCGCTCCGTCGAGAAAGCACTGCGTTCAGAAACCGAGCAGCGGCTGCAGCGTGCGGGCGACCCAGCCGGAGAACTTCAGCGGCGCATCGGTCGCGGCCACGCAGATGCACGGCACGCCCGGCGAAGTCACCGGCTGGTGCTGCGTCCGGCCGTCCAGGTCGGCCACGTCGCCGGGGCCGAAGTGGCCGAGCATGTCGTCGTAGGCGCCGTCCAGGATCACGGTCAACTCATTGCCGCCATGGCTGTGCAGCGGCAACTTGCTGCCGGGCGCGATGCGCAGCAGCATCAGGTCGCCGCCGGCGATGCCGCTGGCGCGAATGCGCTGAACGCCGGGCGCCACGCGTTTCCAGCGCAGCGCGCGCACGGAGTGGCCGAACCACGGCTGCAGCGCGCCGGGCAGCCGGTCCGGGTCGGCTTCCTCCTCCACGAGGTCGGCCGGTGCTGCCGCCGGTTCGCTCGCCGGTTCGGCGTCCAGCAACGCCAGCATGGCGGCGCGCGCATCGTCGGTCGGCGCGTCGATGCGTTGCTGCTGCATCAGCACGCCACCGATCCGATCGGCGTCGAGCAGGCGCACCCGGCATGCTGCGCAGCGCTCCAGGTGGGTGGAAGCGACCACCGCCAGCGCCGTCGGCAGCGCGCCGGCGGAATAGCTGAGCAGGGTGGCGTCGTCGAGATGGTGGCTCGGTTTCATCGCGCGCCTCCCATGCTGCCCTGCAGCTTCGCGAAAGCGCGCCGCAGCGAGGATTTGACCGAGCCCAGCGGCATATCCAGCTCGCGTGCGATTTCGCTGTGGCTCTTGCTTTCGAGGTAACACATGCGCACCAGCTTGGCCTGCACGGCGGGGAGTCGGTCGATCGCCTGCTTCAGGGCGTCCTGGTCGATCAACGATTCGGGCGCCGAGTCGCGCCGGTCGGACTCGGCATGATCCAGCCGATCCAGCCCCTCCTGGATCGGCAGCCAGTGCGGCTCGCGCCGCACCTGGTCGATGTACAGGTTGCGCGCCACGCGGTACAGCCAGGTGGCGAGGCTGGCCCGCGCCGGATCGAACAGGCCGGCCTTGCGCCACAGCGTCAGCAGCGCCTCCTGCACCAGTTCGTCCGCGAGCGGCTCGGCTACCCCCAGGTTGCGCAGATAGCGCTGCAGCCGCGGCGAGAAATGATCGTAGATGCGCATGAAGCTGGCGCGGTCGCGCTGCGCCGACACGGCCGACATCTGGGTCGACCAGTACTGCGCATCGGGGGCGGCGTTGCTCACGGGAGGGGCCACGACTCGTTTCGCCCGGAAAGGCGCTACCTCGGCAACGGCTTGGTCGGAATCCATCATACGCAACTTCCCGCCTGCGACGACCGCCGGACGATCCGGCCGTTTTGCATGCTTGATGCCGATGGCATACGGCGAGCGAGGGAAATCGGATGCACCGGGCCGATGCCGCATGCCGTGATTGACCGCGCGGTGCAGCAACGGCCTCATCGGGAAGCACGCCACCAGCGCGTCGCCGCCGTGCCATTCGCGTTCGAGCGGTACGGCTCGAACGGGGCGCCCAGGCCGCGCCGGAGTTCCATCACGCGCGGATGCGCGCCGACGCTGCTCACCTACTTGCCCGCGGCCCCGGCGGGTGCCTCGGCGGTCGTGCGGCGGGGGCGGCGCACGGCGCGCAGCTTGCCGCTGTTGCCGCCGCCGCAGAAGAAACGGTCGGCGCCGTCGGACTCGAGTCCCGACACGACGATGTCGGGCAGCATCCGCAGGCTTTCCTGCACGGCCCCGGTGCGGGGGTCGATGCGCCGCAATTCGCTTTCGTCGTTTTCCCAGGTGCCGTGCCAGAGTTCCCGCCCGGCCCAGGTGACGCCGGTGACGAAGCGGTTGGATTCGATGCTGCGCAGGACCGCGCCGGTCGCGGGGTCGACCTGGTGGATTTTGCGCGCGCGGTACTCGCCCACCCACAGCATGCCTTCGGCCCACGCCAGCCCCGAATCGCCGCCGCCGCCGGGCGCCGGGATGGTGGCGAGCACGCGGCCGCTTTCCGGGTCGATCTTCAGGATGCGGTCCTCGGCGATCTGGTACAGGTGGCGGCCGTCGAACGCCGTGCCGGCGTGGGCGGCGACCTCGAGCGCGCGCTGTGTCGTCCCGCTCGCCGGATCCAGTGCGCACAGCCGGTCGCCGGTGGCAAGCCAGACGTGGTGGCCGTCGTAGCTCACTCCACCCACCTTGTCGATGCCCGGGAAGGGGCCGTACTCGCGGACGATGTCGGCGTTCGATCGTTTCATGCGCGCATCCTAGTCGCCCGGCAGCGGGGTGGGGAGTAACAACACCGTCGCGAATCCCGGCAGCGGCGGCGTGCTCCAGCGGCGCGCCCGTCCGCGTCCGAGCGGTTGTACCTTGCCGACGGCGGCCAGCGCGTCGAGCGCGCGCTGCACGCTGCGCTGGCTGGCGCCGAGCGCCAGCGCCAGTGCCGAACTCGACCAGGCCTCGCCGTCGGCAAGCAGGGCCAGCACCGCCGCGTGCGCCTCCTCCACCGGTCGCGCCAGCACCACCACCTCGCGCGCGGCGGGCGGCACTAGCACGAAGCCGTGCGGCGTGGCACGCACCTCGGCCAGCGGCGCGAGCGCCGCGCGCAGTCGGCCGATCTCCACGCGCAGGCGCGCGCGGTGCGTGTCGTCGGCGTAGCGGGTGCGGAAGGCCCGCGCGATCAGCATGTGCCGGGCCACGTCGTCGGGCCACGCCTCGCCCAGCGCGCGGGCCAGCGCGAACAGCACCGGCCGCCGCGCCAGCGGCACCACCGCGGCAGCCGTGCGCACCGCATGGCGGCAGGCGTCGACCACCAGCGTGCTCGACGCCAGCAAGGCCTCGACCTCGTCCAGCCGCAACGACCGCTCGCCGCCGCGCGCGAGCAGGCGCGCCGCCGGCGCCTCCAGCGTGCGCGCGATGTCGGCCACCTCCGCCGCCAGCGCCGGGATGCCGGCCTGGCGCGCGGCGCGGTCGGCCCGGGCCAGCGCGGCGCGGGCCTCCAGCGTGCGCAGGCGATGCAGCGCGATGCCCGCCTCCAGCAGCGCATGGGTGGCCGCCAGCGCAGGCGGCCACGGCGCGGGATCGAGCCCGGCGAGGGCGCGCCCGGCCTCGTCGAGGCGGCCGATCAGCAACAGGCGCCGGATGTCGAGGCAGCGCGCGTGCGCGGCGTTCGCGCGGTCGCCGTGCGCTTCCAGCGTGGCCCGCGCGGCGTCGAGCGCCTTCGCCGGCCAGGCGAGGTCGCGCGAGGCGAGCGCGACCTCGGCCGCGGCCACCACGCAGCGCGCGCGGGCCATCGCCTCGTGCGGGCCGAACGCGCGCGTGGCACGGCGCAGCAACGCCTTGGCGCGCACGTAGTCGCCGAGCTGCGCCATCGCGATGCCGCGCAACGCCAACGCCGGCGCGTCGTCGCGCAGCGCGACCCGCTGCAGCGCGCCGAACGGGTCGCCCGCCGCCAGCGCGCGGGCCGCGGCGGTGATCAGCGAGTCCATCGGCGCGGACTCATTCCGGCGAGCCTTGCGAATCCCGCCACACTTGTCACTCCCACCCCTCGATGGCCCGGCCGCAGTCTAGCCCACGACCGCCGACCAATGCGCCGCCGCGAGCGGCGCCGGCATGACACCAACACGAGGAGCAACGACATGGAAAAGATCGCCGTATGGGGTTTCAGCTGGGTGCCGCCTTTCGCCCAGGGGCTGGTGCGCGACCTGCGCGTGCGCTGGGCGCTGGAGGAGGCGGGGCTCGCTTACGAGAGCCGCTGGATCGATGCCGAGGAGCGCAAGTCCGAAGCCTTCCGGCGCAAGCATCCTTTCGGCATGGTGCCCGTGCTGGATTCCGCCGACGGCACCTTCACCGAGTCGGGCGCCATCGTCCACGCCATCGCCGAGCAGAGCGAAGCGCTGATGCCGGCCGGCCGGCGCGCCGAGACGCTCACCTGGATGTTCGCCGCGCTCAATACCGTCGAACCGGCGCTGTGGAACCTGTTCGTGCTCGACCAGCTGCACGGCGACGAGGCATGGGCAGGGCTGCGGCGGCCCGGGGCGGTCGACGAGGCGAAGGCCCGGCTGGCCGCGCTGTCGGACTGCCTCGACGGGCGCGAGTACCTGCTCGACCGTTTCACCGGGGCCGATCTGCTGATGGCGACCGTGCTGCGGTTCGTGCGGCACACAGATCTGGTGGCCGGATTCCCGCTGCTCGACGCCTACGTGAAGCGTTGCGAGGCGCGGCCGGCGTTCCAGGCGGCGTTGCGCAACCAGGCGGCCGGCTACGCGCGCCACGCGCCGGTCGCGGCCTGAGTCCGGACCGGAGAACAGCGATGAACCATCACCCCATCACCACATGTGAAGCATGGCTGGCCGCGCGACTGGAGCTGCTGGCCGAGGAAAAGGCACTGACCCGGCGCAGCGACGAACTCGCGCGCCGGCGCCGGCAGCTGCCGTGGGTGCGCGTCGACAAGGCGTACCGCTTCGACACCGACGCGGGCGCCGCCACGCTGGAGCAGTTGTTCCAGGGCCGCTCGCAGCTGCTCGTCTACCACTTCATGTTCGGACCCGACTACATGGCGGGCTGCCCGTCCTGCTCGATGATCGCGGACGGCTTCAACGGCTTCGCCGTGCACCTGGCCCACCACGACGTGATGCTGACGGCGGTGTCGCGGGCGCCGCTGGCGAAATTGCAGGCGTACAAGCAGCGCATGGGCTGGACCTTCCCCTGGGCGTCGTCGTCCGGCAGCGACTTCAACGCCGATTACGGCGTCGGCTTCACCGAGCAGCAGCAAAGCGAAGGCTACGAGTACAACTTCCAGCAGACGCCGCCCATCTCGCGCTCGACGACGGACGCGCCGGACACCTTCGCGGCGATGTGCGGCGTCGACGGGCGGACCTTCCTGCGCGAGCTGCCCGGCATGAGCGCGTTCGTGCTCGAGGACGGCGTGGCCTACCACACCTATTCCACCTACGCGCGCGGGCTGGACGGCCTGTGGGGCGCGTACCAGTGGCTGGATCGCGCGCCGCTGGGCCGCAACGAGGACGACGGCATCTGGTGGCGCCGCCACGACGAGTACGCCGCGCCGGCGCAAGGCGCGAGCGAGTCCTGCTGCGCCTGAGCGATGGATGCCGCGTCCGCCATCGGTGCCGGGGCGCACCCGTCGTGCAAGGTTTCCTGGCGTACTTCCCGGCGGGTCTTTGGCGGCGTCTCGGCGCTGCTTTTCGCCGCCAGTACGGGGACAGCCATCGTCGCGTGCACGTCGATGCCGGCAGTGGGCACACTGCCGATGCCCGGCGGCTGGGCGCTGTCGATGGCCTGGATGCGGATGTGCGGGCAGACATGGTCCGGCGCCGTGGCGTCGTTCCTCGGCATGTGGGTCGTGATGATGGCGGCGATGATGCTGCCGTCGCTGCTGCCGGTGCTGTGGCGCTACCGCCGGGCCATCGGCGATGGCGGCACTGGCCCGTATCGCCAGGTGGCGCTGCTGGGCGCCGGCTACTTCGCGGCGTGGAGCGCGCTCGGCCTGGCCGTATACCCGCCGGGCGTCGCGCTGGCGGCGCTGGCGATGCGGCTGCCGGTCTGGGCGCGTGCCGTTCCGGTGGCGACCGGCGTGGTCGTGCTGGCTGCCGGCGCGTTGCAGTTCAGCGCATGGAAGGCGCGTCGCCTTGCCCGGTGCCGTGAGGAGATGCCGGGACGCGGCCGGCCCTTGCCGGCGGGCGCCGGCATCGCCTGGCGCCACGGCCTGCGTTGCATCTGCAGCTGCGCCAACCTGACGGCCCTCCTGCTCGCCATCGGCATCATGGACCTGCGCGCCATGGCCGCCGTGACGGTCGCCATCACCCTCGAGCGCGTCGCCCCGGCAGGTTGGTGCGTCGCGCGAGCCATCGGCGCCGTTGCCGTCGGGGCGGGGTTGGTGCTGATCGCACAGGCTGCGATGCCGATCCTGCCGGCAATCGGTGGGCTCGTTTTCCATTAGCGACGAGTGCCGGTTGCTGGCCGTGCCGGCAAGCGATGCCGGCGAGCCGGTGCCGCAAGGACACGCTGCGGGCGTTGGCCCGATGGGGGCTATTGGTTGAAGCGTGGCACAGGCGCACACTCGCGCGACTGGCGGCCGGTTCGGTCGTCTTTCCGACGAATGGGGCTCCATGTCCGTTCCGAAGACTCATTTTCAAGACCCGGCCCACGTACCTGCGGCACTCGCCGGCGCGTTGCTGGCGGCAATGGCGGAAGGGCTTGGCCGGAGGGTCGGGCGGGCGCTGGCCGATGCCCGGCACCGGCACAACGGGATCCACCGGGCGCGCAAGGGCCTGCGCGTCCAGCGGGCCCTGCTCGCGCTGCTGAGGCCGGCGCTGGACCCGGCCGGGCGCGCCCGGCTGGACCGGATCGATACCCGGCTGAAGCGTCTTTGCAGAGGTCTCTCGCACCTGCGCGATGCCCATGTGGCCGTGCTCGCCGCCGAGGCCCTGGACGATGCGCCCTCGCCGCGGCTTCGGCAAAGGCTGGTGAAGGAATTGACCCGGCAGCGTGACCGGATCACCCGCCATGCACTGCGCCTCGATCCGGCGTTCGCCGCACGACGTGGCGCGGTGGCGGCGGTCCGCGCCGAGCTGGCCGCCCTGCCCTGGCAACGGCTCGATACGCGCGCCATGAAGCAGGCAATCAGCCGCAGCCAGCGTCGCGTCGAGCGCGCGGCGCGCAAGGCGAACCGTTCGCCGACCACGCCGAACCGTCATCGCTGGCGCCGGCGTCTGCGCCGGCTGCGCCTGCAAGTCGAGTCCATCGAGCAGGCGCAGGACCTTGGTGCCGCGATCACGCTCGATGGACTGCCGGGCAGCCATCGCCTGAAGCAGCAGGCCGATCGGCTGGGGCGCCTGCAGGACGTGCAGCTGTTGTGCCGGCTGGCGCGGCGGATCGATCGCGTCCGCAACGACCAGCGCCTTCGCACCCTGCTCGCCGTCGCGATGCGTGCGGCGCGCGCCGGCTACGCCGAGGCGGGTTGACGCCAGACCGCGTCCCGTTCAGATGGCCGGCTCCGGCAGTTCGCCGCCCATGACGGCGAGCACATGGAAACCCAGCCGCTCGCGCTTGGCGTGGCGCTTGGCGCGCGCGGCCAGCGTGGCGATCAGTTCGGGACGGCGCGGCGCCTGCGCGGGCACCTGCACCGCGCCGATCGACACTGTGGTCAGCGCGAAGAACTGCCGTGCGCCGCGGCGGTCCTCGCCCTCGATGCCGCCCAACGCGAGGTCATCCTCGTCGAACAGCGTGCGGGCCCGCTCGTTGAACTCGGCAATGATGCCCCGGCAGCGCGTTTCCCAGTCTCCGCTCTGGAACAGGATCATGAAGTCGTCTCCGCCGATGTGGCCGACGAAGTCGTGCCGCGCATCGATGCTGGCGGTGAGGATGGCGGCCAGCAGGCGGATCATCTCGTCGCCGCGGAAGTAGCCGTACTGGTCATTGAAGGGCTTGAAGTCGTTGAGGTCGATGTAAGCGGCGACGAATGGCCGCTGCTCGCGCATCAGCCGCTCGATGTGGGCGGTGACTGGAATGTTGCCGGGCAGGAACGTCAGCGGATTGGCATAGCGTGCCGCCTCGATCCGCTGCTCGGTGACCCGCCGCACCAGCGACTCGCCGGTGCCAAGGCCGAGGTAACGCCCTTCGCGGGTGATGATGAAGCCGTCGGTGAGATAACGCTGGTCCTCGCCGCGCAACACGTCGGTGAGGCTGTCCAGCGATTGCTGCTCGTCGCAAAGCAGCGGTTCGGCGTGCATGAAACTGACGCAGGACTTGCGCCCGAAAAGCTCGCGGGCGAACGGTTGCGCCATGCGTTCGGCGAACACGCGGCGATTGATCAGGCCGACCGGCCGGTCGCGGTCGGTCACCGCCACCGCATGCAGCGACTCGTTGCGGCCGAACAGCGTGGCCACGTCGTCGTTGAGCTGCTGCATGGTGAGGCTCGGCGCGGCGATCACCAGGTGCCCGGCGTGCAGCGGCCGTTGCGTGACCGGCCCGCGGGGGCGCGGCGGCACCGGGACGGCATGGATGCGGATGGCGTCGCGCGCCTCGTCCCGCACCTCGGCGGCGAGGAAAGGCTGGGGTACGCCGAGCAGGTAGCCCTGCGCGTAGGAGATGCCCAGCTCGCGCAGCATGCGAAGGTCTTCCGCCTCTTCCACGCCTTCGCCGACCAGATCCGCGCCGAGCGTTTCGGCCACGCTGCACAGCGCGCGCACGATGGCGAGCTTTTCCGCGCTGCGCGCCAGCCCGTTGACCAGGTAACGGTCGATCTTCACCACGTCCGGGTGCAGCTCGTTCCACATCTCGAAGTTGGAGTGGCCGTTGCCGAAGTCGTCCAGCGCAATGCGCGCGCCGCGGGCGCGCAAGTAGCCCAGCGCATGGGCCAGCTCGGCGGGATTCTCGACGATATCGCGTTCGGTGATCTCCACCGTGATGCGCTCCATCCCGATGCCCGCGCCAGACAACGCCTCGATCACCTGATCCGGTCGCAGGCCGCCGTGCAGCACGGCCTGTGCGCTGAGATTGACCAGCAGCCGGCCTTGGCCGCCCTGGGCCGCGAACGCGCTGCACACGGTGCGTGCAGCCAGCAGTTCGAATTCGCCCAGCCGCCCCTTGGCGCGCGCCAAGTCCAGCATGTCCAGCACGCTGAGGCCGCCGGCGGCCTCGGCCGGGCGGCTTAGGCCCTCGTGCGCGACCACCGTCATGGCCTCCAGCCGCACGATCGGTTGGAACATCGCGCGCAGGCCGGTACCGCCCGTGATCTGGTCGAGCAGTGAGGCGTTGCGGTGGTCCAGGCCGTGGGCTGGGGTCATGGCGGGGGAGTTCCGTGCTCAGGCGAGCGCCTCGGTTGGCAGCAGGACAAGCCGTTCCCTGGCGGCAGCTCGATCCGGAGCCGGTGCGGTCGTCTCGTCCAGGAGGGTGAAGAAGCCCACGTCGCGCACCAAGGCAGTGACGCTCTCCAGCATAGCGCGGCTGGCGGCCGCGGCCTGCTCGCCGAGCGCCGCGTTCTCCTGGGTCATCGCGTCCATGGCGATCACCGCCTGGCTGACCGCGGCGATCTCGTCCCCCTGCGTGCGGCCTGCAGCGAGGATGGCCGTCACCGTCCCGGCCAGCCGGTCGACGCTGCTGCCGATGTTCTCGATCACCTCGCCGGTGCGGTTCACCCGCTCCAGGCCGCTGCGCACGGCTTCTTCGCTGCCGGCGACCAGGCGGCGAATGTCGCGCGCGGTCTCCGCGCTGCGCTGCGCCAGTTCGCGGACCTCCGTGGCAACTACGCCGAAACCCTTGCCATGCTCGCCGGCACGCGCAGCCTCGACTGCGGCGTTGAGCGCCAGCAACCGGGTCTGGAAGGCAACCTGGTCGATGAGATCGAGCATGTCACCCATGCTGCGGCTGCTGCGTTCGATCGAGCCCATGGCATCGATCGCCTCGCCTATCGCGGCGCGGCCCAGCCCGGCCTGGCGGCGTGCCTCGTCCACCGCGCGATCGGCCTGCGTGCCGAGCTGCCGATGTCCGGTCAGGGTGGCGGCGATGCGGGACATGGCACCGGAGGCCTGCTCCAGCCGCATCGCCTGCAGCTCGGTGCGCTGGCTCAGTGCGTCATTGCCGTCGGCCATGCTCGACGCGCCCTGGTTGAGGGTGTCGGCGCGCTGCCGCACACGGCTCACCACCTGCACGAGCTTCCTGTCCATGCGGCCGAGGCCGGCCAGCAGGCGACCGATCTCGTCGTTGCGGCCGGGGTCGACCGGCGCGCCCAGCGCCCCCTCGCTGATCCGCGACGCCACGCTCGTGGCAGCCACCAGCCGTCCGGTGAGCTGGCGCAGGATGCGCAAGTCCATCCACAGCGTGAGGCCCATCGCTGCCAGCGCCAGCGCGACCAGGGCATAGAGGCCGATCCGGTTGACCCGGTGTTGCACGGCAGCCATGGCCTGGCCATCGTCCAGCGCCAGGCCGAACAGGTTGGAGAAGTCGCTTTGCAGCGGCCCGAACGCGTCGTGCACGTCGTTGGATACTTTCAATCGCGCAAGATCGAACTGTTCCGCCTTGAGCAGCTGCATGGTGTCGTCCACTGCCTGGTCGGCCGCCGCACGATGTGCGTCGATCAGGCCGAGCAACTGCTTCTGTTTCGCTCCCAGGCCGCTATCCAGCAGGCGCTGCCGGTACTTGGCGATGTCCACGCGGCGCGCCCCGATCAGCGTCTGCGCATCGTCGACCGACGAGGGCAGTTCGGTGAGTGCGGCATGGGTGAGCGTCTGCAGCACCGCGTTGTAGTCGTTCTGGATGTGTCCCACCGCCGAGACAGGCGCGAGTGTTTCGGACACGACGCTCTGCAGCCGCGTGTCGGAGCGGCTGAGCAATCCGGCCGACACCAGCAGTACCAGCAACAGCAGCGCCACCGTACCCGCGAGACGGGCAACCAGGCGTGCACCAAACGAGGACGGCGAGGGGAGAGGCAATCGCGGAAACATGGGGATACCGGCTGTCGGGGGAGCTTGCTTAGCGGCAGATCGGATCGGGAGCTTGAGGGAAACTTAAAATATTTCTCTTTTGTTTCAGTGATTTGAAACATCCATGGCGCTTCGCGTAATACGCCAGCCCAGCATAGTCGGCGTACGTGAAAGATCAGCGTCGTGTGCCGAAGTATCCGGGTCGGTTCACGTTGAGCTGGCCTCGGCGTACCTCTTCTTCAGGCGTCGGTTCTCGTCCTGCAATTCCTTGAACCGGGACATCAACGGTGCATCCACGTCGTCAAACTTGCTGCGCCACCAGCAGAACGTCGCTGTGCTGAGGCTTTGTCACGGCACTGCTTCGGTACCGGCGTGCCGGCTTCCGCCTCGCGCAGGAAGCCGATGATTTGTTCTTCGGTAAACCGCTTCTTCACGTCCAATCTCCTTCGGATGGGGGATTGGACTCCAAACCACGGTGCTACTCAAAAGCGGGGGGACGTCGGTGGCTAGCGAAGATTGCGCAAACGCGCAAACTCTATTCGTCTGCACAACAAGTCGCACTCTCGGACAAATGTGTGGTGGGCCCACCAGGACTCGAACCTGGAACCAAAGGATTATGAGTCCTCTGCTCTAACCATTGAGCTATAGGCCCGCGCAAGGGCGGAAGTTTACCGTAGCGCGCCAGTCGTGCACGAAGACGACATGCCGCAAGTCGTGTGGTGACGTGATGGCTCGGGGCGTAGGCTGGTCATCCCCCCTAGGTCGGAGCATGCGCATGAACACCGAGGCGATCGCGAAACGGTTGGTCGAGTTGTGCCGTGAAGGCAAATACGAGGACGCGCAGCGTGAGCTGTATGCGGAGGATGCGGTGAGCATCGAGCCGGATGGCCTGCCGCCGGGGGCGCTGGGCAACGTGCGCGGGCTGGCGGCGATCTACGAGAAGGGGCGGCAGTTCAGCGCGATGATCGAGGCGGTGCACGGTGGCAGCGTGAGCGAGCCGGTGGTCGCGGAGAACTGGTTCAGCATCGCGCTGGCGATGGACGTGACGATGAAGGGCCGGGGCCGGACGAACATGAGCGAGATCTGCGTGTATCGCGTGCACGGCGGCAAGATCGTGCGCGAGCAGTTCTTCTACGACGTCGGCTGAGTGCGTACCCATGAAAACGAAGAAGCCCCGCATCGGCGGGGCTTCTTCGATGTTGCGATGACGCAGCAGTGATCAATCGACGTCGAGGAACGAACGCAGCTGTTCCGAACGGCTCGGGTGGCGCAGCTTGCGCAGTGCCTTGGCCTCGATCTGGCGGATGCGCTCGCGGGTGACGTCGAACTGCTTGCCGACTTCTTCCAGCGTGTGGTCGGTGTTCATGTCGATGCCGAAGCGCATGCGCAGCACCTTCGCTTCGCGCGGGGTGAGTCCGGCGAGCACGTCGCGCACGGTTTCCATCAGGCCGGTTTCGGTGGCCGAGTCGATCGGCGAGCTGGCGTTGCCGTCCTCGATGAAGTCGCCCAGGTGGGAATCCTCGTCGTCGCCGATCGGGGTTTCCATCGAGATCGGTTCCTTGGCGATCTTCAGTACCTTGCGGATCTTGTCCTCGGGCATGTCCATCTCCTTGGCCAGCTCCTCCGGCGTGGCCTCGCGGCCGAACTGCTGCAGCATCTGGCGGGAAATGCGGTTCAACTTGTTGATCGTCTCGATCATGTGCACCGGGATGCGGATGGTCCTGGCTTGATCGGCGATGCTGCGGGTGATCGCCTGGCGGATCCACCAGGTGGCGTAGGTCGAGAACTTGTAGCCGCGGCGGTATTCGAACTTGTCCACCGCCTTCATCAGGCCGATGTTGCCTTCCTGGATCAGGTCGAGGAACTGCAGGCCGCGGTTGGTGTACTTCTTGGCGATCGAGATCACCAGGCGCAGGTTCGCCTCGACCATTTCCTTCTTGGCGCGGCGGGCCTTCGCCTCGCCGCTGGCCATGGCGCGGTTGATGTCCTTGATGTCGGTGAGCGGCAGGAACAGCTTGCGCTCGATTGCGGCGAGCTTTTCCTGCTCGGCGTCGATCGCCGCGCGGTGGACCTTGATGTTCGGCGACCATTTCTGGCGCTTGCGGCTGAGCTCGGCCACCCACTCGAGGTTGCCCTCGTTGCTGGGGAACGCCTTGATGAACTCGGCCTTGGGCATCTTCACCTGCTTGACGAAGATGTCCATCAGCACGCGCTCGTGGTGGCGGATGTCGTTGACCACCTCGCGCAGCTTGCGCACGAAGCCGTCGATCAGCGCGCTGGGCAGCTTGAGTTTCAGGAACTCCTCGGCCATCAGGTCGCGCAGCTTGACTATCTTCCTGTCGGTGATGCTGGCGGCTTTAGGCGCGGCCTTCTGGAACTTGGCGTAATGCTCGCGCAGCAGCTCCATGCGGCGCTTGACCTCTTCCGGGTCGGGACCGCTGGGGCCGGCTTCTTCCTCGTCCTCGGTGGCGGTGTCGTCGTCGTCGGTGTCGGCGTCGTCGTCACCGACCTCGGGCTCGGGCGCCAGCAGGGCGGCGGCTTCCTTCTCCTTGCGGGCGAGGTCGGCGGCTTCCTCCAGGTCGAGGAAGCCGGCCAGGATCTCGCTGAGGCGGCGCTTGCCGTCCAGGTGCTGGTCGTATTCCTCCAGCAGCAGCTCGATGGTCAGCGGGAAGCTGGCCAGCGCGGTCTGCACCTGGCCCAGGCCTTCCTCGATGCGCTTGGCGATGGCGATCTCGCCCTCGCGGGTGAGCAGCTCGACCGTGCCCATCTCGCGCATGTACATGCGCACCGGGTCGGTGGTGCGGCCCACTTCGGAATCCACCGCGGAGAGCAGCGCCACGGCTTCCTCGGCGGCGGCCTCGTCGTCGGTACTGCTGCCGGCCTTGTCGGCCAGCGGGTCGGTGTCCGGCGCGGCGTCGTGCACTTCGATGCCGACGCCCTTGAGCACCGCCATGATGTCTTCGATCTGCTCCGGGTCGACGATGTCGTCGGGCAGGTGGTCGTTGATCTCGGCGTAGGTCAGGTAGCCCTGCTCCAGGCCCTTGGAGATGAGCGCCTTGATTTCAGACTGTTGCTCGTGGGGAGCTTTGCTATTCATTCACCGACCGCCGCAGGGTTCAAGAACCGGACATTATAGCGATGTGCTGCTTTTTTGACCAGTTTTCAAGTGGAAAAAGGTCGCGGGGGGACACGCAAAAATCGCGCCAGATCGCGGTGTTGCCATGTCTCGCCGGCCTCGGCTTGGCGAAACACGCCACCCGCCGTTCAGCCGGTGTCGAGCCAGAAGGTCACCGGGCCGTCGTTCACCAGCTGGACCACCATATGGGCGCCGAAGCGCCCGGTTTCCACCCCGGGGTACGCGGCGCGGGCCAGCTCCAGCAGCCGTTCGAACCAGCGCCGGCCGTGTTCGGGCGGTGCCGCGCTGGTGAAGCTGGGGCGCATGCCGGAACGGGTGTCGGCGGCGAGGGTGAACTGGCTGACCAGCAGCAGGCCGCCGCCGGTGTCGGCGAGCGAGCGGTTCATCTTGCCGTGGTCGTCGGCGAACACGCGGTAGCCGAGCAGGCGTTCCAGCATGCGTTTCGCCTGTGCCTCGCCGTCGTCGGGCTGCACCGCCACCAGGGCCAGCAGGCCGGGGCCGATCGCGCCGACCGTTTCGCCGCCGACGCCGACGCTGGCAGACAGGACACGCTGGATCAGGGCAATCATCTGTTCGGGATTCGGGATACGGGACTCGGGATTCGCAAGAGCATAAGCGATGGACGGCTGGCGGCGCGCGGCCCGCTACACTGGCGCCCCTATGCGCATCGACATGTACCTCATCTACCTGCTGCTGCGCCTGCTGGCGCTGCTGCCGCTGCGCGTGCTGCACGGCCTGGGCGCTGCCCTGGGCCGGCTGTTGCTGTGGCGTGGCGGCCGCACGGTGCACAACAGCGCGGCGAACCTGGCGATCGCGCGCCCGCAGCTGGACGGCGCGGCGCGGGCGGCGCTGCTGCGCGAGGTGCTGGCCGAAAGCGGCAAGTCCGCCAGCGAGATCGTCAAGGTCTGGGGCGCGGGCGCCGGGCGCGCGCTGGCGCTGGTGCGCGAGGTGCGCGGCGAGGCCTTGCTGGACGCGGCGCTGGCCGCGGGCAAGGGCGTGATCATCGCCGCGCCGCATCTGGGCTGCTGGGAGCTGCTGAACTACTGGCTGTGCCGCAAGACGCCGATGGCGATCCTGTACCGGCCGCCGCGCATCGCCGCGATCGAGGGCCTGCTGCGCAAGGTGCGCGGCGCGCTGGCGCCGGAGCAGGTGCGCGCCGACGGCGCCGGCGTGCGCACGCTGTACAAGCGGCTGGCCGCGGGCGGCACGGTCGGCATCCTGCCGGACCAGAAGCCGCGCGCGGGCGAGGGCCAGGTCGCGCCGTTCTTCGGCCGCGACGCGCTGACCATGGTGCTGCTGCCGCGGCTGGCCGCGCGTACCGGGGCGACCGTGCTGTACGCGTTCGCCGAACGGTTGCCGCGCGGCGCCGGCTATCGCATCCACCTGCTGCCGGCGCCGGGCGGGCTGGCCGACGCCGACCTGGGCGTGGCCTGTAGCGCGCTCAACCGGGGGGTGCAGGAATGCGTGGAGCTGGCTTTCACGCAGTACCAGTGGCAGTACAAGCGCTACTCGGCGGATGGCCTGGTCAGCCCGTACGACTGAGCGAACGGGTAGGGGCACACTCCGTCCACAAGGGACTTCCTTCGGTCGTGCGTGAATGCTCTTGAGGGTTGATTACAACCAAAAGCATTCGCGCACAGGGTGCGCTCTACAGTTTCGTAGGGCGGACACCGTCCGCCGGCTCTTCGACAATGCGCCACGGCCGAGGGCGGCGGACAGTGTCCGCCCTGCGAAGCCAAGGCAAGGGCATCGCGCACGACCGAAGGAAGTCCCTTGTGGACGGGGCGCGCTACCGCTGGGCCTTCTCCAGCCGGCGCAGGAACACGCCCATTTCCTTCTCGGCCTGCTTGTCGCCGCGAAGGGCGGCGGCGGCGATGCCGCTGCGCCAGGCGTCGGCGGCGGCGATTTCGTCGCCGTGGGCCAGGCAGGCCTTGCCGAGCAGCTTCCATGCCGCCGAATAGGTCGGATCGAAGCCGAGCGCGCGGCGCAGTTCGTCGACCGCGGCGCCGGCGTCGCCTTCGGCTAGCAGCGCGCTGCCCAGCGAGAAGCGCAGCAGCGCGCCGTCGCGCGGGCCGCCGCATTGCTGGCGCAGGCTGGCGATCAGGTTCGCGCTCATGGCTGGGTGCGGTAGCGCCAGTCGTCGGCCGGGTAGACCCGGGTCGGCTGCGCGGGTTCGGGCGGGGTGTGGCCGCTGCGCAGGTCGGCCAGCGAGACGGCGGGCCAGGCCACCAGCCAGGAGGAGCGGAACGGCTGCGCCAGCAGGGCGTAGCGCAGGTCGTTCGCGTCCGGCCTGTGCACGTGCAGCACGATCACGCCGTCCGGGTGGGCGCGGGCGAAATCCTGTATGGCCTGGTCACCGAACAGTTCGCTGATCGGCCGGGTCAGCCGCCCCTCGAAATGGAACTGGCCTTCGTAGTTGCCGGTGTAGGCGAGCGGGTGGCCGGCCTGTTCGGCGGCGCCGAGCAGGTGGGCGATCGGGCGCAGGTCGAAACGTGGCCACAGGGTCAGCGTGAACAGCGCGTTGAGCGCGAGCACGCCGACCAGCCCGGCCACCGCCAGCCGACGCAGCTCGCCGCGGCCGCGCAGCAGCAGCAGGCCGCCGAGCAACAGGAACACCACGCTGAAGTAGCGGCTGTACGGCGCCGCCGAGTCGACCCACTCGCCGTGCAGGCGGTTGCTCGCCACCAGCAGCGGCAGCATGAACAGCGCCACGGCGAACGCGATGCCGCCCACGCCCAGCGGCCACGTGCCGAGCCAGCCGTTGCCGGCCAGGTTCGGCCGGCGCTCGCGCAGCACGGCGATCGCGCCGGCCATCAGCAGCGCGGCGCCGGCGAGTTCCGGCAGCGGGTAGTACAGCTGCTTGCCGCTGATCAGCGAAAACACCACGAAGGTGGGCAGCAGCCAGCACAGCGCAAAGCGCAGGCCCGGTTCCAGCGGCCGGCGCAGGCCGGCCACGGCCACCCAGATCCGCGGCCAGCCGCTGAACGGGAACAGCATCAGCGGCAGCCACAGCAGGTAGAACCAGAACGGCTCGGCGTGGTTCTGCAGGTCCTTGCCGGCGGCCAGCTTGTCGACCACGCGGCCGGCAGTCTGGGTGAAGAACAGCCGCTGCCGGTACGCCTCGCCGCCGGAGAAGCCGGCCGGCAGCGCCCATGCCAGCAGCATCGCGCCGCCGAGCAGCAGCGCCAGCGCGCCGCGGCCGTACCAGCGCGCGCGGTGGCGGTCGGCCCAGTCGTTCCACAACGGGCCGAGCAGCCAGGGGAAGGCCACGTGCAGCAGCATCACCGGCCCCTTGGTCAGCAGTCCCAGGCCCACGCACACGCCGAACAGCAGCCAGCGCGGCTCGGCCCGCTGCGTCTTCGGGGTCAGGCACAGCAGGGCGGCGAGCGCCCACGTGGCCAGCAGCACGTCGTACATGATCTGCAGGCCGAACAGGAACGCGTAGCCGAATGCCAGCAACATCCACGGCGTCGCCTTGGCCATCCACGGCCGGTTCGGGAACAGTCGCCGCGCCAGCAGCGAGGCCAGCACCAGCTGCGCGCCGCCCACCAGCACCTCGAGCACGCGCGGCCACGCGTCGCTGACGCCGAACGCGAACCAGCCGGCATGGATCAGCCAGAACAGCAGCGGCGCCTTCTCGCTGTACGGCTGGCCGTTGATGTGCGGCACCAGCCAGTGGCCCTGGTTCCACATCTCCCAGGCCACCGCCAGGGTGCGGGTGGAATACAGCGGCATCGGCCCGTGCGAGAAGATCGCCAGCAGCGCCACGGCGGCCCACAGCGGCAGCCAGGGCCAGACGGCGCGCAGTTGTTCGGAACGGCTGTAGGAGGGGCTCAATGACACGGGCAGGCTCTTGGCGGGCTGGAGACGGATTCTAGACTGCGCGAGGCGGCGGCAAGGCAACCGGGCCCGGGCACCCGGCTCAGGCCGGGCCCCAGTAGCCGATGCGCCGGCGGATCTTCAGCTTGCGCCACAGGTTCAGCGGCTTGCGCCGGCGGTTGCGCGCGCCGGCGGCAACGAAGCTGTCGATCGCGTCCAGCACGCGTTCGCTGGAGCGGCCGTCGCGGTAGGGGTGGATCGCGTCGGCGTACCCGCGGATCGCCTGCAGCAGTTCCGGTGGACGCGCCAGCGCGCGCTCGATCGCGCTCTCGAACTGCGCCGGGTCGTCGATGTCGATCAGCTGCGGGCCGGGCCGGCGGTTCCTGAACGTCACCACCGGCTTGCCGGTGAGCAGGAACTCGTTGAGCGCCGAGGAGGTGTCCGAGCACATCATGTCCACCTGCGGGAACAGCTCCAGGATGTTGTCGTTCCCGGCGAAGCTGAGGTACTCGTTCTGCAGCGCCTTGAACTTCGCGGTGGTGTCGGGGTTCATCTTCGGGTGGAAAGTGACGATCCAGCGCCAGCGGCCGTCGCGCGACAGCCGCTTCACTTCCTCGTACAGCGTCTCCGCCGCGCTCCACGAGGGCGAGAAGGTGGAGTGGTACAGGATCACCGGCGGCCGGCGCACCGGCGGCAGCGGGCCGGTGATCTCCTTCATGAAGGGGTCGAGCTTGGGGAAGCCGGTCTCGATGACGCTGAAGTGGCCCACCTTGTCGGCGATCGCCTGGAACTGCGCAGTGTCGCGCGGGCCGGTGGTGCAGTACAGGTCGAAGAAGCCGCGCACGTAGATGTGCCGCGGCTTGCCGGCATCGAAGCCATGGAAGGTCTCGACCTTCACGCCGGGAAAGAAGTGCGGCACCACGTTGGACGAGGTGATCACCGCCAGCGGCTGCCACGCGCGCACCTCGGCCACCGTCAGCAGGCGCTCGCCCGCGACCAGGTCTTCGGCGCCGGGGCCGTCGAAGAACCACGCGGCCTCGTCGCCGCGGGCGCGGATCGCCTCCTGCAGCGGGCGCAGGATGGCCAGCGCATAGCGCTCGGAACCGTAGAGGAGGTAGTGCTTTTTGGAAGACATCGCGGGATTTGGAATCGTGAAGTGTGCTTGACACAGTTTATGGCCAGCCCTGACACCCTCTCCTCAATCCTCTCCCGGAGGGAGAGGAGGCGAAGGTGCCGTGCGGTTTCGTTGCCTCGTGCATTGCGGTGGACTTGTGTTCAGCGATCTATGTGATGTTTGTTCAATAAATCGGTCGCATCCGCGACCGATTTGGGGTTGTTGACCATCTCGTAGTAGCGCATGCGCTTGTACAGCGCGTAGCTGGCCGCGGTCTGCGCGATCAGGAAGCCGCGCCAGCCGTCCAGGAAGGCCAGCCGGAACAGGTAGTCCTTGACGAAGGCCAGCAGGTAGACGAACGGCGCCTGCCACATCCGCACCGGCTTGCCCTTGTCCAGCCAGTCGCGGCATTTCAGCTCGGCGTAGCGCAGCACCTTCAGCTGCTTGTGCGGCAGGGTCGGGTTGTTGGCGTGGTCGAACGGGGCGCGCAGGGTCGGCGCGGCGCCCTCGAAACGCAGCGATTCGTGTACCCGCGCATCGCTCCAGCGCGCGCGGCCGCGGTGGTACAGCCGCGCCAGCTTCTCGCCCACCGACGGGCGGTACCAGCGCATCGGCCGCCCCATGTAGATCGTGCGCCGGCGCAGGTACGCCGCCGGCGCATCGCCGGCCATCAGTGCCGGCAGGCGCTGCTGCAGTTCCGCGGCGAGTTCCGGGCTGAGGTATTCGTCGGCGTCCAGCACCAGGATCCAGTCGTGCGCGCACTGTGTGGTGGCGAAGTTGCGCTGCGCGCCGAAGCCCAGCCAGTCCTGGTGCACCACGCGCGCGCCGCGCGCCTGCGCGATCGCCACGGTATCGTCGTCGCTGCCGGAGTCGACCACCAGCTTCTCGGCCGCGAACGGCACGCTGTCCAGGCAGCGCGCGATGCTCCCGGCCTCGTTGCGGGTGATGACGGCAAGGGTCAGCGGCAGGGTGGGCATGCGCGGATTCTAGCCGAAGCCCGTGCCGGCTCCGGCCGCGCCGGGCGGGGCGGATTTCCCGTTCAGCCGGGCCGGTCGCATCCTCGCGGGGAAATCCATGACAATATTTGTCAACTTGCGACCGGCCGGGCCTCGCTGCCTGTTCTCTCATCCATCATCGGCATGCCATGAAACGAACCCTCGTCACCGGTGGTGCCGGATTCCTCGGATCGCACCTGTGTGATCGCCTGCTTCGCGACGGCCACGAAGTGCTGTGCGTGGACAACTTCTTCACCGGCAGCAAGCGCAACGTGGCGCATCTGCTCACGCATCCGTACTTCGAGCTGATGCGGCACGACGTGACCTTCCCGCTGTACGTGGAGGTGGAGCGCATCTTCAACCTGGCCTGCCCGGCCTCGCCGGTGCACTACCAGCACGACCCGGTGCAGACCACCAAGACCAGCGTGCACGGCGCGATCAACATGCTGGGCCTGGCCAAGCGGGTGAAGGCGCGCATCCTGCAGGCCTCCACCAGCGAGGTGTACGGCGACCCGGAGGTGCACCCGCAGGTCGAGGGCTACTGGGGCAGGGTGAACCCGATCGGCATCCGCAGCTGCTACGACGAGGGCAAGCGCTGCGCCGAGACGCTGTTCTTCGACTATTACCGCCAGCACGCGCTGGACATCAAGGTGGTGCGCATCTTCAATACCTACGGCCCGCGCATGCATCCGAACGACGGCCGGGTGGTGAGCAACTTCATCATGCAGGCGCTGCGCGGCGAGGACATCACCATCTACGGCGACGGCAGCCAGACCCGCAGCTTCTGCTACGTCGACGACCTGATCGAGGTGATCGTGCGCATGATGGAATCCGAACGCGGCTTCACCGGCCCGGTGAACATCGGCAACCCGGTCGAGCACACCATGCTGGAACTGGCCGAGAAAGTGATCGCCCTGGCCGGCGGCCGCTCGAAGCTGGTGTACAGGCCGCTGCCGTCGGACGACCCGCGCCAGCGCCAGCCGGACATCGGCGTGGCCCGCGACCGGCTCGGCTGGCAGCCGACGGTGGCGCTGGAGGACGGCCTGAAGGAAACCATCGGCTACTTCCGCCGGCTGCTGCAGGACGGTGCGGCGGCATGACCGGCTTTGCGGTCGTCATCACCAGCTACAACTACCGCGAGTTCGTCGGCCTGGCGATCGACGACGCGCTGGCGCAGACCCGCGCACCGATGCAGGTCATCGTGGTGGACGACGGCTCCACCGACGGCACCCCGGCCCACCTGCGCGAACGCTACGGCGCCGACCCGCGGGTGACCTTGCTGTGCGGCGACAACGGCGGCCAGCTCAGCGCGTTCCAGCGCGGCATGGCCCAGGTGCGGGCCGACGTGGTCTGCTTCCTCGACGCCGACGACCGCTGGGAGCCGGATTATCTCGCGCAGCTCGGCGCGCTCTACGACGCGCGCCGCGACATCGACTTCGTGTTTTCCGACATGCAGCTGTTCGGCGACGAGCAGCGCTGGATGGGCTGGGGCGGACGCTCGCAGGACCTCGGCTTCACCGTGATCAGCACCTACATGCTGATGCACTGGTACGGCGCGCCGACCTCGGCGTTGTCGATGCGTGCCTCGTGGGCGCGCCGCACGCTGGAACTGCCCGCGCATCTCATCGGCACCTGGCGGCTGTCCGCCGACAACTGCCTGGTGTTCGGCGCCAGCGTGCTGGGCGCGCACAAGTACTACCTGCGCACCGGCGCCGTGCGTTACCGCATCCACGGCAAGAACGGCTGGTGGGGCAGGCAGACGCCGGCCAGCCGCTACCTCAACCGGTTCCATTCGCGCTGCCTGATCGAGACCTACGCCAAAAGCATCGGCCTGGACGAGCGCTGCGTGGAAAGCGCCAAGTTCGAGTTCCGCACCAAGCCGGACCCGACCTGGAAGGAGGCGAAGCGCTACGCGAAACTGGCGCGGCTGCGCCGTGGCTCGTGGCTGGCCAACCAGGAACGCGCGCTGGCGATCCTGTGGCCGGCGCTGTGGCGCCGCCGCCGCGCGCCCGACGAGTCATGAGGCCGGACGGGATCGCCGCGATGCGCATCAGCGTTGCCGTCATCACCTACAACTGGCCCGAGGCGCTGGCGCTGGTGTTGCACGCGCTCGCGGCACAGACCGAGCTGCCCCACGAGGTGATCGTCACCGACGACGGCTCGCAACCGGCCACGCGCGAACTGCTCGAGCGCATGGCGCGGGACTATCCGGTGCGCCTGGTGCACCTGTGGCAGCCGGACGACGGCGCGCGCATGAGCCGCGCGCGCAACCGCGCGATCGCCGCCGCGCAGGGCGACTACGTGATCCTGCTCGACGGCGACATGGTGGCCGAGCCGCACTTCGTCGCCGACCACCGCGCGTTCGCGCGCCGCGGCTGTTTCGTGCAGGGCTCGCGCGTGCTCACCGACGCCGCGCTGACCCGACGCATGCTGGAACGGGAGGTGACGATGCCGGGCTTCTTCAGCCGCGGCATCGAGCGGCGCCGGCACACCCTGCGCCTGCCGCTGCTGGCGCGCTGGTATGCCCGGCCCGGCACCAAGCGGCGCGGCATCAAGAGCTGCAACATGGCGTTCTGGCGCGACGACCTGCTGCGCGTGAACGGCTTCAACGAGACGATGACCGGCTGGGGCCGCGAGGACACCGAGCTGGCGCTGCGCGCGTTCCATGCCGGCCTGCTGCGGCGCGAGCTGCGCTTCAGCGGGCTGGCCACGCACCTCTACCATCGCACCCGCAAGCACGTGGTCGGCAACCCGAACGACCGCATCGTGGACGACACCCGCGCACGCGGCCTGGTGCGCTGCGAATTCGGCGTCGACCGGCACCTGGCCGAGTTTGCCGTGCCGCCGGCCGACCTGCGCGAGCTCGTGCGCGGGCGCGACGCCGGTCAGAGCAGCTGACGCAGGACCGCGTCCAGCCGCGCGGCGAAGGCCGCCTCGTTCGCGGTGAACCACGCCCGCGCCTGCTCGCCCAGCGCCACGCGCTCCTGCGCGGGCATCGCCAGCAGGCGTTCGACCTCGGCCTCCAGCGCCGCGTCGTCGAACTGGTGCCGGGCGGCCAGGTTGAATGTGCCGGTGGCGCGGGTCTTTACCAAGGCGCCGCGCATCGCGGTGACCAGTTCGTTCATCGGCGGCGCGTCGCAGGTGATCACCACCGCCTTGCAGCTCATCGCCTCGGCGATGTAATGGCCCCAGCCCTCGGTTTCCGACAGGCACAGGTGGAACTGGTGCGCATTCTGCAGTCGCCGGACCTCGTCCACGCTGTCGAGGTAGCCGATCCGGTGTTCGAGGTTGGCGGGAACGGGGTCGGCCAGGCGGGTCGCGGTGCGCGGCGACTGCAACACCAGCAGTTTCGGCCATTCCGGGTGCCGCCGCCACAGCGCCAGCAGCCGTTGCGTGCCCTTCATCCGGCTGGCGCCGGCCAGGTGCAGGAAGGTCGGCTGCCGCGGGATTTCCGGCTGCAGGCAGTCGGTGCTGCGGAAGCCGATGTGCAGGGCGCGGCAGCCGCGCGCGGTGAACAGCTCGACGGCGTAGCGGGTCTTGCACAGGATCGCATCGTAGCGGCCCAGGTGGCGCTGGCTGCGCGGTGACAGCCATTCCGGGTTCGGCACCAGCAGGTTCAGCCGGGCCAGCCCGAACCAGTCCGGGCGCACGTGTTCCAGCGCGATGTTCGCGTCGTACAGCGCGAGCCGGCGGTCGGCATGGCGCAGCCGCCGCCACCACAGGCGCAGGCGCATCCGCCACGCCTGCCAGCGGCCGTCGTGCCGGCGCGGCCCCAGCCGGGTCACCTCGACCTGGTGGCCGAGCGCGCGCAGCGCGTCGGACAGCAGCCGGATGTCGTGGCTGAGACCGCGCTGGTTGTCCCATGCGAGCAGATTGATACGAGCCATGGCGGGTCGGGGTCAGTGGGGCGGGGCGTTGCGCAGCTGACGGCCGATGCTGACGGCCAGACCCAGTACGAGGAACAGGTAGAGCGACTGCGGCATGGCCCGGTACAGCACGTTGTCGCTGAACGCGCACAGGACATACATGCCGACCACGATCAGCCCCGCCGCCGCATCGGCGGCGACCGGCTCCTGCGGATGGCCGAGCCGGCGGCCGAAGAAGACCAGCGGCACGGCGAACAGCAGCAGCAGCACGAGCAGGGCGGGCATGCCGCCAGCCACCATCGACTCGAGGTACTCGCTGTGCGGGTGCACGTAGCCGGCGATCGACGCGCTGGCCTTGCCGGCCGCGACCTGTTCGCGCGCGTACACGCCGAACTGGTCCAGGCCGATGCCGGCCAGCGGATGCTCGCGGAAGGCCTGCCAGGCGACGCGCCACATCTCCAGTCGCTCGCCGATCGCGCCGCTGGTGGCGCTGGCGGCGCCATCGCCGTAGCTGGCGACTTCGGCCGGAACATTGGCCAGCCGGTCGACCATCTCCCGGTGCAGCGTGGCGGTGACCGTGAGCATGCCGGCCACGGTCACCGCGAACAGCACGAGCGCGCGGCGCCAGTGGCGCGAATGCGCGCAGTACCACGCCACCAGGCTGAGGTAGACCGGGGCGAAGGCCAGCAACGGCCCGCGGCTCTGGGTCAGCACCGCCCCGTACAGGCCCACCACCACCGCGGCGATGTGCAGCCAGCGCAGCCGGCGCGGGGTGGTTGGGCGCAGCGCCTGCAGCGTCGAAAGCAGCACCATAATCAGCAGGAACATCGCGAACTCGACCGCGGCCCAGTCGCCGCCATTCAGCCCGAAGGGCCGGTCGACGCCCTGCACGTAACGCTGGTGGATGGCGGCCGCGCCGAGTATCAGGGCGGTCAGGCTGATCCCGACGTCGATCACGCTCCGCCTGAGCGGCAGGCTGAACACGGCGGCGATCGCCAGGAACAGCAGGGTCTGCGCCGGCAGGTCGATCGCGGGCCAGTCGAGCCGATGCCCGAGGAAGTTGCCGAGGTCATACACCAGGCGCAATGCGCAGACGGCGGCCACCGGCCACGCCAGGCGATAGGCGCGGCGGGATTCCGGGCGCGTGGCCAGCAGCACGAGGCCGGCGACGAACAGCAGCGCCATCGGCACGGCCTTGAGGCGGCTCGAGACGGCGAAACAAAGCGGCATCACCGCCAGCAGCGATGATGCCGTCCAGACTTGCCATGAAACCGGATGTGCGCGCACGTGATGAACCTGTCGAACCAACACCTACTCCCTGTCCGCTCATGCTAACGGCGCGGCGCCACCGACGCGGCCTGCATGGCACATCCCTGTACCGCGGAGGTTCATCCGGGTTGTGTATGGCCGCCGTGAACGATACATCTTACTGCCCCTGCGGGTCGCGGTCTCAGGGCTGATCGTCGGCATCCTGCTCCGCGCTCGCGCCGGGCACGCAGCCGGGTATCACCGCGTCGGTCCGGAACAGCCACCATTCGCGGCGGTTGGCATGGCCGACGTAGGTGGCGCGGCGGCGATCCACGCAATCGCCCATCGCCTCGTCGAGGCTGAAGATCCAGCGCTGCGCCGGATCGGCCCGCAGCCAGGCCACCGCGTCGGCGTACTGCTGCGGCCACGGCTTCAGGAAGCCGAACTCGGCGACCGGGCCCTGCGCCATCAGCAGGTTCTGCTCCTTCCAGGCGAGCAGGCCGATGGTCGTGTCCGGGCCGGCGATGGCGCGCGCCCGCACCATCACGTCGCGCGCCGAACGGTCGCCGTTGAGCATCGGGTAACCCCACAGGCCGTACACGCTCCACAGCACGCCGGCGAACAGCAGCCAGCCCAGCGGCGCGCGGCGCACCCGGGTGAACGCGACGACGACGAGGCCGGCCACGCCGATGGCCAGCAGCATCCACCAGATGCGCGGGTCGAGGCTCTCGCCCAGCTTCACCGCCCAGGCCGGACGGCGATGGACCGCCCAGGCCGCGGCCACGGCCAGGCCGCTGGCCAGCAGCGCGGTGAGCGCGAACACCGCGAGGCGCACGCCGCGCCGGCGCAGCAGGCCGGGCAGCAGCGGCGCCAGCGCCAGCGCGGTCATCGGCAGCGCCGGCAGGATGTAGACGTCGCGCTTGCCCGGGCTGAACGAGAAGAACAGCAATACCAGCACGATCCAGCCCAGCGGCAGCAGGAAGCGCGCGTCGCGCCGCTGCAGCCGGCGCCACCATGCCGGCAGCGCCCACGGCAGCAGCAGCGACAGCGGCAGCCAGTCGGCGACGATGATGCCGAGGAAGTAGAACGGCGAATGGAGGTGCCCGGGCGGCGTGGCGTAGCGGTGCACGGTCTGCCCGAACAGGATGTTCTGCACGTACTCGGCGTGTTGCGGGTCGCCGTCGGCATGCGCCACCAGCAGCATCGGCAGCAGCCAGCCCAGGATCGGCACGAAGAACAGCGCCAGGGCGCCGGCCCAGCGCCAGCCGCCGGTGGGCAGCGCCAGCTGGCGCCAGCGGCCGCGGCGCGCCACGAGATAGGGGATCAGCATCAGCAGCGCCAGCACGCCGACGCCCTTGGTCGCCACGCCCACCCCGGCGAAGAAGCAGCCGGCGGCGAACCAGCGCCACGACGGCCCCAGCAGCAGGTGGCGCAGCAGGCCGTAGTTGGCCAGGGTGATCCAGCCCAGCAGCAGCGGGTCGATCTGCGCGTTGCGCATCTGGTAGGTGAAGTGGATGGTGACCAGCAGCGTGGCCGTCGCCAGCAGCGCGCTGCGGTGGTTCCACAGCCGGCGCGCCAGGTCGTAGACCAGCGCCAGCGCGC
Source organism: Rhodanobacter sp. FW104-R8 (assembly GCF_001617365.1). Taxonomy (GTDB): domain Bacteria; phylum Pseudomonadota; class Gammaproteobacteria; order Xanthomonadales; family Rhodanobacteraceae; genus Rhodanobacter. The sequence goes on from NZ_LVJR01000026.1 coordinate 72,495, forward strand.
CCAGCGCGGCGAGCAGCGAGGGCAGCAGGAAGGCGATGCGCCAGCTGCCGGTGAGGAAATGGCTGAGCGCCTGCAGCCACATGAACACCGGCGGCTTGTCCGGGTACAGCTCGTGGCCGCGATGCGGGAACAGCCACTGGCCGTGCCCGACCATCCATTGCGCCACCAGCGCGAAGCGCGGTTCGTCGGACGGCCACGGGTCGCGCAGGCCCAGCCCCAGGCCGAGCAGCAGCAGCGCGAACACGCCGAACAGCAGCAGCTCCGAGCGGGCGCTGCGCAGCCACAGCGGACGCGCTTGGGACAGGGGCAGGCAGGGCTTCACGGGCGGGCGTTCCGGCGGCGGCGATCAGGGGTGCCGGCATCATATCCCGGCAGGTGGATGGCATTCGCGCCGGCGCGGCGGGCCGCCGCGAGCGGCCGGGGATTTCCTCAGTCCCGCTTCTGCAGCACCGCGTAGTACATGCCGTCGAGGTCGCCGTCGCCGGGCAGGATCTGCCAGCCGACGGCGGCGGGCTGCCCGGCCGGCAGGGTGAACGCCACAGCCTGCGCATCGGCTTGCGTGGCCAGCAATTCGCCCACGATCGCCTCGTTCTCCGCACGCAGCACCGAGCAGGTGATGTAGACCAGCCGCCCGCCCGGCGCCAGCAGCGGCCACAGCGCGGCCAGGATGCGGCGCTGCTGCGTCTGCATCGCGGCGATGTCGCTTTCGCGCCGGTGCAGGCGCACGTCCGGCCGGCGGCGCAGTACGCCGCTGGCCGAGCAGGGCGCGTCGATCAGGATGCGATCGAACGGCCGGCCGCTCCACCAGCCCTTCGGCGCGCCGGCGTCGCCGGCCACCACTTTCGCGTCCAGGCGCAGGCGCATCAGGTTCTGGCGGATGCGTTCGACGCGCGCGGCGTCGAACTCCAGCGCGGTCAGCTCGATGTCGGCGCGTTCGAGCAGGTGGCAGGCCTTGCCGCCGGGCGCGGCGCAGGCGTCCAGCACGCGCAGGCCGTCGCGCAGCTCGGCGAGGTCGGCGGCCACTTGGGCGGCACCGTCCTGCACCGCGAACAGGCCATCGTCGAAGCCGGGCATGCGGGTGACGTCGGTGCTGTGCGGCAGCACCAGCGCGTCGTCCAGCCATGGATGCGCGGTGGCGGCATAGCCGGCGGCCTGCAGTCGTGCGATCAGCGCCTCGCGCCCGCTGCGTCGCCGGTTGACGCGCAACATCAGCGGCGGTTCGCCGTTGTCGGCGGCCATCACCGCCTCGGCCTGCTGCGGCCAGTCGCGCCGCAGCGCGGCGGCCAGCCAGGCCGGATGGGCGTGACGGGTCTGCGGCGTGGCGTCGAGTTTCGCCAGCAGGCTTGCGCGCTCGCGCTGCCAGCGCCGCAGCACGGCGTTGACCAGGCCGGCCAGTTGCGGCCGCTTGAGCGCGCGCACCGCCTCGACCGTGGCGGCCACCGCGGCGTAGTCCTGCAGTTGGAGGATCTCCAACTGCACCAGGCCGAGCACCAGCAGCGCGTGTACCGCCGGGTCCTTGGGCCGCAGGGATTTTTCCAGCAGGCCGTCGACCGCGGGATCGAAGCGCAGCCACCAGCGCGCGCCTTCGCTGAGCAGGGCCATCAGCAGGGCACGGTCGCGCGGGTCGGCCAGTCGCGGCGCGGAACGCTCCATCACGTCACGCAGCGAGGCGCCGCGCAGGGCCACCTCGGCGAGCCCCTTGGCGGCCAAGGCGCGGGTATCGGTCTTCATCGGCGCTGACGCAATTCAGGACGGGCGTTGAGGTAGTCCATCGCACCGATGCGCTTGCCGCCGGCACGCTGTACCGCGGTGATGCGCAAGACGCCCTGGCTGCAGGCGATGTCGATGCCTTCGCGGCCGGTCGCCAGCACGCTGCCGGGAGCGGCGGAGTGATTGCCTTCGAGTGCGTGCGCCGCCCAGATCCGCAGCGTCTCGCCGGCGATCTCGCCCTCGGCCACCGGCCACGGGTCGAACGCGCGCACCTGGCGTTCCAGCTCGGGCGCGCAGCGGCTGAAGTCGAGCTTCGCCTCGGCCTTGTCCAGCTTGTGCGCATAGGTCACGCCGTCGTCCGGTTGCGGCGTGGCGGCCAGCACCTCGCCGGCCAGCGTGCGACGCAGGCCTTCGGCCAGCACGTCCGCGCCCAGCGTGGCGAGGCGGTCGTGCAGCGAGCCGCCGGTGTCGCCGTCGCCGATCGGGGTGCGCCGTTCGAGCAGCACCGGGCCGGTATCCAGGCCGGCTTCCATCCGCATCAGGTCGACCCCGCTCTCGGCGTCGCCGGCGAGGATCGCGCGTTGGATCGGCGCGGCCCCGCGCCAGCGCGGCAGCAGGCTGGCGTGCACGTTCCAGCAGCCCAGGCGCGGGATCGCCAGCACCTTGCGCGGCAGGATCAGGCCGTAGGCCACCACCACCAGCAGGTCGGGGCGATAGCCGGCGAGCCGCTGCTGCACCTCGGCGGGCTTCAGCGATTCGGGCTGTTCCAGCGCAAGGCCGGCGGCCAGCGCGGCCTGCTTGACCGGACTGGGGGCGAGCTTGCGGCCGCGACCGGCGGGACGGTCGGGCTGGGTATAGACGGCCACCACCTCGGCGCCGCTGGCGCGGCAGGCCTCAAGGCAGGGCACGGAGAATTCCGGGGTGCCGGCGAAGACCAGCCGCAGGGGCTGTGGGTTCAAGCGCTGGCCGCCTGCTTGCGGTGCTTCTCCAGCCGCTTCAGCAGCAGGCTGCGTTTCAGCGGCGAGAGGTAGTCGACGAACACCTTGCCTTCCAGGTGGTCCATCTCGTGCTGGATGCACACCGCCAGCGGGCCCTCGGCCTCGACGACGACCTCCTTGCCGTCCGCGTCCCGCGCCTTCACCTTCACCCTCAGCGCGCGGGTGACGTCGGCGTACAGGCCGGGAAACGACAGGCAGCCTTCCTGGTAGACCTGCGAGCCGTCCTTTTCGAGGATCTGCGCGTTGACCAGCGCCAGCGGCTGGTTGCGCCCTTCGCTCATGTCGGCCACCAGCACGCGCTGGTGCACGTTGACCTGGGTGGCGGCGAGGCCGACGCCGTTGGCGGCGTACATGGTCTCGACCATGTCGGCGACGAACTGCTTCAGCTTCGCGTCGAACACGGTCACCGGTTCGGCGCGGGTGCGCAGCCGGGGGTCGGGGAATTCGAGAATGGACAGGATGGACATGGAAATCACCTCGGCGCCGAAAATGCGGGCGATTTGGTAAAAAGCCACCCTCGGAGCCATCTAGAATGTGCCTCATTGTACGTCGGCAAGCGTCCGAGTACAGACGATTTTTGCCAACCCGCGCCAGTTGCGCACGTTAACCATTCGGTTACACTCGACCGAGTTCTGGGAAGGGGGGATTCCCGCCAATGATCCGAAAAACTATCGTGTTGCTCGCCGGCATGCTGGTCACCGTGGCCGTGTATGCGGCGGGTGCGCAACTGCGAGCCGATCATCCCGACAGCTACACCGTGCGTCGTGGCGACACCCTCTGGGACATCTCCGCCAAGTTCCTGTCCAAGCCGTGGCTTTGGCCGGAAATCTGGCAGGCCAATCCGCAGGTGCGCAACCCGCACCTGATCTACCCCGGCGACGTGCTCAACCTGTCCTTCATCAACGGTCCGCGCCTGGGCCTGCAGCCGAGCGTGCATCGCGAGGGCGAGGCGGTGCCGGCGATCCCGCTGTCCGAGTTGAGGATGTTCCTCAAGGACATGCGGGTAATGGACTCGAAGGCGGTCAGTTCCGCGCCGTACGTGGTCGGCCTGGAGGAGTCCCGCTTGCGCGGCGCCGTCGGCCAGAACATCTATGTGCGCGGCCTGCAGGGCGAGCCGGGCCAGCGCTGGGCGATCGTGCGGCCGAGCCATGTGTTCCGCGGCTTCGACCAGAACGATGCGGCCCATGCCGATCTGGTCGCACATGACCTGGACAGCAACGCGGCGATGGTCCGCGCGCCGTGGCGCGAGGATTCCCGCAACGACGGCCACTACGGCAAGGGCGACGACCTCGGCGTCGAGGTCAGCGTGATCGGCACCGCCGAGACGCTGCGCACCGGCGATCCGGCCACGCTGCTGCTGCTCGGCGCCACCCAGGAGATCCGCAGCGGCGACCGCATCATGCCGGTCGACGACGCGCCGTACGACGCCTACTACTACCCGCACCCGCCGAAGTCGGTGCCGGCCAATGCCAAGGTGATCGGCTTCGCCGACGCGATGGACGCGGCCGGGTCGCGCCAGGTGGTGCTGCTGTCGGTCGGCGCGAAGGACGGCGTCGACAACGGCCAGACCTTCGCGATGTTCCAGCCCGGCGAGACGGTCCACGACGACGTGGCCAGCAACAGCTGGAACCGCGGCGTCGGCGAGACGGTGAAGCTGCCGGACGAGTACATCGGCCACGTGATGGTGTTCCGCACCTTCGACCGGGTCAGCTACGGCCTGGTGATGGACGGCCTGCGGCCGGTGCACGTCGGTTCCCGCCTGGTCATGCCGGAATAGGCGTCCGCGACCGACGTTGCGGCATCTGCCTACAGGACGGCGCGGCTTCCACCGCGCCGTTTCCTTTGCGGCCCGCTCCGTAAACTGCCGCCATGACCATGGACGATCCCGATGAACTGCGCGCCTGGCTGATCGCCCTGCGCACGCCCGGCCTCGGCCCAGGCGGGCTGCGCGAACGGCTGGACGCGGCCGGCAGCGACATCCGTGCGGCGCTGGCGCAGCTGCGCCGCCATGCCGCGCCGCTGGGCGAGCCGGCGCAGGCCTGGCTGGCGCGACCCGACGAGGCGCGCCTGGCCGCCGACCTGGCCTGGCTGGCCGAGCCGGGACACCGGCTGCTGCGTTGCACGGAGGCGGATTTTCCGCCGCAGCTGGAACACATCCCGCAGCCGCCGGCCGTGCTGTTCGTGGCCGGCGACGCCAGCCTGCTGTTGCATCCCCAGGTGGCGATCGTGGGCGCGCGCGGCGCCAGCGCGGCGGGGTTGGCGCATGCGCGGACGTTCGCCCGTGTGCTCGCCGCGACCGGCTTCGCGATCACCAGCGGCATGGCCGACGGCATCGACGGCGCCGCCCACGTGGCGGCGCTGGACGCCGAGGCGCCGACCCTGGCCGTGGTCGGTACCGGCCCGGACCGGGTGTACCCGCGCAAGCACCAGGCACTGGCCCGGCGGATCGCCGCGCACGGCGCGCTGGTCAGCGAATTCCCGCCCGGCACGCCCGCGCGTGCCGATCATTTTCCGCGCCGCAACCGGATCATCGCGGGCCTGGCGCTGGGCACGCTGGTGATCGAGGCGGGCCTGCGTTCCGGCTCGCTGATCACCGCCCGGCTGGCCGCCGAACAGGGACGCGAGGTGTTCGCCCTGCCCGGTTCCATCCATAATCCGCTGGCCCGCGGCTGCCATCGGCTGATCCGTGACGGCGCCCGGCTGGTCGAGGACGCCGCGGAAATTGTCGAGACATTGACGCCGGCTGCGCGCATGCTGGGCGGTGAGCTGGCCGCACGGCTGCGTGAGGCTGGCGGCGGGGAGATCCGTTCCGGCAGCGTGGCCGGTGCCTCGCACGGGCTCGACGGGCATGGCGATGACCCCGGGTATCGGCGGCTTTTGACTGAACTTGGTCATGCGCCGACGACGTTGGACGAACTTGTGCAGCGTACCGGGCAATCGACGGCCGCGCTTTCCTCGATGCTGCTGATGCTGGAGCTGGAGGCGCGGGTCGAATGCCTGCCCGGCAACCGCTACCAGCGATTGCCCGGCGGCTGAGCCGCGCGGCGCGGTTTGCTTGACAGCCGCTGGCGCGGCGTGGTTTCAACTATATATATGCCCGGCACGGAAGCGCCGGTGGTTCACCTCTGGATACCCTGTTTCATGGCAAAAAACCTGCTCATCGTCGAATCGCCGGCCAAGGCCAAGACGATCAACAAATACCTCGGCAAGGACTTCCAGGTACTTGCCTCCTACGGTCACGTGCGTGACCTGAAGCCGAAGGAGGGCGCGGTCGACACCGAGCACGATTTCGCGATGGCCTACGAGGTGATCGAGCGCAACGAGAAACACGTGGAGGCGATCGCCAAGGCGGCGAAGCTGGCCGACGACATCTACCTGGCGACCGACTTGGATCGCGAGGGCGAGGCGATCAGCTGGCATATCAGCGAGATCCTGAAGGAGCGCGGCCTGACCAAGGGCAAGCAGCTGCACCGGGTGGTGTTCTCCGAGATCACGCCGAAGGCGATCAAGGCCGCGGTGGCCTCGCCGCGGCAGCTGTCGCACGACCTGGTCGATGCGCAGCAGGCGCGCCGCGCGCTGGACTACCTGGTCGGCTTCAACCTGTCGCCGGTGCTGTGGCGCAAGGTGCAGCGCGGCCTCTCCGCCGGCCGCGTGCAGTCACCGGCGCTGCGCATGATCGTCGAGCGTGAGGATGAGATCGAGGCGTTCAAGGCGCGCGAATACTGGACCATCGAGGCCCAGCTGAAGCACGCCGAAGGCGATTTCACCGCGCGCCTCTCTAGGCTCAACGGCAAGAAGTTCGAGCAGTTCGACCTCACCAACGAGGCCGACGCGCAAGCCGCCCGCGACGCCTTGAAGCAGGCCGCGCGCGGCCGCCTCACGGTCAGCGAGGTCAGCTCGAAGGAGCGCAAGCGCCGCCCGGCCGCGCCGTTCACCACCTCCACCCTGCAGCAGGAGGCCGCGCGCAAGCTCGGCTTCACCACCAGCCGCACGATGAAGGTGGCGCAGGGCCTGTACGAAGGCGTGGCGCTGGGCAGCGAGGGCAACGTCGGCCTGATCACCTACATGCGTACCGACTCCACCATGCTCGGCGACGACGCCGTGGCCGAGCTGCGCCAGCTGATCGCGCGCGATTTCGGTGGTCACGCGTTACCCGATGCTCCGCAGGTGTACAAGACCAAGTCGAAGAACGCGCAGGAAGCGCACGAGGCGATCCGCCCGACCTCGGCGCTGCACACGCCGAAATCGGTGGCGTCCTTCCTCAACGACGACCAGCGCAAGCTGTACGAACTGATCTGGAAGCGCACCGTCGCCTGCCAGATGATCCACGCCACGCTGAACACCGTCACCGCGGAATTCGCCGTGCGCGACGTGGCCGGCGGCGACGCCGCGCTCCGCGCCAGCGGCACCACCGTGGTCGACCCCGGCTTCCTTGCCGTGTACGAGGAGGGCCGCGACCAGAAGAGCGCCGAGGACGACGACGAAGGCCGCCGGCTGCCGCGGCTGGAGAAGGGCGAAGCGGTGCCGCTGCACGAGATCGTCGCCGACCAGCACTTCACCGAGCCGCCGCCGCGCTACTCCGAGGCGAGCCTGGTCAAGGCGCTGGAAGAGCACGGCATCGGCCGGCCGTCGACCTACGCCAGCATCATCCAGGTGCTGCAGAACCGCGAGTACGTGTTCCTCGACAGCCGCCGCTTCAAGCCCAGCGACGTCGGCCGCGCGGTCAGCAAGTTCCTCACCCAGCACTTCACCCGCTACGTCGACTACGACTTCACCGCGAAGATGGAGGACGAACTCGATGCGGTCAGCCGCGGCGAGGAAGCCTGGGTGCCGCTGATGGAGCGCTTCTGGCAGCCGTTCAAGCAGCAGGTGGACGAGAAGACCGAATCGGTCGACCGCAGCGAGGCCACCGGCGCGCGCGAGCTGGGCAGCGACCCGAAGACCGGCAAGCCGGTCTCGGTGCGGCTGGGCCGCTACGGGCCGTACGCGCAGATCGGCGACAAGGACCAGGACGAGAAGCTGCAGTTCGCCAGCCTGCGCGGCGGGCAGAGCATGCACACCATCACCCTGGCCGAGGCGCTGGAGCTGTTCAAGCTGCCGCGCAAGCTGGGCCAGGCCGACAACGGCGACGAGGTGAGCGTCGGCGTCGGCCGCTTCGGCCCGTTCGTGAAGCAGGGCAGCACCTACGCCTCGCTCAAGCCCGAGGACGATCCGTACACGATCGAATTGCCGCGCGCGGTGCAGATCGTGCAGGAAAAACTCGAGATGCTGGCCAACCGCGTCATCCTCGACTTCGGCAACGGCGTGCAGGTGCTGAACGGCCGCTACGGCGCCTACATCACCGACGGCGAGAAGAATGCGCGCATCCCGAAGGAGCAGGAACCGAAGGAGCTGACCGAAGCGCAGTGCATGGAACTGCTCGCCGCCGCGCCGGTGCGCAAGGGCCGTTTCGGCAAGAAGACCGCCGTGAAGAAGGCGGCCGCGAAAAAGGCCGCGCCAGCGAAGAAGGCTCCTGCCAAGAAGGCGCCGGTGAAGAAAGCCGCGGCAAAGAAGACGGCCGTGAAGAAGGCCGCCGCGAAAAAGGCCGTCGCGAAGAAGCCCGCCGGCGGCAAGGCCGAGGCCTGAGTGCTGCAGCGCTTCACGCTCGCCGAGGTCGATGCCGCCGCCGCGCTGCTGCGTGGCGGCGGCGTATTGGCCTATCCCACCGAAGCGGTGTTCGGGCTCGGCTGCGACCCGCACGACCAGGCCGCGTTCGCGCGCGTGTTCGCGCTGAAGCAGCGCCCGGCGACCCAGGGCGTGCTGCTGATCGCCGCGGATTTCGCCCAGGTCGAGCGCTACATCGAATTGGCGGCGGTGCCGGGCGAGGTGTTCGCGCAGGTGCGCGCGAGCTGGCCCGGCCCGCATACCTGGGTCTTCCCGCGCTCGGCCGCGGTGCCGGCCTGGGTCGCCGGCGCGCATGCCGGCATCGCGCTGCGGGTCACCGCGCACGAGCCCGCCGCCGCGCTGTGCCGCGCGTTCGGCGGTGCGCTGGTGTCGACCAGCGCGAACCCGCATGGCCGACCGCCGGCGCGCGAGGCGCAGACCGTGGCGGACTATTTCGATGACGCGCTGGACGGCCTGCTGGATGCCCCGCTGGGCGGCCAGGCCAGCCCCACCGTGATCCGCGACGCGCTGTCGGGCGCTATCATCCGCGCCTGAGCGCTCGGGGGAGCGCTCAGGCCCATGCGTCAGCTGAACCGCCGTAAGACGTCGGCGGCAGCCGTTCATGCCGCCGTTCATCGTATGGCGCGATGCTGCCGGCCGTGACGAATCGAAGATCAGGGAGACCGCAGTTTGGCCATCGTTTACGACACCTACCAGCGCGAGGCGCCGTCGCGGCTGCCGCTGCTGGGCGCGGTCGATCCCGCGCGGATCGTGGCCTGGCGCAGTGGCGCCCCGGTCGATGCCGCGCGCTTCCTGGCGCAGGTGCGCGCCGTGGCCGCCGTGCTGCCGACCGCGACCGCCGCGGTGAACCTGTGCGAGGACCGCTACGCGTTCCTGGTCGCGTTCTGCGCCATCGCGCTGCGCGGCCAGGCCAACCTGCTGCCGTCCTCGCGCGCACCGCAGGCGGTGGACGAGGTGATGGCGGCGCATCCGGGCTGCTACGCGCTGGGCGAGCAGGCGCTCGATCCGGCCCCGCGGGGCTACCGGCAGCTGCCGCCGCTGGAAGCCGCGTCGCCGCTCGAGCTCGATGCGGCGTGGCCGTCGATCGCGGCCGACCAGGTGGTGGCGGTGGGCTACACCTCCGGTTCCACCGGTACGCCCAACGCGAACCCGAAGACCTGGGCCAGCTTCCACGCCAGCAACGCCGGCAACCTGGCGATGCTGCGTGGCGCTGCCGGTGCGCATTTCGAAGTGGTCGCCACGGTGCCGCCGCAGCACATGTACGGCATGGAGATGTCGGTGCTGCTGCCGCTGCTGGGTGGCGTAGGCGTGCATGCCGGGCGGCCGTTCTTTCCGGCCGACGTGGCCGCTGCGCTGGCCGAGGTGCCGGTGCCGCGCGTGCTGGTGACCACGCCGGTGCACCTGCGTGCGCTGGTCGACTCCGGCATCGCGCTGCCGCCGGTCGCCGCCATGCTGTCGGCCACCGCGCCGCTGCCGGTGGAGCTGGCGCAGGCCGCCGAACGGCGGTTCGGCGCACCGCTGCTGGAAGTGTTCGGCTCCACCGAGACCTGCGTGTTCGCCAGCCGTCGCCCCACCGTGGACGAGGACTGGTCGCTGTACGACGGTGCCAGCCTGCATCCGCAGCCGGACGGCACGATGGTGGAGGCACCGCAACTGGCCACGCCGGTCACCCTGGCCGACATCGTCAGCCTGTCCCGCGACGGGCGCCGCTTCCGCCTGCGCGGCCGCCATGCCGACATGCTGGAGATCGCCGGCAAGCGCGCCTCGCTGGCCGACCTCACCCGGCGCCTGCTGGCAATTCCCGGCGTGCAGGACGGCGTGGTGTTCCAGCTCGGTGACGGCGATGCGCTGGGCGTGCACCGGATCGCCGCGCTGGCGGTCGCGCCGGGGCTGGACGAGCACGCCATCCTCGATGCGCTGCGCCGCGCGATCGACCCGCTGTTCCTGCCGCGCCCGCTGAAACTGGTGCCGGCGCTGCCGCGCAACGAGACCGGCAAGCTGCCGCGCGCGGCGCTGCTGGAGCTGCTGCACCGGCACGACTGAGCGCGCCGCGGTTTCGCGGGCGGTGCGGCGCAGCCGCTACAATGCGCGACTGCGCCGCGTGGCGGTGCGCGAATTCCCGGAGTGCAGGCATGAAGGTTCTGGTCATCGGCGGCGGCGGGCGCGAGCACGCGCTGGCGTGGAAGCTCAGGCAGTCGTCGCAGGTCGACGAGGTGATCGTGGCGCCCGGCAACGCCGGCACCGCGCGCGAGCCGAAGATGCGCAACGCCGACGTCGCGATGAACGACATCGACGGCCTGTTGCAGCTGGCCCGGCGCGAGAAGGTCGGCCTGACCGTGGTCGGCCCCGAGGTGCCGCTGGTGGCCGGCGTGGTCGACAAGTTCCGTGCCGCCGGCCTGCGCATCTTCGGGCCCCGTGCGATTGCCGCGCAGCTGGAGGGCTCCAAGGCGTTCGCCAAGGATTTCCTGCAGCGGCACAACATTCCCACTGCGCACTACGCGGTGTTCACCGAACTGGCTCCGGCGCTGGCCTACGTGCGCAAGCATGGCGCGCCGATCGTGATCAAGGCCGACGGCCTTGCCGCCGGCAAGGGCGTGGTGGTGGCGCTGACTCCGGCCGATGCGGAGCTGGCGCTGCACGACATGCTCGGCGCGCACGCCTTCGGTGACGCCTCGGCGCGGGTGGTGGTCGAGGAATTCCTCGACGGCGAGGAAGCCAGCTACATCGTGATGAGCGACGGCCAGCACGCGCTGCCGATGGCTTCCAGCCAGGACCACAAGCGCCGCGACGAGGGCGACCTCGGCCCGAACACCGGCGGCATGGGCGCGTATTCGCCGGCACCGGTGGTCACGCCGGAAGTCGAGCGGCGGATCCTCGAGGAAGTGATCGAGCCGACCCTGCGCGGCATGGCGGCCGAGGGCGCGCCCTTCATCGGCTTCCTCTACGCCGGCCTGATGATCGACAAGTCGGGCGCGCCGAAGGTGATCGAGTTCAATGTGCGCTTCGGCGATCCGGAAACCCAGCCGATCATGCTGCGCCTGAAATCGGACCTGGTTGAACTGATCGACGCGGCGCTGGATGGCCGGCTGGCGCAGACCGCGGCGCGCTGGGATGCGCGCCCGGCGATCGGCGTGGTCATGGCGGCCGGCGGCTATCCGGGCCGGGTGCGCATGGGCGACGTGGTCGAGGGCCTCGACGCGCCGATGGATGCCGAGGTGAAGGTGTTCCACGCCGGTACCCGCCTCGACGGGCAGGGCCGCACGGTCACCGCCGGAGGCCGCGTGCTGACCGTGTGTGCGCTGGGCGGCGACCTGGCCGCGGCACGCGAGAGTGCCTACGCCGCGATCGGCCGCATCCGCTACGACGGCGCATTCTGCCGCCGCGACATCGCGCACCTGGCCTTGCGCCGCCGCTGACCCGGCCTGCCCGCGGGCGGCGTTGCGCGTTGCGTACGCCGGCGCATGGCAGGCCATCGGATGGGTTGACTTTTCCGTGTCGCCATTTTTGGGCTATGCTAGAAACTTCCCCCGCGTAGATGTCGTGGCGCAGAGCGCCTGAACGATCTCGTGCTTGTTTTCACCCAGATTTGAGGTTTCCCATGCGCAAGACGTTTTTGTCGCTGATGTCCGTTGCTGCACTGGCGCTGGCTGGCTGCAACAACGCGTCCAACTCGACGCAGTCGGCGGAGTCCAAGGCGCCCGCGTCCGCCAACACGGCCGGCGCGACCGCCCAGGTGCCCAGCCAGGTAAGCGGCACGATCTCGCTGCGCGCCGGCTCGCCGACGCCTTCGGACAAGGCCACCCTGGTGGTGAACCTGGTCGACGTCTCGTCCACCGCCGTGGGTTCCGCCCCGCTGGCCAGCAAGACGGCACCGGCCGGTACCTTCCCGCAGTCGTTCACGCTGACCTTCAACCCGGCCGAGGTGAAGTCGAGCGACCTGTACGTGATCCAGGCAACCCTCACCGACGGCGATCGCAAGTACGTGATGCCGATCCAGGCGCCAGTGCTGGCCAAGGGTAGCAAGAACGACGGCGTGGCGATCGAACTGGCCGCCGAGCAGACGCCCAGCGAGAAGCTGATGGCCGGGTTCAATGAAGTGAAGGCGCAGCTCGGCGGCATGAAGATCAGCCACGGCACCAAGCTGGAGAGCAACGACTCGCGCGGCTGGCAGCTGTTCCGCCAGGCTGGCGAGGTGAAGTTCATCCGCGAGGAAGTCGACTACGGCGACAAGGGCTACACCAGCACCGACTACGCGTACAAGAACGGCAACCCGTGGGTGATCGTGCAGGAGACCAAGGCCAGCCGCGATGGCAAGCCGAGCGCGACCGATCGTGCGGGCTGGAGCGAGGACGGCTCGCTGGTGCTGAAGCAGCACCAGGCCGGCAGCGGCGTGCAGGCGCTGGATGACGCCGCCGCGGCGACCATGAGGAAGCAGGCCATGGAGATTCTCAGCCTGGCCACCGGCGGCAAGAACAAGTAAAGCCACCGTCCGGACCTACGGGCAACAAAAAAGCCGCCGGTCTCCCGGCGGCTTTTTCGTTGCCGGTCGACCGGCTCAGAACATGACTTTGAAGCCCATGTTGAAGCTGTTGTACTTCTGGCTGTTGTCGCTGAAGCGGCCGTTGTAGCCGATCCAGCTGGTGACGCTTGGGGTCAGCTTGGCGGACAGGCCGAGGTCGACCGAACCCCAGTTCCGGTCCGGCGTGAAGCCGGGCAGGGCGAACGTGCCGTTCATGCTGTTCAGGCCGGCGCTGACCATGCGCGGACCGGCCTTGTCGTCGTGGTTCCATGCCAGCTCGGCGAACGGCGAAAGCACGGTGTTGCCGACGTTCCAGTCGCCCTGCAGGCGCCAGCCGAGGGTGGCGATCAGCGCGTCGCGCTGCTGCCGTCCGAACCACATCGCGCTGCTGTCGTTGCCGCTCTCGTTGTAGCCGCTGACCTTGACGGTCTGCCACTCGACGGTGGCGAACGGGCCGGTACGCAGGCTGCTCACGTCGAACCACCAGCCGCCGGTGAGGCCGCCGCCCAGGTGCGTGCCATCGGTCTTGCCGCTTTCGGTGCGCCGGGCCGTACCGACGTCGATGTGGCGATTGATGTTCTTGAAATTGGATTGGCCGAAATCCGCGTAACCGCCGATGTAGCCGCCGCCGACGTGGTAGGTGAGATAGCCCAGCGCGCTGATGTCCTGCATCGTGTAGCCGCCGCGGCCGCCGGAGAAATCGGCGTTGTTGCGGCCGATGCCGAGCGCGAGGCCGGCCGAGAGGTTGTCGCTCGCGCGGGCATCCGCGCCGAGGGTGAGGTTGAAGTTGTCGCTGCGGGTCTTCGGCGAGCTGTTGCTGGCATCGAAGCGCTGCATGCCGTAGTCGATGTTGACGAAGGCGCGGGTCTCGCCGCCGGTGCTGTCCATCAGCATCTGCTTGCGCACCACGCGGCCCTGCACGGCGGTGGACGACAGCGGCGCCTCGCCGAGCATCGAGATCTGCTCCGGCGCGTGGATCGTCGCGAGCACGTACTGGCCGAGCATCGCGTGGACGGCGGCGGTCGGGTGCACGCCGTCGGCGAACAGGTAGGTCTGGTTGGTGCCCGGCGCATAGGTGTACGGCAGGCCCGAGCCCTGCGGGCCGCATTGCACCGAGCTGGAGCCGGCGCCGCAGGCCGGGGCGGTGACGTTGCTGAGACCGTAGGCGGACGGGTTGGCGACCACCTCGTTGAGCAGCGCGTAGGTGTTCACCGGGATCACGTTCAGGCCGTTGCCGCTGAGCTGGCCGAGGCCGCTGCTGAGCACGCCGTTGTAGAGCACGGCGAGCTGGGTGGCCCCGGCCTGTGCGGCGGGGCCGCCGGCGGCGGCCGACGGGGTCAAGCCGAGATTGGGCAGGTTGTAGACCACCACGTACTTCGCGCCGGCGGCCTGCAGGCCGTTGAGCAGGCCGAGTTCGGTCTGTGCCGCCTTGACGGCGCCGACGGCGATCGCGTTCGGGTCGGTCAGCGCGCCGCTCAGGTAGAAGATGTCGTTCGCCCCGCCCCAGACCTGGTACAGGGCACGGGAGTCGGCCTTGCCGCCACTCGCGCCCAGGTACATCTGCAGCTGCTGCGGGATGGTCGGCACGGCGGCCACGTTGTTGACGAAACCGGCGCCGCCCCAGGCGAAGTCGGTGCCGCCGGCGACCGACGGCTTCAGCGTGAAGCCGAGGCCCGCCGCCACGTTTTCCGCCGCGGTGAGACCCGGATTGGTGGTGAAGCGCAGCGGCGGCTGGATGCCGGGCGCGGAGGCCAGCGAGATGTTGCCGCCGTCGCTGAGGCTGTCGCCGAAGACGATGACGTTGCTGAAATCGGCGGCCGCGGCGGCCGTGCTGAACAGCAGGGCGGTGGCGATGGCGCCAGCCAGATGGCGGGTACGTAGCATGCTGACACTCCTGGACCGGGATGATCCTGTTAGCTGGATGTTACGTTACGGCATTCCATACGGAACCGCATGCTGCAGTGCATCGCCGCCGTGCGCGAGGCTGCGCGGCGGGTTCAGCGCTTGATCGCACGCGTCAGCGCATCGGCGAACGCACTGTTGGCCGGGATGGGCGCGGGCTTCGGGGCGGTGCCGCCCGGACGCGGGCCGCGACCGTCGCGCTGGCCGCCGTGGGCATCGCCGCTGCCCGGCCGGCCGCCGCGCGCCCGGCCCGGTTCGTCGTCCAGCCGCATGCTGAGGCCGATGCGCTGGCGCGGCAGGTCCACCTCCATCACCTTGACCTTGACGATGTCGCCGGCCTTCACCGCGTCGCGCGGATCCTTGACGAAGGTGTGCGACAGCGCGGAGACGTGGACCAGGCCGTCCTGGTGCACGCCGATGTCGACGAACGCGCCGAACGCGGCCACGTTGGTGACGCGGCCTTCGAGGATCATGCCGGGCTTGAGGTCCTTCACGTCCTCGACGCCCTCGGCGAAGCTCGGGGCGACGAACGCCGGGCGCGGATCGCGGCCGGGCTTCTCCAGTTCCTTGAGGATGTCGCGTACGGTCGGCACGCCGAACTTGTCGTCGGTGAACTGCTCGGGCCTGAGGCCGCGCAGGAAGCCGCTGTCGCCGATGATGTGGCGCACCTCGCGGCCGCACTGCGCGATGATCCGCTCGACCACCGGATAGGCTTCCGGATGCACCGCGCTGGCGTCCAGCGGGTTGTCGCCGTTCGGCACGCGCAGGAAGCCGGCGCACTGCTCGAACGCCTTGTCGCCGAGGCGCGGCACCTTCAGCAGCGCCTTGCGGTTCGGGAACGGGCCGTTCGCGTCGCGGTGCTTCACCACGTTCTCGGCCACCGACGACGACAGGCCGGCCACGCGCGAGAGCAGCGCGGCCGAAGCGGTGTTCACGTCCACGCCCACCGCGTTGACGCAGTCCTCGACCTTGGCGTCCAGTGCGCGCGCCAGCTTCACCTGGTTGACGTCGTGCTGGTACTGGCCCACGCCGATCGCCTTCGGCTCGATCTTCACCAGCTCGGCCAGCGGATCCTGCAGCCGGCGCGCGATCGAGACGGCGCCGCGCAGGCTCACGTCGAGCGCGGGGAATTCCTTCGCCGCGGTTTCCGAGGCGGAATACACTGAGGCGCCCGCCTCGCTCACCACGATTTTGGAAAGCTTCGCATCAGGCAGCTTCTTGATCAGCTCGCCGGCCAGCTTGTCGGTCTCGCGCGAGGCGGTGC
This sequence comes from Rhodanobacter sp. FW104-R8, assembly GCF_001617365.1. Classification (GTDB taxonomy): domain Bacteria; phylum Pseudomonadota; class Gammaproteobacteria; order Xanthomonadales; family Rhodanobacteraceae; genus Rhodanobacter. The sequence goes on from NZ_LVJR01000026.1 coordinate 88,552, forward strand.
CGTTGCCGATCGCGATCAGGTCCACGCCGTGCTGCCGGCAGAGTTTCGCCAGCGACACCAGCGATTCGTTCCACTGCCGGCGCGGCTCGTGCGGGTAGATCGTGTCGGTGGCGAGCAGCTTGCCGGTGGCATCGACCACCGCGACCTTGCAGCCGGTACGGATGCCGGGGTCCAGCCCCATCACCGTCTTCGCGCCGGCCGGCGCGGCCAGCATCAGGTCCTTCAGGTTGTCGCCGAACACGCGGATCGCCTCGTCCTCGGCGCCTTCGCGCACGCGGCCGAACAGGTCCAGCGTGAGGTGCAGGTGCAGCTTCACGCGCCAGGTCAGGCGCACCGCCTCGCGCAGCCACGCGTCCGCGGCGCGGCCGCGATCAAGGATGCCCGCGTGTGCGGCCACGCGGCCCTCGCCCTCGGCGTGGCCCTGCTCGCTGTCCGCGGCGGGCGCGAGTTCGAGTTCGATCACGCCTTCGTTGCGCGCGCGCATCAGCGCCAGCAGGCGGTGCGAGGGAATCTTCGCGATCGGCTCGACGTGGTCGAAGTAGTCGCGGAACTTGGCGCCTTCGCTCTCCTTGCCTTCGACCACCTTGGCGCGGATCTGCCCCTGCGCCCACAGCCAGTCGCGCAGCTCGCCGACCAGGTGCGCGTCTTCGGCGATGGCCTCCATCAGGATCGCGCGGGCGCCGTCCAGCGCGGCGCGCACGTCGGCGACACCCTTGTCCGCATCGACGAAGGCTTCGGCGAACGTTTCCGGCGCGCGCGTGGGGTCCTCGCGCAGGCCCAGCGCCAGCGGCTCCAGCCCGGCCTCGCGGGCGATCTGTGCCTTGGTGCGGCGCTTCGGCTTGTACGGCAGGTACAGATCCTCCAGCCGCGCCTTGGTGTCGGCGGCGAGCAGGTCGGCCTTCAACGCATCGCCGAGCTTGCCCTGTTCCTCGACGCTGGCCAGGATCGCGGCGCGGCGCTCTTCCAGTTCGCGCAGGTAGCGCAGGCGTTCCTCCAGCAGGCGCAGCTGGGTGTCGTCGAGGCCGCCGGTGACCTCCTTGCGGTAGCGCGCGATGAACGGCACGGTGGCGCCGCCGTCGAGCAGGCCGATCGCCGCCCGCACCTGTTCGGTCTTCGCGGCGATGTCGTTGGCAATGCGTTGTTCGATGCTGAGCATGAGTGGCTTTCGATTCCTTGCGGCCGTGCGTGGCGTCGGGTGAAGAGGGTCAAGCCGTCGATAATAACAAGTGGTTGCGGGCGCGCCGTTGTACAAACGAGAACGGCGCCGCGGATCAACCGCGGCGCCGTGATGGGGGCTCGCCGGATCAGGCGCTGAACGAGTTGCCGTTGCCGGACGCGGCCTGGTTCGGCTTGAACTCGCTGGCGCGGCCGTTCAGCACCAGCGTGCCTGCGATCATGTCGTGCAGGCCCTGCTTGCGCTGGGTCCATGCCACCATCAGGAAACCGACGCCCAGGATGATGGCGCTGAGGAATTTGGCGAAGTAGCGGCCGAGTGCGCGCGGGAAGCTGATCCGGCGCCCTTCCAGGTCGGTGACCCGGATGCCCAGCGCCAGCTTGCCCAGCGTGCCCTGCCAGGCCGAGCTTTCGCACACGGCGAAATACAGCACGCCGAGCACGAGGATCAGCAGCATGGCCGGCCACATCGCGGAGTAGTAGTGCATGTTCGCCGCCATCATGGCGTCGGCGTTGCCGGCTGCGTCGAGCGTGGCCTGCTGCAGCGCCGCCTTGGCGGCATCGCCGCCGAAGGCTTTCTCGATCAGCACCTGCGGGATGTACAGCACGATCGCGTCGAGGATGTAGGCGGCCGCGCGCTTCCAGAAGCCGGCATGGTCCTCCAGCGCGACGGCGGTGGTCTGCGGCAGCAGGGGGACGGCCGGTGCGGCGTAGGGGTTGGCGGCGGCAGGCGTCGCGGCGGCCGCGTCGGGGAACAGCACCGACAGCGGCTGCCAGTCGGCGAGGCCTTCGTGCCAGGCCAGGTCCGCCGGGCTCAGCTGGCCGCTGCGCAGCCACTGGCGCACGTCGTCTTCCTTGTACGGGCCATGCCGTTCGCCGTCGCGGCCGATCCAGATTTCCATGCGTGCGTTCCCGTGTTGGTCAAGTTGCGCATGATGCCATGAGCGGATTGCCGCGCGGGCGGCTCAGGCGGCGTCGCGGCGCTTCAGGTGCACCAGCAGCAGCGAAATCGCGGCAGGGGTGACGCCGCCGACACGCGCGGCCTGGCCGACCGTGGCCGGCAACGCGCGCTTCAGTTTCAGCAGCACTTCGGCCGACAGGCCGCGCACCTTGTCGTAGTCGAAGCCGGCGGGAATCGCCAGGTGCTCGTGCCGGCGCTGGCGCTCGATCTCCTCGCGCTGGCGCTCGAGATAGCCGGCGTACTTCGCCTGCACCTCGACCTGCGCGGCGACGTCGTCGCGCTCGACCGCCGGGCCCAGCTCGGGCACGCCGGCGAGCTTGGCGTAATCGAGCTCGGGCCGGCGCAGCAGGTCGATGGCGCTGGTCTCGCGGCTGACCGCGATGCCGAGCCGGCGCTCGACCGCCGCGCCGCGTGCGTTCGCCGGGGCCACCCACAACGCGCCGAGGCGCTGCAGTTCGCGTTCGACCGCGTCGCGCTTGGCGCGCATCGCGTCGAAGCGCACCTGCGGCACCACGCCCAGCTCGAAACCCTTTTCGGTGAGGCGCAGGTCGGCGTTGTCCTCGCGCAGGTGCAGCCGGTATTCGGCGCGCGAGGTGAACATGCGGTACGGCTCGATGGTGCCGTTGCTGGTGAGGTCGTCGATCAGCACGCCGATGTACGCCTCGTCGCGACGCGGATGCCACGGCGCCTTGCCCTGCACCGCCAGCGCGGCGTTGAGGCCGGCGACCAGGCCCTGCGCGGCGGCCTCCTCGTAGCCGGTGGTGCCGTTGATCTGGCCGGCGAAGTACAGGCCGGTAATCGCCTTCGTCTCCAGCCACGGGTGGAGTCCGCGCGGGTCGAAGTAGTCGTACTCGATCGCGTAGCCGGGGCGGGTGATGTGGGCGTGCTCGAAGCCCCTGATCGACTGCACCAGCGCAAGCTGCACGTCGTACGGCAGCGAGGTGGAAATGCCGTTCGGGTAGATCTCGAACGTGTCCAGCCCTTCCGGCTCGATGAAGATCTGGTGCGATGATTTCTCGGCGAAGCGCACCACCTTGTCCTCGATCGAGGGGCAGTAGCGCGGGCCGACGCCCTCGATCTGGCCGGTGTACAGCGGCGAGCGGTCCAGCGCGCCGCGGATGATCTGGTGGGTGCGTTCGCTGGTGTGGGTGATCCAGCAGCTGACCTGGCGCGGGTGCTCGTCGCGCGCGCCGAGGTAGGAGAACACCGGTGCCGGCGCGTCGCCGGGCTGCTCTTCCAGTCCGCTGAAGTCGATGCTGCGCCGGTCGATACGCGGCGGCGTGCCGGTCTTCAGGCGGTCGGCGGCGACCGGCAGCTCGCGCAGTTTCGCCGCCAGCGTGCTGGCCGGCGGATCGCCGGCGCGGCCGCCGGCGTACTGCGCCTGGCCGATGTGGATCTTGCCGGCGAGGAAGGTGCCGGCGGTGAGCACCACGCAGGTTGCGCCGAACGAGAGTCCCATCTGGGTGACCACGCCGCAGACGCGGCCGCCCTCGATGGCCAGGTCGTCCACCGCCTGCTGGAACAGTTCGAGGTTCGGCTGGGTTTCCACCATGCGGCGGATCGCCGCCTTGTACAGCGCGCGATCGGCCTGGCAGCGGGTGGCGCGCACGGCCGGGCCCTTCGACGCGTTCAGCGTGCGCCACTGGATGCCGGCGCGGTCGGCCGCGTGCGCCATCGCGCCGCCCAGCGCGTCGATTTCCTTCACCAGGTGCCCCTTGCCGATGCCGCCGATCGCCGGGTTGCAGCTCATCGCGCCGATCGTCTCGATGCTGTGGCTGAGCAGCAGCGTGCGCGCACCGGCGCGCGCGGCGGCCAGCGCGGCCTCGGTGCCGGCGTGGCCGCCGCCGATCACGATGACGTCGTAGTGGGTCGGGTGGCGCATCGGGCTGACCTGGGCGTGCAAAAAGTGACGAAACGGGGCGCCATGGTAGCGCCATCAAGGTCTTGCGAGCTGATCCGGGCAACTGGCACGCTTCCTGCTTCAATGAAGTCAGCACTTTCATGGGCAGACGCTGCGCGACCACGCGCGCCGAGATCGGACGGACAGGGGTTCGATCGCGTACCAGGAAAGGAAGCAAGACGGCACCCTTCGGGGTGCCGTCGCCATTTTGTGCCGCCGGAGAATCCGGCAAACGCCACAAAGACGAGGCCCCGCGGCTTGGCAGCCGCGGGGCCTCGTGCTTGTAGATCTGGCGCCCGGCGGTCTCAGGAACAGGGGGAATCCAGGATGACCGTATTGCCGAGCGCCAGAAACCGGAAATCTGCTGGCGCGCACCGCCGTATTGCCGCGGAACGTGGAAGCGATAATCGCCGCGAATGCGTGAACATGGGGTGACTGAAAAGGGATTTTCTGCCCGATCGCGGCAGCTGATGACGTGTTGCGTCAGTCGCGTGATGAATAGCGCGGACGGGTCGTGATGGACGTCACAGATGGCACGGCGGTTGCATCCGTTTCCTCGTCAGCCAAGCGAGGGTTCGCCATGGACACCAGTCGCGATTTCCAACCGGTTTATCCGTACCACGACCTGCTGGTCGAACTCGGCCAGGTCGAGATGGCCATTGAGGGTCTGGGCGGGCGCGGGGAGAGCGAGCGCAACGCGCTGCAGCCGGACCTGGAGTCGCGCATGCAGAGCCTGCTCGACGCCCTCGATCATCTGGCCGTCTGAATCCGGCCATCCGCCGCATGGGTGAGCGGGGCGCCACGGGCCTGCGCAGCGGCCCGATGGCGCCGCGGCCGCTCAGTGGTTCAGCACGCTGTCGACGATCTCGGCCAGGTTGCGGGAGAGTCCATGGTGCCGGGCCAGTTCCGCGATCGCCGCATGCGCCGCTTCGCGCCGCCGCGGCTCCAACCGCTGCCAGCCATTGAACGCCGTGGCCAGCCGCGCCGCCACCTGCGGGTTCAGGGCATCCAGCGCCACCAGCCGCTCGGCCAGCAGGCGGTAGCCGGCGCCGTCGATGCGGTGGAAGCCGCTGGGGTTGTTGCGCACGAACGCGCCCAGCAGCGATTGCACCCGGTTCGGGTTCTTCAGCGTGAACGCGGCATCGCGCTCCAGCATCCGCACGCGCTCCAGCGCCGGCTCGCCCGGCAACTGCACCTGCACCGCGAACCACTTGTCCAGCGCCAGCGCGTTGCCGGCGTGGCGCTCGCGGTAGTCGCGCAGCGCCGCGGCGGCCTGCGGCGCGTCGTTGCGCACCAGCACGGCCAACGCGGCCAGCCGGTCGGTCATGCCGGGTGCGTCGTGGTACTGCGCGGCGGCCAGTTCGCCGGCACCGGCGTGGTCGACCAGGGCGAGCAGTTCCAGCATGCGGCGTTTCAGTCGGCGGCGCGCCTGGCTCGATGCGTCGAGCTCGATACCGGTGTGCGCGGCCAGCGCGGCATACCGTCGGCGCAAGGCTTCCGCGCCCAGTCGCTCGGCCAGCCGCCGCTGCAATTCCTGGCGCAATTGATGGATGCGCTGCGGGTCGATCGCGGTCTCGCGTTCGGCCAGCTCGATCTCGCCCGGCGGGGTGAGCAGGTCGGCCAGCAACGCGTCGTCGATGACGGCGTTGCCGAACAGCCGGGCCTGTGCGTCGCACCAGGCTTGCAGGGCGGTGCCGTCGCTGCCGTCGCTGCCGTCGCGCAGGTTCTCGTAGGCGCGCGTGGCCAGCTGCTGGCCCGCCTCCCAGCGGTTGAAGCCGTCGACGTCGTGGGCCAGCAGCAGCGCCAGTTCGTCCGGCGTGTAGTCGCATTCCAGGATCACCGGCGCGGAAAAGCCGCGCAGCAGCGACGGTACCGGCGCGGTGGCGACGTTGGTAAAGACGAAGCTCCGCTCGGACCGGTCCAGCACCACCACCTGCTCGGTGACGGATTTGGACGTCTGGCCGTCCAGATGCAGCGGCAGCATGCCGCCGTGCGGCGCGAACAGCGCCAGCTTCACCGGGATCGGCAGCGGCGGCCGGGCTTCGGTCGCGGCTACACCGGCCATGTGCTGGGCCAGCGTCAGCGTGTAGGTGTGGTTGGCCGCGTCGTAGCGGCCCTGCGCCTTCAGCCGCGGCGTGCCGGCCTGGGCGTACCAGGCGAGGTAGGGCGTGAGATCGGTGCCGTTCGCCTCGCCCAGCGCGCCGAGGAAATCCTCCAACGTGGCGGCGCGGCCGTCGTTGCGCTCGAAGTAGCGGTCCATGCCGCGGCGGAAGCCGTCCCGGCCCAGCGCGCCGGCCAGCATGCGCACCAGCTCGGCGCCCTTCTCGTACACCGTGGCGGTGTAGAAGTTGTTGATCTCGCTGTACTGCGCCGGACGCACCGGGTGCGCCAGAGGGCCGGCGTCCTCGGGGAACTGCGCGCGACGCAGCAGGGCGACGTCCTCGATCCGTTTCAGCGGCGCCGAGTTCATGTCGGCCGAGAAGCTCTGCTCGCGGAACACCGTGAGTCCTTCCTTCAGGCTGAGCTGGAACCAGTCGCGGCAGGTGACGCGGTTGCCGCTCCAGTTGTGGAAGTACTCGTGCGCCACCACCGCCTCGACGTGGCGGTACTCCTCGTCGGTGGTCGAGTCGGGCGCGGCCAGCAGGCACTTCGCGTTGAAGATGTTGAGGCCCTTGTTCTCCATCGCGCCCATGTTGAAGTCGTGGGTGGCGACCACGTGGAACACGTCGAGGTCGTAGTTGCGGCCGTAGGCCTGCTCGTCCCAGCGCATCGCGCGCTCCAGCGCATCCATCGCGTAGTGGCAGCGCCCGATCGCGTCGGCCTCGGCCCAGATCTTCAGCGTGACCGCGCGGCCGTCGGCTGTGACGTAGTCGCGCTCGATCACCTCCAGACGGCCGGCGACCAGGGCGAACAGGTAGCTTGGCTTGGGATGCGGGTCGACGAAGCGCGCCCAGTGCCGGCCGCCCTCCAGCTCGCCGGCGCCGTCCGGGTTGCCGCCGGCCAGCAGCACCGGGAAGCGGGTGCGGTCGGCGCGCAGGGTGATCGTGTAGCGCGACAGCACGTCGGGCCGGTCGGCGAAGAAGGTGATGTGGCGGAAGCCTTCGGCCTCGCACTGGGTCAGCAGGAAGCCGGTCTCGCGCGAGCCTGACAGGTACAGGCCCTCCAGCGCGGTGTTCGCCGCCGGGCGCAGCCGCACGCGGGTCTCCAGCACGCTGCCGTCGCGGGCGCCGTCCACTTCCAGCACGCTGCCGTCGTAGCGGTACGCGCTGGCGGGCAACTGCCTGCCGTCGAGCGCGATCGACAGCAGCTGCAGGCCCTCGCCGTCCAGCCGCAGCGGCGCGTCCTGCGCGGGGTCTCGGCGCAGCTGCAGGCGCGCCAGCACTTCGCTGGCGTCGATGCCGAGGTCGACCTCCAGCTCGACCGCCTCGACCCGCCAGGCGGGCGCGCGGTAGTCGCGGAGGCGGATCAGGCCCGAAGTGGCTGGTTGCGGCAGTGCATGCATGGGGGGAGAACACGGAGGAATGGGGACTGGTCAGGGTAACATGGGGTGTTTCAGCCGCAGGAGAACCCCCGTGGATGCGACGCGATATGCCGCCGGACATGACCGTCTCGGCGAGCGGGAAATCGTGGTGCTGGCCGAGGCCGGCGCCGGCCGGCGCGTGCGCATCGCGCGACGCGGAGCGGCCCTGTTCAGCTTCGAGGCGAACGTTGCCGGAGTCGCGCGCGATCTCGCCGACGGTTACCGCGATGCGGCCGAAGTCGCCGCCCGCGCGGGCTCGCGCTTCGCGATCATGGCGCCGTTCGCCGGGCGCATCGCCGATGCGCGCTACCGCTTCGATGGCCAACTGCAGGATCTGCAGCCCGGCGTGACCGGCGCCGCGCGGGCCAGTCGGCATGGCTTCGTGCGCGACGTGGATTTCGACATCGCGGCGCTGGACGCGGACGACGGCCGCGCGCAGGCCACCCTGGCCACCCGCGCGATCCGCCCGCAGCCCGGCTACCCGCATGCGATCGACCTCGCCGTGACGTTCACCCTGGATGACGGCGGCCTCACCCTGGAGGCATGCATGCGCAATGTCGGTGATCGCGCTGCGCCGTGTTTCTTCGGCTGGCATCCGTATTTCCGCGTGGCCGACGGCGAGGTCGACGACTGGCAGCTGCAGATTCCCGCGCAGACCCTGATCCGCACCGGCGCCGACCTGATCGCGCTGGACGGGACGGAAGCGTACGTGGCGCTGGACGATGCGCCGGCGCTGGATTTCCGCGAGCCGCGGCGGATCGGCGACAGCATCATCGACCAGGGCTATACCGACCTCGAAGCCGATGCCGACGGACGCGTCCGCACCCGCCTGCGCGACCCCGCCAGCGGCTTCGGCATCGCGGTGTGGCAGGAGCGCGGCGTGCTGCACGCGTTCACCGCTGACACGGTGAGCCGCGATGCGCGGCGCGCGGTCGCGCTGGAGCCGATGGAGTGCATGGCCGACGCGTTCAACCGGCCCGAGTGCGCGGCGGCGGTCCGGCTCGAACCCGGCGCCGAGCGCCGCTTCCGTTGTGGCGTGGAGATCGTTTCGTGATGGATGCCTTGCCCGATTTCGCGCAGATTCTCGACGCCGCCGCGCGGATCGCGCCGTACGCCAGCGTCACGCCGGTGCTGCGCAGCGCAATGCTGGACGCCCTGAGCGGCGCAGAGCTGCACTTCAAGTGCGAGAACCTGCAGCGCGGCGGCGCGTTCAAGTTCCGCGGCGCCTGCAACGCGGTGTGGTCGCTCAGCGACGGGCAGGCCGCGCGCGGCGTGGTCACCCATTCCTCCGGCAACCACGGCAACGCGCTGGCGCTGGCCGCCGCCACCCGCGGCATCGCCGCGCACGTGGTGGTGCCGGAAGGCGCGGTGCGCGCCAAGCTCGAGGCGATCGAGCGCGCCGGCGCGGTGCTGCACCGCTGCGCGCCGACCCAGGCCGCGCGCGAGGCGAAGTGCGCCGAGGTGCAGCGCGCCACCGGCGCCGAGCTGGTGCACCCGTATGCCGACACCCGCGTGATGGCGGGCCAGGGCACCCTCGCGCTGGAGCTGCTGCAGCAGGTGCCGGGGCTGGACGCGCTGGTCACCCCGGTCGGCGGCGGCGGCCTGGCCAGCGGCGTGGCGATCGCCGCGCACGGCGTCGACCCGGCGCTGGCGCTGTTCGGCGCGGAGCCGCTCGGTGCCGACGACGCGGCGCGCTCGCTGGCGCAGGGCAGCCGGGTCACCAGCGTGGTGCCCGACACGGTCTGCGACGGCCTGCGCGCGCTGGTTGGCGAGCACAACCTCGACGCGCTGCGCACGCACCGCGTGGAAGCGATCACCGTCAGCGACGTGGAAACCGTCGCCGCGATGCGCCTGTTGTGGTCGGAGCTGAAGCAGGTGGTGGAAGTGTCCAGCGCCACCGTGCTGGCGGCGGTGCTGCAGCAGCGCCAGCGCTTCGCCGGCCGCCGCGTGGGCCTGGTGCTGACCGGCGGCAACGTGGATCTCGACGCGCTGCCGTGGTGAGATCAACTAAGGCAACATCGCGATCAACTTAAGTTTCTGCGCCTAGCCGCTAGATTTACCGCAACGATGGTGCACCCCCCATTGCCTTGCTCGGGGCAAGCAGTAGTAGAGTTCCTCCTTGGCAATTAGGGATGATCCGACAGGGGAGCGGGATGACGATCAATATTGCGTTGGCGACAGCCGACTGCATTGTTCTTGGCTGCGATAGCCTCTCTAGCATCATCCAGTCGGCGATTTTTCCGTACATGCATGGGGCCGAGCCAGCGTGCGACAAAGATGGGATGCCACTGCTTGACGAAGACGGGAACATGTTGATCCCGCTGCGATTCGACACGATGAGGCCGGTCGCGACGCATGTGTTCAGCGGTGTCAACAAGATGTTTTGCATTTACGAAGACGAGAGCAAGGACACTGTTGTTGGTGCGGTGACCTCGGGACTTGCGATTCTTGAAGGCTCGACGATCGCTGAGTTGGCCAAGCGCTTTAGACGGCAGACAGTAGAAAGCCGAGCCGAATACCGCACAGTCGAGCAAGTGGCTCGTGCCTTTACTGACTTCATCGGCGAAATTTGGGCGCGAGATCAGAAAGACATACCGCAGAATTACCGGGCGACAGTCCAGTTCCTCATCGCCGGGTACGGCAAGGATGATCCACATGGGAAGATCTACCGATCAGATACCATGGCGAACCAGCTTGCTGAGCAGTTTGACGAAGCGCCTCATTCAGGACTGTGCTGGGCAGGACAGGCGGACTATGTTGAACGGCTGATTCAGGCGGTTGACTCTCAGCTTAGATCCGCGGTTGGCCGGGAGCTTTCTAAGGCCATGACTGCGCAGCGAGAGTTGACTATCGCCGATTTATCTAAGGCATTGATTGATAAGAATATCAACTTGCCAGAGGACTTGGAAATCCAAGTCACTGAGCATCAACCGACTACATTACCATGGCAACAGTTTCGGGCCGATATTGATTACGCGAATCTATCGACTCAATACGCCATTCACTTGGTCGAAATGCTTGTGAATACACAATCCGGCATGCAGCGCTTCGCTCGTGGCATTCCGACGGTGGGGGACGTACCCACATCGGCGTCATCAAGCAGGGAGAAGGATTGCAGTTGCTCAACGCTCCGGCTTTGGAGCACAAGCACACGGGGTACGGCGATGAATAACGATCTCTACTTCAACGCTGGTCGCGCAACCTTCCGAGATGGAGAGGTTCGCTCCCCCAAGGCGTCCGAACGTGCAGGAGCTGCATCAACAAAGCCCCCGTCGACACCGCCTGTTAAGACGAAAATCTATTCGGTGGTGGTGAAGCAAGGTACTCTCAAGATTGCCTCTGCGCCCCGTAAGGTCCGGTAGAATCTACCCACCGCGACGCAATTTTTCGCCTCGTCGAACATCGGTTCCAAGTTCAATTCATACGAGTGCGTTGTATTCAAAGCCAGTGATGTGGGCCTCTACGCGTTATCGTTTGGATCTAACCTCTCAAGCTGTCGTGGGTTCCTCGATGGCCGCGTTGCCCGCGGCCACTCCGGCCGGGGCGGGGTGGGCGCTGCCGCCCGGCAGGTGGTGCGCCAGCGCGTGCAGGTCGAGCTGGGCCACCGGGATCGGGCGATAGCTCACCGGATCGAACGCCACCTCGCCCGGCTTCCAGCCGTCCAGCGTGCGCACCGCGCCCCAGAAGCGCCTCAGCGCGGCCCAGTGCAGGCCGACCAGGCCGTAGTTGTTGTCGGCGTCCACCACCGGATCGCCCACGCCGGTGGGGCGCGCCGGCTCGCCGTACAGCGCGGTGCCGAACAGCACGTCCCATACCGACAGCACCTGGCCGAAGTTGCAGTTGTGCAGGCCGGGCCGCTCCGGATCCACCAGCATGTGGTGCAGGCGATGGAAGCGCGGGTCGACGAACACGCGCTGGAACATCCGGCCGAAGCCGACGCGGGTGTTGGTGTGCGAGAAGTTCTGTACCAGCTCGCCGATCAGCATCAGCCAGGCGAACTCGTCCGGGTCCACGCCGATCGCCAGGCCCACCGTGGCGAGGATCATCGACTGGATGAAGCCGTCCACCAGGCTGCCGCGGTCGTTGGTCCAGCAGTTCATCTGGCGCGTGCTGTGGTGCATGCTGTGCAGCGCCCACCACCACGGCAGCGCGTGCTGGGTGCGGTGCATCCAGTAGTACGTGAAGTCGTAGACCACGTAGTACACCGCGAACAGCGCATACGGATGGTCGTTGAACCACGGCACCAGCGCCTTCAGCGCCAGCGGCGAGCCGGTGCCCGTGGCGCCGGGGTCGGCGCCGCCGAACAGGTGGCTGAACGGCATCAGCACCAGGTAGGTGAACAGCGGGAAGATGCCCAGCAGCATCAGCAGCGTGTAGTTGCGGTCCACCAGGGTGAGCTTGCGGTCCGCCCATTTTTCCGCCGGAAAGAAGGTCTCCAGCGGGCGGAACACGAAGCCGATGATGGCGATCTGCAGCGCCGCGATCAGCAGCGCGGCGGCGATGTCCTCGGGGTTGCCGGTCAGTCCGTCCAGATGCAGCGCATCCAGCACCGGCACCACGGCATGGCCGCTCAGCCAGCTGACCAGGTGAGCCCACCACAGGGAGAGATCGAACATCGGCTTTTCTGCGAATCCGGTAGGGGCGCATTCTATCGCCGTTGCCGGGCCCGCAGGCTGAACCGGCTCAGCCCGAACCGGCTCGGCTGCGCCGGCGCGCGCCCACGCCGCTGACCGCGGCCAGTCCCAGCAGCACGAACACGATGCCGAGCCCCTCCATCGGCGACGGCCGCTCGTGCAGGATCAGCCAGGCCAGCAGCACGCTGACGATCGGCACGCCTAGGCTGGACACGCTGGCCACCGTGGTCGGCAGCCGCTGCAGCACGATCGACCACAGCCACCAGGCCAGGCTGGAGGCCAGCAGCACGCTGTAGGTCAGCCCGCCGATGAAGATCCAGTTCCACTCGATCGCGCGCTCCGGCACCGCCAGCGCGGCACCGCCGAGCGCAATGCCGCCCAGCAGCATCTGCCAGGCGGTGAGGCTGAGCACCGACGGTGCATGCCGGTGGAACAGTCGCTTGCTGAGTACCGTGCCGGCAGCCCAGGCGACGCCGCCGGCGATCGCCAGGGTGGTGCTCAGTACGCTGCCCATGTCGTGCCATGGTTCGATGATGCACACCAGTCCGAACGCGGCCAGCGCCAGCCCCAGCCAGTGCCGCTGGGTGGGGCGGTCGCCCAGCAGCAGCCACGCCAGCAGCACGGCCCAGAACGGCATGGTGTAGGCCAGCAGTGCCACGTGGCCGGCGCCGCCGCCGAGCAGCGCCCATTGTTCCAGCCCCTGGAACGCGGCGGTCTGGCACAGGCCGATCAGCAGCGTCGGTCCCAGCGGCGGCGGCCGCAGCGACTGCCGCGTCAAAAGCAGTGCGGCGAACAGCACCGCCGCACCGAGCAGGTAGCGCAACGCGGCGAAATGGAACGGCCCCGCGTACGCCAGCACCTGTTTCATCACCACCCAGCTGTAGGCCCAGATCAGGATGGTGGCGAGCAGCGCGAGCAGGGCGCCGCGTGATGGCGAGGGAGACATGGGAAGCCGGGTCGGGGAGAGGCGACAAGTCTAGCGGCGTGGGTTAGCTTGTGGCGCCCCTTTCGACCATCCGCCAGCCATGATGACCACGACCACCGAGCCGTCGCGCTGCCACTGGGCCACCGGCAGCGACGCGCTGATGCGCGACTACCACGACACCGAGTGGGGCGTGCCGCTGCACGACGACCGCGCCCTGTTCGAGTTCCTCTGCCTCGAAGGCGCCCAGGCCGGCTTGTCCTGGCGCACCGTGCTGGCCAAGCGCGAGAACTACCGCAAGGCCTTCCACCGCTTCGAGATCGACCGGGTCGCCGCGATGGGCGACCGCGAGCTGGAACGGCTGCTGCTCGATCCCGGCGTCATCCGCAACCGGCTGAAGATCTCGGCCGTCCGCGACAACGCGGTCGCCGCGCAGCAGGTAATTGGCGAGTTTGGCAGTCTGGACGTCTATCTGTGGTCGTTCGTCGGCGGCAGGACGCTGCGCAACCGCTGGCGCGACCGCGCCGAGGTGCCGGCCAGCACCGAGCTGTCCGACCGCATGAGCAAGGCGCTGAAAAAGCGCGGCTTCCGCTTCGTCGGCAGCACCATCTGCTACGCGCTGCTGCAGGCCACAGGGATGGTCAACGACCATCTGACGGGTTGTTTCCGCCATCGGCAGGTGTGATCGCGACGTTGCCTGCTCTGCAGGAAATTGCGTGCCGAGTCATCGCGCAGCGCGGGAAATGTGCGTTCTTTCACACTAACGCGACATATTTGAACGCTTGCCGTGATGCGGGCAAAACGCGTGCTGAATGGAATGGCGCGCGCACTTGTGAATTCCCTGTTCCGCGATGGAAGCTGCGCAGGTCGAGGCCGGTCGTTCGTTGCATTCACAGGGCGTGGCGACGTGCATCGAAGCATCGCAGGGGATAGCAACGCATCTGGCCATGTCCAGTCATCTTTGACCGCAACACTTTCGGAGGCACTCAATGAAATCACGTCACCTCATGCTCAAGCTGGTCAGTGCCGCCGTACTTACCGCGCTGGCCGCGTCGCCGGTGCTGGCGCAGACCACCGGCACCACGACGACCACGACGACCACCGCCACGACCTCCCATGAATCGGTCACGCTGGGCAACCAGTTCAGCACGTTCGCCGGTTCGACCACGAACTCGCAGTCGCTGGTGCAGGGCCTGCGCGACGGTACCGCGATCACGCTCAGCGAACCGGTCACCACCACCTCATCCACCGGCGTCAAGACCACGACCACGGTGTCCACCACCTTCACGCCCGCCACCGGCCCGATGGGCTACGGCAACGTGAAGATCGCGCTGTCGCTGGCCGAGGCCAGCCTGGCCAAGGCGGGCATCACCGATCCGACCGCCGCCGAGATGCAGGCCGCGCTCAACGGCGGCACCCTGGTGCTGGCCAATGGCACCAGCATCAAGCTCGACGGCATCCTCGCCGCACGTGCCGCCGGCGAAGGCTGGGGTCAGATCGCCAAGGCCGAGGGTTTCAAGCTCGGCGACGTGATGCGTTCGCCGAAGGCGGACGCGCATGCGCATACCCACGTGAAGGTCGAACGGGTCGAGCAGGCCAAGGGCCATGACGTCGATCGCCCGGGCAAGCCCGAGCACGTGGCCAAGGCCGATCGCCCGGAGCGCCCGGAGCGCCCGAACAAGCCGGAGCGCCCCGAGCATCCCGACCACACCGGCCGTCCGGGCGGCTGAGCCCAGCCGCTCCGGACACGCTAGTCTTTGCAGGCCCGGTGTGAAGCCGGGCCTGCTGCCATTTCCCACCATCGCAAGGAAATCCTGTTCATGCGCAACTCTCACCAATGGATGCTCGCCGGCGGCCTGCTGCTGATCGGCGCACCGGCGGCCCATGCCGCCACGTCGGACAGCGGTCAGTTCAGCCTCAGCGCGGGCGCGAACTACAGCAGCGGCAAGTACGGAACCAGCAACACCACCGACATCTGGTCGGTGCCGGTCACCGCCGAGTACGACGTCGACCGCTGGACGTTCAAGCTGGTCGTGCCGTACATCAACATTAGCGGCTCGGACAACGTGATCCCCGGCGTGGGCAAGGTCAAGAACGGCAATCCGCGTGGTCGCGGTCTCGGCCATGTGATCGGTGGCGTCCTTCCCGGCGGTGGCGGCAGCACCGGCACGACCGCCAGCGGTTCGGCATCGGGCCTCGGCGACATCGTCGCTTCGGCCGGCTACGAATTGTTCACCAGCGCGGACCGGACCGCCGGGCTCGATCTCACCGGCAAGGTGAAGTTCGGCACCGCCGACGAGAACAAGGGCCTGGGCACCGGCAAGAACGACTACGGTATCTCGCTCGACACCTACAAGGTGATGGGCGACTGGACCGCGTTCGGCGGCGTCGGCTGGATGAAGTACACCAGCTCGCAGTACATCCAGCTGAAGAACGGTTTCAACGCGAACGTCGGCATGGGCTACAAGCTCGGCGGCAGCGACGACATCGGCGCGTACTATTACTACCGCGAGCGAATCGCCACCGGCGGCGCGCCGCAGAGCGAGCTGACCGGCTACTGGAACCACAAGTTCAACGACAGCCTGCGCCTGCAGGCCTACGTGCTCGGCGGTTTCGCCAACGGCAGCCCGGACTATGGCGTGGGCGCGTCGCTGAAGTACAGCTTCTGAGGAAACCGCGGACGACCCTGCGGCCCGCCGCCATGGCGCGCCGCGAAGGTCGGCCCGGAAATTTCGGTCCATCCGGCTCCGTGCGTGTGCACGGAGCTTTTTTCATGGCGCCGCCAGGTCAGCGCCGCCGCGAGCCGCGCAGCTGGTCGATCGAGAAACTGGCGATCTCGGTGCCGCCGACGCGGCGCGGCTGGCCCACGGGCGGGCCCCAGGCATGGGCGCTCACCACTTCCCAGCTGGCCGGGATGCGGCCGTCCGTGCGCATCGCCTCGTAGGCGGCCAGCATGCGGCGGTAGCGCCCCTTGCCGGTGAGGCCGCGCGCGCGTGCGCGGTCGGCGTTGGTGGCGCCGAGTCCCTGCAGTTCTTCCAGCAGCTTGCGCGGTTCGCTGTAGGTGAGGGTATAGCGGAACACGTCCAGCACGGGGTCGCGCAAGCCGGCGTTGAGCATCGCGTCGCCGACGTCGTGCATGTCGAGGAAGCGGCCCACGTGCGGTTGCTGGTCGGCCTCGGCCCAGGCCGCGCGCAGTTCCTTCAGGGTGTCCGGGCCGAAGCTGGAGAACGCCATGAAGCCGCCGGGTTTCAGCACGCGCATGCACTCGCCGAACAGCGCGGACAGGTCGTCGACCCACTGGAAGCACAGGTTGGAATACAGCACGTCCACGCTGTGGTCGGCCAGCGGCAGATGGGTGGCTTCGGCGCACACGCGCATGAACGGCTTTAGCCAGCTGCTGTGCTGCTTCGCGGTGCGCAGCATCGGCAGCGCCAGGTCGAGCGCGATCACCTCGGCCTTGGGGTAGCGCTGCTTCAGCAGCGCGGTGCCGCGGCCGGTGCCGGCGCCGACGTCGACCACGCGCAGCGGCGTCTCCAGGTAGAAGCCCAGCCGTTCGAGCAGGGCATCGCCCACCTCGCGCTGCAGCGCATCGTGCTGTTCGTAGCTGGTGGCGGCGCGGCCGAAGTGGCGGCGCACCTGCCTGGGGTCGAGTTGGAAGTCGCTCATCGCGCCTGCTCAAGGGAAAGGGGTGCCAGCAGCGGCTGCAGCGCCTGCGCCACCGCGTCGGCGTGGCCGAAGAACGGCGCGTGGCCGGCTTGCTGGATCTCGGTGTAGCCGCCGCCGCACTGGCTGGCCGACCACTGCATCGCCTGCGGCGGCACCAGCCGGTCGCGCCGGCCGCTGATCCAGGCGCTGGGCACGCGCAGGTCCGGCAAGGCGGCGCGGCGATCGCTGGTTTCCAGGATGCGGATGCCTTCCTGCAGCACGCGCAGGTCCGGTTCGCCATGCGCGAACACCAGCTCGCGCAGGTGGCGCAGTTCGCCGCGCGGGTCGGCGCTGCCCATCGCTTCCAGTGCGAGGAAACGTTCGATGGTATCGTGGTAGTCGGTTTCCAGGTCGCTGGCCAACTGGTGCACCAGCTGGCCGTCGGCGCCGTGCGGCCAGCCCGCGTCGCGCACGAACTTCGGCGTGGCGCACAGCATCGCCAGGGCGCGCACCTGCCGCGGCAGTTCCAGCGCGGCGGTGAGCGCGATGGTGCCGCCCAGCGACCAGCCCAGCCAGACCGCCGGCGGCGTGACCCCGGCGATCGCCGCGGCGCAGGCGTGCGGCTCCAGCGGCAGGCCGCAACCGCGCGAGCGGCCGTGGCCGGGCAGGTCGACCACGTACATCGTGCATTGGTCTTCCAGCGCCTCGACCAGCGGCGCCAGCACGCCGCCGTGCATCGCCCAGCCGTGCAGCAGCACCAGCGGGACGGGGCCGTGGCCGCGCCGGTCGACGTACAGGCTCATGCTTCGCTCCAATGGAGTGAGGCGCTTTTTACGTTCGCTTCCTCTCCCCTTTGGGGAGAGGATTGAGGTGAGGGGCAGGTGCTTGCGGGAAAACCGCTCGGAGCGAGCATCGAGTGGGCGACATCGCCAGCGTGCCCCCTCACCCCCGCCCTCTCCGCGTAGGGGAGAGGGGGTGAATTTGTAGGGGCGAGGTTTGCATCCACGGCGCCGCGCCCGTCGAACACGAAGCAGTCGCCCTGCCAGTGCGTGCCGTCGGTCTGTTCGAGGTACTTCAGGATGCCGCCGTCGAGCTGGTAGACGTGTTGCATGCCGAGGTCCTGCATGTGCAGCGCGGCCTTCTCGCAGCGGATGCCGCCGGTGCAGTACGAGACGACGGTCTTGCCCATGTATCGTTCGCGGTCGGCGGCGATCGCGGCGGGGAAGCCGGTGAAACTGGCGAGGCGATAGTCGACCGCCTGCGGGAACTTGCCGGCATCGGTCTCGTAGTCGTTGCGGGTATCCAGCAGCAGCACCTCGCGGCCGTCGTCGTCGTGGCCCTGGTCCAGCCAGCGCTGCAGGGTGGGCGCGTCCACCGCCGGCGCGCGGCCGCCTTCGGGGCGGATCGCGGGCCGGCGCATGGTGATGATCTCGCGCTTCAGGCGCACGCGCAGGCGGCCGAACGGCACCACGTCGGACAGCGACTCCTTCGGCGCGACGTCGGCGAAGCGCGGGTCGTGGCGCAAGCCGGCCATGAAGCCGTCGATCTGCGCGCGGCTGCCGGCGAGGAACAGGTTGATGCCCTCCGGCGCCAGCAGGATCGTGCCCTTCAATGCCAGCGCTGCGCAGCGCGCGAGCAGCCGTTCGCGCAGCGCGGGCAGGTCGTCCAGGCTGATGAACTTGTAGGCGGAGATGTTGACGATCGACATGCGGGGGAATCGGCGGAGCAGGCGGCGATTATACGTGGTCGTCCGGTCATGCCTGCCGCGCCGGCGGCAGACGCAGCGTTTCCAGCGCGCCCAGCAGCCGGTCGACGTGGGTCTCCTCGTGCGCCGCCGACAGCGTGATGCGCAGCCGCGCCTGGCCGGCGGGCACGGTCGGTGGGCGGATCGCGGTCACCAGCAGGCCTTGCCGTTCCAGTGCCTGCGTGGCCTCCAGCGCGGCGTCGGCGCTGCCCAGCAGCAGCGGCTGGATCGCGCTGGGCGAGGCCGCCAGCGGCAGGCCGAGTTCGCCGGCGCCGCGGCGGAAGCGCCCGATCAGCACGGCGAGCTTCTCGCGCCGCCACGCTTCGGACTGCGCCAGCTGCACCGCTTCGAGCGCGGCGGCGGCCAGCGCCGGCGGCATCGCGGTGGTGTAGGTGTACGGGCGCGCGAACTGCACCAGGCCCTCGACCAGCGCCGCCGGGCCGGCCACGAACGCGCCGCTGCAGCCGAGCGCCTTGCCCAGCGTGGCCATCAGCAGCGGCACCTCGTGCTGGCCCAGGTTCGCCGCGTCGAGGCTGCCGGCGCCGTGCCCGCCGAGCACGCCGAGCCCGTGCGCGTCGTCGACCATCAAGGTGGCGCGCTCGCGCGCGCACAGCTGCGCCAGTTCGCGCAGCGGCGCGACGTCGCCGTCCATGCTGAATACGCCGTCGGTGGCCAGCAGCGCGGCCGCAGCGGGATTCGCCGCCAGCCGGCGCGCCGCCGCCGCCACGTCGGCGTGCGGATAGCGCTTCAGTTCGGCGCCGCTGAGCCTGGCGCCATCGAGCAGGCAGGCGTGGTTGAGCTTGTCCTGCACGCAGGCGTCGCCGCGCGCCAGCAGTGCCTGCAGCACGCCGAGGTTGGCCATGTAGCCGGTGGAGAACAGCAGCGCGCGCTCGCGCCCGGTCCAGGCGGCCAGCGCTTCCTCCAGCTCCGCGTGCGCGGTGCGGTGGCCGCAGATCAGGTGCGCCGAGGTGCTGCCGACGCCTTCCTCCCGCGCTGCACGGATGAGTGCGCCGACCAACTGCGGGTGCTGCGCCAGGCCGAGGTAGTCGTTGCTGCAGAACGACAGCAGGCGCTGGCTGCCGCTTTCCAGCCACGGGCCGTTGGCGTGGTCGATCGTGCGCAGCCGGCGCAACAGGTTGGCGTGGGAACGTTCAGCCGTCTGGACGGCCATGCGTTCGAGCAGGTCAGGCCGCGGCACTGCAGCCGCAGCCCTGCCCGCAGCCGGCAGCGTCGTTTTCGAGAAGGTCGGCGTGCACCGTGCCCGCTGGCGCGACCACCTCCATGGAATGCAGGTCGAGCCGGCGGAACAGCGCGCGGTCCGCCTCCACGTCCGGGTTGCCGGTGGTGAGCAGCTTTTCGCCGTAGAAGATCGAGCCGGCGCCGGCGAAGAAGCACAGCGCCTGCACGGCGTCGTCCATCTGCTGGCGGCCGGCGGACAGCCGCACGACCGACCGCGGCATCAGGATCCGCGCCACCGCGATCGCGCGCACGAATTCGAACGGGTCGAGCGGCTCGGCATCGGCCAGCGGCGTGCCGGGCACCGGCACCAGCTGGTTGATCGGCACCGAATGCGGGTGCTCGGGCAGGTTGGCCAGCGCCTGCAGCAGGCCGGCGCGCTGTTCGCGCGTCTCGCCCATGCCGACGATGCCGCCGCAGCAGGTCTTCAGGCCGGCGTCGCGCACCTGTTCCAGCGTTTCCAGACGGTCCTGGTAGTCGCGGGTGTGGATGATCTCGCCGTAGAACTCCGGCGCGGTGTCGATGTTGTGGTTGTAGTAGTCGAGGCCGGCGTCCTTCAGCGCCTGTGCGTGGCCGTCGCCGAGCAGGCCCAGGGTGGCGCAGGTCTCCAGGCCCAGATCCTTCACCGCGCGCACGATCGCTGCCACCTTGGGAATATCGCGGTCCTTCGGGCCGCGCCATGCCGCACCCATGCAGAAACGGCTGGCGCCGGCGGCTTTCGCGGCGCGGGCGCGTTCCAGCACATCGTCAGCATCCATCAGTTTCTGCGCGGCGACGCCGGTGTCGTAGCGCGCCGCCTGCGGGCAGTAGGCGCAGTCCTCGGGGCAGCCGCCGGTCTTGATCGACAGCAGGGTCGATACCTGCACCGCGTTCGGGTCGTGGTGTTCGCGGTGCACCGTGTGCGCGCGATGCAGCAGCTCGTTGAACGGCAGCGCGAACAGCGCAGCCACCTCGGCGCGGCTCCAGTCGTGGCGGATGGCAGTGTCGGCCATGGAACGGGTACTCCCTGCAGGAAGCGCGAAAGTGTGGAAGCCGTTCCGGGGCGTGTCAACTGAATACTTGTGCGAATGGTTGACGGCACACGGGTGCATCCCTGCCGCTACCATCGCCGCTCGAACCACCACACCACCCGAGGGAGTCGGCCAGATGAGCGAAGGACAGGGCAGTACCGGCAACGTGATCGCGGCGATCTGCAGTTTCTTCATCCCGGGGCTGGGCCAGCTGGTGCAGGGGCGGTTGCTGATGGCGGTCGTCATGTTCGTGCTGGCCGCGGCGCTGTGGATCGTCCTGCTCGGCTGGCTGATCCATCTGTGGTCGATCCTCGACGCGGCGCTGTACAAGCCGGGCCGTTGAGCCGGAGCCCGGCATGGATGCACTGGTGACAGCCTGGCGGCGCCTGCAGCGCTTCGTGCTGCCGCCGCGCTGCCTGCTGTGCGGCGGCCATCATGGCGACGGCATCGACCTGTGCGCCGCCTGCGCGAACGAATTGCCGCGCAACCGCAGCTGTTGCGCGCGCTGCGCCCTGCCGCTGGCCACGCCGGCAGCATGGTGCGGCGAGTGCCAGCGCCGCGCGCCGCCGTGGGATGCGGCATGGGCGCCGTTCCGCTACGGCTGGCCGCTGGACCGGCTGGAATCGCGCTACAAGTTCCAGGCCGACCTGGCTGCCGGCCGCGTCCTGGCGCAGCTGTGGCTGGGGGAACGGCTGCCGCTCAAGCCACCGCAGCTGCTGCTGGCCGTGCCGCTGCATCGCAGCCGCCTGCGCCGCCGCGGCTACAACCAGGCGCTGGAACTGGCCCGGCCACTGGCGCGCGCGCTCGGCGTGCCGGTACATCCGGACGCGCTGCAGCGCCATCGAGCCACCGGCGCGCAGACCGAACTCGACGCGATCGGTCGCCGCCGCAACGTGCACGGCGCGTTCGCCCTGCGCCAGGACGTGGTGCTGCCCGCGCACGTGGCGATCCTCGACGACGTGATGACCACCGGCGCCACCCTCGCCGAATGCACCCGCGTGCTGCGCCGCGCCGGCGTGCAGCGGGTGGATGTGTGGGCGCTGGCGCGGGCGCCGTCGCCGCGGGTCAGCGGCGCGCAGGGTTGAGATAGACCGGGTTGCCGATCAGCAGGGGTTTGCCGGCGTCGTCGCGGACCTCCGCGCGCAGCCAGTGCGCGCGGCCGTCGCTGGTCCAGTCGAAGCCGATGCGCTGGTCGGCATCGCCGATGGCGGCATCGACGGCCGGGGCGAACGGCTTGCCGTCGAGCAGCACGGCAAGCCTTTTCCCGGATACCTGGACGACATGCACTTCGAAGTGGACCTGCGCGCCCGCGTCGGCGCGCAGGGCGTCGCCCATCGTGGCGTGCTGCCCGCCGCTGCGCGCGTCGAGTTCCAGTAGCCGGTCGCGACTGCCTTCCACGTCGACGAACACGTGACCGGCGCGGATGCCGGCCAGGATCGCCGGCATCGACAGTTCCGCGGCGTGCACCACCGTGGTGGGCCGGCCGACCAGGCTGGAACCGGGTTTCGCCGCGGTCAGCGAGGAATCGTGGTTGTCGCTGCCGCCGATGCCGGTGAGCCGGTAGCCCCGGGCGAGTTGCTGTTCCCAGAACGGCACGCCGGAGAGGGGCGTGCCGGCGTCGCCGTCGTTGACGATCTCGATCGCCTGCACCTGCGCCATGTCGACCGGCGGCACGGCGGTCCAGCCGCAACCCATGCAGTTCTCGCCGCTGGGGCGGACCGGGTGGTTGATCGAGAGCAGGCCGTGCAGCGGCGCGATCCGCTGCAGCAGGGTGTTCCAGTCCTTCACCTCGCGGCCGTCGACGCGGAAGTCCACCGGCGCGGTGCTGCCGAACAGGTTGGCGTGGCCGCTGAAGGTGGTGATCTCGCGGCCGGGGATCAGCAGCAGGCGGTCGAAGTACGGCTGCAGCTCGCGCATCGGGTTCGCCTGCGACACCGTGTTGTGGTCGGTGATCGAGATGAAATCCAGGCCCTGCCGCGCCGCCGCCTCGACGGTGAGGAACAGCGGGCAGGGCACGCGCTGGCCGGACTGGCTGGCGCAGCTGGCATCGCTGTGCGCGTCGTGCATGTGCAGGTCGCCGCGGTACCAGCGCGCGTCGCGGCGCAGCGGCGGATTCAGCACGGCCGGTTCCCACGCGGGGTCGTCCGGCCGGCCGAACCAGATGTTCGCGGTGTAGCGGGAGCGGCTGTTGCGGCGGATGTTGGGGATGCCCAGCAGCAGGCTCCAGCGGCCCGGGCGGATCGCGCCGGGCAGGTAGGAGGGCGTGGCGTCGGTGGCGGACACGGTGAACACGTGCTTCGAGCCGCCGCTCCAGCCGCGAAAGCCGTCCTGGCCGTGGAAGCCGTCCGGGCCGAGCAGGCCCAGGTCGATCGTGGTGCGCTCGTCGTCGTGGCCGCTGTAGTCGAACTGCACGGTGATGCGGCTGGTGCCCGCGGGCACCTCGAACGGCAGCATGCGGTAGGTCTGGTTGTCCGTGCCGTCCAGTTCGCCATGCAAGGTCAGGCCGGGCTGCGCGTGCCCGGCCCGGCTGGTGGCGGCCTGCACCATGCCGAGCAACAGCATCAGGCCAGCCAGCAGCAGGCCGGCGAGAAGGTGGGTCAGGCGGTGGCGCAGGCGCGGGTTCATGGCGGATTTCCGATGGCGGCCGGTGGCGGGGGTGTGATGGCGTGCGGCCGTGGCCGGTGGCGGGTCGGCGGGCGGCCGTCGGGCGCGGGCGACACTCCGGCAGCGGCCGGGCGGCAAGCCGCCCGGCCGCGCGGGGTCAGAAGCGGTACATCACCGCGGCACGGTACGAACGGCCCAGCACCGGCCGCGCGATGAACGTGTTCGCCCCGGCGTCCGCGCTCTGCAGCTCGCCGGCACGCGGGTTGCCCTCGGTCAGGCCCAGCGAGTTGGTGAGGTTGTCGGCGTACAGGTACACGGAAAACGCGGGCGACACGTCGTAGCGCGCACTGGCGCCGAGCACGTCGTACGACGGCAGCCGCACCGAGTTGGCGGTGTCGACGAAGCGCTGGCCTTCATGTTCGTAGGACAGCTGCAGCCGCAGTTGCCCGTCGAGCAGGTTCACCCCGGGCACCACGCGGTAGCTCAGCTTCGGCACGCGGATCAGCTGGTTGCCGGTGTAGTTGCGCAGGACCGGGCCGGTGCTGCCCTTGTCGGTGTAGCGCAGCCCTTCGTACTGCGGGTCCTGCCAGGTGGCGGTGAGCTGCACGTCGAACCAGCTGGTCGGGAACCAGGTGCCTTCCAGCTCCAGGCCCTTGGTCTTGGTGCTGGCGTAACCCTGCTGCGCGACCGAGGTGTTGTTGTTCGGGTTGAACACGTAGTTGCTGAAGCCGACGTTGTCGTACTTGGTGTAGAACGCGGTGGCGTACAGGTCGACCTGGCGGTCGGAATACTTGTAGCCCACCTCGCCCAGTTTCATGGTCTGGATGATCGGCGTGGCGGTCGCGTTGGTGATGTAGCTGCTCAGGTTCGGCAGGCGGAACGCCGAGGTCCAGCGCGCGAATACGCCGGAGCGTTCGGAGAACTGCCAGTTGGCGCCCAGCGTCCAGCCCGGCTTGCTGAAGCTGTGGTCGTACGACACGGTGCGGCCGGTGCCGGTCTGGATCTGCGAGGTGGCCAGCGTGCCCAGGTTCACGGTCTGCTTCTGCTCGACCCACCCCTTGGTGTTCACGCGCTCCCAGCGCACGCCGCCGTCGATGCGCAGCGCGTCGGTCGCCTGCCACTCGTCGGACAGGTAGAGCGCATCGGTCGACGAACTGCCGCTGGCGTTTTCCCACTCGTAGCCGTAACGGTAGATGCCGTGGTCGGTGAGCGTGCCCAGCGGCTGGCCGGAGGCATCCACCGCGACCAGGTCGAGCAGGCGCGCGTTGTCGCGCACGTCGAGCAGGGCGGTGGAGGAGTAGCGGCTGAAGTCCTGGTTGAAGTGCGCGTGGTAGTAACCCAGCGTGACGTCGTGGCTCTGGCCACCGAGGTCGAACTTGCGCAGCAGCCGGGTATCGTTGATGAATTCCTGTACCGGCATGGTCACGCCGCGCAGGCCGCCGATCACCACCAGGCCGTTGCCGTTCTGGTTCTGGTTGTCGAACACCTGCGCGGGGTTGTCGACGTAGCGCAGCTGCAGGCCGGCCGCACCAGCCGGCTGGAACGGCTTCGCCCGGGTCAGGAAGGCATTCGCGCCCATCAGCGAATTCGGGAACATGCCGTTGCGCTGGGTCTTGGTATCGCTGTAGCGCATCGATTCGGCCAGCTTCCAGTCCGCGCCGAGATCGTGGTCGAACTTCAGCGTCAGCTGGTCGCGCTTCACGTGCGTGCCCACGCTGTTGTCGAAGTTGTACAGGCTGCCGTTGCCCTGCTTCATCAGCACGTGCTCGGTCTCCGGCCCGGCCAGCGTGCCGAAGTTGCCGTCGAAGCCGGGCACCGCCTTGATCTTGCCGTTCGGATAGGTACGCATCGGGATGCCCAGGTACAGCGCGACCTTGTCGTCCATGTGCTTGACGTCGACGCTGAAGCGGCCGTGTTCGAGATCCCTGGCCAGGTTCAGGCGGATCTGGCCGCCGTCGTTGGCGCGGAAGCCCGGGTCGCGGATGCCGTCGTCGACGCGGTAGAAGCCGCCCACGCCGAGCTTCCAGCCGTTGCCGACCGGCGTGCCGTACCAGAAGTCGGCGCGGTTCAGCCCGTAGTCGCCCACGGTGTACTTGACCAGGCCGTCCGGCGTGTCGCCGACCCGGCGCGGGATGAAGTTGATCGCGCCGGCCGGCGCGTTCGAATAGAACACCGACGACGGGCCGCCGCGCACCACCTCGATCCGCTCGATCGTCTCGTCCAGGCGGAACGCCTGGTCGGCGTTGAGGTAGCCGAGCGCCGGGTCATGCTGCACCGGGATGCCGTCCTCCAGCAGGTTGACCGAGCCGAAGCCGTCGACCGGAATGCCGCGTGCGCGGATGTTGCCGCTGGCCTCGCCGCCGGAGGCCTCGACCCAGAAGCCGGGCACCGATTTCATCGCCTCGGTGACCGAAGTCGGCGCCTGCATGCGCAGGCGATCCTCGTCGATGGTGGTGATCGAATAGCTGGTCTCGGCCTTGGTCCGCGTCGCCACGCCGGAACGCGCGGTGACCACCACGCTGTCGAGGTTCCTGGCCTTGTCGGTGCTTGCCGTGGCGGTGTCCGGCGGGGTGGCGGTGCTGTCCTGTGCCTGGGCGGAAAGGGCGACGCCGAGCGCCAGGCTGCCAAGCAGGGCGATGCCGATGGATCGGCTGATGAGGGAAATACGCAAGTTGAATGCTCCGGGGAGGATGGGAAATCGCGGAGCCGTGCGGGGAATGCGTGCGAAACGACGGCGAGGCCTTCCCGCCGCGGTGGCGCGGCATCGCCGGTAGCTGTCTCGTGCAGAAGCGTCCTTGCCTATGGATGCGCTGCTTCCATCACAGGCTCTGATGGGCGTGCAGCCTAGGGACGGCCTGTGACAGTTAGGTGCCTGGTGGCATGACAGGGCTGAAATTTAGACGTCCAAATGGCGCATTCCGGCACGCCGGCGTCATGCAGAGCCGGCGGCACGTGCCGGTCAGCGCAACGCCAGCGCCAGCGCGATGCCGATCCAGATCGCCAGTCCCAGCCAGTTGTTGTGGCGAAACGCGGCGAGGCAGGCGTCGCGGGCGCGCCCGCGGATCAGCCACAGCTGGTAGCCGAACAGGCCGGCGGCGGCCAGCAGCGCCAGCCAGTACGGCCAGCCCAGCGCGGCGCGCTGGCCGACGAACAGCATCGCCAGCAGGAAGGTGCCCATCAGCATGCCGAGGATCGGCAGGTCGGCGTCGCCGAACAGGATCGCGGTGGATTTCGCGCCGGCCTTGAGGTCGTCGTCGCGGTCGACCATCGCGTACTCGGTATCGTAGACCACCGACCACAGGATATTGCCGATGAACAGCAGCCAGCCCAGCGGCGGTACCGTGTTCGTCGCCGCGGCGAATGCCATCGGGACCGACCAGCCGAACGCGGCGCCAAGCACCACCTGCGGCAGGTAGGTCCAGCGTTTGGTGAACGGGTAGATCGCTGCCAGCGCGGCGCCGGCGAACGACAGCTGCAGGGTCAGCTTGTTGGTGAACAGCACCAGCACGAACGCGAACGCGAGCAGCGCGGCGAACACGAGCAGCGCCTCGCGCGGCGTCACCCGCCCGCTGGCGAGCGGGCGGCCGGCGGTGCGCGCCACCTGCGGGTCGAGCTTGCGGTCGGCGTAGTCGTTGATCGCGCAGCCGGCCGCGCGCATCGCGAACACGCCGAGGGTGAAGATGAGCAGCAGCTTCCATGACGGGAAATCGGCGGCGGCCAGCCACAGCGCCCACCAGGTCGGCCACAGCAGCAGCAGCGCGCCGATCGGGCGGTCCATCCGGGTCAGCACCAGGTAATCCAGCGCCTTCTCGCGCTGGCCCGCGGGCAGCTTCTGCAGCAGCCAGCCCAGCACCCGCGTGGCGCGGGTCGAGCTGTCGGCCGGGCGCGCCGGCCGGGCGGCGGGTCGTGGCCGGGCGGCGGGTGAAGGCGCGGCACTGCGCCGCTGGTGTTTGCGGGAAGAGGGAGCCATCCGCCGAGTTTAGCGTGCCGGCCATGGCCGGATGGCGTCACCGGTCACTTCATGCAGACGGGGCCAGCGGCATCCGCTCCGCGCTCCGGCGATCGCGGCACCGCTCGTGGCGCTCATTCGCGCAGCAGCAAGCGATAGGCCGGGTGCGCGCTCTCATCCACATGCGGATAGCCGAGCGTGGCGAGGAAGCGCCGAAACAGCGGTTGCTCGGCCGCCGGTACCTGGATGCCGACCAGGATGCGGCCGTGGTCGGCGCCGTGGTTGCGGTAATGGAACAGGCTGATGTTCCAGTCCGGATGCAGCTGGCCGAGGAAGTCGGTCAGCGCGCCGGGGCGCTCGGGGAATTCGAAGCGGTACAGCCGTTCGTCCTGCGCCAGCGGCGAACGGCCGCCGATCATGTGTCGCAGGTGCAGCTTGGCCAGCTCGTCGTCGGTGAGGTCGAGCACGTCGAACGCCTGCGCGCGGAACGCCGCGGCCAGTGCCTCGCGCTCCTCGCGGCTGGCGATCCGCACGCCCACGAAGATGTGCGCGGAGCGGGCGTCGCCGATGCGGTAGTTGAACTCGGTGATGTCGTGCCGGCCCAGCGCGGCGCAGAAGCGGCGGAAGCTGCCGCGTTCCTCCGGGATGGTCACCGCGAACACCGCCTCGCGCTGCTCGCCCACCTCGGCGCGCTCGGCGACGAAGCGCAGCCGGTCGAAATTCATGTTGGCGCCGGAGACGATCGCCACCAGCGCGCCCGTGCCGCCGCCGTGCGCGGCCACGTACTGCTTCAGGCCGGCCAGCGCCAGCGCGCCGGAGGGTTCCGCCACGCTGCGGGTGTCCTGGTAGATGTCGCGGATCGCCGCGCAGATCGCATCGGCGTCCACCCGCAGCATCGCGTCCGCGTGCTGCCGGCACAGCGCGAAGGTCAGCGCGCCGACCTGCTTCACCGCGGTGCCGTCGGCGAACAGGCCGACCTCGGGAAGCTGCACGCGCTCGCCGGTTTCCAGCGAGCGCGCCATCGCGTCCGAATCCGCCGCCTGCACGCCGATCACCTGCACCTCGGGGCGCAGCGCCTTGATGCATGCGGCTACGCCGGCGAGCAGGCCGCCGCCGCCGACCGGCACGAACACCGCCTCGAGCGGGCCCGTATGCTGGCGCAGGATCTCCAGCGCGACCGTGCCCTGGCCGGCGATCACCGCCGGGTCGTCGAACGGATGCACGAACACCGCGCCGCGCTGGGCCTGCAGCCGCGCGGCCGCGGCCTGCGCGTCGCTGTAGGAATCGCCGGCCAGCACGACGTCCACCATCGCCCCGCCGAAGCGCCGCACCGCGTCCACCTTCACCTGCGGCGCGGTGACCGGCATCACGATGGTGGCGCGGATGCCCAGTTTCGCCGCGGCCAGCGCCACGCCCTGGGCATGGTTGCCGGCGGAGGCGGCGACCACGCCGCGCGCGCGCTGCGCCGCGTCCAACTGCACCATGCGGTTGTACGCGCCGCGCAGCTTGAACGAGAACACCGGTTGCTGGTCCTCGCGCTTCAGCAGTACCGGCCGACCCAGCCGCTCGCCGAGCAGCGGCGCCGGTTCCAGCGCCGATACGTGCGCCACCTCGTAGACGCGCGCGGCGCGGATCTGCGCCAGCAGTCCGCCGCGGTCGTTGTCGGCGAGCGGTGCGACGGCGTTCATGCCGCGAGTGCGGCGGCCGGGTGCGCCACCTGCAGCACGTCGACCAGCTTGCGCGTCTGCTGCAGGATCTGGCCGAGCGCCGCTTCGTCGCACTGCAGGCTCAGGGTGAGCCGCGAGACGGCCGGGTCGTGCGTGGCCGCCACGGTCAGCGTGTCGATGTTGTAGCCGCGCGCGGCAAACAGCCCGGCCACGCGCACCAGCGCGCCGGCTTCGTTCTGCAGCAGGATGGACAGGGTGTGGTTCATGGCGGGGCTCCGGTAGCGAGTCGCTCTCCCTTCGGGAGAAGGGAAAGGTCAAAAGCTCAGAACATGTGGGAAGGCGAGTCCCCGGGCGCGGCCGGTGCCGCGCGCGAGGGGATGAAATCGCCGGTGATCATCTGCGCGTAGCTGGCGCCGGGGCCGACCATCGGGTACACGCCGGCGTCCGGGTCGATCATCACTTCCAGGAAGGCCGGGCCGGGGTAGGCGAGGAAGGCGGCGACGGTCGCCTCCAGTTCCTCGTTGCGTTCCAGCCGCTGCGCCCAGGCGAAGCCGTCGGCCTGCGCGGCGCGCACGAAGTCCTTGCGGTGCAGGCTTTTGTCCGATGCCGCGAAACGGCCCTTGAAGTACAGCTTCTGCCACTGCCGCACCATGCCGTCGCCGACGTTGTTCAGCACCACCACCTTGACCGGCAGCTCGTAGGTGGTGACGGTTTCCAGCTCGCCGAGGTTCATGCGGATGCTGGCGTCGCCGTCGATGTCGATGACCAGCTTGTCGCGGTGTGCGAACTGCGCGCCGATCGCCGCGGGCAGGCCGAAGCCCATCGTGCCCATCGAGCCGGAGGTGAGCCAGTGCCGCGGCGCGCGGAAATCGAAGTACTGCGCCGCCCACATCTGGTGCTGGCCGACGCCGGTGCTGACGATGGCGTTGCCGCGCGTGTGGCGGTTGATCGCCTCGATCACCGCGTACGGCTGGATCAGCGCGCTGGCGCGGTCGTAGTTCATTGCGTGCACGCGCTTCAGCTTCGCCACGTGCGCATGCCAGGCGGCGAGCCGCGGCTGGTGGCCGTGCGCGCGGCCCCAGGCGGTGAGCCGTTCCAATGCGCGCACCAGCGGTCCCACGTGGTGCCAGTCGACCGCCTTCACCTTGCCGATCTCGGCCGGGTCGATGTCGACCTGGGCGATGAACTTCGCCCGCGGCGCGAACCGGTCCGGCACGCCGGCCACGCGGTCGTCGAAGCGTGCGCCCAGCGCCAGCACGAAGTCGCAATCGTCGACGGCGTAGTTCGCGTAGGCGGTGCCGTGCATGCCGAGCAGGTGCAGCGCCAGCGGGTCGGTGCTGTCGAAGCCGCCCAGGCCCATCAGGGTGGTGGTGACCGGCAGCCCGAACGCGTCGACGAACGCGCGCAGCGCGGCGGAGGCCCCCGCCGCGATCACGCCGCCGCCGGCGTAGATCAGCGGGCGCTCGGCCCGCATCAGCGCGGCGAAGAAGGCGGCACAGTCGGCATCGCCGAGCGCCGACTGCTCCACCGCGCGCAGCCGCGCACGGTAGCCGGCCAGCAGCAGTTCGCCGCTGCCGTGCCAGGCGAGCGTGGCGTTCTGCACGTCCTTCGGCACGTCCACCACCACCGGACCGGGGCGGCCGCTGCGGGCCAGGGTGAACGCGGTGCGCACGGTCGCTTCCAGCTGGCTGGCGTCGGTGACCAGGAACACGTGCTTGGCGCAGGCGCCCATGATGTTGCTGACCGGCGCCTCCTGGAACGCGTCGCTGCCGATCGCCGCGGTGCCCACCTGGCCGCAGATCACCACCAGCGGGATCGAGTCGGCCATCGAGTCGCGCACCGGCGTGACCATGTTGGTGGCGCCGGGGCCGGAGGTGACGATGGCCACGCCGACCTTGCCGGAGGCGCGCGCGTAGCCGGCCGCCATGAAGCCGGCGCCCTGCTCGTTGGCCGGCACCACCAGCGGCATCGCCTCGCCACCATCGGCGCGCGGGTGTTCGGCGTTGTGGCGGAACACCGCGTCGTACACCGGCAGGATCGCGCCGCCGGAATAGCCGAACAGCACGCCCACGCCTTCGTCGGCGAGTACCTGCACGATCACTTCGGCGCCGCTCATGCTCTGACCGGCCAGCGGATGCCGGTCGGTGGTGGTCTCGGCTTTCAGTGCTTGTGCATTCACAAAGAAAATCCCCACAAGTTCGGTGTCGTGCTCCCTCCCCTACGCAGCAGGGGAGGGTTGAGGATGGGTTGCTCTTGCCCGTAAAAAGTCAAAAGCGTCACCCCCTCCCAACCTCCCCCTGCATTGCAGGGGGAGGAGACAGGGAGCGTCAGCCGGCCTTCTTCAACGGCGCGGCAGCGGGCTTCGGTGCCGTCGGCTGCAACCACGGCATCCGCGCGCGCAGCGCGGCACCGACCCGCTCGATCGGGTGCTCGAGGTCGGCCTGCTTCAGGCGCTTGTAGTTCGGCAGGCCGGCCTGGTACTCGGCGATCCAGTTGCGCGCGAAGGTGCCGTCCTGGATGTCGGTGAGCACCTCCTTCATGCGCGCCTTGGTGCCGGCGTCGACCACTCGCGGGCCGCTGACGTAGTCGCCGTACTGCGCGGTCTCGGAGACGAACTGCAGCATCTTCGCCAGGCCGCCCTCGT
The DNA here is from genome assembly GCF_001617365.1 of Rhodanobacter sp. FW104-R8. Taxonomy (GTDB): domain Bacteria; phylum Pseudomonadota; class Gammaproteobacteria; order Xanthomonadales; family Rhodanobacteraceae; genus Rhodanobacter. The sequence continues at coordinate 120,161 of NZ_LVJR01000026.1, forward strand.
AGAACAGGTCGACGATCAGCTTCAGCTCGTGCATCACCTCGTAGTAGGCGATCTCCGGCTGGTAGCCGGCCTCGACCAGGGTCTCGAAGCCCTTCAGCACCAGCTCGCTGGCGCCGCCGCACAGCACGGCCTGCTCGCCGAACAGGTCGGTCTCGGTCTCTTCCTTGAAGTCGGTCTGGATGATCATCGCGCGGCCGCCGCCAATGCCGTCGGCGTAGCCCTTGGTCTTCGCCTCGGCGTGGCCGCTGACGTCCTGATGCACCGCCCAGATGCACGGCACGCCGCGGCCGCGCTCGTACTCGCTGCGCACCAGCGCGCCGGGGCCCTTCGGCGCGACCAGGATCACGTCGATGTCGGCGCGCGGCTTGATCTGGCCGAAGTGCACGTTGAAGCCGTGCGCGAACAGCAGCGCGGCGCCGGGCTTGATGTTCGGCTCGATCGCTTCCTTGTACAGGGTGGGCTGCACCATGTCCGGGGTCAGCACGGCGACCAGGTCGGCGCCCTTCACCGCTTCGGCCGGCTCGGCGACCTTGAAGCCGTCGGCCACCGCCTTGTGCCAGGTCGGGCCGTTCGGGCGCAGGCCGACCACCACGTCGAGGCCGGAGTCGCGCAGGTTGAGCGCGTGCGCGCGGCCCTGGCTGCCGTAGCCGAGTACGGCGATGCGGGAGGTGGCAAGGGGGTTGGTGGCGTTGCTCATGCGGTGGCTCCTTCGATGGTGGTGGCGCGATGGCGGATCGGAGTGGATGTGGCGGTTTGCGGATGGGTGGTGGCGCCGTCGGAGGCGGAGCCGACCAGCAGCGCGTACTTGGCGAGCGCGCCGCGGCTGACCTTCGGTGCCGGCGGTTGCCAGCCGGCGCGACGACCGGCGAGGTCGGCGTCGGTGGCGATCTCGCGCGTGTCGGCATCGATGCGGATGCGGTCGCCCTCGTGCAGCAGCGCGATCGGCCCGCCGCGCGCGGCTTCCGGCGCGATGTGGCCGACCATGAAGCCGTGGGTGGCGCCGGAGAAGCGGCCATCGGTGATCAGCGCCACGTCGTCGCCGAGGCCGCGGCCGATCAGCGCGGCGGTGACGCCGAGCATCTCGCGCATGCCGGGGCCGCCGGCGGGGCCTTCGTTGCGGATCACGATGACGTCGCCCTTGCCGATGTCGCCGGCCTGCACCGCAGCGAACGCCTGCTCCTCGCCCTCGAACACGCGGGCGCGGCCTTCGAAGTGGCTGGCGCCCTTGCCGGCGAGCTTGAGGATGCAGCCTTCCGGCGCGAGGTTGCCGTACAGGATCGAGTAGCCGCCGCGCGGCTTCAGCGGATGCGTGACCGGATGCACCACGTCCTGCGCTTCCGCGCGTGGCGCCGCGGCGACCTCCTCGAACAGCGTGCGGCCGGTGACGGTGGGCGCGTCTTCCAGCATGCCGGCGGCGATCAGTTCCTGCGCCACCCGCGCGCTGCCGCCGGCGCCGAACAGCTCGACCGCGGTGTAGCGGCCGCCGGGCAGCAGGTCGGCGATCACCGGGGTGTGTTCCGAGGCCGGCTGGAAATCCTCCAGCGTCCATTCGACGCCGGCTTCGCGGGCGATCGCCAGCAGGTGCAGCACCGCGTTGGTGGAGCCGGCGGTGGCGGCGACCATGCGCGCGGCATTGCGCATCGACGTGCGCGTGATCAGCTCGCGTGGCGTGCGGTTCTCGCGCAGGCATTCCATCACCAGTTCGCCGCAGCGGAACGCGGCGGCACCCTTGGCCGGGTGGGTCGCGGGGATGTCGTTGTAGCCCAGCGGCGACAGCCCCAGCGTGGAGAGCACCATCGCCATCGTGTTGGCGGTGAACTGGCCGCCGCAGGCGCCGGCGCCGGGACAGGCATCGCGTTCGACCGAGGTCAGTTCCTCGTCGCTGATCCTGCCCGCGCCGTGCGCGCCGACCGCCTCAAATACCTGCTGGATGGTGATCGGATGGTTGTCGTGGGTGCCGTGCGCGATGGTGCCGCCGTACAGCGCCACGCCGGGGATGTCCAGCCGCGCTAGCGCCATCGCGGCGGCCGGGATGGTCTTGTCGCAGCCGCACAGCACCACCATCGCGTCGAGGCAGTGGCCGTCCACCGCCAGCTCGATCGAGTCGGCGATCACCTCGCGGCTGATCAGCGACGAGCGCATGCCGGGCGTGCCCATCGCGATGCCGTCGGTGACCGCGATGGTGTTGAACTCGACCGGCGTGCCGCCCGCGGCGCGGATGCCGGCCGCCGCCTCGGCCGCCAGCTCGCGCAGGTTGAGGTTGCACGGGCTCACGTTCGACCAGGTGTGCACCACCGCCACCAGCGGCCTGGCGATGGCCGCGTCGTCGAGGCCGGTGGCGCGCAGCATCGCGCGGGCGGGGGCGCGGTCGGGGCCGCTCTTGATCAGGTCACTGCGCATCAAAGAATCTCCGAAGGACGAAATCCCGGCGAGGGGCGGGTGCCCGCGACCGAACCGGTCGAGGCGCGCCGGGAGCGAGGGATCGGCCCGAGGCCGCCCCGACTGCGCCGGTTGAAGAGAAGCGCCCCCTGCGCGCGAGGGAGGTCGACGGGACGGCCAGGGAGTCGGCGCCATCGCGGCGTGCAGGGACCATCCGCGTCGCATGCGCGCAGGGGGCAGCAGAAAACGCGGACACATCCGTGTGGCCGCCTGGGAAACCGGGTGATGGCATCAGCCGCATGCGCGCGCTCCGCAGAAGAACGCGGCGGCGGTGTCGGCGTGGGCGCCGACCGCATCGAGCACCGCGTCGCGCACCTCGTCGGTGCCGGCCTGGCCGCCGATGTCGCGGCTGTGCGGGCCGTAGCGCAATACTTGTTCCACCGCCGATTCCACCGCGGTCGCTTCGGCCTCCAGGCCCAGCGAATGGCGCAGTAGCAGCGCGGCGGAAAGGATCGCGCCGATCGGGTTGGCCACACCCTGGCCGGCGATGTCCGGCGCCGAGCCGTGGATCGGCTCGTATAGCCCCATCGAGCCTGTCCTGAGCGTAGGCGAAGCCGAAGGGCCCAGCGAGGCCGACGGCAGCAGGCCCAGCGAACCGGCCAGCGCGGCGGCCTCGTCGGTGAGGATGTCGCCGAACAGGTTCTCGGTGACCACCACGTCGTAGCTGTTCGGCCGGGTCAGCAGCAGCATCGCCATCGAGTCGACCAGCTGGTGCTCGACCTTCACGTCGGGATAGTCGGCGGCGATGCGCTGCACCGTGCTGCGCCACAGCCGCGAGGTTTCCAGCACGTTCGCCTTGTCGACCGAAGTGACGTGGCGGCGGCGGTCGCGCGCCAGCTCGAACGCGCGGCGCACCACGCGCTCGATCTCGGCCACGGTGTACCTGCACTCGTCGGTGGCGGCGTCGGCGCTGCGCGTCTTCGCGCCGAAGTAGGTGCCGCCGGTGAGCTCGCGCACGAACAGCACGTCGACGTTGCGCAGCCGCTCGTTCTTCAGCGGCGACAGGCCGGCCAGCGCCGGATGCACCTGCAACGGGCGCAGGTTGGCGTACACGCCCAGCGCGGCGCGCAACGCCAGCAGCCCCTGCTCGGGCCGCACCGGCGCGTTCGGGTCGGACCACTTCGGGCCGCCCACGGCGCCCAGCAGCACGGCGTCGGCAGCCTGGCAGGCGGCCAGCGAGGCGGCCGGCAGCGGCTCGCCGCAGGCATCGATCGCGGCGCCGCCGATCAGCTGTTCATCGAACGTGAACGCGTGCTCGTAGCGCGCGGCTACGGTATTCAACACGGCCACCGCGGCGGCGGTGACCTCGGGGCCGACGCCATCGCCGGGCAGGGTAACGATGCGAGCTTTCATGCGTTTACTCCGTTTGATCGAAGCCGGTCTTGTTGAAGAGTGCGGCCATGGATGGCCGCTTCTTGACGTTCGCGTTCACGGACGAACGCATCAATTTGATCGGCGTGCTGCAGCAGGTAGCCGAGCTGGTCGACGCCGTGCAGCAGGCAGTGCCGCGCAAACGGTTCCAGGGCGAACGGGATGCGGCCGCCGTCGGGCAATTCGATGAACTGGCCGCGCACGTCGATCGCCAGCTCGATGCCGGGGTGCTTGAGCAGCCAGCGGTGTTCCAGCTCCTCGAGCTGGATCGCCAGCAGGCCGTTCTTCAGCGCGTTGCCGCGGAAGATGTCCGCGATCTCGCTGCACAGCACCGCCTGGATGCCGTAGTCCAGCAGGGCCCACGGTGCGTGCTCGCGCGAGGAG